>CAZULV010000005.1:0-108380 GCA_964621625.1 uncultured Muribaculaceae bacterium | reverse complement strand
TAGGTATTATATGCTATTAATCAAAAATTTATCTACATTATTTTCTATGTTTATTACCTCCCCTTAGATAATTCAAAACAGCAACACAAACACAAAATGCCTAAGTATCAACATTTTACACAGGGCGGCATTTATTGTACAGACCGACGATTGCATAAAGGCTATAAATACACAATGTCTACATCTCTATGAATTGCGTTTCCATATTTTTTTAATTTAACACTGGAAACATCAAAAATAATTACACTATCTGCTCCGGTAATTTTTTTAGAAAACTGTTCTATTTTAATCATTAGATTTTCCATTTCTCTAACAGTATTATTAACCTCGTATACAGAATATTGCAAACGAATAGCTCCATTTTTTGTTAGCATCTTTGCAAAACGGGTTCGTAATTTCGTATTACTTATATCATAACTGATAACCAACATTTTATATCTCAAATTTTGGATATATAACAATATCTTTATTTTGCATAAAACACATGTAGTAAGAACGAATAAACTTGAAGATTTCTGTCTTATACGGTATGAGCGCATCAAAAAAGACTTTGGTGTAATACGAATTTTTATCGATTTTTAATCTGTATTCACCTTTATTCTCTGTAAAATCTTTAGGTGTAAACTGCTTTCTATTATATGCTGCACGAACAGTTCTATCTATAATGCAACGAAATGGTTCAACCATATCACAAATTAGAGATTTACGTTTAAACCACAGACGATGGTATACTCCAACATAAATATCGAATCCGAACATTCTAACAAAACATTCAATATAGTTAAATAACATGGTATACCCTATATCCAATGTTGTATTAATAACATCATTCTTTGCTCTTGGTCTACGGCATGTCCATCCCAAGTCTTGATAATAAGCAGCAAAGAAAACTTTAGAGATATATCCTTCCAAACCCATTAATTTATTATAATCTGTAACCTGTTCTAAAAAATGAGATATAGCTCTTTTACATATATCTTTAGCTTTAGTAGTTAAGGCATCGCTTTTACGCGACTTTTGTAAAAGAGTTAGTTGATTTTTTATCTTATTGTATACAATCCATTTAGCAATAGTTATATCTTCTTGTGGCACTTTATATTGCTTTTGTCTTAACAGATAATTTGCTTCTGCCGAATTTGACCAAAAAAAGACAGAACGAAACGAAGGCTTCATTACCACTAATGACACATTAAACTTCTTACACTTATCAATTAATGGAGTAGTTATATGAATATGCCCTACAACAAACAACGCCAGAATTTTTTGAAAAGGAAGTTTTGTTAAAGTCTTTTTCTCTTCCATCTCTTCGAGCAAAAGTTCACCGTTACTTACACGTAAGTTTCTATCTTTTATGCAGTTTATCACATAGATAGTTCTGTATTCTATATCTTTATTGGTAAACATTTTCTTCTTTGGTTTTATCGCATAGATTACAATATATGCAATGCTTGCATTTATTTGAATTTATATGAATAGGCTCTGCAGGATTAAACAGATGAAAACTTTTAATAAAAACCGAGAATTGGGCTACATCTTTTTCAGCCGGGATAGGAACAGGTATCATTTTGTTAGTTGAAATTTCATAAAAAGCAATTCGTTCCACATCATATCCCATTTCCAACATACAAAAATATTGAGCCCACAATTGATATATCTGTCCCTGAAATATTTGTTTTAATTGATATTTTCGCTCTATTAACAATTTCTCTTTTATACGGTATATATCAATTTTTCCCATTAATTTATATCGAGAAGAATAAACAGGCAACGAGAGCAAATCATCTCTACGATTACTTGCTGTCTTACAATCTATTGTTTCATGAGCAATTCTGCCACGTGTCTGAGGTTTGGCATGATACAATCCTTCATCCATATCCATATACACATTATGCAAGTATATGGAATATGGACAAAAGATAAAATCATTCAGCATTGATATGGAGATATAATCATCCATCAAAATCAATCATTAAGGTATGGTTTGTTTTGAGCAAATTGCAGCCATTCTTTATTACTAATAGCCAGATTTATTTTTTTCAAATCATTAGAAGACTTAATTTTACGAACAATCCACAAACCCTTACGAGCAATATTGTATGCACCATTTGCATCGGCATTCTTTGGTAAAGAATCGCTACAAGTTTCACTATTATAAAACACACCTTCTGCATTTGCAACAGGAGATTGCAAATAGTCAACATCTGTTCCAATCATGCTATTTCGCATCTGCAGAGTAAGTTTAAATAAATTTAATATTTCATTAAAAAAGCCTGCGTTATTCTGTTGTATTATTGCTTCCTTAAGATTATCATTAATATCTATCTGATACTTAGCAAAAAAATTCTTAAACTTATCTGTAAGATTAACCTCCTTACTTACCCATTGTGAATTTTTATTCTCGTCACGGAACGTTTCAATACGCTTTCCAACAGTACATAGCGTCCAATTTGTACATGTTCCTTCTGCTTTTGCTGTAAAATTATTGTAGTCAAAACCAAACTCAAACCAATCATTTTTAGCATTATACCGTATAAAATCAAATTTAGAAAAGAAAACTTTAGCTTTTTCACGAGTTTCATAACGCGTATCAAATAAATTAACGAATCCTGTTACAGGGTCTATTTTACTGGTATTCCATGCCTGTGTATAGAAAAGGAATCCGCTTTGTTTTCCAATTTTCTGAAAACTCGTAAACTTACTGGTTAATTGATAAGCATTCAGTATACCTCCTTCATCTTCCGGATTTATCTTCTTATCTGCCAAATAATTGAGCTTATCAATCAACATCTTTTCAAACTTCTGATATACAGAAGATTCAACTTTTTGTCTTCCACGCATAAATCCCATACTCAAATCTTCAAGTACAACAATGGCATTATACTTTACCATCAGTTCAGAAATTTTATGAATTACCTGACTTAAATACCCCTCCTTCAACTCCTTAATACTCTCTATTGTTTGCCAACTCTGGCGAGCTTTCATTCTCTCTTCTTCACGCTTTAATAACAAATCATGATAGTTTGTACTATAATCATTTTCTTTATAAACATTAACTATCTCATTCAATGAATACTGCTCCTTAATTTGACCTTTCATATCAATTACAGTCAAATACAACAGATGACGTTCACCTCTATCAATGCCAATGATATGCAAATCATCATTTTGCTGAATATATTCATTTACTGACTGATTTATATTATCATTACCGGTGCTTTTAAAATTTATTGTAATAGGCACATGAAACTGAAATTTATCAACTGTATAACGTTTATTCTTAATTAAATCGTAAGTAAATGTACTATACGGTCGTTTATTCAATATATTTTTATTCTTAATCGGCTGATTAGCAGGATGCGTAGGAAATTTAGCATCTATACTCGACTCTCTGTAAAACACCTCAGCCTGTCCATTCAATTTATATACAACATCAGACAGATTCCTTTTATCAAACAACATTTTCCAATATAACGTATGTAAATTTGGTATTCCTTTACTATGTGGTGAAAAGTCTTTATTATAAATTTGAAACAGATATATTTTACCTTCTTCTACCAATGAATTAATATAATCTGCCGACACATTGCGGAATGAAATATTGTAACCTTGCTGCTCAACCTCTCTATAAAATCCACTCAAATCTTCGTATGTATCTGTATTTGAAAAATTAAAGCCGAACTTACTCCAATCCTCATGTTTGTTAATAGAATCCTTAAAAAAATCAATCAAAGCATGACAATCATTAATATTAAATGTTGCGCCTTTTTTATGAGTCTCATTTTTATAATTTTCTAACAATTGTTCACTTGGGGCAAATTCACAAATTCTTGATTTAGAAAAGAAAACTTTAGGAAGCATTTTATTTGCACCGGGAAGTAACTTATATTCCATCTTTTCATAACACTCACCATTTGCAGGCAAATTTTCCACATCAAATACGCGATTATGCTTCTTGTTCATAATTGCCAAATAATAAAGCTCATCTTTACGAAGGATAACTGTAGTATTTGCCTGCTCCTTATTCAAATCCCAACCATCCATTAAAGTTGAGTTTTCAAAATTCAACTTAATTTTTTCCGTTGAATACGGCTTGCGGGTTATATGATTGCGTACCATATTGTATAGAGGAGTTATCTTATCCAATTCTTCCCATAAAGTTGTAAACTCTCCGTAAAATTTTTCATCTTTCTCAGATTCTGTACCGTCACCCAATAATGGCTTTACAAAATGTTGAAGAGCTTTTATTGCATCCAACAAATGCTTAATCTTTTCCACATTAACATTATCTTGTGCCAATTTTTTTGATGATAGATACGGAGTGTTGAGCAAATCTTTTACTTCTGCATAAGCCATCTCTATTTGGTCAAAAATATTCTCCTTAGGCATTGCATCGGCATTAATCACTCCCATAGTCGCAAAATATTTCTGTATAGGATACTGTATCTCTATACCCATATCTTGCACACTATCATTTATTTGAGCTATAGAAATACTACCTTGTGACTTCAACTTTTTATTAAGTCGTTCTTCATATGCTTCATCGGTCTCTTTCTTTGATTTTTTAGGAATTTCCCGTTTCAATTTCTCTAATAATGCTTTAGATATAATTCCATAATGCCCAAACACCTTCTTAGATATATCTGTAATTTGCGAGTCATTGCTCAGATATATTTTATCGAGATTATAATCATCCAACATTTGCAATAACTCTTTTAAAGAATGCTCACCACCTTTGTTTCTATTAAGAACTTGTTCATCCAATTCTTGATAAGCTTTCTGTATTGCCTCCAATGCCATTTCATCTGAACTAAATTGCTCCGACAACCATGAAATAGTATTGCGGTCACTCAATATCTGTTTAAATAAAGGCTTAAGTTTGGGCAATCTATTAGACTTCTCCTTTTGTTGCTGATTATAAAGGTTTATGTATTCATTTAATCCTTTTATCTTAGTACCATCATCCAACACTTTGCCGCCAAGAATCGCATTATATACGCTTATCTGTTTTTGTGTAAGCACTTTATTAAAATACTCTAATTTAAACATTTCTGATATTTCAGACTCATTCAAGCACTCCTTAAAATTAGTATATAACTCTGCAAATTGCTCTGCAACAGGAGATGCTGCCACTTTATCAAAAACCGACATATTGTCTATAAACTTTGGCAAATTTTCATGAATCAATCTGTAGGCAATAGCTGTAGATTTATCATCAGAAGAATACATGTTCTTTCTATTTTCGTGGAAACCCGTAAAATAAGTGGTAAAATCTCTAAACTCATTAATAAGGGCTCTCTCTTTCTCTTCGGTTACAAAATTCACCAAATCTTCCTTGATAAGTTCTTTCTTGTAAATACGGCTAAAATTATCTTTTTTAGTAAAATTCTCGGCTATTTGCTTTCTCAGATTCTTTTGTATGGTTTCAAAGTGAAGTTTCTGCACTTCATCTTTTGAATTATTCATATAGTAGAAATAAAACTCCTCCAAAGAATTCTTCATTCCTTTGTTACACACCTCTAAAGAAAAATCACCTAATACGCTATCAATAAACAATTTATGATATTCATCGATAATATCTTTCACTTTAACATAACTCTCGGCCCGATGCTTGTCTTGTTCAAGCAAACCGCTGCTTTTAATAAATTCCAATGTCTTTCCAATAGGTTTTAACTCAAACCTCAATGTTTTTGAGATGGGATACACCCTTGTAAATCGCTTTAGCTGTGTCATAAAACAAATCATTTAAAAAGTTAATAACTATACCTACACTTCCACAAATTTAATTATAAATATGTTAGGCTGTGTAATATAAAACTATTGTACTCCAACAATTCGTGAGTACGCAACATTAATTTTTGCAAAGAAAAACCTTAAGTTTGACAACTTCTGACAATAGCAAAAAAAATATCCCAAAATTTGTTAAAAAAATTCTGGGATTCGGCAATAAATTACTACTAAAAAAGACTATTCTTAGCCGTCTGATGTTTCAGACGGTTTAAAGAGTATTTTACGATTCAATTATTCTTATTTTGGCAAATTTAAGCAGGAGAGTCTTTCGTCCACCATCTTTAAAATCAACAATAGCCTTAAGATTAAGAGCATCGCCCTCAACTGATATTACTTTTCCTATGCCAAATCTGTCGTGTTCAACAGTCTGTCCGGCTGCTATTTTTAATGGAGAATCTGCCACAAAATTAGGGTCCGGTGCCTTTTTTATAACCTGACGAACCGGTTGTTCCACCCTACTTGAGTTCAACTCACTGCCACCATTTCCGGCTCTGCCTAAGGAGCCGAACCTTCCTAAAGTAGAGCTCTTTCCAGAAGTGCCCAATCTACTTGACGTACCCAATCTATTTGATGCGCCCAACCTGCCCGAAGATCTGTAACTGCCAAATCCGCCAAATTCATTGTCGTCATCAAATTTTGTATGGAGCTCTTCTTCAAAATCCGTTAAAGGATTGAGTATATACTCCTTATCTATCTCTTTTATAAAGCGGCTCGGCCGGTTGTTCACATGATTACCCCATTTCATCCTCGAATGGGCAAATGAGAGTTTTACACTTTTTTCTGCACGTGTAAGTGCCACATAAAACAGACGTCTCTCCTCTTCAACCTCATTCTCAGAACTTCCCATTCCAACAGACGGAAAGAGATTCTCCTCCATACCTATAATGTATACATGCTCAAACTCAAGTCCCTTAGAGGAGTGCACAGTCATAAGAGAAACCTTGTTCTTATCCTCTTCGGCCTCTTTAGTGTCTAAATCGCTTATAAGTGAAACATTCTCAAGATACAAATCAAGCGTTACAATAGGGGCATCATATCCCTCTGCAACCATCTGTTCATATTCGGCCTCTCCATCCTCAACAAACTCCTTTATACTATTAAACAGCTCTTCTATGTTCTCGGCCCTGCTCTGTGCTTCCAATGATGTATCCTGACGGATAGACTCCACTATTGCAAACCTCATATTAACCTCAACAGCAATATCATAGGCATTCACCGAGTTTATATGCTCCCTTATCTGCGCCACAGCCTCTATAAAGTGCCTTATTTTGGAGGCAGTGGCCGCCTTAATGCCAGCCTCTTCTAAATTTTCATTGCGTATGGCCTCTCCCAAGGTAATGTTTTTGGCAAGAGCCAACTCTTTTAAACGCGAAAGCGTTGTATCGCCAATACCTCTTGCCGGAAAATTTATAATCCTCAAAAAAGACTGGTCATCTTTTTCATTTACAACAAATTTAAGATAAGCAAGCATATCCTTTACCTCTGCCCTCTCATAAAAAGAATGCCCGGCAAAAATCTTATAAGGAATATTCTTGCGTCTTAAAGCCTCCTCAATAACACGGCTCTGCGCATTTGTTCTGTACAGAATTGCAAAACTGCTGTAAGGCAGATGCTCTTTATAAACGCTGTCTATAATGGAAGAGGCAACCATAAATCCCTCTTCCTGCTCGGTAAAGGCATTTATAAGCTCTATCTTATCTCCCTGCTCCCCTTCTGAGAAACACTTTTTCTTAAGCTGCATCTTATTATTGGCAATAAGAGAATTGGCAGCATTAACTATAGTTCTTGTACTTCTGTAATTCTGCTCAAGCCTGTACTCTTTTGCAGCAGGATAATCCTTTTTAAAGCTCAATATATTCTCAATTCTCGCCCCTCTGAAAGAGTAGATACTCTGTGCGTCATCACCCACAACAGCAATATTGCCATGCTGCATAGCGAGTTTCTTTACAATAAGATATTGTGCAAAATTGGTATCCTGATACTCATCTACTAAAATAAATTTAAAGCGCGAGCGTATTCTCTCCAAAGCATCAGGAAAATCTCTAAACAATATATTGGTAAACAGCAATATATCGTCAAAGTCCATTGCTCCACTCATCTTGCATTTTTTTGCATACTCTCTGTATATCTCCCAAATCCTCGGTTTCTTGGCCGCCGCATCATTCTGGATTGCCGTTGTATTACGCGAATAAGCCTCTACTGTAACAAGATTGTTTTTTGCCATAGAGATACGTGAGTGTACCTCATTAAGCTTGTATATTTTGTCGTCGAGCTGCAACTCCTTTATACATGCCTTTATTACATTACGGCTGTCGGAAGTATCATATATTGTAAAAGTTTTTGGAAAGCCCAAAAGCTCCGCCTCTTCTCTAAGGAATCTTATGAATACAGAGTGAAACGTTCCCATCCATAATCTGCGGGCTTTGGCATAGCCTACTGCCGCTGCAATTCTCTCTTTCATCTCCCTTGAAGCCTTGTTTGTAAAGGTAAGGGCAAGAATATGCTCCGGTTCATATCCGTTGTTCAATATATTTGCAATTCTGCAGGTAAGCACACGCGTCTTTCCGGAGCCTGCTCCTGCTATAATAAGAGCTGCACCATCTATATTCTCAACTGCCTCTTTTTGAGCGGGATTAAGCCCCTTAAACAAATTAGTTTCTCCACGTTCCATAATGGTGCAAATCTACGGCTCAAAAAAAAGAAATCAAAACTCTATTTTACTTAATTAATTACAATTTATTATGTACATTTGCGCAAAATTTCTGAAATAATGATAAAACATATTCAATTAAACAAAGGACTGGACATTCCTGTTAAGGGAGCAGCCGAGCTTAGAATTGAAAAAAGTATTGTCTCAGATGTTGTTTCTATAAAACCTGTCAACTTTAAGAACTTAACACCCAAACTTCTTGTAAGAGAAGGTGACGCTGTTAAAGCCGGCAGCATACTGTTTTTAGACAAGTATCATCCTGAGGTAGGCTTTGCTTCTCCTGTAAGCGGAACTGTTGAGTCTGTAGTGAGAGGCGAGAAGCGCAAACTGCTCGAAGTTCGCGTAAAAGCCGATAAAACTACAGATTACATTAAATTCAATACTCCGGAGCTTTCAAAAGCATCGGCTCAGGAGATAAAGACTGTTCTATTGGAGAGCGGATTATGGGTTGCATTAAAACAGAGGCCTTACGGCATTGTGGCAAACCCTGCAGACGAACCTAAAGCCATATTTATATCGGCATTCGACTCTGCACCTCTTGCTCCCGATTACAATTTCACACTTAAGGATGAGACCGCAAACATTCAGGTTGCAGTGGATGTCCTTAACAAACTCACAAACGGCGGCGTATATGTTGGAATTAATGCAGAAACTTCTGCAACTTCTCCGTTCAACCACCTCAAGAACGTAAAACTTTACGGATTCAGCGGTGCGCACCCTGCCGGAAATGTGGGAGTTCAGATAAACAACATAAACCCTGTGAACAAAGGCGAAGTTGTATGGACTATCGACCCTATGTTATTGGTTGCCATAGGAAAGCTCTTTACACAAGGCATATACGATGTTACCCGCACAATTGCCGTGGCCGGAAACAGAGTAGAGAAACCTTGCTATGTAACTTGCGTACCGGGTACTCAGATTAAGGATCTTGATTTTTTAGTAAGCAAAAAAGAGGTTGAGATTTTTGGTCAGGAAACAGAATGCCGTTATATAAGCGGCAACCTTCTTACCGGCAATAATGTTGGGCTCAACGGCTCTCTCGATTTCTACAGCAACATGGTTACCGTTATTTCCGAAGGAAACTACTACGAAATGTTCGGTTGGGCAAAACCTTTCAGATGCGGCAAATTCAGCTTCTCAAAATCATATTTCTCGTGGCTTACCCCTAAGAAGAAATACAAAGTAGATACAAACACCAATGGAGGCCGCAGGGCTTTTGTGGTATCTGATGTTTACGGAAAAGTTCTTCCTATGGATATATATCCTGTATATCTTCTAAAAGCAATACTTGCAGAGGATATAGACAAGATGGAGCAGCTTGGAATTTATGAGGTAATAGAAGAAGATTTGGCTCTTTGCGAGTATGTATGCCCTTCAAAAATAGATATACAAGAGATTATCTCTAAAGGTATAGCACTAATGATTAAAGAAATGGCTTAAAAAACAGAGTAGTATGAAAGCATTATTGAATTTGGTTGAAAAAATGAAGCCAACCTTTAGCAAGGGGGGTAAATTTGGTTTTCTACACTCTACTTTCGATGCCTTTGAGACTTTCCTTTTTGTACCTAACAGCGTAACAAAAAGCGGTTCTCACATCAGAGATTGTGTAGACCTCAAAAGAGTAATGACCGTTGTTATAGTATCGCTTCTTCCTGCATTGGCATTTGGTATATGGAATGTTGGAGAGCAGCACTCTATAGCTTTTGGTCTTGATATGACATTCATAGAGAAAGTATGGTTCGGTTTTATTAAAGTGCTTCCTCTAATTATAGTATCTTACGTAGTTGGTCTTGGTATAGAATTCATATCGGCCCAGCTTCGCGGACACGAAGTAAATGAAGGATTCCTTGTATCGGGAATTATCATCCCTATGATTATGCCTATAGACGTTCCTCTCTGGATTCTTGCACTTGCAGTTGCATTTGCGGTTATCGTAGGTAAAGAGGTATTTGGCGGTACAGGTATGAATATATGGAATCCTGCACTTATTGCACGTGCATTCGTATTCTTTGCATACCCTTCTCAGATTTCCGGAGATACAATCTGGATAGAGGGTTTAAATACAGCAAAAGCAAATGCAATGCAGACCGTAGACGGTTTTACAGGAGCAACTCCTCTTGGACAGGCAGCCAACGGTATAGTAGACTTTACCACAACAACCGGTGAACCTTTGAGCATCATGCAAATGTTTATAGGAAACATGCCCGGTTCTATTGGTGAAACATCTACAATTGCAATACTTATAGGTGCGGTTATACTTATCTGGACCGGTGTTGCAAGCTGGAAAGTAATGGTTTCCTGCGTTGCTGGAGCTTTGGCCACAGGTTTCCTTGTAAACGGATTTGCAGAGCCTGGTACTTTTGCAGCAGTTCCTGCATACTATCATCTTGTTTTGGGTGGTTTTGCATTTGGAGCAGTATTTATGGCAACAGACCCTGTAACTTCTGCCCAAACAGAGAAAGGCAAATGGATTTACGGCTTCCTTATAGGAGCTCTTGCCGTAATCATCCGTCTGTTTAACCCTGGTTATCCGGAGGGAATGATGCTTGCAATCCTTCTTATGAACACATTTGCACCACTTATCGACCACTATGTGGTAGAGGGCAACATTAAAAAGAGAATCAAAAGATCAGTTAAAAAATAGCAACGGAAATGGATACAAATAAAAATTCATATACAATTATCTATTCAATCGTTATGGTTGTAATAGTTGCCGCTGTACTTGCTTTTGTCTCTTTAAGCCTTAAAGACAAACAGAATGAGAACATAAGCAAAGAGAAGCAGCAGTATCTTCTTGCCAGCGTAGGTCTGGGAGCAGATGCCAACTTCAACGAAATTATAAAGGAATCTATTGTGGTTGACGGCAACGGAAAAATTATAAACACAGCCACTTCTGATATTGCCGCCAGCGAGGCATTCAATATAAGCACAGCCGAGCAGACTGCAAAAATGAAGGAGATTGCAACCCTTGCACCCGAGGCACAAGAGGCTGCTAAAGCAGAACTCAGACTTCCTGTTTTTATAGCAGACCTTCCCGACGGTTCACAGGCTTACATATTCTCTGCATACGGAGCAGGACTTTGGGGTCCTATCTGGGGATGGATTTCACTTAAAACCGATTTTAATACAGTTGAAGGGGTAAAATTCGATCACTCTGGAGAAACTCCTGGTTTGGGTGCCGAAATTGCAACATCTACATTTGCCGAGCAGTTCACAGGCAAAGAGATTTTCTCTAACGGAGAATTTACCTCTATAGCAATTGTAAAAGGCGGAGCCAAAGAGGGCAGCACCAACGAAGTTGATGCCATTTCTGGCGGTACAATCACAAGCAAGGCACTTGATGCCTCTATAAAAATGTGGTTTGAAGCATATCTGCCTTACCTAAAATCTCTACAGATTCTTGCAGCTACTCCAATGCCATTGCCACTTGGCGAGGGCGAGGCTGTTGTTGCATCTGAAGAAACACCAGTTGAAAACAAATAATTGTTACAGTAATGGATAAGAATATTATTATAAACCCTATTTTAAAGAACAATCCCGTAACCGTACTGGTTCTCGGTATCTGTTCTGCGTTGGCTGTAACCGTAAAGTTGGAGCCTGCCTGTGTAATGGCGTTATCCGTAACTGCTGTAACAGGATTTTCGAGTCTGATTGCCTCTCTGCTCAGAAATACAATTCCAAACAGAATACGTATTATAGTTCAGTTGGTAATCGTTTCATTGCTTGTAATTCTTGTAGACCAGATTCTTAAAGCGTATGCATACGAAGTGAGCAAACAGCTTTCTGTATATGTGGGTCTTATTATTACAAACTGTATTATCATGGGTAGAATTGAGGCATTTGCCTTGGGTAACAAACCTATTCCATCTTTCATAGACGGTATAGCCAACGGTGCAGGATACGGCCTTGTTCTCATTGCAATTGCATTCATAAGAGAACTCATTGGCTCAGGATGTCTGTTCGGCTATCAGGTTATACCTCAAAGCTGGTATATGGCAGAGGGCGGCTGGTATCTAAACAACGGCCTGTTCATTATGCCTCCTATGGCGTTGATTATTGTAGGATGCTTTATCTGGTTGCAGAGAAGTTTCCAGAAAGAAGATAATAAAAAATAAAAACACATTCTGTTATGCAAGATTTAATAAGTTTATTCGTAAAGTCTGTTTTTGTAGACAACATGATATTTGCCTATTTCTTGGGAATGTGTTCATTCTTGGCAGTATCTAAAAATGTAAAGACAGCAACAGGTCTTGGAGCAGCCGTGGTATTTGTGTTGGGCGTAACCCTTCCAATAAACTATCTGTTGGAAGAATATGTGCTTAAAGCAGGAGCCCTTACATGGTTAGGAGAAGACTTTGCTAATGTAGATCTCAGCTTCTTGAGCTTTATCATATTCATAGCCGTTATTGCTGCATTTACCCAGCTTGTGGAGATGGTTGTAGAGAAATTTGCTCCTGCCCTTTACTCACAACTCGGTATTTTCCTTCCGCTCATTGCAGTAAACTGTGCAATCATGGGTGGTTCGCTGTTTATGCAGCAGAGAGGTTATGAAAGTCTCGCAGAGGCTACCACTTTCGGACTCGGTTCCGGTTTCGGCTGGTTCCTTGCCATAGTGTCGCTTGCTGCAATAAGAGAGAAGCTGGCATATTCAAATGTACCGGCTCCGCTCAGAGGCTTGGGCATCACTTTCATTATTGTAGGTCTTATGGGTATAGCATTCATGGGATTTATGGGTATTCAACTTTAATCGCTAAAAAAGGTATAAGATATGACTCAGATTATAATAATTTCGGTAATAGCCTTTTTGGTGGTAACCCTTATCCTTGTAGGATTATTGCTATTTGCAAAGGCTAAACTTACCCCGAGCGGTACAGTAAAGATTAATATAAACAACGGTTCTAAACAGATAGAAGTAACCCCAGGCTCATCGTTGCTTGCAACTTTGGCAAACGAGAAGATATTCCTTCCGTCGGCTTGTGGTGGTAAAGGAAGCTGCGGACAATGCAAATGTCAGGTACTTTCCGGTGGAGGTACAATTCTTCCTACCGAAGTAGGCTTCTTTAACAGAAAGCAGATTCAGAATAATTGGAGACTCGGCTGTCAGGTTAAAGTAAAGGAGGATTTGGATATTATTGTTCCTGAAAGCGCATTGAGCGTTAAGAAATGGGAGTGCGAAGTTATTTCTAACAAGAACGTTGCTACTTTCATTAAGGAGTTCTGCGTTAAAATTCCTGACGGTGAAACTCTCAACTACCGTTCAGGCGGATACATTCAGGTTGATGTTCCTGCCATAACAGTTGATTACAAAAACATTGATGTAGACGAACAATTCCGTGAGGATTGGGAGAAAATGGGTGTATTCAATCTTAAGATGGTTAACCCTACCCCTACCCTTAGAGCCTATTCAATGGCTACATATCCTGCAGAGGGCAATATCATAAAACTTAATGTACGTATTGCAACACCTCCGTTTGATAGAGCCAAAGGTGCATTTATGGATGTAAATCCGGGTATCTGCTCTTCTTACATCTACTCTCTCAAACCGGGCGACAAGGTTACTATTTCCGGCCCTTATGGAGAGTTCTTTATTCCGGACAATTGTCCTCCTGAGCAAGAGTTCGTGTTTATTGGTGGTGGCGCAGGTATGGCTCCAATGCGTTCTCATATCATGCACCTGTTCAAGACTGAGAAAACAAGCAGAAAAGTTAATTTCTTCTACGGCGCTCGTAGCTTGAAAGAGGCATTCTACCTTGAGGATTACGCTCAGATTGAGAAGGAATTCCCTAACTTTAAGTTCCATTTGGCACTTGACAGACCGGACCCTGAGGCCGACAAGGCCGGTGTATCATACGTTCCTGGATTTGTTCATAATGTACTTTACGAAACATATCTCAAGAATCATGAGGCACCTGAAGATATCCTTTACCTTATGTGCGGACCTCCTATGATGGCCCAATCTGTGGTAAATCTGCTCGACAGCCTTGGTGTTCCTTCTGAGAACATTCTGTTTGATAACTTTGGCGGTTAATATATAACAGCCGTTATAATAAGAAAGGAGATAAACGCTTATGATTGTGTTTGTCTCCTTTTTTATTTTTAATTGCGAAAAACCGGTTGATTTGTACATTAAATAATGTAAATTTGCTATCATTAATTAAAAGTAATTTATATGAAACTTAATAACCTATTTACCGCCTTGTTTCTCTGCTCGGCAGCTGTAACGGCTTCTGCACAGAGTCTTGGAGAGCAAGAGCTTTCGCAACTTAAAGGGAGCTTTACAAAGGATGCCCAAACTGTAGCAGTACAGAACATGCTCATGGGCGACAAAAACATTAAATCAAAAACTCTTAATCACGGGTTAAAAAATTCCATTGATCATTTTTTCAAATACAGAGTGAATGTTAAAGGCATTACAGACCAGCATAGTTCGGGAAGATGCTGGATGTTTACCTCTATGAACGCCCTAAGGCCTGCGGCCATGAAAAAATATGACGTATCAGGATTTGATTTTTCTCACAACTACAACTACTTCTGGGATATGTTGGAGAAAGCTAACCTGTATCTCGAGAACATTATAAGAACAGCCGGCAAAGATATTAATGACCAAGAGGTTGTATGGTATCTTAAATCACCTGTTGGAGATGGCGGTGTATGGAATCTGTTCTATAATCTTGGAGAAAAATATGGTGTTGTACCTCAGGAAATTATGCCGGAAACCGAGCACTCAAACAATACAAGCCAGATGGCCGGTATTATAAACAGGAGACTCCAGAAGGCCGGATGGGATATACGTATGGTCTATGCACAAAAGAGTGCAAATACAAAAAAACAGACCCAGAAAGCCAAAGACGAGCTTGCTGCAGCAATGAAGGCAGCTAAAATGGATGCTTTGGAGGATGTTTACAGAATACTTTCGCTCTGCCTTGGAGAACCTCCTACGGAGTTTACATGGAAATACAAGAATACCAAAGGAGAGGTTGTATCTGTTACCACCACACCAAAAGAGTTTTACAATAGTATTATACCTGAGAACTATAACCCTCAAACTTACATAATGATTATGAACGACCCTACAAGGGAGTATTATAAAGTGTACGAAATTGCAAATTACACCAATGCCATTGAGGGTGTAAATTGGGTATATCTCAATCTTCCAAACGAAGATATTAAGGAGGCTGCTCTAAAATCAATTAAAGACAACGAGCCTATGTACGCCTCTTGCGACGTAGGAAAAGAGAGCGACTATAAATCGGGTGTTCTCGCACCGGGAATGTATGATTATGAATCGTTGCTTGGAATAGACCTTTCTATGGATAAAAAGGCACGTATACTCACCCGTTACAGCGGTTCTTCGCACGCCATGCTCCTTATAGCTTGTGATACCGATGAGAACGACAAGCCTGTAAAATGGGAATTTGAAAACAGCTGGAGTGCTGCGAGCGGACACAATGGCTATCTTACATTTACAGATGATTGGTTTAACGAATATATGTTCCGTATTGTAATAAACAAGAAGTATCTTAACGAGAAGGCTGCAGAGGCTGCAAAACAGACTCCTATAGAGCTTCCTGCATGGGATTACATGTGGTAATCTATCTGCACAATATAATAGCCGGCCCGAGAGTATGGTTCTTAAGAAAACTGCTCACGGGCCGGTATTTTTATTGGTTTTAGTATTTATACGCTTTATACCTAATTACTATTGGCTTTAGTGAATATCCATTTTTATACGGCGTGCCATAGGTAACAGATTGTTTGTACGTGTACCCATATTTTTAACAAACCCAAGCCCCAGTCCATTGTATGTAAGCAGTATAAAACCGAGCGGGGCATCTTTTAGCAACAAAGGCTCTTTTGCAAGGAATTTAAGTGCATCATCCCTGCTTACCTCAATTGCATTAATACCCGCAGGCAATCTGTTTTCTGCAATCATATCTGCAACAATCTGTTGTAGTGCAAAATCGGCATGCGGAATATAATCTTTCCCCTTTTTGTTTGCCACAGCTATCCCCGACAGTAAACACTTCAAATTCTTTTCAATAAACCGTATCTGCTCAAAAAGCTCTTTTCTATACCCCTTTACAAGCTCTCCTGCGGCAACAAGAGTATAATTTTTAGGAAGATAGCTACATCCTTTCTCAAACTGCACCTTATCAGACATGCGTTTTCCGTATCCTGTTTTACCTAATCTGCCACTGCACTCGCCAAACGGTTTTCTTACAACGGCCATAAACTGCCCTTCCCCTTTTACTAATCCGGGAACAAATTGTATTCCCCCTTTGGATGTTACAATTATACCGCTGTCGGGAGGCAATGGAATATCTATTACCTCCGCGCCAAAGGTGTTTTCCAAAAATGAGACGTTGCCGTCGTTCTCAAATTTGTTATAGGTACATGTAGAATAGATTAGAAAACCGCCAGGTTTTAAAGCCGGCCATATATCTGCCAGAATACGTTGCTGACGCTGTGCACAAAGGTTTACATTTGCTGTGCTCCATTCGTTTATAGCCTGAGGCTCTTTTATAAAAAGGCCCTCTCCGGAACATGGAGCATCTGCCACTATTATATCAAAGTATCCCTCAAAAGCCTTAAAATCTGCAGGGTCGTTGTTTGTAACAACAGCATTACAAGCTCCCCATTTGGCAATATTATCTGCAAGTACAACGGCTCTGCTCCTTATTACCTCATTAGATACCAATACAGAGTCTTTACCGAGCAAAGAGAGAAGATGCGTTGATTTTCCACCCGGAGCGGCACATAAATCAAGCACATTAAGATTATTAAACAAATCCGACTCACCTTCACACTCATCTTTGCAAGGAGCTTTACTCAAAATATTACAGGTATCTTTTTTACAAGCAGCCGCTATTGCAGAAAAAGCAAGCTCCATATACATGCTGCAAGCCTCCTGTACATAATACGCACCGCTATGAAAAAGAGGGTCTAACGTAAATAACGGACGCTCTGCAAGGTAATATCCGTTACTGCACCATTGCACTTTTTCGGCCATGTTCCCGGCAAGCATATCAGATAAATACGAACTCTGTTTAGAGGGATTTATGCGTACACTCACAACACCGCGTCCGGCTTCAGATTCAAACTTGCGGCAAAAACAAGCAAAGGCCTCTTTTCCAATAGAAGCCTCTGCCATATCTATAAACTCTTTGGGTAAACAGAAATTCATTTTATCTATTAAATCAATTTCTATTGGCCAAATTATCAAATGAACCCATATTAAAATCCTCAGGAGAAATCTTTCCTTCCGAAGCCAAAGCAAGCTGCTCGGTTATCTTATCTACAAGCTCCTGCAACTTGTTTCCAATCATCATCTTTACCATAAACGGAATCTCGGCTTTAATTTCAATATGAAATACCGTTCTTTGCGCATCGGCAGCATCAAAGAAGAGACTTGCCTCAAAAGGGAACGGAGTCTGTCCGTATTCCTTTATTTTTATAAATGAGAACGGGACTCTCTCGCAAACGGCAGCACCCATTCTAAATCCCTGCACCTCTCCCTCTATGGTATCCTGAGTTGCAACTATTCCCTGCTTCTTGTCTTCCGGAAGATTCTGTATAAAATGCCTCATATCGGCAAAAGCCGTATATAAAGCATAAGCCGGAACATTAATTGTTACCGACTTGCCTTTTATCTCTGTAGAACTTGCCATACAGTATACTATTTACCCCAGGTTTCAGGATTGATTCTCCACTGTTTAAGAACTTCGAGATCCTCAGGCTTGATATATTTCTCCTCAACGGCCTCTTCAAGCAGAGCCTCATAATGGCTCAAAGTATAAAGTTCTACATTCGCATACTCAAATGCCCTGCGTGATTTTATAAAATTATAAGTAAAGATTGCAACCATACCCAAAACTATAGCACCGCTCTTTAACAAACAGTCTACAGCAGAGAGGCTGCTTCCTCCTGTAGAGATAAGATCTTCTACTACAACCACTTTTGCTCCCTTAGGCAATTCACCCTCAATCTGCGCTCCTGTTCCATGATCCTTTGGTTTTGGTCTTACATAAACAAACGGTTTGCCCAAAGCCTCTGCAACAAGCATTCCGTAAGCGATTGCTCCGGTTGCAACACCCGCAATAACGTCTACATCTGCAAAACGTTTTTTGATTACATCTACAAACGCTTCATAAACAACTTTTCTTGCAGCCGGATATGAGAGTATTTTTCTATTATCACAATATATTGGAGATTTCCATCCAGAGGCCCAAGTGAACGGGTTTTCAACATTTAATTTTACAGCCTTTACATCCAAAAGCTGTTTTGCTACGATTTTTTCTATTGAATCCATAATTACGATGTATCTTTGCACAAAGATAGTAAATCCTGCTTTATGTATAATATATACTTTGACAAAAGAATTTTAAAAGTTTGCGATATAGACACTCTTCCTTCAAAAGACCCCAATGCAATTATTTTTAATGCCGGCAGCTCTTCAAATATAGGAGCCATTCCTGAGCTCGTAGAGCAGTGCCCCAAACTTCATAATGTTATAGTTCCGGCCAAGTCTGATAAAATTGAAACAACTTTCAAACAAATTTGTTCCCAATACTCTCAGATAAATGCCGGTGGAGGTTTGGTAGAGAATGAGAATGGAGAATTTCTTCTCATCTTTAGAAACGGCATGTGGGATTTGCCAAAAGGTAAGCAAGAACCGGGAGAAGATATACGCACAACGGCTCTAAGGGAGGTTGAAGAGGAGTGCGGAATCTCAGATTTACAACTTAAAGAACATATCTGCACAACAAGACACTGTTACCGCATGCACGGCAATTTTATGCTAAAACATACATATTGGTACAAAATGCGCTACTGCGGCACAAACACTCCAAAACCGCAAACAGAAGAGAATATAATGGAGGTAAAATGGGTAAAGAGAGAGTTTTTATCGGAATATATATCCAACACTTACCCCTCTATAAAAGAGGTATTTGAAAAAGCCGCTATTGCCTCAAATCTGTAATTATGGCATAAGGATATTTGGAGCTGTCAAATATAAAGAGAGTATCAGGCAAAGATTTCACCTCAGAAAATGAGGTGATTTTTATTTTATATCCGGCCTTATCTGAGGTTTTTATCCTTATCTCCGACAAACGGTTACCCTTATCCCATACTATTTCGGGTCTTACGGAACTGTTCTTGGAATTGTGACCGTGGCTGTGATTGCGGCTGTGGCCGGAGTCAGACTCCGATATAAAAAGCGATATAAGTTCCGTTACAAGCTCATCCATACTCGATGCAGCTGCCAATTTGCGTGAAATTTCGCTTGAAACAATAATAATCTCATCGCTTTGCGGCTTATAAAGCCACTGACTGTCTTCATTGCCCACAACTACCAAATCGTCAGACACCGTCATGCGATACAATCCTCCGTTTACGGCAACCGAACCCGACTCTTCATATATTATCTCCCCGTTCTCTCCTGTGGCAGTAAAGATAAAATCCATTACAAATTTTCTGCCTGCAGACTCAGCTGCCATGGTTTCATAAGGTATTTCCGCTGCCGCTACACCATAAAACGGGAAACAGACAAAAAGCATAAGGCAAGTGCCAAAGAATAGTATTCTCAGGCACTTGAACTTATACATATATATTAAAATTCCCATTAAAACCCTTTATCCGTATATATCCTTTATATTAGAAAGGCGTGCATCCAACTCTGTAAGGTCGCTAACAAGAACCTGACGGGCCTTGCTTCCCTCAAACGGGCCTACAATTCCTGCAACTTCGAGCTGATCCATAATCCTGCCGGCACGGTTATATCCCAAATTCATCTTTCTCTGAATTAACGAGGTTGAACCTTGCTGGTGCATTACAATAAGTTTTGCAGCCTCTTCAAAGAGATTATCTCGCTTGTTCAAATCAACGACACCTACTCCAGAAGAGCTCTCTCCGTCTTTATCCTCTCCTGTATATTCCGGCAGATAATACGGAGTTGTATAACCTCTCTGATTCCCTATGAAGTCTACAATCCTCTCAACCTCTTTTGTCTCTATAAGAGCACACTGCACGCGTTTTAGATCTGCACCTGTAGAGATAAGCATATCACCGCGTCCTATAAGCTGGTTTGCCCCCACCTCATCGAGAATGGTCTTTGAATCTATACTTGAACGTACCATAAAGGCAATACGTGCAGGGAAATTGGCCTTTATATTACCTGTAATTACCGTTGTTGTAGGCCTTTGAGTTGCTATAACAAGATGTATTCCTATTGCACGGGCCAATTGTGCCAAACGGGCAATAGGCTCTTCTATATCGCGTCCTGCCGTCATCAGCAAATCTGCAAACTCATCTATCACAACAACAATGTAAGGCAAGAAACGGTGTCCTTTCATAGGATTAAGACGACGTTGCAAGAACTTTTCATTATACTCCTTTATATTTCTCACACCGGCAATCTTAAGCAGGTCGTAACGGCTGTCCATCTCTTTGCAAAGAGATTTTAAAGTATATACAACTTTCTGTGTATCTGTAATTACCGGCTCATCTGCATCTGGTAGTTGGGCAAGAAAATGTTTCTCTAATTTTGAATAGAGAGACAATTCAACCTTTTTAGGGTCTACCAACACCAATTTAAGTTCCGACGGATGTTTTCTGTAGAGCAACGAGGCTAAAATAGCATTCAGACCCACAGATTTTCCCTGTCCTGTAGCACCTGCAACAAGAAGATGCGGCATTTTTGCAAGGTCAAACGAAAGCACCTCATTTGTAATGGTTTTACCCAATGCAACAGGCAAATCATAGCCCGACTCTTTAAACGAAGAATCATCGAGACACGAGAGCATAGATACCACACTCGGCTTCTCATTTGCCACCTCTATTCCTATGGCATTCTTACCGGCCAACGTAACCACACGCACTCCACGTGCAGCCAAAGAGATTTGGATATCATCCTCGAGACGTTTTATGGTTGAGACTCTCACACCGGGAGCAGGAACAATCTCATACAGAGTTACCGTAGGACCTACACGGGCAGAAATTCTCTGTATCTCAATCTTAAAATCATGCAGGGTCTTTACTATTTTACGATTATTCTTATCCAGTTCCTCTCTTGAAACCTCATACCATTTATCTTTATAATCATCGAGAAGATTTATAGAAGGGGCTTGATACGAAGAGAGATCCAAACGCGGATCAAACAGAGTACGCAACTCATCCTCAGAAAGTTCACTAAGAAAATCATCCTCTTTTGGTTCTCTGTTTTCAATTTTTATTTCCGGAACATCGCCACCTGCCGTTACAGGAGCTTCGGGTCTCGAAATTACCTCTAATCCGGGCACATTGCCTTCGTTATAGGAACCTGCTTTGGATATATCTGCAATATCATCATCATTTACAGACAAATCTATAATACCATCCTCATCTTGAGAGGTTTCGTCGTCTCTTACCTCAAAATGAACATCTTTCTCCTTACTCAACGGCTGAGACAGAATACTCTCACAATCATCCACTTCTGCCATGCCTGTTTCATCAACAACATCATCTGCAATTTCACCCTCAGATTTTTCACCCGACGGTGCAACCTTTTTTGGTCTTGGAGCTGTTATCTTGTCTATCCAATTGTTGAATTTCTCTACAACCCTATTGTCTATTACTATAATCCAGGCTATAAATGCTATAAGCACAACAGATGCCGCACCAAAATTACCGAGCATAGATTTAAGCCATAACGTTACATAGTATCCGTAAGAGCCACCTGCGCCATTACCAAACCAACTGTCGAACTTGGTAAAAGAGAAAATATAAGAAAATAGCACAGACACTATTATACATCCGAAAACAGACACAAAAAAGAGTCTTAAAAGCCTTACTTTCCGTATTTTAAGACAAAACAGCGTTACACCGCCAAAAAAGAATGGAATAACAAAAGCACCAAGACCAAAAAGCTTTGAGATAAGAAACTCAGCCCATACAAGACCTATTTTTCCGCCACCGTTCTCTACCTGCATAACCGTACTCAATACACCTTCTCCTGCAAAAATGCTCTGATCCTCGGCCCATGTAAACAGATACGAGACCAAAGAGACCAATGTATAAACAGCTATTGCCAATGAGGAGAGTCCGCATAAAAGGTAAAGGCTGTCCTTTTTGCCCGGAACAGCTACCTCCGGATCCGACAATGACTTATCTTTTGTTTTTTTTGTACGTACAGCCATGATTACTTATTGGTTTTCCTGCGTTTGTTATTATTGTTTCCCCCCTTGTTCTTGTTATTCCTAAAGTTGTTGCGTCCCACATTATTTCTTGCATGATTTGTATTTTCCGCAACACCGGTTCCAATATGTACACCTTCAGGAACAGTTATTCTGCCGTCAGACAGTTTATGTATATCGTTAAATATTGTCTCTTCAGATACAGAATCCTTGTTCCATATAAGATACTGCTGCCTCATATAAGAAGCCAATGTCTTTATCATGTAAGTCTTTACATCATCATCGGGACGATTGGCTATTACCTCTATCATATTCTGGATATTGCGTCCGTAATGCGAAGCCTTTACAGGAGTTTTCTGCAACGGAATCGCACTTGGCTTTGCAGAGAGGGTATCTCTTGTTGGTATAGGATACGGAGAATCTATATCTATTTCAAAATCAGATATTATCTGCACATGATCCCACAATTTATGTTTAAAGTCATTCAAATCCCTAAGTTGCGGATTCAATGTTCCCATAACCGAAACCACAGCCTGTATCTGCTCATTCCTTTTCTCTTTGTCGGGAATATTCTTTACATAATTTATCATATCCTGAACATGTCTTCCATATTCAGGCATAAGCAATTTCTCTCTTTGTGTATTGTAATCCATTATAATTGATTTCTTTCCTAAAATTCCTTCTTAAAACCTCACAAGTCCTAAAGAACCCGGTTTGCAAAGATACACATAATGAAAAAAATTCACCCATACGAGAGTGAATTTTTACAGATAAATTTTCCGGCGGAAAATACTATAAAGCCTCCGGAAAATTTAGATAAAATGTATTAGCAAATCTCCTTTTTCTTCTCAAAGTATGCCTGAGAATGTGCACATGCAGGACATTTAAGCGGAGCACTCTTGCCTTTATATACAAAACCGCAATTTCTGCATTGCCACTCAATAGGTTCTGCTCTTTCAAACACGGTATTTGTCTCTACAAGATTTAAAAGTGTAAGGTATCTTCTCTCATGCTCTGCCTCTGCCAATGAAACGGCTTTAAACACGCTTGCAATCTCCGGAAAGCCCTCTTTTTCTGCAGTCTCGGCAAATGACGGATACATATCTGCCCACTCCTCATGCTCTCCCTCTGCTGCTGCCTTTAGATTCTGTGCGGTTGTTCCAATTACGCCTGCAGGGAACGAAGCCGTAACTTCAACCATTCCGCCTTCGAGAAATTTAAAGAATCTCTTTGCATGCTCTTTCTCCTGATCTGCAGTCTCGGTAAATATTGCAGAAATCTGCTCAAAACCCTCTTTCTTTGCAACGCTTGCAAAATAAGTATATCTCATTCTGGCCTGCGATTCGCCTGCGAATGAAATCATTAGATTTTTCTCGGTCTGTGTTCCTTTCAATGATGCCATAATGCTTGTTTTAATGATTATTAATACTTCTTAATTTTTTATTGGGTTAAGGAGGTATTTATCTTACTTATTACTTACATACCAATGCCATACACCCTTTTTACGCCATTGTGCCAACCAACTGTATATCAACACTCGACAGTCTAAAATTAGGCAACCCTTTACTATTAATATAATCGGTTACAAGTTTTACCAGTTCAGGGTCTTCATAATCTATATGGGTATTGCTCCGAGAATCATAAAAATGTGCATGTTCGTAAGTGTTTACGTCAAAATACATCTTGTTATTTGCACTGTAACGCCTTACAAGCAGACCTTTTTCTACGAAACTTTCCAGCACGTTATATACCGTTGCAACCGTAAGTGAAGGAAAAACTCCGTACAATTCGCCTACCAACATGTCGGCAGAGGCATGTCCTAATTTTTGCATAGCATCATAAATAGCCATTCTCTGCGGGGTGGCCTTAAGGCCGCTCTGATGAATTTTTTCTTTAATCGTCTCCATGTTGTCTCTGTTTATTGCGCAAAGTTATTTATAATTATTATAAAATACAAATTTTTCTAAGATTTCTGTCAGTAATTTTTTTTTTTTACAAATCAAAAGGTAAACAAACGCCATGCAATGTTGTTTAGATACTGGTTCAAAAACCGAAAAATGAATTATTATACTTTTAACAATTAATCAGTTATGGAGATTTTAAAATTAGAATCCGACGAAATGAAAAACTCAGTATTCGGCTCATCCAGAATATTGCAGCCCGCACCCGACAACGAAATTCCTCAAAAGCCTACTCCGCCCGAAGTTGCATACCAAATGGTAAAAGAGGAGACTTTCTCTCAAACCAACCCTATGCTCAATCTGGCAACATTTGTAACCACCTATATGGACAAGCATGCCACCAAACTAATGAACGAGGCTATAAATATCAATTATATAGATGAAACCGAGTATCCGCGTGTAGCAGTAATAAACGGAAAGTGCATAAATATAATTGCAAATCTTTGGAATTCCCCCGAGAAGGCAAAATGGAAAGCCGGCGCTGTTGGAATAGGCTCTTCTGAAGCCTGCATGCTCGGCGGAATATCGGCATGGCTCAGATGGCGCAAGACGAGAGAAGCCGCAGGGAAGCCTCATGACAAGCCTAATTTTGTAATAAGCAGCGGCTATCAGGTTGTATGGGAAAAATTTGCCCAACTGTGGCAAGTAGAGATGAGAACCGTTCCACTTTCTCACAAACATATTACATTAGACCCGCAAAAGGCCATAGAGTTGTGCGACGAGAATACAATATGCGTTGTGCCTATACAGGGAGTAACCTGGACAGGCTTGAACGATAATGTAGAGGCACTCGACAAAGCTCTCGACGAGTACAACAGAAAGACCGG
The DNA here is from genome assembly GCA_964621625.1 of uncultured Muribaculaceae bacterium. Classification (GTDB taxonomy): domain Bacteria; phylum Bacteroidota; class Bacteroidia; order Bacteroidales; family UBA932; genus Egerieousia. The sequence continues at coordinate 82,924 of CAZULV010000005.1, read as the reverse complement.
ATACGATATTCCAATACATGTAGATGCCGCAAGCGGTGGATTCATTCTTCCATTCCTGCACCCGCATATCAAATGGGATTTCAGGCTTAAATGGGTGGCTTCTATAAGCACATCCGGTCATAAATTCGGTCTTGTATATCCCGGTTTGGGTTGGGTTGTATGGAGAGACAAATCTTATCTGCCTCAAGAGATGAACTTCTCTGTAAATTATCTTGGTTCAGAAATTTATCAGGTTGGCCTTAACTTTTCACGTCCGGCCGCCCAGATATTAGGACAATACTATAATTTCATACGCCTTGGGTTCGAAGGCTACAAAGCCATACAGCACAATTGCATGGAGATTGCCAAATATATCTGGAGTGAGATAGGCAAGATACCTCAATTTGAAAATTATGCAACAGAAGTGGTAAACCCTCTGTTTATCTGGCATCTGAACCCTCAATACAACAAGACCGCCAAATGGACTCTGTTTGATTTGCAGGCACGTCTGCAACAGAGCGGTTGGATGGTTCCGGCTTATACCCTGCCGGCAGATCTCACAGACATTGTAGTAATGAGAGTTGTTGTAAAACAGGGATTCACACGAGACCTTGCAGATATGTTGCTTGCAGATATAAAAACAGCTGTTGCAGAGTTTGAACAGTTGCAGTATCCAACAGCAACAAGAATTGCATACGAAAAAGAGGAGAAAATAAAAGGGCGTGTATTCACCCACTAAAAACACAAATTAAATAATTATGGCTAATACAAAACAAATGGTAAAGCTCGGAGTATTTACTCTGGCTATAATGAATGTAACCGCTGTTGTAAGTCTTAGAGGAATTCCGGCCGAAGCCGAATATGGTTTAAGCTCTGCTTTCTACTACCTGTTTGCGGCAATCGTATTCCTTATTCCTACATCAATGGTTGCTGCCGAACTTGCCGCAATGTTTCAAGACAAGCAGGGTGGTGTATTCCGCTGGGTTGGAGAGGCATACGGTAAAAAGTGGGGATTCCTTGCCATTTGGTTGCAATGGATAGAGAGTACAATCTGGTATCCTACGGTTCTTACATTCGGAGCGGTTTCAATAGCATTTATAGGAATGAGCCAAAGCGCAGATATGGCCTTGGCTTCAAACAGAATCTATTCGCTCATTGTAGTACTTACAATCTATTGGGCAGCAACACTTATATCTCTAAAAGGTATGGGATGGGTTGGAAAAGTTGCAAAGATTGGCGGACTTGTGGGAACTATAATTCCGGCAGCCCTGCTTGTTGTGCTCGGCATAGTATATCTGCTTATGGGCGGAGAATCCCAGATGAACTTTAGCGGCAATTTCTTTCCGGATTTAAGCAAACTCGACAATCTTGTACTCGCCTCATCTATATTCCTGTTTTATGCAGGCATGGAGATGAGCGGCATACATGTAAAAGAGATTGAGAACCCCGCAAAAAATTACCCTAAAGCTGTATTTGCAGGGGCCGCCATTACGGTACTTATCTTTGTATTGGGAACCTTTGCCATAGGTCTTATAATCCCTCAGAAAGATATAAACCTTACGCAGAGCCTTCTCATAGGATTTGACAAGTATTTTGAGTTCATCCATGCCTCCTGGCTCTCTCCGGTAATAGCCGTAGCACTGGCATTTGGAGTACTTGCATGCGTACTTACTTGGGTTTCAGGCCCGTCAAAAGGTATTTTTGCGGTAGGAAAAGCGGGATACCTGCCACCATTCTTTCAGAAGACAAACAAATCGGGAGTGCAAAAGAACATTCTTCTTGTGCAAGGAGGAATAGTAACCCTGTTAAGCCTTCTGTTTGTGGTAATGCCCTCTGTGCAGAGCTTTTATCAGTTGCTCTCCCAACTTACGGTTCTTCTTTACCTTATAATGTATCTGCTTATGTTCTCAGGGGCAATAAAGCTCAGGTACAATATGAAAGAGGCAAAGCGTCCGTTTAGGATAGGCAAAAAGGGTAATATGCTCATGTGGATTATAGCAGGATTGGGATTTGCAGGTTCTCTATTGGCATTTATACTTAGCTTTATACCTCCGGCCCAGATACAGACAGGAAGCAATGCCGTATGGTACGGAGTTCTGTTTGGCGGCTGTATAATTGTAGTTGGAGCACCGTTTATAATTTATGCCAACAGACGGGAGTCATGGCTGTCGAAAGAGGCACAATTTGAACCTTTCCATTGGGAAGAAAAAAGGCCCTCAAAAATCTAAAGCGTAACCCGCAGCAAAAGCATTAAGGTATAACGCTATAGAGACAATTCAAGTCTTGCCCATTGCCGTTTAAAGGGTACAACGGCACATGTGCAGGGCTTGAATATGTTTTTGAATATATAATTTTAAATATATTTGCACACTGTAAAATTTAAATAACTAAAAATAATTTTATGAAAACTTATATCTATTACGTAATGCTTACAGCTGCAATAATAGTATTTGCAGGATGCAACAGAGAACAGAAAATACAGATTACAAAAACAAGCATATCTATGCAAGATTCTCTCTATTCTATTGATACAGAAAAGAGTGTATTCTCAACAACTTCAAAAAAGCTCGATAACAGTCTTAACGAACTTAACAACAGGCTCGATTCTATATATAACTCAAACTCAGAACAATTGCAGGCAAGAGCTAAAGAAGACGCGCAATTTATGGAAAACGGAATGGGATACGAGCTTCTTATGAGAGATTCTGTGTTTATGGCAACCGATAAGCTCATAAGCCTGCGCATACTCACATACACTTATGCAGGCGGCGCACACGGCAACACTATGTTCTCTGCCATAAACTACGCACCACAATCGTTGCAGTTCCTAACTACAGATAATATTTTTAACGCTAATGCCACTGCAGAAATAGACTCTCTGCTTGTAAAACATTTTAACAATGAAGACGGCTGTTTTTGGGAAAAACCCACAGTGGCCAAAGCAAGCGCAATAAATATAGGCAATTCAGAGGTTACATTCATTTACAACCAATATGAATTGGGAGCATATTCTTGCGGCCCGGCCACTGTAAATATTCCACTAAACGAGATTGAACCGTATATGATACTTGCTAAATAGTAAGTTTTTCACCTTCGGATTTTGCAATCACCACGGCGCCGCACATATCGCCGTATGAATTTGTTGCGGTACGCGGCATATCGCACAATTGTTCAACTGCAAGCAAAAGGCCTATTCCCTCCAAAGGAAGTCCGGCAACTGTTATTGCTATGGAGAGCATTACAAGTCCTGCCATAGGAATACTTGCCGTGCCTATTGCAGAGAACAATACGGTTACAACAATTATCATCTGCTCAATAAAAGAGAGCTCTATGCCATACACCTGAGAGAGGAATATTACTGCAACACCCTCATAAAGAGCTGTTCCGTTCATATTTACCGTAGCTCCCAAAGGAAGTGTAAAACTGGCTATTTTGTTTGAAATTCCGCATTTTTCCTGAGAATCTCTCAACGAAATAGGCAATGCCGCTCCCGAAGAACAGGTTGAGAATGCAGTAAGAATAGCAGTAGACATCTTTTTCATGTGTCTCCAAGGATTTTCATGACCAAGGAAATAGACAGCAGAAGGAAGTATTACAAAGAATTGTACCATACAACCCACCCATACTATAAGCACGAACATTCCAAGGCTCTGTGCAATCTCTGCAAGTTTGGCCAAATCACCTGCCTGCTGCGAAATCATTTTTGCAACAATAGAGAATACTCCGTAAGGTGCAAGTTTTATTACAGACAGAGTTATCTTCATTATTACGTCAAACACAGACTGAAATACATCTATAAGGGTATTCCTCGATTTATCTCCTACCTGAGTAACAAAATATCCGAATAATATTGCAAAGAATATTACTGCAAGCAAATCTCCTTTTGCCAAGGTCTCAAATATATTGCTCGGAACTATATTTATAATCTGCTCTCCAAGAGAAACTTTCTCTGCAGAGGCCACCTGCGCCTGAGACTGAGCTTGAGAAATAAGAGATGAGCCTACTCCGGGCTCTAACAGATTAACAAATATCAATCCTATAAAAGTTGCCACAAGCGTTGTAGCTACATAAAATGCAAAGGTCTTTCCGGCAATACGTCCTAATCCGCCTGTTTTTCCTATGCTTGCAACACCCACAACCATAGACGAAAATACAATTGGAATCACAATCATTTTAAGCAGGCGCAGGAAAATATCGCCCGCCCAACTCACATACTTTACATATTCGTGGCAAAAAACTCCGAATAATACACCCAGCACCAATGCAATAAGAATCTGCCAGGGCAATGCTATCTTTATTTTCATAGTTAGTTTAAGTTCTGTAATTCAAGTGTATAAAATACTATTTATAATACAATTCGCGTATACAACCCTCTGCAAGAGCATCGAGACACGAAATACCCATCTCCTTTTCGAGCCCCGTATTTGCATACGCAATAGGAATCTCTGTACATGCACCCACTATAGGGAGTTTTTCAATAGCCCACAACTGCTCCACAATACCGCGGAATTTTTCTCCTGCCTCTTTATGTTTGCCGGCCTTTACCATATCTGTAACATCGTGTATTTCTATCTGAAGCTCTTCCGACGGAATTCTAAAGGTATATCCGCTATCTTTTGCGTGTCTTTGATACAGGCCTGTGCGCATTGTGCCCAGTGTGGCTGTAAGCCATGCACCCTGAGGGCATACTTGAGAAGATTTTAGTATTGTCTCATCTATTATATGCACTATAGGCTTTGAAATTTCATCTCTGAAACTGTCTATAAAATGATGTGCTGTATTACAAGTTACACAAAGCAAGTCTGCCCCCCACCCTATAAGCGTTTTTAATCCGTCTTTTATATATTCTGTAGGATCCGGACCTTTTCCCAAAAGGAAAGTTGTTCTGTCGGGGGTAACAGTATGAGAATATACTATCATTCTCGGATGTTCCTGGTCTGTTCCGGCAGGAGTCTTCTCTGCCAACACTCTTAAAAAATCGGCTGTTGCAGCGGGACCCATTCCGCCCAAAACGCCCAATGTTTTATCTGTATGCATAATTTTCGGTTTTTTGTTTACGAATTGCGAATTTAAATAAAATTATCCTAAAAAATCCAACAAGCAGTCATTTTTATCCAAAACAGATTCTAACTTTGTCTCCTCAATAAAATGCGAATGGGTAAACAGATAAAAACAGGCAAATACACATACAGTGCAGGCATCTTGGCAATGCTGTGCATCGGTTGCCTCATTCTGTTTTACACGTGCGGCAAGGCAGGTGCAGATGTCAAAGAAAACCTGTCGGGGCAAAAATTAAAAAAGGCAGAAGAGATTATGCTTTTGTATCCCGACAGCGCACTTTTTATATTGCAGCAAATAGATACGCTACATCTTTGCAGCAGGGAGGAAAAGGCACTTTACTCTTTACTGTACTCACAGGCTTTAGACAAGAATTATATAGATATTGCCTCCGATTCAATAATACGCAATGCCGTAAAATATTACGCCATAAACAAAGATTTTCCGCGTATGGCGCAGGCCTTTTACTACTCGGGGATTGTAAACTATAACGCAGGGCTCATAGGAAAAGCGGTAAAGGAGTTTATAAAGGCAAAAGAGGCTTACCAAGAGTGCAGTACTAATTATTATACAGGCGGACAAATAAACAATACTCTGGGCATGCTCTATTTTAAGCAAAAGCTGTACAAAGAGGCAATAGAGTTGTATAAAGAATCTGCCCGGTGCTTTGAGGCAATACACGACAAAGAGAAACAGGCAAATGCCTTATCGTATATAGCCAAGTGCCATTATCTTGCAGGAGACGATTCTCTTGCCGTAAAATATCATAATATGGCAATAGAATTGTATACCTGCACAGGTAACAATTACAAGATATTGCTCAACAAAAGCTGTATAGCAGATATCTTTACCAACCGTGGAGAGACAGACAAGGCCGTTGAACTGCTGCAAGATGCAAACAGACTATATTGTAACGACACCATACCTCTTCGCAATTATCCGTTATGGAGCAGGATATACCTTAAAAAGGGGAATTTGCCTTTAGCCCGCAAGTATGCCACCAAATTCATTGAGCAGCAGAGTCGCATAAATTCCACAACATTAGCGGGAGTATTTTTGCTGCTGCGCGAAATTTCATTAGAAGAGAACGATTATAAAGAGGCATGCCTTTGGGAAGAAAAATATATTACCGTAAAGAATGCAATAGATAAAGAGAAAGAGGAGAATCATATACGCGAGATAGAGGCTGAATATACTGCCGAGAATCTTCTAAAGGCATTGGAAAATTTAGAAAAGAGACATGGCCTCCACAAAATAGTTTACACAGGTATTATATTTATTCTGTTTATTATATCAATTGCAGCCATCTGCAAAATAATACTCTCTAAAAGAGACGATAAAGCTCTATACGAAGAGCAGAAAAGGCAGTTGCATTATATAAACGAAAATCTCAAAGAGCATTTAAACGAGATACAGCACAAATACTCATCGCTATTGCTACAAAGAGAGCAGTGCGGTTACTCCTTTAAAGACGATGCGCTTTTAAATATATACGAACATCATCTGCACGGGCTCAAAGAGCTTATAGATACCGCCTATACATGTACCGGTTCTCCCGAAAAATTCTATAACGGCTTTAAGAAATATATAAAAACCGCATACGGAAATGAATCTGTAGCCTTTACAGATTTGCATTATATAGTAAATAAAACACATTACGGAATTATAGATTATCTCAAATCCAATTATCCCGCACTCACAAACAGCGATCTCAACTATTGCAGCATGGTCTGCTTAGGATTTTCCAACAATGCAATACGTATGATATACGGACACACCAACACTATGAGCATATACAACAAAAGGCGGAGAATTCTTAACAGACTTGCAATAAAAAACTCTACAATAGAGGCATTTCTTGCCGGATTATCGTTGCGGTTGGCTTCTAAAAGTAGTTCTATATAACAACCATAGGTTGTGATTAGATTTACTGCTTCTAAACAACTGATTACAAACAATATAAAATACAGCCGATTAGATTTTAAATTATACGGCACAAGCATCTGCAACTAACTTTGGAGTAAAATTTACTCTATGTAAAACGTAAAATATCTTTTAACCAAAACTAAAACAGATGAAAAACTTTTTACTAAAAAGCGCAATGTTTATTGCAATGCTTATGCTAACATCGGCTAACTTTAAAATAGCCGCAAACTCCAACAGAATAATTGCAAATCCGGATGAACTTACCCCTGAAGAGGTGGCAATAAGAAACGCTACATCTTCTGTAGACCCGGAAAGGGAACGCTCTGTCTTTGCAGAAGTAGAGGCCTTTCTCTATAGAAGTACCAACGAAATAGAGCTTATATTCAATCACAATTTGGGCTATGTTACAATACAAATAATAAATCAGTACGGAAACGTTACAGCCGGTATGCAATGCGATTCCGCCACATGCCCTATAGTTACAATAAATACGCCGTCTGCTTTTGGAAACTATATGGTAATAATTACCGGAAACGGCTATTACGGAACAGGCGATTTTGTTATATATTGATTTTCACAAAATACAACAGACAAGCTATGGTTATAATAGATGATATAAGACCTGGCAATCTGCTGCTTTCTGCCCAAAACGACATCTATTGCATAACAGAAGTAATCAAAAATAACAAAGAGCCTGAAAAATCCGTTATAATAGGAAAGAACGAGAAGGACATATCTTTTACAGGCACTCCCGACAAATGGTTCTATTTATGGAGCAAAACCTGTAATATTACAGATGTTGCAACATAAAAACGTCTGTTAAAAAACAAATCACAGATGTATCTGTTTTGTCTTTACAACAATACAGATACATCTATGAAACAATTTGTAAGAAAAGTATTTGCAGGCTGTCTTGCATTTACATCTGTTATCTTTTTATTATCTGCTGAGTGCATATACGCAAAAGGCGGCAATGCCGGTGAAGGCCTGTCGGGTGCAGTATACAAAAATATTGCATACAACAATATTTCTACGGTTCAGAACATGGATATACATATTCCGGCAAGATATGCAGCTACAAAAAACGATAACGGCAACAGCAGTACACCCTATCCGTCTGTTATTGCAATAGGCAATATGTATAACGGGCAGCCGCATGGCGTTTCATCTGCAATGCAGGCTCTCGAGTATGGGTATGTTGTTATTGTGCCAAAATACCGCAACGGAATTAAAGAATCTGTTACAGATATAGTAAGCGTATTAAAATGGATTAGGGAGAACGGGAAAAAGTACAAATTAGACAGAGACCGAATTGTATTGTGGGGTACATCTTACGGCGGTTATATTGCAGCAATCGCAGGATGTGCAGGCACATATCTGCAAGGATTTGAGAGCGAAATGGATTTTTACACCTCCAACGCAATGGCAGAGGCCCAAGAGAGTGAACAGGAAAATCAAAACACCGTAAACGGTTTTGGGATATATACTGCAAATAACAGCACCAAAGTTAAGGCTGTTGTTGATTTATACGGATTGCTGTCTGTTAAAAATTCAGATATTGTTCCGCAAAAATTCATAACTCCTCAAACTCCGCCATTCTTTATGATATATGGAGAAAAAGACAGTATTGTGCCATATAAAGCCGCCGACAGTTTTGCCTCAGAACTAAAAAATACAATAGGAAATTCTTATGTAGAATACATTTTACTGCCGGGAGCAGGGCATGGCGGAACGATTTTTGATAATCAGCAACTGACACAACAGATTTTTGCATTTTTGAACAGGATTCTGTTTCACTGAACTAACATATATGGAGAACACAACAAAAAAGAACGGCCTTTTAGAGAGATTCGATTACAGCCCGGAAGACGCAAAATTCATGGAACTTGCAATACGCCTTTCCAATGAAAATGTAGATAATGGAGGCGGTCCGTTTGGAGCTGTAATAGTAAAAGATAATGAGATAATTGCAACCGGAGTAAACAGAGTAGTTCCAAACTCAGACCCAACTGCACATGCAGAGGTAAATGCAATACGAAACGCGTGCAGCAAACTCGGCACATTTAAATTAGACGGTTGCACGGTATACAGTTCCTGCGAACCATGTCCTATGTGTCTTAGCGCACTTTATTGGGCCGGCGTAGAACGTATCTGTTATGGCAACACCAAAGATGATGCAAAAGCCATTAACTTTGACGACTCTTTTATCTACGACCAATTGGATTTGGATTACAGCAACCGCTCAATAAAATGCGAGCATTTTATGAGAAGCAAAGCCGGAGAAGTCTTTAAGAAATGGAAAGAGAAAGAGGATAAAATTGAATATTAATCTTATTAAACAAGTATGACCTCCAAGTTCCAAGACTTGCAGGTCATACTCTTATTGTATCTCAGCTCTCTCTTATAGAGATTTTCTGTTTGGCATCTGCTTTATTGGGCAGCCACTCCGCGAACAGGATAGCCATAGGATCTGGTTTCGTTTCCCGTTTTCTTACCAATAGGATCTTTACTAACATCAATGGTAGTAATGTAACACACGCTTATTGGTCCGCTATACTTTTGAGGACGTGTATTGCTCATAAATACTACATACTTATCTCCATACTTGAGTGCAGAATCTTCATAGTATCCGCTCACAGGCAAAAAGATGGAGTTACCGTTTGCCTTACTCGTTACTATCACACCTTTAACACCGCTTAGAGTATCTACCTTTAGTGTAGTGTAATCACCTGATAAAAGCTCCGATATTTCCGTTGGAGTTGGCGTTCTAAATGCGCCGTTGGTATTTTTCAAGGCAGCATCGTCTGCATTATCAAGCACATACTTGTTATCATAATAAGTAGGGCTATAATCTCTATCGTAATAACAATATTTTATGTACTTGTTTTTGCTGTCGTACCACTTATAACCGTCGTAAGTATAGCTCTCTTTAGGTTCTATCTCTCCCCATGCAAAATATGACCCTGCTTCGGACTGTGTCTCGGCGCCAACATTCATATTTGCCCATTTTGTTCCGCTTGGGAGTCCCATATCTACAGCTTTAAGCACCTCTCCTCCCTGTCCTGCAACAAAGTTCTTGTCTTCTCCGTATATAACCTGTCCGTCTATCTGCAATACAGCTCTATAATGATATGTCTTACCTTCGCTAAGTCCTGTAAGTTCAACCTTATAAGTAGAGGTATTCTCTTTTATAGGTATCTCTACAAAATTTGAGTTTACATCGGGATTCGCACTCTCTGAGTAGCATACTCCAAACTTAATGCTGTTATATAATACATCTTTAGAATTGAATGTAGCCCCAACTTTGGCAGAAGATGCAGTACTCTTTACCAATTCCCCTGTTCCTATCAACGAAGAGGCAGACTTGGTCTCAATAAGTCTGGTTCCATCTTCATAATAAACCTTTCCTGCAATCTTTATGTATGCACGACAGTGATACTGTTTAGACGGCTCCAAGCCTGTAAGACGGGTATAAACATGATTCCCCTTTACAATCCGGCCCTCTAAATATGGGTCTGAAATGGTTGGCTCTCTATTTGTCTGGCTATAACAAAATCCGTAAGACTCAATATTGCTGCTTGTGCTGAGTATAAAACTCCTAAGTTCGGCCGAAACAGCAGAAACAGAGATTTCTCCCTTATTGGTAAAATCTCTAACTATAGCCGGTTCCTCTATAGAGGGAGCCTGAACCGCCCTTACGCTCATTCCGCAAGCTCTGTAATATATCGGATGCTTTGTTAAAAATTCAAGATAGTCACCTCCTGAATTATAAGCATAAGCCCTATCGGGATATTGAGTGCTTCTTGCACTTTCGCATGTCCAGAACCATACACTCTGCCCTACTTGTCTCGGCTCGCTTGAATTTAATTCTATATATCCGGCTAAGGGCATAAAGATTGAGGTACCGTTTTTACCGGTTATTGCGTATCCCTCTACAGAATCAATTTGATAACGACTCCATTTACACTCTAAAACCAACTCACGCATCTCCTCTTCTGTTGGCATTCTCCAACCTGCTCCGAGTGCTACAGTGGCAACATCATCCTCGGGAAGAAGTATAAACCTGCCGTCGAGAGTGCCGCTTTCCGGGTCTACGTTATATTTTACCATTCCATAGCCACTATCGCCGTAATTATACCATTTGTAATTTCTATAAGTTCTCTCTTCACCCTCGCGAGGGTCTATCTCACCCCAACTATAGTATCCTCCGAACTTCTGTGGAGCATCTGCACCAACATTACAGGCTGCCCATTTTGTTCCACTCGGAAGGCCTAAGTCTGCCATTCCTCCATTTACGATTGTTATAGACTCTGGCGGATTATCAGTTCCTCCGGAGGGGTTGTCTTCTCCTCCCTGACTACCGGATTCATCATCCGGGACTACTTCAATACCAGGTTTTGACGGCTCAGGAAGCTCAGGTTCAGAATCTGAACTACATCCGGCGAATGCCAATAAAGCCGCAACGGTGACAGCAAAAAAAATACTCTTTTTCATAAACTGATTATTTAAAAATAACTTTTCAGAGCATTATACCATTCTGTACTAAGAACAAGGATGGCATCATGGATTTTAAATGTGATAAACCGCAAAATTAGCTCGCCCACAAAATCAGTTTATCAAGAGTCAGGTACAATGAACAAATGTAATAATTTTTTTGCTTATATGTAGCCGTTTTTATAGATAAATACTATCTACTATAGAACAATTCCAAACCTAAAGTAAAGCATTATATTAGGCAAGTGTTAAAATCTGTATCCTACAAAAATACCGCCTTTATACAACGGAGGCCACTCCGCGCTTGCATTCCTACCTACATACATTTTATATGGCTCATCCTTGCTATCTCTCTCATATCCCTGATATACAGACTGCTGAAATCCACCACCCCATGAAACTTCTATAGACCAATGCTTATCTATATTCCATTGGTAACCTATTGTAAGACCGGCCATTACATTACTTCCTTGCTGATAGCAATCACGGTCGTACTGGTCTGTATATCTTAAAACAAGTCCCTTATTTAATTTATACACGCCAAAACCAATATTTGGGGCTACATAAAAGCCGCTAAATGCAGCACGCGGATAGTAACGGAACTCTAAAAATCCCGAACCTAATACAAACGGTTTGCCTGTACCAAGGAAATCTGTTGTATAAAAAGAGCCGAATGCTTCTAATTGAACGGTAAACTTAGGCATTACCTTAAACTCAACAGCCGGATTTACTATAGCAATAAGAACAAGGCTGTTCAATTTTACATTAAGCCTGTTACCCTCGGTCTTGGCAATACGCTCCATTCGCATTGGATTTTCCTGATTTTTACAAAAATCAAGCTCACTGCTATCATTAAAATCAAACTTTAATGCAGTATCTGCAATATAAGAAATACCATCTGAATCTGTCTGGGCATTTACACAATAAGGTACAGCCAATAGCAATCCCAAAGCTATTGCAATAGAAATAATCTTTTTCATATAGTCTTTTAAATTAAATTAAATCAAATCAAATCTCCAATAACAAATCAAACTTTCAATAATTCCACTTTTCCTTTAAACAGAACATATCTCTCGCCGCTCTCTTTACATACAGCCTCGGCCGGAGTCTCCTCTCCTGAGCCGTTAAACTTTAATTTGCAGCCGTAACGGCTCATCCAACCGCTCTGCTTTGCAGGATTTCCAACAAGCATGGCATAAGCGGGTACATCCTTTGTAACAACCGCACCGGCCCCTATAAACGCATAATCGCCTATATCATGCCCGCATACAATTGTTGCATTTGCCCCTATGGTTGCCCCTTTTCCAACATGGGTAGAGGCATATTCGTTCTTTCTGCTTACGGCACTTCTTGGATTTATAACATTGGTAAATACGCAAGAGGGGCCAAGAAATACATCATCTGAGCATGTAACGCCTGTATATACGCTCACGTTGTTCTGAACCTTTACATTTCGGCCCAACGAAACACCGGGGGAGATAACCACATTTTGCCCTATATTGCAATTCTCGCCAATCACCGCACCTGTCATAATATGAGAAAAATGCCATATTTTAGACCCCGCACCAATACTGCAGCCATTATCTATAACGGCAGTTTCATGTGCATAATACCCTTTTACGCTACAGTTCTCCATATCTATTACAGCTCTTATTTTATATTACAAACTCCAATAATCGAGTTCCGTTATTTTGTTTCTATATATTCCCTTTATATCTGCGAGAATAGAATGCTCCGGCTCTTTAAGCAAATTTTTGAACCACTCTTCGTTTAGATTACGGTATTCATCATGTGCAACCGCCACAATAACGGCATTATAGCTATGCTTTTCTAACGTATCAATATCTTTAAGGGATATTCCGTAAACAGATTTTACCTCCTCTTTATTGGCACGGGCATCAACCACGTCTACATTGCAACGATAATCTTTAAGTTCGTTTACTATATCCATTACCTTTGAATTGCGTATGTCGGCTACATTCTCTTTAAATGTTATTCCCAACACCAGTATTTTGGCCTCCATACTTCCAACACCCAAAGCTATAAGTCTCTTTACAAGTTTTTTGGCTATATAACCGCCCATTGTATCATTTATAAACCTTCCGGCCGATATTATCTGCGGATGATACTTCTTTTCTGCCGCCTTGTGTACCAGATAATAAGGATCTACACCAATACAATGACCTCCAACCAATCCCGGATAGAATTTAAGAAAGTTCCATTTGGTACCTGCCGCCTCAAGCACATCATACGTATTTATACCTATTCTGCTAAAGATAATAGATAATTCGTTCATAAGGGCAATATTCACATCTCGCTGCGTATTCTCTATGATTTTTGCAGCCTCAGCAACCTTTATACATGAAGCCCTGTGTACCCCCGGTTTTACAACGCTTTCATACACACTTGCAATGGTATCCAAAGCCTCGCTGTCGCAACCGGATACTATTTTTATGGTATTTGGCAAAGTATGCACCTTTTCACCCGGATTTATTCTTTCAGGAGAGTATCCGAACTTAAAGTCAGAGCCAGCTGCAAGCCCGCTTATCTGCTCCAGCAAAGGAATACAATCCTCCTCGGTGCATCCAGGATATACAGTAGATTCATAAACAACGTAATCCCCTTTTTTTAACACACCCGCTACGGTTTGTGTTGCAGAGAGCAACGGTTTTAAATCCGGCTTGTTATGCTCATCAATGGGAGTAGGTACGGCTATTATATAAAAATTTGCCTTTCCAAGTTCTTCTACAGAATCGGTAAAGCATATATCGGCCTGCAAAAAAGCCTCGGCCGGCAATTCACCGCAAGGGTCTTCCCCCCTTTTCATACACTCCAACCGCCTTTTATCTATATCAAAACCTATTACTTTAAATTTACGGGCAAACTCCAAGGCAAGAGGCAGTCCAACATACCCCAAACCTATTACGGCCAACCTGCTATCCTTATCTGCTAATTTTTTATACATCTTTTAACAACAGCTGCTATTAATAAAAGTTGCAATTTTTTCAATTACCATATCCTGAACCGAATGCTCAAGTTCTGTATGAATCGGCAAAGATAACACCGTTCCCGACAAATTCTTTGCAATATTTAAATTTTCCGCAGCAATTGCAATATTTTTGAAAGCCTCCTGTTCCTGAAGCGGAAGAGGATAATAAATCATACTTGGTATTCCGGCCTCTGCAAGATACTCTTTAAGGGCATCTCTTTTATCTCCTTTTACCTTTAGTGTATACTGATGGTAAACATGACTGCTGTTTTCTGCCTCATACGGTGTTACAATATATTTTTCACAGGCATCAATTTCTTTAAGCCTTGCCGTATAATATTGTGCCGTCTCATATCTTGCTTTGCCATATTCATCTATATGTTTGAGTTTTACATCCAATATAGCGGCCTGTAACGTATCGAGTCTTGAGTTGCAACCTATTATAGAGTGGTGATACTTTACGCGCTGTCCGTGGTTTGCAATCATTTGCAAACGGGCGGCAAGCGCATCGTCGTTTGTAATAATAGCACCGCCGTCGCCATAGCATCCTAAATTTTTTGATGGAAAGAACGATGTACACCCTATTGTTCCCATTGTTCCTGTTTTGGCCCGTTTTCCATTGTCAAAAATATACTCTGCTCCAAACGCCTGCGCATTATCCTCAACAACATAAAGCCCATGTTCTGCCGCAAAATCCAAAATAGGCTGCATATCGCAACTTTGCCCAAAAAGATGAACCGGAACTATAGCTTTTGTCTTTGGAGTAAGGGCTTTTTTTATGTTTTCTACGGTTACATTAAATGTTTTTTCATCTACATCAACCATTACCGGAACAAGGCCGAGCAGACCTATAACCTCTGCGGTGGCAACGTATGTAAAGGCCGGAACTATTACCTCGTCACCTCTGTTTAGCCCCAATGCCATAAGCGAAATCTGCAGTGCATCTGTTCCGTTGGCACACGTAATAACATGCTTTACATTAAGATATTCTGCAAGATGCTCTGCAAACAGTTTTACCTGAGGCCCGTTTATAAATGCACAGCTGTCTATAACCTGAGATATGGCAGCATCAACTTCGGGCTTTATTTTTTCGTACTGGCCTTTAAGGTCTACCATCTGTATCTTTTTCATAACGTATATTTTACCATCCAAACGGATGTTTTGCCAATGGAAGTTTTGCCAGCGGATGATAATCCCCTTTAAGCCCTATAGGTGTGGCATTCCTTATATCACTTACAATCTCTATACAGTTCCTTGCCTCGGATATTCTAAATCCTCTGCCTGCCAATATCTCCTGATAGCTTTTTGTATGCAGTTCGGTAAAGCCGTTGCTAAATTCAAACTCATCTCCATCTATCATTATTGTTCTGTATGTACGTTTTTCCCCTTCAACGGCATTAGCCGGAAGATTATCGGCATTTATACTTAAAAAATACCTCACACGGGCCTTGGCCAAACCAAGATAGCCTGCCACCCTATCGTGACTCATCACGTGCACTATATTCTCCTTTACAGGACCGAATATCCACTGCAACATATCGTAAAAATGAACTCCTATATTTGTTGCAACGCCACCGCTTTTATGAATATCCCCTTTCCAAGAAGCATAATACCATTTGCCGCGAGATGTTATATAAGTAAGATCTACATCATAAACTTTATCCGACGGTCCTTCATCTACCTTCTTTTTAAGTGCAACTATAGAGTCGTGCAAACGCAACTGCAATATATTATAGGCCTTATGTCCTGTCTGCTGCTCTATCTGCATAAGAGCATCTATATTGTGAGGATTGAGCACTACCGGCTTTTCGCAAATGACATCTGCCCCCAAACGCAGGCCGTAACGGATAAAAGCATCATGCGTATGGTTTGGTGTACATATAGAATACCAATCTATATTCTTATCTGTGCCCTGTATTTTTGAGCAATATCTGTCGAATTGCTCATGTTCTGTAAAAAAAGCAGCTTCCGGAAAGAAGCTGTCCATTATTCCCACACTATCAAACCTATCATAAGCGGCAACAAGTGTGTTGCCTGTATCCTTTATTGCACGCAAATGGCGTGGTGCTATATAGCCGGCCACGCCTATCAGTCCAAAATTTGCCATATATAATTTATTACCAGTCTTTAAGATACTTTATATCAAAGTTCTTTTTAAGAAAATCGAATGCAAAAACTGTTCCGCACGCTGCTACGCAACCAAGAAAAGTAAAGGCTATTAAAATCATGGAGCGTTTAGGCTTGCTTTTCTCTCGTGGAACTATAACAGGCTCTACAACTGTTAGTATTGGAGTATCCTCCTTTACTTTTATCTCTGCCTGCACTTTCTGTTTTGCCAACTCTGAGTAGAGAGAGTATGCCAGATTATAATCATTCTTAATCTGCTCCTCTTTTGTTGCAGCAAGCGCCGTTGTTATGGAGCGGTTTGCATCTTTGAATTTTGCATACTCTTCCTGCTTCTCCTTATACTGCTCCCACGCTTCGTTATACTGTTGCTTTATAAACTCATAGTTGGCAGCCGCCTTTTCTATCTTAAATTCGGTTACATACTTTTGCAAAAGATACATTATCCTCTCTGTAACCTGCGCTGCAACCAAAGCCTCCGGCATATTTGCCGATATTGTTACATACCCCTCTTTATCATTTACATTAAGGCTCATCTTTGTTTCGAGTATCTTCATACACTCAAGCTCTTCTTTAGTGAGAGTAGCCAAGGTTGACGCACTTCCGCCCAACAGAGGGTTCTCTTTTGGTTCTCCTTTTATGGCTCCTATAATAACACCCGGAAGGCCAATGGTATACTTCATAATTGTACCCATTACAGAGGGTTTTGCGTATTTTTCATTGGTATAATAATCCAACAAAGTAACAGGCTCCTCTATATCCTCAAAATTAACTACGGTATTTATAAGTTCCTTCTGAAGATTAACATTATTCATCACTTTTGAGTATACTTTTGGAGAGAGAGTCTCACCTGCACCCATATTTCCCAAAGATATACCGGCCATTGCCGCCAAGCCGCCTAAAGAGCCGCTCATGGTTTTTTCTCCGGACTGTGGAACAACAGTACACGAAGCCGAATATTCCTTTGGAGAGAATATTGCAACAAACAATCCCAATACAATAAATACAGAGACTATCTTTATTATAAACTTTCTTTTAGCCCAAAAACGCAAGGCCAACTCTAACAAATCTATCTCCTCTTCCTCAATAATACCGTTTTGTGCGTTGGCATTAGAAATGTTGTTATTTTCCATATTTAATAATTAATCTTTATTGTTATCCAATTTTGTATAAACAGAATTTTGGGATTTAAATTCGGGCACAATCTCTTTCATAAGTCTTACACTATTATAAAAATCAGATTTGCGCGCAAAATCCTTCAATTCTAAAATTTTCTTCTCCACCTCAGAGAATTCATAACTTCTAACCTTTGCTATAGAAATCTTCTTATGCTCGGTTGATATAGTATGCTCTTTCTCGTTAAGCAGCTCTTCGTAAAGTTTTTCGCCAGGTCTTAGGCCTGTATATTCTATTTTTATATCAACATCGGGTTCAAATCCGGCCAAAGCTATCATATTTTTTGCCAAATCAGCAATTTTAACCGGACGGCCCATATCAAATACAAATATCTCATACCCCTCACCCATAGTAGCGGCCTCCAATACAAGACGACACGCCTCCGGAATTGTCATAAAGTATCGTATAATATCTTTATGGGTAACCGTAACCGGACCTCCAACCATAATCTGATCTCTAAAGCGAGGTATTACAGAACCGTTTGAACCGAGTACATTTCCAAAACGTGTTGTAATGAATTTGGTTTTACCCTCAACCTGTCCGGCCATAACAGCTTTGCTCAAAGACTGTACATAAATCTCTGCAATACGCTTGCTTGCCCCCATTACATTGGTTGGATTCACAGCCTTGTCGGTTGAAACCATTATCATTTTTTCACATTCCACTCTCAATGCAGCATCTGCAACCACTTTTGTTCCTATTACATTTACATTTACAGACTCTGTTGGATTAGACTCCATCATAGGCACATGCTTATATGCAGCGGCATGAAATACTATCTGAGGTTTATACTCATCAAAAATCAAATTTACCCTTACTCTGTTACGCACATCGGCCAAGATAAATTTATATTTATCAGATATTAAATCATTATCATAAACTCCCTTAGCATGCTCGGTGTCATACATTTCCAATTGTATATTATGTAAAGGGGTCTCTGCATTGTCTAACAGCACAAGCCTTTTTATAGGAAAAGATGATACAAGACGACACAGTTCACTTCCTATTGAACCGGCAGCTCCGGTTACCATAACCACCTTATCGTTAAGGAAAGATGAAATCTCCTCCATATTAACGATAATCTCGTCACGACCGAGCAAATCTTCTATCTTTATATCTCTTATCTGGGCAGAAAAACGCATGTTTGAATTTACAACCTCGCTCAATTGCGGCAAAAGCATAACCTTCACATGCTCTTTTATACAATACTCTATTAATCTGTTTTTTTCTGCCAATGCAAATTTCTGGTCTGGGAATATTATAGTATTTACCCCCTTCTTGTTTATCAGCTTTTTAAAATAGCTGTATGAATTTATGGTATAAACAGGGATTCCGGATATTTTGAGTTTCTTTATCTTCTGTTCCACAACCATATATCCAACAATCCTGTATTCTGAGTACCTGTTTTTTGCAAGATAATCGGCAAGGGTAATACTCTTTACATCATCGCCATATACAAGAACACGTTTTGAAATTCTGTTTATAGAGGCCATGAATATTGTATATACATATATAAGGAACACCCTCAATATTACCAAGAAGAAGAGGGATACCATAATATCCATTACCTGAGATACCAATATTTTTATAGGCCCTATAGAGTTAAATCCCAATTCGCTGCCAAAAAACACAAACAATACGTACAGCACAAAAGCCTTTGCAATAAGGGCTATAAGCAGACGGAATACCTCATACATTGTAGTATGCCTCATTATACCCCTGTATGTACCAAATACAAGGAATACGGTCACACTCACAAAAAGTGATATAATGGAGATATAAAAGTATCCGCTATCCATTATAAACGAGCTGGTAAAAAATACAATATTAAGATATACCAGCAACGTAGATGCCATTGATAAAACGGAATCTATGCCAAGAACAACCCATCTGCTAAGATAAGATGTCTCGGCTATCTTCTTAGCAATGCTTTTTAACCCGTACATATTGTTACTAAAATTTAAATACCGTACCTAAAGCATCTCTACTTAGATGCATTTATAATGGTAACTATCATAGCCGCCAAACTTGCAGTAGAGGTTGCCACGCTCATAATAGTTGCCACAGCCTGAGAATTCTGCTTCTTGTCTTTTACCGGTACAACAATCTCCGTTCCCGGACTCACTCTAAACTCCTTAGTACCTCTTGTAGCAACCGAACCGTTCATGTGTACCATATATACTTTTCTCTTTATAGCTCCCGATATATATCCTCCCGCATTTGATATATATTTTTTATAATGCAACTTAGGATTATATGAAATAACGTTAGGATACAATACTCCGCCCGAAATCTTTACAGTATTGTTTAACTTAGGTATGGTTATTATATCGTTGCTTCTCAACACCACATCGGCATACGAACCCGGATTTTCCAAAGCCTCTTCGAGGTCTATTGCAATGGAGAATCTGTCTCCAATCTCCAACGAGTCTATGGAAGAACTGTCTGCCGCCTGCTTACGTGCAATCATCATTGCAACCTTAAGCCTCTCAAACTCCTCAGTTGTGAGCACACGTGTAAGTTTTGCTCCTTTTGGATATGCATCTTTATTAAATCCTTCTGCCCTTTTAAGTACATCCGACAAACGTACCGTATTTTTCTCTATAACATAAGTACCAGGATAATTTACCTCTCCTTCAACCGTAATACCCTGTTGAGGCTTGTACATAGCACTCATTCTTACAAACAACATATCAAACGGCTCCAACTTAACATCAACATCCTTAGGATTCTTAAGCAGATTATAACGTAATACAACTGCAATGGTATCAGATAAGTCAGAAACAGAAACCGGTTCATCTGTGGCAACAATTCTTCTGGCAATCTCCACGCGCTCCAATGTTGCAGCATTTGTAATTCCGCCGGCCATAAGAATTGCATCACCTATAGTCATTCCTCTGCGGTATTCAAACTCATCAGGACTGTTTACCTGCCCCTGTACAGAAACCACCTGTTTTGGAAGCAATGAGTCTATATAGAAAATCTGCACGCTGTCATCGGGCATAAGAGTAATTTTTTCGCTGCCCAAAATAACATTATTAAGAGAAAACGAAACCTGCTCTTTCATTCTGTTCTGTCCAAAACGAACAATGTATCCCTTTTCTAAATAGGCATTATCCATAACACCTCCGGCACTGGAAAGCAACTGCTTTAACGTGCTCAATGTATCTGAAATAGAATAAGTTCCCGGACGCCATACAGCACCGGCAATCTTAACTTTATTGGTAAAACGGTCATTATTGCCCCTTACTGTAACTCTATCGCCATCTATAAGTTTAAACGAGCCAAAATCCTTGGCCTCAACGCTGTATGTTTTAGCCACGGCACCTGTTTCAACTTTATCAAATTTAAAACGGTCTACCTGAACAGACTCTACGTAGGCACGGCTTGTAAAGCCACCGCTATAGGCAAACAAATCACTCAAAGTCTCCCCGTCTTTTATCTCATACTTCATAGGACGCTTTACCTCTCCCGATACTCCAACAATTCCCGAATAAGGAGAAACTATTATTATATCGTTATCCTCGAGCCTTACATTATTACCTGATTTTCCATAGATTACATAATCATACACATCAAAGGTAGCCACAAGATTGTTGTTCCTGTATAATTTTATATCCCTTATTGTTCCCAAACCATTAGGGCCACCTGCCAAATACAATGCAGATGCCACAGATGAAAGAGACGGCAAGGTATATGAACCCGGCTTCTCTACATCTCCTATAACATTTACGGTTACGCTCTTTATCTTGCCCAAAGACAATTTTACAAATGTATCTGGAGTTGGCTCATTTATACCCGAATATATTTTAGAGAGATAATTCTTTACACTCTTCTCTGCCTGAGCTACTGTTTGTCCGTAAATATACACAGGACCTAAATCCGGAATATATATGCTTCCTTCCGGCGATACCTGTGTTGAAATATTTGTAACCACAGCACCCCATACGTCTATTACAATTTCGTCACCTGCCGATAATTTATAGTTCTCCGGAGTTGGAATATTATAGCTTGGAACAAAATTGAGATTCGCATTCTTAAAAATAGAGTGACCGAAAGGAGTGCCTTCTGAGGATTTAGAAGAAGTTTCATCCGAAATTACAATCTCCGGCTGTCCGGCAACACCGTATATGTTCGTTTGCGGAGCATTCCTATCTACAGTTGCATTAGATTGAGATACCGTACTCGAAGAACCGCCGCCACTCTGCTTTTGCAACATAGCCTCAATCTGTGCATCGGAATAGCCCTGCATGCGAGCCATCTGTTTTGCAGCCTCTATCTCTTCGGCCGTTTGGGCATTCAAGGAAAGTGAAGCACCAAAAATCATAAACAACAAAGAAAACGCCCCTACAACCAATCTGTTTTTTCTAATATTCATATTCATAAAAAATTTCAATTACAATAGTTTTTAAAGTAAAACACATACGAGCCGCAAAGTTAAAAACAAATGACCTACAATACAAAAAATCGCCAATTTTTAGAAAAAAAAAAAAAAACTTGATTTAATGTATTAATTATCAATAACTTACAAATGACGACAATTTGTCCGGATTCGCTAAAATATGCCGTTTTACCCCTTTTATGGCTATTTGAATCAACTTGAACCTACACACACGATTAAACAAACAGGCAAAACATCTGTTTAAAACCGTTATATCAAGTGAATCAAAGCCTCTTCTCTACTCTATAACAGACAATGTTTCACGTGCCTTTTTGGTTGGCATTATACCAAAATGCCACCACTCAGCAGGCTCTACAATCCATCCGGCCTCAACCATAACCTCACGCAATAATTTTCTGTTCTCAAGCTCCCGTTCTGTTATCTGTCCACTCTTAAGCAATTCCGGCTCCATATCAACCCGTGCCCTATCTCCAAAGAAATCATACTCAGAGCCCATAGGAAGCGGATGTCCGGTACAGTCTACTAAAGTAACATCTACCGCAATTCCATAATTATGCGGTCCGCCTCCGCTTTTGTGAGGATTGGCAACATAATCCTCCATATCTGTACCCTCTACAATACTCCACATCTGAGCCTGCACAGAGCGCGGACGCGCTGCATCATATACAATCAGATGCAAATCAAGTCTTTTCTTCCTTAAAAGTTCCTGCGCGGCATTAAGTTTTTCTATTGCTTCAGGAACTAAATAAGCCTCATCCAACCCCTCATAAAGGACTCTCCCCATAAAATTATACGGAGTTGAGTAGACCATATACACATCAACTCCGGGAACATGTTCTGCAACATTCATAAGTCCTATAGACTCTAAATGCTTTTCGAGTTTAGACTTTTTTTGCGCATTTACAACAACCGAAGATGCACACAAAAAAAAGAGAATAATAATAAAATATCGTTTCATAATGCAAAAGTTATTAAACTTATTATCTGTAATTTATCTATAAAAATCTGTCAGGTCATTATTTTGCCATAAGCAATTGTTATCTGCTGTTTTTCATAAGACGCTCCATAATACGCGGTATCTCATAGTTTTTAAGCACTCCTCCAAAATAATCGGCTCCGGCACCGTATGCAAACACAGGCACAACCATTCCCGAATGCCCTTTAGTGCTAAATGCAAGCTCCACATTTGGCTTCTCACCAACTTTATGCGGCTTGTATCCCACAGTTGTACCACCTGTTTCGTGGTCGGCCACCACAACAAGCAAAGTTTGCGGTGTACGCCTCACATAATCAACTAAAACCTTAAGTGTTCTGTTAAACTCCGCCATTTCTATTTTCATTCCTTCGGAATCGTTATTATGGCCGTATCCATCTATAATAGCACTCTCTATCATAAGAAAGAATCCATCCTTTTTGCCTATTCTCGACAGCACTTCAAGTGCCTTTGACACAGCCTTTTCTAAATACACTTCGGGTTCCTTGAATGCAGGCTGCCCATCTTTATTCTCCTCTGCCAAAGCGGCCATTCGGGCGGCAATGCAAACCTCATCTCCATTGGCCGCACCTGCCTGTTTTACGGTTTTGTTTCTTCTGTGTACATTATCCATTGGCAATATTCCAACAAATTTTTGAGACTGTGTTTCCAATACAGATTTCCAATTGAGATATACATCATAGCCTTTTTCTATGAGTGCAGCGGTAAGATCCAAAGAATCAGGCCTGTTTATAAAAACATCCAATCCTGCCCCAACAGCCACATCTACATTGCTTAAAACAAATTGTTTTGCAATATCATAACTTTGAGAGCGGCTGAGTACTCCGGCATAAAAAGATGCAGGAGTTGCCTCTGTAAGTACCGTATTAACAACAATACCGCTCTTCTTTCCCATTTTTTGAGCCTTTTTAAGTATGCTCTCGAGCGGCACCCCGTTAACATTCACTCCAAGATAACCGTTAAGAGTTCTCTCCCCGCAAGCCAACGCAGTACCTCCTGCAGGAGAATCTGTTACAAGATTATTTGCAGAGCAGGTCTCAGAAAGGCCTATAACCGGCGACATCTCAAATCCGGTAATGGAGTCTTCGCACAACAATGCGGCAGAAACCGCTCCAAAGCCCATTCCGTCGCCAATCAGATAGATAACATTTTTAACCTTAGGGGTATTTTGTGCCGTAGAGCACGAGAGAATTGCTGCAGCAAAAAGCAGCATAAGGAGAATTGAGGTGGTATTTTTTTTCAAAGTCATAAAAGCGTATGTTATTAAAATATTTTCTGTTTAATCTCTTTTAAGGTGTGTAAAGATACGATAAAAAGAATAACTTTGCTCCCCAATTTATACATTCACTTCCTACAGATTGTAAACAGTACACAATATGGAAAAATTAGGATTTTTAAGAGTTGCGGCAGCCGTTCCGTTGGTAAAGACCGCAGATTGCAACTATAATATATTGCAGATTGAGAAACTCATAAAGGAGGCAGCTGCCCGTGGGGCGAGAATAGTTGTGCTTCCCGAACTTGCAATTACCGGATACACATGTATGGACCTGTTTACAACCCAAACATTAAAGAAGCAGAGCATACTTGGCCTTGAGCACCTTCTTAACGCAACGGCAGAGTGCAATATAATAGCCATTGTAGGCACTCCTGTTTACCAAAACAACAAGATATTCAATTGTGCGGCCGTAATGCAGGGTGGAAAACTTTTGGGTGTTGCAGCAAAGAGTCATATACCAAATTATAACGAATTTCAAGAACTCAGATGGTTTTCTCCTGCATCGGAATTAGAATCAGATACAATAAATCTGTGCGGACAATCCGCCCCTATAGGCAACAATCTTATCTTTAAAAGCAGCATAAATGAAACGGAGATAAAATTTGCCATTGAGATATGTGAAGATTTATGGGCACCTGTGCCTGTAAGCTCAATGCTTGCCACTGCAGGCGCTCAAATTATCTTTAATTCAAGTGCAAGCAACGAGGCTATTGGAAAACATAACTATCTTCTTTCTCTTATAAAACAACAATCTTCTCGCTGCATATCGGGATATGTATATGCTTCGGCAGGATTTGGAGAATCAAGCACCGACCTTGTATTTGCCGGGAATGCCATAATCGCAGAAAAAGGCAACATATTATCGCAGTCAAAAAGATTTTCGTTTGAAGAACAATTAACTGTAACAGAAATTGATATAAACTATCTGCAACACGACAGAACTGTAAACAATACTTTTTCATCTACCAATTCTCCTCTCTATTCATACGAATATGCAGAGATAGATTGCGGAGAACTCATTACAGGCAATTCAAGCACTACAGACCATACAGACACCACAAATATTACAAATACTATAGATACGATAGGTAATACCTGCCACCCGCAAGGCTCGGATACCCTGTTGCGATATATAGACCCACATCCGTTTGTTCCGCAGGGAGCAGAGCTCAATACAAGATGCGAAGAGATTTTTAATATTCAGGTTGCAGGCCTTGCAAAACGTCTTGTGCATACCAACTGCAAAAATGTGGTGGTGGGAATATCCGGCGGACTCGACTCCACTTTAGCCCTGCTTGTTGCCACACGCACATTTGATGCCCTCGGTTACAGCAGAAAGGGAATTCTTGCCATTACAATGCCCGGATTCGGTACTACCGGACGCACATACAACAATGCGCTTGCCCTTATGCAATCATTGGATGTTACAATAAAGGAGATTAGCATAAAAGAATCATGTCTGCAACACTTTAAAGATATAGAGCACAATCCTGATAACCACAATGTTGTTTACGAAAACTCTCAAGCCAGAGAACGCACTCAAATCCTTATGGATGTTGCAAATATGGTAAACGGAATGGTTATAGGAACAGGCGATTTATCTGAATTGGCATTGGGATGGGCAACATATAATGGAGACCACATGAGCATGTACGGAGTAAACGGGGGAATACCAAAAACTCTTGTAAAATCACTTGTTATATGGGTAGCCAACAACAGTAATAACGAGGTTACCCGCACAACCCTGTTAGATATTGCCGACACTCCTATAAGTCCGGAGCTTATTCCTGCTTACGATAATGGCAACATAAAGCAGAAAACAGAGGATCTTGTGGGCCCTTACGAGCTTCACGATTTTTATCTCTACCATTTTATGCGTTACGGGGCATCTCCTGCAAAAATATATGCAATGGCCTGCAAGGCTTTTGAAGGGGAACACGACAAAGCCACAATAAAAAAATGGCTTGCAATCTTCTTCCGCAGATTCTTTAACCAGCAATTCAAGCGCAGCTGTTTGCCCGACGGACCTAAAGTAGGCTCTATAAGTCTGTCTCCAAGAGGAGATTGGCGTATGCCGAGCGATGCCTCATCTACAATATGGCTCAATGAAATAGAAAATCTGTAATTTAAAAATCCCGCCTGACGAAGGCGGGATATAAAAGACAAAGACCGCAAGTTTCTGACTATTCAGATTCTTACGGTCTTTTTAGTAGCGGAGGCAGGACTCGAACCTACGACCTCCGGGTTATGAGCCCGACGAGCTACCAACTGCTCTACTCCGCGATGTAATCGGACTGCAAAGGTACGCTTTTTTATTTATTCTGCAAATTTTATTTATGTTTTTTTGCAAAAATATTACATCTACGCAAGCTCAAACTTAGTAATATTCTCTATTTCAACCTCTTTCTGCTCTCCGGTAATTTGATTTTTTATATTCACAACCCCCTTAGACATTTCCTGTTCTCCAACAATTACAAAATAAGGGATACCCTTTTTAGCTGCATAGTCAAATTGTTTTTTGAGTTTTGTATTGTCGGGATATATCTCGCAATTTACACCTGCGGCCCTCAATGCGGCAACAACCGGCAATGAGTATCTCACCTCAGCATCTCCCATATTTGAAAACAACACTTTTGTTCCAACAATCGCCTCTTTAGGGAATTTTTCGAGCCCTGAAAGAACATCGTATATTCTGTCGGCACCAAAAGAGATACCTACACCGCTCATGTTAGGAAGTCCAAAGATTCCTGTAAGGTCGTCATAACGTCCTCCGCCACAAATACTTCCTATTACAAAATCCTTAGCCTTAACTTCAAAGATTGCACCTGTATAATAGTTTAGTCCGCGGGCCAGCGATAAATCTATCTCAACCTCCTGCTTTATGCCGGCTGCCTCAATGAGAGCAAACAACTCCTCAAGTTCGGCCACACCCTTCATACCTGTTTCAGAAGAGGCAAGAATACTCTTCATGGCTGCAATTTTCTCTGCAGAAGAGCCTTGCAGAAGCAATACAGGTTCTATTACCGATATTCCCTTCTCATCTATTCCTCTTTCTGCCAACTCGGCCTTAACGGCATCAAGGCCTATTTTGTCTATCTTGTCTATAGCAACCGTAATATCTATAAGTTTGTCGGGATGACCTATAATTTCACTTAAACCCGACAGAACTTTTCTGTTGTTTATCTTTATGCAAACATTTACGCCAAATTTGGCAAACACCTCATCTACAATCTGTACCAATTCCAATTCATTGATAAGGGATTTGCTTCCTATAACATCTACATCGCACTGATAGAACTCGCGGTAACGTCCTTTTTGCGGACGGTCGGCTCTCCATACCGGCTGTATCTGGTATCTTTTAAACGGAAATGTAAGTTCATTCTGATGCTGCACCACAAAACGGGCAAACGGAACAGTAAGATCATATCTAAGTCCCTTCTCGCATACTTTTAAAGAGAGGGCATTGCTGTTCTGAAGCATATCTGGCTGCACCCCAGAAAAGGCATCGCCGGAATTGAGAATTTTAAAAAGCAGTTTATCACCCTCGTCGCCATATTTACCCAACAATGTAGACAAATTCTCCATTGACGGAGTTTCCAACGGTGCAAATCCGTACTTTTTAAAAACAGAGCGGATTGTATCAAATATATAATTTCTTCCGGCCATCTCTACCGGACCAAAATCTCTTGTTCCCTTTGGGATGCTTGGTTTCTGCGCCATATCTTATTGTAAATTTTTAATATATTCATCAATTGCCTTGGCAGCCTTTCTACCGGCTCCCATTGCCAAAATTACTGTAGCTGCACCTGTTACGGCATCTCCTCCCGCAAATACACCGGGACGCGATGTTACGCCATCTTCGTTTGCGGCAATTCCACCTTTACGGTTTTTCTCCAAACCCGGAGTTGTAGAGGCAATCAGCGGATTTGGAACTGTACCCAAAGACATAATAACGGTACTTGCCTCTATATCTACAAACTCACCTGTAGGTTCAGGAGACCTTCTTCCACTTGCATCAGGCTCTCCCAAACGCATATTCTCGCATTTAAGAGCCTTAACCCAACCTTTTTCATCCCCTTTAACCTCAACAGGATTTGTGAGAAAGTTAAACTCTACCCCCTCCTCTTTTGCATGATGCACCTCCTCCACTCTTGCCGGAAGCTCCTTTTCTGTTCTTCTGTAAACTATCTTAACGCTCTTTGCACCTAAACGCAAAGCGGTTCTTGCCGCATCCATGGCTACATTTCCGCCCCCCACAACACATACATTCTCGCCCACATATATAGGAGTCTGCGAATCCTCTTTATATGCCTGCATAAGGTTATTACGTGTAAGGAATTCATTGGCAGAGAGAACTCCGTTAAGATTTTCTCCCGGTATGTTCATAAATTTTGGGAATCCTGCACCCTGAGCCACAAATACCGCCTTAAATCCCTCTTTATCAAAAAGTTCATCTACAGTAACAGTTCTTCCAACAATTACATTTGTCTCTATCTTAACACCCAAAGCCTTTACATTGGCTATCTCTGCCGCCACAACCTTCTCCTTAGGCAATCTGAACTCCGGAATACCATACTCCAAAACACCTCCGGCTTTATGCAATCCTTCAAATATGGTAACATCATAACCGAGTTTTGCCAAATCGCTTGCACATGCCAATCCGCACGGACCGCTGCCGGCTATAGCAACCTTTATTCCGTTTTCCGGCAGTTTATCTGTAAATTTAACACCGTTTTCACGACTCCAGTCTGCAACAAAACGTTCCAATTTTCCAATAGATACAGGTTGTCCTTTTACACCAAGAACACAAGAGCCTTCGCACTGGCTCTCCTGCGGACACACCCTGCCGCATACTGCCGGCAAAGAGCTGTCTATAGATATTATACGGGCCGCCTCTTTAAAATTGCCTGCCACAATTTTCTCTATAAAAAACGGTATTTTTACCGAAACCGGACATGCCGTCATACATGCAGGTTTTTTGCAGTTAAGGCAACGAGAAGCCTCCAACATAGCCTCCTCGCTGTTGTATCCGTAACTTACCTCTTCAAAGTTGGTTGCCCTTACCTTAGGGTCCTGCTCCCTAACCGCAACCCTGTCTATCTTATTTGCCATCTATTTTCCTATTCCTATTTTACATTTGTGGTCTCTCTCCGCCTCTTGCGGTCTGTACATGGTCTGACGTCGCATGGCTTCATCAAAATCAACCGAATATGCATCAAATTCAGGGCCGTCTACACATGCAAATTTTGTCTGTCCTGCAATAGTGACCCTACATGCTCCACACATTCCGGTTCCGTCTACCATAAGGGTATTTAAACTTACAACCAACGGCAAATCATACTTTTTGGCAGTAAGAGTTACAAACTTCATCATAATCATAGGTCCTATGGCAACAGCTTGTGTATATTTTGCCCCGCCGTCTATAAGATTGGAGAGCACCTCGGTTACAAGCCCTTTGTATCCTGCCGAGCCATCATCCGTACAGATATGCAGATTGTCGCAAACAGCAGACATCTGCTCTTTAAGAATAAGTAATTCTGCACTCTTAGCCCCTATTATTATATCAACTTTAGCCCCTGCCTCATGCAAATATTTGGCCTGCGGATAAACAGGAGCAACGCCCAATCCTCCGGCTATAAAGATATAATGTTCTTTTTCAAGTTCTTCTTTACTCTTTTTTATAAATTCCGACGGTTGGCCGAGAGGACCGGCAACATCGGTAAGAGAATCGCCCTCTTCGAGATTGCATATAAGCCTGCTTGAAGCCCCTATAATTTGAATTACAATCGTTACCGTGCCCTCCTCCTTGTTATAGTCACAAACGGTAAGTGGAATGCGCTCACCTTGCGGACATGCCCTCACAATAAGGAACTGTCCCGGTTTTGCAGCATTTGCCACACGAGGAGCCTTTACCTCCATAAGGCAGGTAACTGCATTCAAAATCTTTTTCTTTACAATTTCGTACATAGCAATACTATTTATAATCTTCATTCAACGACCTGAACGAATAACCTTTCTTTTTAAGATACTGTATAATCTCGCCCAATCTGTTATACAACCTGTCTGTGCGTTTATCATCCACCCCCGGATGTATTAACAATATAGCACCATTCAACCCTAAGGATTTTTCAAAACTATACAGTTTATCTATCAATTTTTGTGAAGACTGATAGTTTTTCATATCGGGCGTGGTATAATCGGCCGGAGTAGCCGTACCAGGCGTATAATTAAGCACCTTGTAACCCATATTCTCTATGATATTAACACACTCTCTGTTGTAATATTCGTAAGGCGGAAGAAACCAACGTGAATCTTCTGCACTTACCCCCACATTCTCAAGTTCAATGGCGTTGTTTCTTAAATCCTCTACAATATCATCCTTTGAAACAAGCATCGAATCCCTATTGCTCCAAGAGGCATAAAGCAGATGTGAATCTGAATGGCCTCCAAGATAGTGACCATGTTTTATTATATCCTTTATAAGCGTTCTGTGCTCTTCTAATCTAAGGCAATTGCCGGTTACAAAGAAAGAACCTTTAACCCTCTCTTTCTTAAGTATATTCAAAATCTTTGAGCCACCCTGAAACATAGAATCGGCAGTAAACACAAGGTAGATATTCTTTTTGTCCGGTTCTATTCTCACAACCGCTCCGCAAGCATCTTTCTCTGTTACCATATCCTTGCATCTGTTGCCTATATTTTCCATTGCAGCAAAATAATATGTGAGTCCGGCCGTTCCATCCATTGTAGGCTCATTGCTTGCATAATCCCCTATATCATCGTGATATACGGCTATTCCTTTGTTAAACACCTCAAATTCATCTGGTTTTGTAAGCGATTTTCCTGCTCTCTCCTCAAAAACAGTCCTATACACAGGGCCGTCAACCAATCCGCCATAGGTAATATCTCCATTTATTACGGTGTACGAAGAGTGCGGATATAGAGGAACATCACTACCTCCCGACGGATAGCCTACAATCATTGTAGTGCCCCACGGATTACACCCTAAAAGCCAATCTCTCAGAGCGGTTTCCATCTCAATGTAGGTTGTATCTCCACTAATGCTGTTATACAACCTTGCCTGGGTAATTGCCGCAGAGGTAAGATTATTTGAACACCATATATAAGGTATTCCGTTCATGAACGGATCGTCTCCGGCTCTTTTTCTGAGAAATTCGAGGCCCTGCCTCATAAAGTCCTTGTACTTTGCAGCAACACGGGCATCTTTTGAAGAGGCCAGATAATAGTGTCCCAAATTTATAAACGGATAGAACTGATAGTGACGTCCTCTTCCCAATTCCATCCATGGAGACACAGGCTCCAATTCGCCCCAATAGTCGGCTTTTTTGAGCCATTCCGGATTATTTGAAATATTATATATTGTTGCCGCAGCAAGCTCTATATCATCGGTATAGGTATCTTCTTCATAAAAATAAGGAGAAACCAAACACGCAGTCTGTGTATTTCCAGGCTCCTCTTCTGCAAAACGGTATGCCTGCTCGGCTTTTACCATCATTTTGTTTGCAAACTCAGAATCTATTTCTTTAAATATTTTTGTTCCCATGGCAAATGTAGAGGCAAATTTACCTGCCGTAGAGGATACTCCCGTTGTGCGGTTTATCCATTTGCCCAATCCCTGAGGTTTTCCGGTTACAAAATATACCGGACGTCCCAATCCTTTGCCCCATCCGTAATTTACACTATCTCTGTAGGGAACTCTAAAACCGGCATGATCTCTGTCGTCGGCAATCTGGTTAAACATAACCTTATCTTGGGGATTCATCTTCATAAGCCAGTCGAGTCCCCATTTTGCCTCATCTATAATATCGGGAATACCGTTAGAGCCTTTTTGACCCTTTGCATTATAATTGTCTTTAAATACAGATTTATCTTCTTGCTGATCGTATGCAAACATAAGATGATATGCAGCTGTTGCCGAGGTGGTAAGATACTGCAGATAATCGGTTGCATCGTGCCATCCGCCTGTTACATCTATCTTTTCTCCGCTACGTGTTGGATGATCTACAATATAGCCGTCGTGCTGGTGGCAGAGAGTATCGTTATAAGGATTATATCCGCATCTTTGCTGCCTCATATAGATAAGCAGATAGTCGGCCAGGCCGTCATATACAGATGGCGATATTTTAAATACAGGAGATTTTACCGCCCCAAACGAGATATAATACCCGCCATTAGACTGCAGGGCAGAGAAGTCGAGTCTGAATGCGCTTTTCATTCCCCACTTGGCGGCATCTGCCGCAGGTTTGGCTGCCGCTTTATAGACTATTCTGTTTGTAAGCGCATCGCATACTATAAAATCATCTTCAGACACCTGCTCCGTAGAGATAAAAACAGCAACCTTTCTATCATTTGGCAAATAACCCAATTGATTGATTCTAATCCATTTCTGTGCCCACACGCATGGCAGCGCAAACAATATAAAGGCAAATAGAACAATAAAACGTCTCATATACATAGTAAATATAAAGACCGCCCCAAAGCATCCTCTTAGGGGCAGATACATTATGAATTGCAAAGGTACTAAGTTTTTATGTGCAAAAAAAGGTGCGAACCAAAGAATTCGCACCCTTTTACTATATTCCAAAAGCCTACAGGCAAACTTGCCTGTGCAACAAATCCGTATCTCTCTATTTCTTCTGGCTATCCTCTTTTACAATCTCTTTTCCGGGGTAACCAAGCTCAGCCAACTCTGCTGCAAGTTTCTGTTTTGTAACTTTAGATGGGTCATATTTGAACCATACGGTCTGCTCCTCAACGCTTACTTTAAAATCTTTTACACCTTTAATGTAAGGAAGGGCTGCATCACATTTTGCTTTACAGCTGTGGCAATGTATATGAGCTTCAAAAGTCACCTCCTCATATTTGCCGTTTTTCTTTTTGTCCTGAGCATATACAGACAATGAGATGCTCAACATGGCAACGACAATTGCCGCAAAAAATCTTAACGCTTTCATAATGATTGTTTTATTAATTGTTTATATATTTATGTGTATTTATTATTGTTATTTTTTCCACAAGGTAACTCTAACTCCGCCATAGAATTTTGTTCCCATAAGCGGTCCCCACACCATAGAGGCATTAAAATCGTTTGAATACGGATTTTCTGCATTAAGTATAGGATTATCCTGAGTATAATTTGTTATGTTCTCTACTCCTACGTAAATGTCAACACCCTTGAACTTGCGGGTTACCTGAGCAAACAGCATAGGATAAATTTCAGACTCTCCGCCACCCATAAACTCAGGAAGTGGAGCCGGACCGTTCAACTGTCCGGTAACATCAAATATCCATTTGTTCAGATTGGTAGAATACTGCAGATTCAACACTCCTTTGTATTTGCTCATAAGAGGGCGGTCTACAAGTCCCTGATTATCCATCTCTATTTTAGCATTGGTATAACGGAAAGTTGCAAGAGCTGTAAATCCCTTGAACGGCTCTACAGATAAATCTACCTGATAAGTATCTGTAAATGAACGGCCGTGACAATTATACACTGCTACATTGTTTTCGTCTGCATATTTATCCCAATCTACAACAAGCTGGTCATTAAAACTGTTGCGGAAATAGTCGAAACTTATATACGAATTATCACTTGCACCTAATTTAAAATATTGGGTTATGTTTCCTCCAAATGTCCATGCATCCTCCATCTTAATCTTCTCTTCAACCAAAATATGTCTGCCAGAAGAGAGAAGTCCCAAATTATCAGCAATTATATTGGCATGTCTGAGTCCGCGACCTCCTGTTACCCTAACTATCAAATCGTCGGTAAATGAATATTTCAAATTTGCTCTCGGACCAAATACCCAGCCGCCTTGAGAGTGGTAATCGCCTCTAAGTCCTACAACCGCTGTTACCTTATCTGTTGTATATGTGTACTCTCCATAAACGCCAAACATTTTATCGTCTCTTCCGTCAAACGGTATGCTTCCATTATCTCCATATACACCCGACAGATTTTTATCGGCATCAAATACAAGTTCCCTAAAGTTTTCATGAATACCGTCGTACTGTCCGGCAATACCAAATGTATAGTGGTGGTTCTCATTATTCTGGTTCTGATACATAGCATTTACAAATGCCATATTCTGATGTCCTTTATAGTATTTTGTACCGTAGCTTGCATCCATATCGTAATAAGAGTAGGTAGCAACCATGGCAACACTCTCGGCACCGCCTTCTGTAATAGGAACTCCAACTTTCAAGTATCCGTCGATTCCTGAATTATGAATTTCTGAACCCCAGATACCGTTCTTATAAGCCTCATACAGACCATGGTCGTTCATTCCCTTTTCGTATGCCATCTGTCCTCCGATTCTCTGATCGCTGAATGCTTTTACTCCAAATCTCAACTGTACGCCGTCCGGTCCTGCCTGATAGAGCCATCTGTTGTCAAAATTAAAATGCTGCTTCATAGGCTCATCCTTAAAACCATCGTGATTCATATCGTGGTCTTTTGTATTGGCAGAAGCATGTCCCATTATAACGGTACTCCATTTATCGTTCAATTGCAGAGAAGAGGCTACATTACCCTCAAACATAAGCTCATCGCTCATAAAGAAATTTACAAATAGCGGATTCTCGGCAGTAGGTTTGCGATGCTCCATATTTATAAGGCCTGTAAGACCTTCTAATCCGTTAATTACAGAAGAAGGGCCTTTGGCAATCTGTATGCTCTCAAGCCACTGACCTGGAATGTACGAGAGGCCAAACGGAGAGGCCAATCCCCTCATTATAGGCTTGTTTTCATCCAACATCTGCACGTATGTTCCGGAGAGACCGAGCAGTTTTATCTGTTTTGCACCGCTTACCGCATCTGAGTAGCCCACGCTTACGCTGGCAGAGTTTTCAAAACTCTCGGCAAGGTTACAACAGGCCATTTTACACAAACCTGCTGCTGTAATCACCTCTGTTCTCACAGCCGCGCTCTTTGAGAGATAGTTGGATTCCTGACGTCCTGTTACAACGAGTGCATTCAACTCGTTTTCATCTCTTAAATTAAATTCATAATAATCCTGCGGTGGAACTATAACAACTGTATCGCGGGTATATCCTATAAATGAAGCAATAATGGTTGCTTTATCGGTCTTTAGTTTCTTGAATGTGAAGTTTCCATCTATATCTGCCTCTACAGCCTGACGGGTCTCAACACAAACAACAGATGCAAATCCTGCAGGCTCTTTCTCGCCGTTTGCATTTACAAAAAATACTTTTCCTTTAAAATCCTGCGCCTGTAACAATGATACAGAGAGCATTAAAATAAATAATATGAATGATTTTTTCATTGTATTACTGTTTTAAATGATTAGATAATGTCTCAAAGGCAGGCATCTTACCACAGATACCCTACCACAGCCGCAAATGCAGCCGGCATTAGTCAAATCAACAGTATAGAAGCCGCAACTATCCTAAGCGCGGCCGATGGAACGTTCCTGAATCCCGAAGGATAACCGGTCTTGTTTATGGAAAACGAAGATGCCGAATATAGAGGATTCGCGCACTCCGCGGCAAACATGTACGCATGTATGCTATCGGAATCCTGCATATCGTCCTGATTATATTCGTATGTATATTGCGAGTTTACCTGGTCGTGAGAAAGCGCGAAAGTCTTTGTTTTACAGCAATTGCCGTCGTGCACACCTTTATCTGCATATTCTTTTGCATAATTTGCATAACCGGTAAGGCACATACAGCAAGAACACTTTTCTATTGTCTCTTGAGAATGGTCACATTTGCACGGAGATTCTCCGAACAGTACAATCATGTTCTTTTTTCCGCTTATAGAACATTCATGAATACCGTACCCCATTGTGGAAAGCAGATATAATCCCACAACAATTATAGAGGTAATATATGACATCCATTTTTTCACGTTGCAAAAGTAACATTATTTTTCTTTTTTTGTCTGTATTAACAGAAAATAATTTAATTTTGTTCCTGTCGGCCCAAAATTCATGGGAAAAAGAGAAATTATAACTTTTTAAGTAAACAGCATAATATGAAAGCATTTTTAAAAACCGTATTTGCAACATTTATAGGAACATTCGTTGCAATGGCCATAGGTTTAGTCATACTTGTGGCTTTCATAGGTTCAATAGCCATGTTGGGCAGTTCTCAGGATTCAACGCCAATAGTTCCCTCTTCGGCTCTCCTTAAAATAGAGTTGTCGCAACCTATTACAGAGAGAGGCAACGAAGATCCTCTATCGGATTTCTCGGCATTGTCGCTAAAATCTTCAGGCAAGTCCATTGCGCTTTTGCAAGCACTCAGAGCTATAGAGCATGCGGCTACAGACCCTGCAATAAAATTCATATACCTTAATCTCAACGGGCTTAACACCGGAATGGCACAATTGGAAGAGATAAGAGGGGCTCTCGAAAAGTTCAGAGAATCCGGAAAGGCGGTAATCGCATACGCCGATAATTATTCGCAGGGAGCATATTATCTTGCAACCGTTGCAGATAAAATCTACATTCAGAAAGAGGGCAACGCCATTTTATTGGGACTCAGTGTAAAGATGATGTTCTTTAAGGATTTGCTCGACAAATTGGGAATAGAGATGCAGCTTATAAGGCACGGCAAGTTCAAAGCCGCGGCAGAGCAGTTTATTTCAAATAACATAAGCGAGGCCAACAGGGAGCAGAATCAGGCCATGATTGATTCTGTATGGGATACATGGAGCAGCGCAATAAGCGAAAGCAGAGATATTCCGGTAAAAACCCTTAATAATCTTATAGATAATCTAAAACTCGGCGATGCACAGAGTCTCGTAGATAATTCTATTGTAGATGAAGCTGTTACCCGTCAGGAGATGTTAGATAAATTATGCAATCTGTTTGGCGTTGAAAAAGAGAAAGACCTTAAGATGATTACCCTATCCAAATACGCCAAGGCGGTTATCAAACCTAACGTAAAGGCAAAAGATAAAATTGCAGTGCTTTATGCCGACGGTGAAATCTCAATGGACGGCTCAGAGGGCATTACTGCAAGCGAATTCTGCCCGCTCATTTCTAAAATAAAGGCAGACTCTACCGTTAAGGCTGTTGTACTTAGAGTCAATTCTCCGGGCGGAGACGCTCAGGCTGCAGATATGATAAACACCGAGCTGCAGTTGCTAAGAGAGAAGAAGCCTGTTATAGTAAGTTTTGGAAACTATGCAGCCAGTGGAGGTTATTGGATTTCTGCTCAGTCAGACTGCATTTTTACAGACAAAACAACCCTTACCGGCTCAATAGGAGTGTTCAGTCTTGCTACAAATTACGGCAGAGGTCTAAAGAAACATCTTGATATAAACACTGTTACTTTGGAGACCAACGAACACTCAGATATGTTTTCGGGCATTGAACCGTTAGACAAGAAGGAGCAGGCCTACATGCAGACATTTGTGGAGGATATATATGTTAAGTTCATGGATATTGTTTCGAGCGGCAGAGACCTGAGTGTAGATTATGTAGATTCCATTGCCCAGGGCAGGGTATGGACAGGAGCTGAGGCTCTTAATCTTAAACTTGCCAACAGGCAGGGCGGTCTGCTCGATGCCATACAGTATACAGCATTATTTGCAGGTCTCGACAATTACAAGATAGCAGAATATCCAACTGTAAAGACCTCTATGGATAAGCTAATGGCAATGTTAAACGAAACTTCTGTAAAAAGCACGCTTCTTCCAAAGCAATACAGGACTTTTGAAAAGATTTACAGTTCTCTTAGCTCCCAGAAAGGGATTAAGACCTATGCAAGAATACCTTATTTGTATGAGTTTACATACTAAGATATATCTGTTACAGAAACTATAACGGATATTTTCGCATTCTCTGTAACTTTGTACAAATCAGAAACCTGAAGCCCCGGCAGACATATTATACCGCCGGGGTTATCTTTTTTATACTCCCCGTTACTCAGCACGCAAACAGAGTCTTTAAGGAGTGTATCCATTTTTATATCATTAAGATAGTCCGACAGTTTTTTTACTCCGCGCATTCCGAGCGGATACCATTTGTTGCCTCGCTCTGCATTTTGGAGAATAATAGGGAAAGAGAGTCTGTCGGCAGAAAACATTATTGAAAGAGGATACTCTTTTTTACGCTCCATAAGATATTCCAATGCAGCCTTGCCCCCTTTGCAAACTACTTCAAAAGAGAGTTTTATACGACCTATCGCAACATTTTTCTGTCCCTTTACCTCTTCTTTTGCAGAATATACGGCAATAGGTTCTGCATTGCAGGCATTAAGAATCTCTTTTTTGTAAATTTTTATAAAGCCTCTCTCTTTAACAGCAATATAGCCACCGGAAATTACCCTTTTAGACTCAACAGAGTGCAGTGTCTTTGTAAAATTCTCTATCTGCGAAGAATTAAATGAGTATGTATCGAGAATGCAGTAGAGCCAATACTCAGGATGGCTCTCCGCAAGCAGCTCTTTTAAAGAGATATAACATACCAAATAAGATTTAGAAGAGCTTGCAATATACTGTTTTACAATGTTGCTTTTTACTATATCCAAAAACTTTGAGCAGATATTACACTCTCTACTCTCAAGTTTTTTTCTCTTTTCGAGCCACAAGTCTTCTACAATATGCGCAGCATCTGTAAAATAACGCATATCTCTGTTAAGCACCGCTATTACAGAAGGATTTATAATCTCTAATTGCGGCATTACATTGTTACGTATCCTGTTCCTGTAAAAATCAGACTCTAAATTGGTATGATCTGTACGAAACGGCACGGAACGTTTTGCTACATATTTTTCTATCTCTTTGCGTGTATATGCCAATAGAGGACGAAGAATCTTGCGATTCTCATCAATCTCCTTCATTCCGCAAATTCCATGTATTCCAGTTCCTCTTACAAGATTGAGCAACAAAGTTTCGGCATTATCATTTGCATGATGCGCAACGGCAAGGTAATCGAACCCGTGTTCATCCAACAACTCTTTAAACCAGCCGTATCTTAACTCCCTTGCCGCCATCTCTACAGAGAGCGAATGTTCCATTGCGTATGCAACAGTATCTGTACTCATTACAAAACACTGTACACCATGCTCTTTAGCCCATTCTCTCACTAATTCTTCATCTTTGCAACTCTCTTCTCCCCTAAGATTAAAATTAACATGAGCTATAGAAACAGCAATATCTAAAGAGGAATTATACAGCAAATCAAGCAGACACATAGAATCTGCACCTCCGCTTACCGCTGCCAATATCTTTAGAGGCCTGCACGGAAACGATAATAACCGTTCTATATGTTTATCAAATTTATACTGCATGAGCTTTAAAAAGCTATTTTACAAACTCACCAAATGTATATGAGAATGCAAGACTGAATATTTCCTGAAACTGCACACGAGGAGCGGCATGTCCTGCACTATTGGTTATAAGCACATTGTCGTCATAAACCAAATTGGTTCTAAGCGACGAACTCAAATACTTGTTTATTTTAAAGTCTGCCTGAAAATCCCATTTAACCTGAATATTCTGCGGATTGTTAAGATAATCCGAGAACAATGTAAGAACAGAGGCCACTTTACAATTCTTAAAGATTACATAATTGAAATTGGCCTTTATCTGCGCACCAAGCTCAAACCTAACATTTTCATCCGGTTTGTTTCCGTATTTTGCCCTTAATAATGAATCTGTTACAATAACGGCACTTCCTGTAAGAGGTGCTATATTTAACGAAAACACATTTCCTTTACCCGGTTTGTAATCTATACCGAGACCAATTGTAAAATATGCAGGAGCAAAGAATTTTGACACCATTGTTGCAGTACCGTCGGAGGCATAGCTAAAACCCGGCGAAAACTGCGATGTAAAGTTAAATACAGAAGAGAAGTAGAATTTATCAAACGCTTTATATCCAAACTTACTGTCTAACACTATCTTATCACTGCTTTTACGGTATCCGTCTTCAAAAGACTGCACAAAACCGTATGTAAACTGCCCTCTGTTCTCCCAGAAAACATTCCCTTTTGCATAATTAATGTGAGCATTTATATACGCATTCAACGCTACCGAACCCGAACCACCGGCAGCCCAGTTAGTTAGCGAAACCTGAGAGAATCCAAACTGGGTAAGCGTTCCTTTTTTCCAGAATTTTGGCGGAGTAACCGGCTCATAGTTCACAACAGGAATCCCAAACTTTGAACCTATCACACGGCATAACTCCTGCTC
Source organism: uncultured Muribaculaceae bacterium (assembly GCA_964621625.1). Taxonomy (GTDB): domain Bacteria; phylum Bacteroidota; class Bacteroidia; order Bacteroidales; family UBA932; genus Egerieousia. Next base: position 42,317 of record CAZULV010000005.1, on the reverse strand, counting down.
TCTTTCGAGCCCTGATACCACAATTACCTCCTCCTTGTTCTTTTTATTCTGCCCGGATTTTTCATTTTGGGCAGAAAGCATAAAAGGGAGAGAGAGAAACAGAATAAGATATGTAAGTGCAACAATCCTCATTATTCTACCTCCAATACGTCATCGGAGTTATACTTGTATCCCATACGTTTTCCGGTTTGCATTCGAGAACTCTCTATTTTTGCATTAATCTGCTCCACAGAGGCTACCTTTACAATATCATAAGGGGGAACAAGCAAATCGAAAGAGAGCGAATACAACATTGCCGACTCCACAAAAGACATAAGCTCTTCCTTATTGAGAACCGTCTTTCCAAAACCCGAAACCTTCTGTCTTTTCTGGCGTTTGCCCTCAATAAAGAAGAATTTGTCTTTATTTAAAAACAGTCTTGCAACAAGATACCCCAAATCCTCACTTCTATTATATTTTAGTGAGTCCGACAGAAAATTATAGACACTTATCACACCGCAATAGGTATTGAATTTATCCTGCTTTGCATACGGAGTCTTCCATACCGAGTGGTCTCTGTCAAATTGAAAAATATCTGTATGCATGCTAAATACTAAAACATCATCTGCAAATTTGAGTTCTGCCTCAAATTTTCCCCTGTCTCTGTATTCCAATCTTATACGACGGCTGTTTGGCGTATCCTCCAAAAGTTCATTGAAATCGTTGCTCATCTCGTTGAGAACATCTTTCAGATGATTGAAAGTCTCCAAAGCCTGATCATATATCATGGCTTTTATATAAGCCTTCTCCTTAAGTTGTTCTATAATCTGTTGCTGCTGCGGTAACGGGTCTGTTGCCATAATATCATATAGTTTTAGTAAGATCTTGCAAAAATCACTCTCTGTTTAGAAGGACGGCCTGAGTAAACGCATTTGCCCTCCTCCATTATAACGTTGGTATCAAGAGGAATACAGCGTATAGTAGCCTTTGTCTCCTCCTTAATTTTTTCTTCTGTCTCGGTAGTACCGTCCCAGTGACAAAGCAGGAATCCACCCTCCTCTATTTTCTCTTTGAACTCTTCCCATGTATCTACCACGTAAGTATTTTTTGCTCTAAAATCCAACGCCTTCTTGTAGATATTCTCCTGAATTGCATCCATAAGTCCTATAACATGCTCTACAACAACATCTGCACTCATAGACTCTTTGGTAAGGGTATCTCTTCTTGCAACCTCAACAGTATTGTTCTGCAAATCTCTCGGACCTATTGCAATACGAACAGGAACACCTTTTAGCTCCCACTCTGCAAACTTGAATCCGCTTCGTACATTATCTCTATCGTCTATCTTAACCGAAAGATTGGCCTTTTCCAACTGAGTCTTAAACTCTTCCATTTTGGCAACCACAGCCTTATGCTCCTCTTCTGTTTTAAAGATAGGAACCATAACAACATGTATAGGAGCGAGTTTTGGAGGAAGTACCAATCCGCAATCATCGCTGTGAGCCATAATCAAAGCACCCATTAAACGGGTTGAAACTCCCCATGAAGTTGCCCATACATATTCCAATTTACCCTCTTTTGTAGAGTATTTTACATCAAACGCCTTTGCAAAGTTCTGGCCGAGGAAGTGAGAAGTACCGGCCTGAAGAGCTTTTCCGTCTTGCATCATGGCCTCTATACAATATGTATCCAAAGCTCCTGCAAATCTCTCGTTGGCAGATTTTTTACCTACCACAACAGGAACGCCCATATATTCACGGGCAAATTTTGCATATACTCCAACCATCTTTTCAACCTCTTCTATTGCCTCCTCTTTTGTGGCATGCGCGGTATGACCCTCCTGCCAAAGGAATTCTGCAGTACGCAGGAACAGACGGGTACGCATCTCCCAGCGTACAACATTTGCCCATTGGTTACACAATATAGGAAGATCTCTGTATGATGTTATCCAATTTTTGTAGGTATTCCATATAATGGTTTCGGAAGTAGGCCTTACGATAAGCTCCTCTTCGAGTTTGGCATCGGGATCTACAACAACGCCAGGACCGTTAGGATTGGTCATAAGACGATGATGTGTAACAACCGCACACTCTTTTGCAAAGCCCTCAACATGCTCTGCCTCCCTGCTAAGGAACGATTTTGGTATGAACAACGGGAAATAAGCATTTACGTGTCCTGTTTCCTTGAACATTTTATCCAATTGCGCCTGCATTTTTTCCCAGATTGCATAACCGTACGGTTTTATTACCATGCAACCTCTAACAGCCGAATTCTCAGCAAGGTCGGCTTTTGTCACCAAATTATTGTACCACTGTGAATAATTTTCTTCTCTGCTTGTAACCTCTTTTGCCATATCTGATTTTTGATATTTGGAATAATTTTTGATACTTTTGTTTCATCTAATAAATCGCAAAAGTAGTAAAAAATTTAAAACGCAGGAGGTAAAAATGAAAAACAATATCTTATTTATTCTTACGGCAGGATGTGTGGTCCTGTTTTCTTCTTGTGGAACTGCAAATAGGGCTACTTACGCCTCTTCAGATTTTATAAACGGCATATATTACACACCTGACAGCAAAGAGATTGAGGAGCACGTCTTAGCCCAGGCAGAATTTGAGAATCTGCGCAAAGAGACATCACAATACATAGATAATCGCAGCAAAAACAGCGTATATACCACTTCCGGCAATACGCAAACAATTTTTGTTGGAGATACCAATGTGGTTAATATAGATTATACTCCAACATATACCTATTCTATCGTTGACGACGAAGAGAGCTACGAAGCCCGTCTGAGAAAGTTCGACAGTCCTGTATATACTATTAATATAGAGTGGAATGACCCTTACAGCTCATGGTGGGATGTATGGTATCGTCCGTCATGGATAACATGGGGTACGGCATGGTACAATCCGTGGTGGGGACTGCAATATTCATGGTGGGGTTCTTCTTGGGGATGGAATCACTGGTATGCAGGATATAACCCTTGGTGGGGATACCATCATTACGATCCTTGGTGGGGACCGGCATGGGGATACCCTCATTACGGACCGGGCTGGGATTACGGTTGGGGCCCGGGTTGGGGTCCGGCTCCATTTCCTCCGCATCACAGACCGCACAGAGATATTTATTACGGAAAACGTGAGCATTCGCCATCTTACAATAATTCGAGAGGACATTCAGGCAGTTACACACATGGAAGCAGCACAAGGCGTAATCCGGATATGAATCTCATACGCGGCAACGGCAAAAACAATATTGCCACTTCAGGCACACAGCATCAAAATAGGCCCGAATATAGCGGAAGTGCATATAGAAGAGGCGCTAACAGTATACATAACGGTGCTGTTTACAACAACAACGCGGCAAATGCAGGTTCGGGAAGATATAACACAGGGGTAACACCTTCATCTGTAAGGCCGGGCAATCAGGCTACTTCGGGAGGCAACCGTGAGAACAGCATGTATAGAAGGTCTTCTGTAAAAAGCTCATCGCAAAATGCAGGCTCTTCTAAACAACAATATAACAGGCCGCAGAACAGCAATAATAGCAATAGTAGAAACAACAGCAGCTACAGAAGCAGCAACTACAATAGGGAGAACAGCTCGTCGTACAGCAGCGGAAACAGCGGCAATTACCGTAGCTCAGGCAGCATATCTACAGGAAGTCGCTCAACAGGAAGCCGTTCTGGAGGTTCTTCATACAGAAGGTAAAGACTACAAACAGCACGAATACATTAATAACCATAAAAAGAAAGGTAATGAAAAGACATATCGGATATATTAAAGGGGCAATGCTTGCGTTTATGGCAATGATTACAGCCAACGCGTATTCACAAAACGCATGGGACGCCTACAGATATTCGCAACAATATAACGAGGGCACTGCAAGAAGCGTAGCAATGGGAAATGCCACCGTTGCTTTAGGAGGAGACATTGGGGCTATTTCAATAAACCCAGCAGCCTCAGGTGTTTACAGATTCCACGAGATTGTATTTACCCCCTCTATAACTGTAGCAAATAGTGAAACCGATTATCTTGGCACAAACACCGAGGCAAGCAAAACCCGTTTTGGCGTTCCAAACTTTGGATATGTGGGTTCGTTCAAGACAGGAAGAAAGGGGCATGGCCTTATAAACTGGAACATTGCAATAGCATTTAACAGAACAAACAATTTTACATCAAGAATGAGCGCCACAGGCAGAACAGCAGAAAGCAGCTGGCTCGGCTCTTTGGCTCACAATACCGGCGGCATATATGCTCCCGAAATGGATATGAATTCCATGAATGATCCGTTTTACAGCTCCAACGCCTCGTGGAGCTCCATATTGGGATGGAATACAACATTGTTAGATACCTTGCCTGATTCTCCTTTCGATTATATTGCAGCCACCGAGAACATAAATGGCTATAATATTGGGGTTGGCGGTGATTTGGAGCAGTATTACACAAAAGAGAGCATTGGAAATACATCTGAAGCGGTGATTAATTTTGGCGGAAACATATCAAACAAACTCTTTTTTGGAGTAAATATTGGAATTGTAAGTATCTGGTATAAATACAAAGAGGTTTATTCTGAGAGAGCAGTAAATCCATCTCATTTCCAGACAGGATTCCAAAGTTTTGCACATTTTTACAACCAAAGCACCTCGGGTACAGGAGTAAATCTAAAGGCAGGACTTATCTATCTGCCGGTAAAGGGGCTCAGATTGGGGGCAAGCATCTCAACACCTACATGGATGTACCTGTACGAAGAGTGGGACGAGAGCATGGTATCTGATTTTTCCGACGGTTACATGCAGGAAATATCTTCTCCGCTCGGAACTTATAATTACAGGCTCAACACCCCTTTCAGATGGAATGTGGGGGCAGCTTACACCCTAAACCAGATTGCCGCAATAAGTGTAGACTATGAGAGGGTGAACTACTCAAAAATGAAACTTAAAGATGAGGACTACGACAACGTCTTTATCGTAGAAAATGAAGAGATAAACAATAATTTTAAATCTCAGAATATAATACGCGCAGGAGCCGAGATAAAAGCGGCACCGCAGTTTGCCATACGGGCAGGATACCAATATTATTCAAGCGGTTATAAATATAATGATATTAAAACTCATATTGGTTCTATAGGCTTTGGTTATGCCTCTCCAAACGGATTCTTTGCAGATGTGGCATACCAACAGCAAATGAAGAAGAGCGAAGAGACATTTTCTCTATATGACGACATTACAGATAATGGCGCCATAATAACAAAAGCCCCGCAGGGCATTAATAAATATGGTAATTGGAAACTGCTGTTTTCTATAGGCGTACGTTTCTAATTGCAGCACAGATACAGAACTTACAACTATCTTCTTCTGAGAAAAGAAATAGAATTAGGACCTTCGTTACACAGAAGATCCAAGATAGAAAGATTTGAAATAAAGCCTTGCTTATTGGAGAAAACCTGATAGTAAGGCTTTTTTATTTGCAATTTGTCGAGCATATCACTCTCTTTTGATTTGGGATGTATTGCATTTCGCAAATCTGTAAATTCTATGGTGGAGTAGTCTGAGTTCCAGTCCTCGGTAAATTCTATGGGGGTTGAAATTCCTATAAGCTCATTCAAAAGCTCTATAATACGCATATTAAGATTAAACAGATATGGCTCTCCGCTATCAAGTATAGCAAAAATATCATCTTTATAGTATTCAAAAAACGGAGTTGTCATATAGGCAGCTTCAATCGCCCGCTTATGCTGTAGCACCCACTGTTTTGAGTAGTCTATCTGTATTTTATCTATAAGAAGTTTATGCGTATTCTTAAGTTCTTTGCTCTCTTCTCTCTTTACAGGTATGGTTAAAGCAAGCAACCCGTTGGCACTATAAATATGACAACGGGTTCTATATGATTGCTTTTGAAAAGTTTCGCACCTCTCTATGAGAGCCTTGCCCGACGAGGCCAATACTGCAAAATATTCAACCGGCGGAAAATATGCTGTAGAGAGAATGCCTACGTTTATCAAAGGATTATTCGTCTTCTCCCTTTGCATTAGGATTGAATTTGATAATACCTCTCTTTGAAGCCGCTATAAAATCGAGAATTGTTCTCTTCTCTACACTCTCAGGGAACTCTGCCTCAACCCTCTTGCAGGCATCTGAAACATTTAGTCCGCTTTGATATATTACATTGTATATCTCTTTGATTGTAGAAATTTGTGCTGCTGTAAAGCCTCTGCGACGCAATCCCACTATATTAAGTCCAAAGAACGAAAGCGGACGTCTTCCGGCTATAGCATAAGGAGGTACATCTTTACCTATTGCAGAGCTGCCGGAAACCATTGCATGAGCACCTATTTTTGAGAACTGATGGGCAACGGAGCCACCGCCTATAATAGCCCAGTCATCAACTTCGGTTTCGCCGGCTAAGCCAACATAACTAACAAGAATACAATTATTTCCCACCACACAATCGTGAGCCACATGTGCATAAGACATTACCAAGGTATTGTTTCCTATTTTTGTAACGCCTTTACCGCTTGCCGCAGTTCCTCTGTTTACTGTAGCGCACTCCCTTATAGTTGTATTGTCTCCTATCTCAACATACGAAACTTCATCATTAAATTTGAGGTCCTGAGGAATAGCACCCACTACTGCACCCGGAAAAATCTTGCAGTTCTTACCTATTTTCACATAATCAAAAATTGTAACGTTAGGGCCAATCCAAGATCCCTCTCCTATCTCCACATGCTCCGCGATTGTTGTAAATGCTCCTATTGTTACATTTGCACCAATTTTGGCATTAGGATGTACTACTGAATTTTGCATAGTTATAATTTTTATCAGGTTATCAATTTATATCAGACTATCAATTTTTATTACCTAAACAGACAATCTTATTTATTTTTTATCACTTGAGCCACCATATCGCTTTCGCATGCAAGGGTATCTCCAACATAAGCCTCTCCGTGCATACACACAATAGAACGTCTCAACGGCTGGGTTACAGTTAGTTTAAATACCAAGACATCGCCCGGAACAACTTTTCTCTTGAATTTGGTATTATCTATTTTTGCAAAATATGTAGAATATTTTTCGGGCTCGTCAAGATCCTTAAGAACCAATATTCCTCCAACCTGGGCCATTGCCTCAACTATAAGCACACCAGGCATTACAGGCTCTTGTGGGAAGTGTCCTACAAAAAATCCTTCGTTTACGCCTATAGTCTTTATTCCCACAACATAATCAGGTCCGATATCGGTGATTCTGTCTACCATAAGAAACGGCGGACGGTGTGGCAACAATTTTTTTATACCGTTAATATCAATTAAAGGGGCCGCATTAGGGTCATAATGAGGTATATTTTTCTCTTCCATTTTATAGTTGTTTAATATGTTATCTTTTTTGGTTCTTAATAGCCTCTCTTAATATGCGGGCTACGGTGGTATTAAGTTTATGTCCTGTTTTGTAGCCTATTACCTTTGCCTTCAAAGGCATGCCTATTAAAGAGAAATCCCCCAAGATATCAAGCAATTTATGGCGTGCACATTCATTTGGGAATCTAAGCTCAAGATGATTAAGATACCCTTCCGGTGCCCTCTCCAAAGATTTTACGTTAAACAGGTCGGCCAGTCTGTCAAGCTCCTGCTGAGCAACCGGATGCTCTACAATTACAATGGCATTATCCAAATCTCCCCCTTTAATGAGGTTGTATTTAAACAACGGCTCCAATTCGTGTAAAAAGACAAATGTACGGCATGGAGCTATATCGGTTACAAAATCGGTATCCGGAGTAAGTCTCGCATACTGGTTGCCAAGCACCTTTGAGTTATAGTCTACCATTAAATCTACAGAAAAATCATCATCGGGAATGATTGTAATCTCAGAACCTGTCTGCTCATCTTTATAGTAGATTTTTCCGTCGGGAATAAAATATCTTCTCTCTGCCTCCTGTTCCTGCAAGCCGTCCTTTGAAATCTCCTGAACATAAGGGAGGGCACTGCCATCGAGGATTGGAACTTCCTGTGCATCTATGGATATGAGGGCATTGTCTATCTTCATACCATTGAGAGTAGCCATCAGATGCTCCAACGTAGATATTTTTATATCACCTCTCTCAAGAGTAGTTCCGCGAGAGGTGGTTGTAACATAATCTACACAGGCGTCTATTATTGCATCTTCACCCAAATCAACTCTTTTGAATTTTATTCCAAAATCAACAGGAGCAGGTTCCAAAGTCATTGTTACGCTTTTTCCTGTATGCAGACCTTTTCCGCAAAATGTATATTTTCTCTTTAGAGTATGCTGATTATCTTGCATTTAATAAGTTTTTAACAATTTTTAATCTTGCAAATATAATGAATTTATTTATTTTGAGGAGCTTTACGGAACAAAGCGTATGCCTTCATATAGTCTCTATAATCTATAGCCGGAGAGCCCATAAGTATAGATTTTTCTCTCTTTACGCTTCCCTGAACACCTGTCTGTGCAGCAAGCTGAACACCGTCTGCAACAGTAATATGACCGGCTATTCCGGTTTGTCCGCCAAACATACAGTTCTTGCCTATTTTAGAGGAACCAGCTATGCCGGACTGTGCGGCAATCACGGTATTTTCTCCCACTTCAACATTGTGTGCCACCTGAATAAGGTTATCTAATTTTACCCCCTTACGAATTATTGTAGAACCCATTGTTGCCCTGTCTACAACAGTATTGGCTCCTATTTCAACATTATCCTCTATAATTACGTTTCCGGTTTGAGGAATCTTTTTGTAAGAGCCATCCTGAGTTGGAGCAAATCCAAATCCGTCTGAGCCTATAACCACATTTGCATGCAAAATACAATTGTCTCCTATTTTGCAGCCATCATAAACCTTTACACCGGGATATAGTATTACATTCTCTCCAATTGTAACATTATCACCTATATAAACCTGCGGATAAATCTGAGTATCTTTTCCTATAACACTCTTTCTTCCAACGTATGAGAAACGTCCTACATAAACGCCTTTTCCCAATTTGCTGCTCCATGCGCATTTTGAGAAGAATGCGCGTCCGCTCTTTTTGGCTTTCTTTAACGTATTGAGCAAATCCAATAACGAAGCAACTGCCTCATAAGCATTATCTACCAATATAAGGGTTGGCGCAACAGGCTGTTCGGGCTTGAACTCCTTGTTTATTATAACAATGCTTGCCTTGCTCGTATAAAGATACTTTTCATATTTAGGATTGGCCAAGAAACAGATATTTCCGCTCTTTCCATTCTCTATTTTTGCAACTGACGAAACCTTTACGTTAGGGTCGCCTATTATTTCGCCGTTAAAGTGCTGTGCAATTCTTTCTGCTGTAACTTCCATAACACTGTTTATTAAATTCTACAAAGTTCCCCGCTTTAAATTTTCTACATACCGGTCTATCTTACGCAATTCGCGAGGAATATTTATGTCTTGCGGACAATGTACGCTGCATTGGTTGCATCCTATACAATGAGAAGCCTGACGGAGTTTTGGCACGCTCCTGTCGTACCCTACAAGATAGGCCTTTCTCGCCTTAGTATAATTCTCATCACGGGAATCTAACACTATATTTCCCTCATTAAGGCACTTGTTATAATGCAGCAGTATAGCCGGAATATCTATGCCGTATGGGCAAGGCATACAGTATTTGCAATCGTTGCACGGCACTGTAGGATATTTATGTATAAGTCTTGCCGTTTCAAATAAAAACTCCTTTTCTTGCTCTGTAAGCGGTTTTAACGGAGCAAACGAACGTATATTGTCTTGGAGATGCTCCATGTATGTCATACCGCTGAGAACTGTCATTATTCCCGGGTATGAACCCACAAAGCGAAACGCCCACGAGGCCACGCTCTTTTGAGGCTCCTGCTGTTTGAGTCTTTCCACAATACTGTCCGGCAGTTTTGCAAGTCTTCCTCCAAGAAGCGGTTCCATAATCATAACAGGTATATTCCTCTTGTTCAACTCTTCATAAAGGTACTCGGCCTTTATGCCGCTGCCTTTTGGAATCTGCCAATCGAGATAATTCATCTGTATAAGCACAAAATCCCAATGATATTTTTCGTGAAGCAAAAGCATTTCGTCAAACAGCTCCTTTGAGCCATGGAAAGACCATCCCAAATGACGTATCCTTCCCGCCTTGCGCTCCTCTACAAGAAAATCGAGCATGCCGTTATCTAAATAACGCTTGCACACATTCTCCATTCCGCCTCTGCCAAGATTATGCAACAAATAGAAATCTATATAATCTGTCTGGAAATTCTCAAAAGATTTTTTGTACATCTTCATTGAATTTTCCCTGCTGTAATTAGACATGTTAGACAGCTTGGTTGAGATATAGTAAGACTCGCGCGGATGACGCTTTAATGCTATACCGGTTGCCTTTTCTGATTGACCCTGCACATAAACCGGAGACGAATCAAAAAAATTCACGCCATGCTCTATTGCGTAATCAACCAACCTGTTTACGGCCTCCTGATTTATTATATCACCATTTCCATCCGGATTTGGAATAGTAGGCCATCGCATGCAGCCATAACCCAAAAGAGAAATTTTCTTCTCTCCCAATCCGCTGAAAGAGCGATACGTCATCTTGTCTGTAGGAATCTCTCCGTTTTCGGTTCCTTCTGCGCTATAATGCTGTCCATTGTCACCGCAACCATAAAGAGCCGTTGCAGAAAGAGCCGCACCAAATCCCATCTTCTTTAAAAAGTTTCTGCGGCCCAAAACATTTTCGTTACCCCCACTCTCGCAGCCGATAATATTTTTATTCATAGTGTTTTTCATAAATGTTCATTTGTACTTAAATTGTTCTGTGAACCTCATTACCCTCAACATAAATTGCACTGAAAGGGCGGGCCGGACAGAGATTTTCACATGCTCCGCAACCTATACACCTTTCTGTATTTACAACAGGTATCTTTAAAGAGTTTTTATCTTGCGGGTTGCTCGGAACCATTCTTATAGCCCCTACAGGACAATGACGCGCACAATTTCCACAGCTCTTGCCGTCTGTAAGAGGAATGCAATTCTCCTTTACCCATACCGCACGTCCTATCTGTACAGACGATTTATCTGCAACATCCAATGGACGTATTGCTCCGGCAGGACACACCTGTGAGCATCTTGTACACTCCGGACGGCAATATCCTCTTTCGTATGAAGAGTGCGGCTGCATCATATCGGCAAGACCTGTACTCGGACGAAGTACACCATTAGGACAAACAGATACGCACAACTGGCAACCTGTGCAATGCTGTTCAAAATGAGCAATGCCCAAAGCCCCGGGAGGAACAATCTTGGTAAGACGTTTGGGAGCTTTTTTATCTGCTATAACGGCCAATCCGCCATCTACCTTATCTTCTTGAGCCTTTAGTGCAGTTGTTGCCAATACTGCAGTAGCGGCAATAAAATTACGACGTCCCGCATTGCACGCCCCCTTGCTATCGTTACTGTCAACCGTTTTGGCCAAAACGGCTTTTGAAACATGGGCATAACTTATAGCCCCTCGTTTGCACTTTGAGATACAATCCATACAGGCCACACAACGGCTGTAATCTATAGTGCGCTCCTTACTGTTTATACATGACGATTTGCAATTGCGTTCACAAAGAGAGCAACCTCCGCACTTTGATGTATCTATAACAGGCTTGAACCATGAGTATTTAGATAGGAATCCCAATACAGAGCCTACCGGACAGATTGTATTACAGTATGTACGTCCGCCACGCCACGCCAAAAATGCAAGTACAATAAATGTAACAATTGCTATAATAAATGTAGGAAGACTCTTAATCCATATATCGACCGAATAAAACATATAACTGCCTGCCCTCTCTGCCAAATAAGCCAACAGATTGTTACCCATGACATAAACAGGAGAAAGAAGATTGCTAACAATGCGTCCATAAGCACTATACGGGGCAAATAAAGCAGTAACAGAACCAATTCCTGCAATTACTATTAATATATAGACTAAAAGCACTGCATATCTCAACACCTGTTTTGCAGGGGAGTATGAGTATCGGTTCTTTTTTCTCTTTTTACCAAGCCATGCTACAATATCCTGCATTACCCCCAAAGGGCATATCACAGAGCAATAAATACGTCCAAAAAGGAGAGTAAGAACAATAAGAAATACGAGCACTGCAATATTCAAAGCCAATAATGCCGGCAAGAACTGTATTTTGGCCATCCAACCAAACCATGAGTGAACAGTTCCGGTAAAATCCAGAAACAAAAGTGTAATAAGGGTAAAAAAGACAGCGGCTAAAGCCACTCTTATTTTTCTTAACATAGAGAAATAATTATTTGTCGTTTAAGTCTGGTTACAAGCCAAAGGATGCATCCTACGGCCTATTTCCAAAGAAATTTACAAAAGTATTTTATTTAAATATATTTTTCAAACAAAAAAAAGGAATTATCCGATTTTTTTGTTTTTTAAATAAAATATTCTTTTCTTTGCGCCAGAAATGAAAGGCTTGAGGGTGACCGCACGCGGTTGCCCTTTAATTTTATTTTACGTAAGTTATGATTACAAAAGACGCATTGGCTAAAGTTATTGAGGGTTATATTGCAGATAACGGATTGTTTCTTGTAGATATTGAAATTTCTCAAGATAACGACATTACTATAACCATAGAGCGCTCTGAGGGCGATGTAAAAGTAGAGAATTGTGTTGCAATAGACAGGATTATAGGCTCTGCTTTCGACCGTGATGTGGAGGATTATTCGCTTACCGTTACTTCGGCAGGTCTTGATCAACCGTTCAAGGTTAAAGAGCAGTACATAAAGTTCATAGGCAGCGAGGTTGAAGTTGTATTAAAAAAGGGGGGCAAACTAAAAGGAATCCTGTCGGGTTACAATAATGGAGATATTGAGATTACAACTTCAAAAATGGTAAAGAAAGAGGGGGCCAAAAAGAAGGTGCAGGAGGATACGGTTACGGTTTATGCAAGTGGTGATGTAAAATCGTGCAAGCCTGTAATAAAATTCAAATAGAGATAAAAAATTTAAAATATACAGTAATGGAAGGACTGAATTTAGTGAGCACATTTGCAGAGTTCAAAGAGCTTAAGAACATTGACAGACCAACAATGATGAGCGTACTTGAGGATATTTTCCGTACGCAATTGGCAAAAATGTATGGCACTGCCGACAATTTTGACATTATCATAAATATAGACAAGGGAGACTTTGAGATTTGGAGAAACAGAACGGTTGTTGAGGTTGTAGAGGACCCGAATACCCAGATTTCAAAAGAGGAGGTAGATAAGATTGATAATTCTTATGAAATAGGTGAGGAATTTGCAGAGGAGGTTAAACTCAGCAGCTTTGGAAGAAGGGGTATCCTCAATTTGCGTCAGAATCTTCAGGGCCGCATTATGGATATAGAGAAGGCCAATCTGTATAATGCCTATAGAGAGAGAATAGGCGAAATACTTGTTGGTGAGGTTTATCAGGTATGGAAAAAAGAGGTGCTTGTAATGGATGAAGACGGCAATGAACTGCTTATGCCAAAGAGCGAGCAGATTCCGTCTGATTTCTTTAGAAAGGGAGACTCTGTGAGAGCCGTTGTGTCGAGAGTTGATATGAAAAACAACTCGCCTGTAATTATATTGTCGAGAACAGCTCCTGCATTTCTTGAAAGATTGTTTGAGCAGGAAGTTCCGGAGATATTCGACGGTCTTATAACCATAAAGAAAATTGTAAGAATACCGGGCGACAGGGCAAAAGTTGCCGTTGAATCTTATGACGAGAGAATAGACCCTGTAGGAGCATGTGTGGGTGTAAAGGGTTCCCGCATACACGGTATCGTGAGAGAGCTTAAGAATGAGAATATAGATATAATCAACTGGACAAGCAACACTCAACTGCTTGTTCAAAGGGCTTTAAGTCCGGCAAAAATCACTTCTATAAAGGTAAATGACGAAGATAACAAGATATATGTTTCTCTTAAACCGTCTGAGGTCTCTTTGGCCATAGGTAAAGGGGGAAGCAATATTAAACTTGCAAGTCTTCTCGTTGGAAAGGAGATTGAGGTATTCAGAGAGCTTGATGAGGAGGAAGAGGATGTATTGTTGAGCGAATTCAGCGATGAAATAGATCAGTGGGTTATTGATGCGCTCAAATCTATTGGATGCGATACTGCAAAGAGCGTATTGGCATTATCTGTTGCAGACATAATGAAGAGGGCCGATTTGGACGAGGAGTGCGTTATGGATGTACAACGTATCCTCAAAGCCGAGTTTGAGGAGAATGCGTAAGGTTTCTCTTGCCGTGAAGGCATTTATTGTGCATTTTATTATTAATTAAGGTAGTAGTTAAATTTGGGAGGAGTATATGACAGCAAACGCAAACATCAGAATCAACAAGGTTTTAAAGGAGTTCAACATTGGTATGGGCACTCTTGTAGAATTCCTGCACAAAAAAGGCATTACAATAGATGCCAATCCTAATGCAAAAATCTCTGCCGAAGCCTATTCGCTTGTAGAAAAGGAGTTTCGCAAAGAGCAGATTGTAAAGGAAGAGTCAAAAAAAGTGGCTATTAAAGTAAAGGACATTACGGAGAAGGAGACTTCACGCAATGACGACTTTGACAATGAGCCTAAAAACGTTTTTATAAAGACTACGGTTGAAGAGGTGAAAGGCCCCAAGATTCTTGGCAAGATAGATCTTGACAGGCCGTTGCAAAATGCTGCGGCTACAAAAACAGCATCTGCTCCTGCCCAGACACCGGCACTGGAGAAACAACCCGAACCTGCTCCAAAGCAAGAGACCAAAAAGGAGGAAGCCAAACCTGCCGAGCAACCGGTACAGGCTGTAGAACAGGCAGCTGCAGAACAATCTTCTGTTGCAGCGGCATCCGACAGTAACAGACCGGCACAAAACAAGCCGGCACAGGCTCCTGCCCAAAATTCTAAACCTGAGACAAAGACTCCTGCTCCTAAGGAGCATACTGCCAAACCTGCCCAACCGGCAGAAACTCCGGTATCGAGCAAGAAAGATGAGCCGCAACAACCTCCTGTAATTGAACATATAGAGACCAGAGTTGAAAAACTCACAGGTCCTAAAATAAGCGGTACTATAGACCTGTCGCAATTTGAAAAGAAAAAAGAGAAGAGCAAAGGCAAACGCGAGCGTATACACAAACAGAAAGAGCGTGTAGATGTTACTAAAGAGGCCGGAAAGAACCAGAACAGACCTAACGGTGGAAACGGAACTCCGTCGGGTAACGGAAATAACTTTAGCAAACAGCAGGGTGGTAATAACCAAAAACCAGGCGGCAAGAATGCCCAACAGCAAGGTGGCGGAAAACATAAGAAAGATAAATTCAAGCCGGTAAGAGTGGAGATTGACGAGGATGAGGTACAAAAACAGATAAAAGAGACTTACCAGAGAATGGTTGAGGGTAAGGGTAAGAGCAAGGGTGCAAAATACAGAAAGGAGAAGAGAGAGCTCAATACCCAGAAGATGATTGAAGAGGAGGCTTTGGAGCAACAGAACAGCAACATTCTTAAAGTTACCGAGTTTGTGACTGTGAATGACCTCGCAATAATGATAAGCGAGCCGGTTACAAAGGTTATAGAGGCATGTATGAACCTCGGACTTATGGTATCTATAAACCAGAGACTTGATGCAGAGGCACTTGTTCTTGTTGCAGAGGAGTTCGGTTACAAGATAGAGTTTGTAACAGCCGACATTCAGGAGACAATAAACGAGGAGAACGATGTTGACAAGCCGGAGGATATGCAGGAAAGACCTCCTATCATTACCGTAATGGGTCACGTAGACCACGGAAAGACCTCGCTGCTCGACTATATACGTAAAGCTAATGTAATTGCGGGAGAGGCAGGTGGTATTACCCAGCACATTGGTGCATATAACGTAAAACTGCCTAACGGTAGAAGAATCACATTCCTTGATACTCCAGGACACGAGGCATTTACCGCCATGCGTGCACGTGGTGCAAAAATCACCGACCTTGTAATTATAATAGTTGCAGCCGATGATGCAATAATGCCGCAGACCGTTGAGGCCATAAATCACGCACAGGCCGCAGGCGTTCCAATGGTATTTGCCATAAACAAGATTGACAAGCAGGGAGCAAATCCAGAAAAGATAAGGGAGCAGCTCTCAAATATGAATATTCTGGTTGAGGATTGGGGCGGAAAATACCAGTGTCAGGAAATTTCTGCAAAAAAAGGAATAGGTGTTGAGGATTTGTTGGAGAAAGTGCTTTTGGAGGCAGATATGCTTGAACTTAAGGCAAATCCAAACAAACGCGCTATAGGTACGGTTATAGAGTCATCACTCGATAAAGGCCGCGGCTACCTTGCCACATTGCTTGTACAGAGCGGAACACTGCATGTTGGAGATATTATGTTGAGCGGATGCTACACAGGTAAGGTAAAGGCTATGTTCAATGAGCGCGGACAAAAGGTTTCTGAAGCAGGACCTTCTACACCGGTGTCTATTCTTGGATTGAACGGAGCACCTACTGCAGGCGAAACTTTCAATATCTTTGACGACGAGAAAGAGGCTAAGGATATTGCCAACAAACGTGAACAGCTGTTGAGAATACAGGGACTCAGAACACAGAAGCATATTACATTGGAGGAGATAGGACGCCGTATTGCAATAGGAAACTTCCAGGAGTTGAATATAATAATAAAAGGCGACGTAGACGGTTCTATAGAGGCACTCTCAGACTCACTTATAAAGCTCTCTACAGAGGAGATACATGTGAACGTAATTCACAAAGCCGTTGGAGCAATTTCGGAGTCGGATGTTCTATTGGCTGCCGCCTCTAATGCAATTATTATAGGTTTCCAGGTAAGGCCATCCTCTTCTGCACGTAAACTTGCAGACAAAGAGGAGATTGAGATAAGATTGTATTCTGTAATATACGATGCAATCAATGAGGTTAAGAGCGGTATAGAAGGTATGCTTGCACCGGAAGAGAAAGAGGAGGTTACAGCTACCGCAGAGGTTCGCGAAACATTCAAAATCTCAAAAGTCGGCACCATTGCAGGATGTATGGTTAAAGAGGGAAAACTCACAAGAACTGCCAAAGTGCGCGTAATCAGGGACGGCATTGTTATTTACACCGGTACTCTCGGCTCTCTCAAACGCTTTAAAGATGATGTAAAGGAGGTTTTGAGCGGTTACGATTGCGGTCTTAACATAGATGGTTACAACGATATTAAGATTGGCGACGTTATAGAGGCATACCAGATTGTAGAGATTAAGAGAACTCTTTAACAACCGTTTAGTATAATTGCCAAAAATAGTTGGCGACATCAATAAAAATTAAGGGAAAAATAGGTAGAACCC
This sequence comes from uncultured Muribaculaceae bacterium, assembly GCA_964621625.1. GTDB lineage: Bacteria > Bacteroidota > Bacteroidia > Bacteroidales > UBA932 > Egerieousia. Next base: position 25,007 of record CAZULV010000005.1, on the reverse strand, counting down.
CATTAAGAGTTCGGACTATTTTTCCCTATTTTTATTGTCTCAAATAACTTGACACAGTTTAGTTTACACTACCAATTTACTTTAGGAATTCAACCACAATCCACACTCCATCATTATCCTTACCTTCACGCCTTAGAACTCCTGCTTTTTTCATCAGAGAAATATCACGCTCTATTGTACGTGTAGTCACCGACAAAGTCTCCGACATTTGTTTTGCTGAAATTGTCGGTAATTCTTTAATAAGATTGAGTATTTTCTGTTGACGTTCAGTTAGTTTAGTCACCGACATATCACCGACAAAGTCTCCGACATTTTGTTTATCGGTCGATGCAAATATGATGGTCTGAAATTGTGTTGGCGTGGACTTGAATACGGGCTTTAACTCATCTTTGTATCCATCCAATGCTTGAGTTTCATTGCATATACGAGTGAGACCACTTCCTCGTTTCTCCATGTAATTAAGTTGAGCCATTACATTTGCAAGTATCGGATTTCGTCTTTCTGAAGAAACATCAGCAATATCAAGGTCTTGAATAAGCATGCCATTATACATTCCTCCAGGAGAAGTAACAGTCAGACGATCTTCATAAATATCAAGATGCACTTCACCGCCCATAACAGTATAGTCACGATGTATAAAATGATTAACCATTGCTTCAAGTACCGCACGTTCCGCATACTCAGGTTTATTTTTACGACCATTGGGTAATTTTTCCCAGCCCTTCTTTGTATTTGATTTTACAAAGTTCATAGCCTCACGAAGCAACATTAGTACATTGCCCGTAAACTCTGCATCATTGATAGCGTCGCCTTTTGCTTTTCCATCCCATAGAGTACAATACAATCGAGATTGCCACAAAGGACAATCATCTGCAAATAAAGCACCTGCATTCGTAAGATTTCCTGAATTGGTAACAAGTCCAAACGATAGAAGATATTTCCTATTCCATTCTTGACTTGTACGAGTCTTGAAAGTATTGGCTAAAATAGTAAAAGCATAATTCTCGGCTTTATAGTCTGTATGAGTGGAATCATAGGTTTTATTTGCCCCCTTCAAGACCAAACGCACCATCTGTTCTGCTGTTGCAGGCAAGCTCTCATCTCCTATACGAATGAAGGCCATACGCTGACCATCACCAACATAATAATAGGGAGTGTAACTACCTGCACTAACTTTGAGCTGCAAGATTTCAACACCGTCAATCTTTAGTGGAATCATTTCAACATCTGGCAATGGATCCATGTAGTCACGTATCTTACTACTGATAGTTTCGCAAACGTATTGCACATTATCTAGGCCTTTAAGAATACCATCATTATTAACACCAAAGAAAAGAGAACCGCCCAATCCATTGGCAAAAGCACTTACACTCTTCAACCAACTTTTAGGTTTCTTCTCTTCAAGCATCAACTTAAAATCATATGCCGTACACTCGCTTACCAACTTATTCAATTCCATATATGATATAGTCTATCGTTATATTGCTAAGATTTCCAAACAATTATTTGCAAAATTACTAAAGAATAACCAAAATAAAGAAGATTTAGGCGAAATAACGTTCTAACAATGACACAAATAGTTACAGATTGCTCGTAATTCTTAATCCATTCTCATAATAACGAGATAAAGTAATTGATATACTAACATCAACTATATGACTTTCGATAGAATGACTTGGATTGTTTTAGACATAGTTGAATCGACTCAACACAAATTGATATGGGGTTTGAAATTTTGTAGATTTTTCAAATAGAGAAAGTGTTATTCGTTATCGGTAACTCTATTATTTTTTGACTTACCGACCAAGAATCGCGTATATCTATAAAAAATCACATCTTGGAAAAATAAAAAATAGCGAAAACTTTATGGTATCAAATCCCAAAATAGCCGTTGATGTATAACTGATTTTCAGAATGATATATTTTATATTCCGGTTCAAGTGTAGAACTGACACCTCCAATTATAACAGGCAGAAAGCAGTTCTGAAATTGACGGAACGTTGTGTCAATCTATCTACAAAAGGACTTGATATTAAATAGTTCATCACAGATGACACCAACAAGAACGTATGGATGATTCACATCACTAAGCATCGCATTGAATATGGTACAGAAACATGACACTATTAACAAAGAAACTGTCACTTGGATTAAGGAAGTTGCACCTTATAGAAGGATGCTACCATAAGTTATATCTGCCGGAATATGTTGCCAAGACTGCCAATAATAACGAATTGAAAACTGAATACATCAGCAACAGAGGCTTCAATGATATGCACTTCAAAGAGATGAATATACTTTATCTAATTAACAAATGACAAGAAGTGGATTTTAGTCAAAGTTTAGTCCAACTTTAGTAGAAGTTTAGTCAAAGCGCAAGTGTTTAATTTTATAATACACTGACAATCAATCATAACACGCCCTCAATGTATTAGTAGAACAAAAAACTATTTAGTAGAACTAAAAGTTGGTACGGCAAAATCAGCTTTTGCGGTTACAAGCACACTCATATCTTAGTGCGCTGTCTGTTTTAGCATACTGTACATTTTAACACACTGCACAGCCTCTTTTACATCATGAACACGAAGTATATCTGCACCTAACATAAGAGCCTGAAGATTAAGAGCTGCGGTTGCAGCAAGAGCCTCATCCGGTGTAATCTGCAAAAGTTTCCACAGCATGCTTTTACGAGAAATACCTACAAGCAAGGCAGGTTTGCAAGTTTTGGATTTAGAGTTATTTGCAGAGGATACTATTTCTATCATTTTTGGCATTCCCCTAAACAGCTCATAATTCTGCTCAACACTCTTGGCAAAACCAAAGCCCGGGTCTATGATATAATCCTCTATGCCGCAAGCAGAAGCTCGCTCTCCAAACTTTATAAAATAATCGGCCACCTCATTCACAACCCCATTTGGATAACTGCATAACTGCTGCATTGTATCGGGAGTTCCCCTCTTATGCATTGCAATATACTTTAACCCAAGCTCTCCTACCGTTGTAAGCATTAGAGAATCATCCTCTCCGGCCGATATATCGTTTACAATAAAAGGTCCTATAACATCATAGGCCCTGCGCACAATTTCGCTTCTGAATGTATCTATTGATATTTTAAGATTCTTTATTGAGGCAAGGCTTTTAAGCGGTTCTTTTAGATAACTCCACTCCTGCTCCATTGATACAGGGGTAGAACCAGGACGTGTAGAACATGCTCCAATGTCAATAATATCAGCACCATCGGCAATCATCCTATCGAGCCTCTCTTTAAACGATTCTACAGTAATACATCTGCTTTCGCTGTAAAAAGATTCGTTGTTTATATTTATAATACCCATTACCAACGGGCTTGAACATACATTCTCCATAATTGCTCCGTTTTAAACCGCATGCAAAGATATAGCAATTTACCATGCTCAAGTATCATCTCCTTGCATACAAAATAAAAAATATCTATTTTCGTTCGGCTAAAAAATTAATGACATGCTTATAGTTTTGGAAGGGCTCGACGGAGCCGGTAAAAGTACACAGGTAAAATTACTGAAAGAATATATACAGAAAAGGGGCATTGAACTAAAATATCTTCATTTTCCACGCTTTGACGCTCCCGTTTACGGAGAATTGATTGCCAAATTCCTGAGAGGAGATTTTGGAGCTATGGAACATGTTCACCCCCAATTGGTAGCACTGCTTTTTGCAGAAGACAGAAGAGACGCTGCCTTGCAAATAAAAAACTGGTTAGCAGAAGGTTATTGTGTTTTGCTCGACAGATATGTATATTCAAACATAGCCTATCAGTGCTCAAAACTTAAAGACAAAAAAGAATCTGACTCGCTCAGGGACTGGATTTTTGATTTGGAATATAATGTTTACGGAATCCCTAAACCCGATGTAAACCTTTTCCTTGATGTTCCTATTGATTTTGTAGACAAAAAACTTAAAGAAAACCGAGAAGGAGACGACAGGGAATATCTTAAGGGAAAATCAGACATTCACGAAGCAAATATACAGTTTCAGATAGATGTAAGGGAACTTTATCTGCAACAAACCGTTTTAGATAAGAACTTTATACGTGTTGAGTGCAGCGATGCTGATGGGAAAATGCTCCCACCTTGCGATATATTTGCCAACATAGAGAAGGCGTTGGCAGGAACAATATAACCATGAAGAGATTTTTAAGAGCCGTTAGCAGATTTATATTAGGAATCACATTCATCCTTTCCGGTTTTCTAAAAGCCATAGACCCTATTGGCGTATCGCTAAAGATAACCGAATATCTGAATGCCTTTTATCTTGGATTTTTAGACTTTGCCTCTCTTCCTGCCGGAATACTGCTTGCCGGAGCAGAATTTATTATAGGCGTGTGTATTCTCAAAGGAATAAAGATGCAGCTGTTTTCGCGTATAGCATTATGGTTTGTCTCTTTCTTTACACTCCTAACCCTTTATTCGGCAATATTCTCTCCTGTAAAGGATTGCGGCTGTTTTGGAGAGGCCATACATCTAAGCAATTGGGAAACATTTTTTAAAAATATAATATTGTTAGCATGCTCCTGCACAGTGTATTTTCAGAGAAACCAATTCAGGCCAATAGCATCGGCCCGTTGGGAAAACATTTATACGGGCTGCTATGCATGTTTTATTTTAAGTATCTCTGCCTACTCGCTAATACTTCTTCCTCAAGTTGATTTTGGAGGTTTCAAGGCCGGTACAGATCTTTCGGTATCGTTCCGCAGTGAACCGGAAATGGAATACGAAACAACTTTCACCTACTCAAAGGAGGGCAAAAAACAGGAATTTACACTAAATAATCTGCCTGATTCTACATGGACATTCGTTGAGTCCCATACAAAACTCATAAGCGCCTCTTCTCTTACAAGCGGAGTTCCTGATTTTATTCTCAAAAACAACAACGGAGAGTATGTAACAGAAAAGATTGTAGAGAGCAACAAGCCGGTATTGCTGCTGTCGGTTTACAATGTAAATAAAATAGGAAAAAAGAGAGTAGAAAAGATTATGCGGCTGCGCGACTCTGCCTCTGCAGCAGGGGCCGTATTCTATATTCTGAGCGGAAATGCCCCGGAGACTACAGAAGAGAGATTTTGTAATACAGATACATCCAATGCTCATAACCCGTTTCTGCCGGAAGAAATACTTTATACCGATTATAAAACCGCACTATTGCTCAACCGTTCAAACGGAGGAGCCGTATATATGAATAACGGAACAATCGCTTGCAAATGGAGCAGATGCAACTATCCTATAGATAAGATTACCAACCTTTTAAAGGAAGACTCGGAGACCGTTACAGCAAACATAATTATAAAGGAGCATATTTTTATAGAATTGTCTATTGCCTTTATTCTGTTTATGATACTTATAGTACGTTTTGTTTCAAAGCAGATATACAGTAGCATAAAAAAATAATATCAGTATTTATAAAGATTTTATAACGACAATTGAAAGCCGTTTGGATTTTATATGTATCTTTACGCCTTAATTTTTCATTTTAAAGATTATGTCATACAATGCACTAATGGCCGTATCTCCTATTGACGGAAGATATAAGAGACAAGTTGAAGATTTGAGTTTGTACTTCTCTGAGTACGCACTTATAAAATATAGAATTCGTGTTGAAATTGAGTATTTTATTGCATTGTGCAATATTCCGCTCAATCAGTTGGAGAAATTTGACAGCTCAAAATATGAAACACTGAGAGATATATACAGGCAGTTTACGCCAGAAGATGCACTACAGGTAAAAGAGATTGAAAAAGTTACCAATCACGATGTTAAAGCTGTAGAATACTATATAAAGAAAAAATTCAAAGAGTTGGGAATAGAGTCTTTTGGAGAGTTCGTACATTTTGGACTCACTTCTCAAGATATAAACAACACCTCTGTTCCTCTTAGTCTGCTCGAAGGTATCCGCGACTGCTATATGCCGCTACTCAAAGAGGTTATCGATATTCTCGAAGAGTTTTCAAAAGAGTGGGAGAATGTTCCAATGTTAGCTCATACACACGGACAACCGGCCTCTCCTACCCGTTTGGGAAAAGAGATTTATGTATTTGTAGCACGATTAAAGGAGCAGATAAGACTTCTTGCAACAATTCCTTATTCGGCAAAATTCGGAGGAGCTACAGGCAATTTTAATGCACACAATTTTGCCTATCCTCAAACAGATTGGAACAAGTTTGCAGAAAACTTTGTAGAGGGTACTTTAGGATTGAAACGCTCTTACCCAACAACTCAGATTGAACATTACGACAATCTTGCCGCCCTGTTCGACAATCTCAAACGCATAAATACAATACTTATTGACCTTGCCCGCGATATGTGGACATACATTTCGATGGAGTATTTCAGACAAAAGATAAAAGCAGGTGAGGTTGGCTCTTCGGCCATGCCACACAAGGTAAATCCTATTGATTTTGAAAATGCAGAGGGTAATTTTGGCATAGCAAATGCAATTTATGAACACCTGTCGGGAAAACTTCCTGTCTCAAGAATGCAAAGAGACCTTACGGATTCTACCGTACTGCGCAATGTGGGAGTTCCTTTGGCGCACAGCATGATTTCGCTAAAATCTCTAAAAAAAGGATTGGGCAAGCTCATACTCAATGATGCCAAACTTAATCAAGACCTTGAGAACAACTGGGCTGTTGTCGCAGAGGGAATACAAACCGTATTGCGTAGAGAAGGCTATCCTAATCCGTATGAAGCACTTAAGGCTCTTACCCGCGGCAATGCAGGTATAACAAGAGAGAGCATTCAGGAATTTGTAAAGAATCTTGAGGTAAGCGACAGTGTAAAACAGGAACTTCTAAAAATAACCCCGCAGAATTATACCGGAAGATAGTTTGCAGGCTGGCCCGCACATTCAAGCGAGTTAAACATGAAGGCATATAAGTATTACCTGTTTGATATAGACCGTACTTTATGGGCATTTGATCTTAATGCAAAAAATGCCCTTTTCTTTCTTATAGACAAATTCGACCTTAAAACCAGAATAGGTGTTACAGACAAAGAGCTGTTTTTTAACAGATATGAGGAGATAAACAAAAATCTGTGGCACAAGTATGAGAGCGGAATAATAACCAAAGAGGTACTACGCGCACAACGCTTTTATGACACCTTCCTTGTTTATTGCAGAGAAAACGGGTGCATTAAAGACTTTGGAAAATCAGAGAGTGAACAAGTGCAGGGCATAAAAAGGTTTGGCGAAATATTCGGGAACGCCTATTTAGAGCAGATGCCTTGGGAAACAGCCCTTGAGCCAAATGCCTTAACCGTTCTCCAAACACTCAAAGAGAGAGGTTGTGGTATTGCTGTTGTAAGCAACGGATTTAAAGAGGTACAATACAGAAAATTACGCAACTCAAATATCATAGGGTACATAGATGCATTCATGATATCAGAGGAGGTTGGTGTTCACAAGCCATCTCCTATTATATTTGAAAAAGCACTTAGAGCATTATGTGGAGACGAGCATTACGATAACCGCAACGAAAGGGCAGAAATAAAAAGCCGTACTCTAATGGTAGGTGACGATTTTGCAAATGATATAGAGGGAGCGCAAGTATTTGGAATAGACCAATTTTATTATAATCCCAAACACACTCCATGCGATGGAGGGCCTACATACGAATCAGACAATCTTCTTGATTTGCTTTAGAAAACCAAGGTATAATTGCCAAAACCAACAAGCAACATTTATGCTTTACCGCTTTGCAAGCCGTAGATTTTGGATATAATCACCCAATTTTACAGACATTGCAGCACCTATTTCTCCTTAACTATAAATATCTCTTCATCAGACTCATGAAAGAAATACTGTTCTCTGGCAAATTTTTCCAAGCTATCCCTGTTTGAACGCAATTCCTTTAGCTTTTCGTCGGCCTGACGGATTGCAGTTTTATAATACTCTTTCTGACGCTGTTGTATAGCAACATCTTTTACGGTTGAATACCAACGTATAAGATTGTTGGTATCAAAAAAGAATATCCACACAATAAAAAATAGAGTTACAAGCAGATATTTGTTCCTTAATAACTTGAACACTTTTGAATCTTTTATTTTAGTATACTTGCCGGACATTCTTTCTTTTTTTACTAATTTTGCAAAAATACTCAAAAAACTAATAATTTTATCGGATTACGAATATCTTATTATTAAAAATTTAAACTATGAAGCCAACATTATTAATATTAGCCGCCGGAATGGGCAGCAGATATGGAGGACTTAAGCAGTTAGATGGTGTAGGCCCTTGTGGAGAAACCATTATGGACTATTCCGTTTTTGACGCGGCGCGTGCAGGCTTTGGAAAAGTTGTTTTTGTTATACGAAAACATTTCAGAGAAGAATTTGAAAAGAAAATAGCAGTAAAATATACCCACTTTATAGATGTAGAATTGGTAGAGCAGGAAATGGACAAACTGCCAGAAGGCTTTACACTAAATCCAAATCGCGAAAAGCCTTGGGGAACAGGACATGCCACTCTTGTTGCTGCAAATGCCATTAATACCCCTTTTGCAGTAATAAATGCCGATGATTTCTATGGGGCACAGTCTTTTAAAGTTCTTGCCGATTTTCTTAATGAGCAAGAGGGCAAGAAAGGAAAATACTCTATGGTAGGATTCTTTCTAAACAAGACCCTCTCGGAAAGCGGAGAGGTTTCTCGCGGAATATGCTCTGTAGACAGCAACAACTACCTCACAAACGTAGAAGAGCATCATAAAGTAAAGAATAACGGTACTCATATTACAGGACAAGGAATGGATGGCAATACACACGTGCTCAATCACGATGCATACACATCCATGAACATGTGGGGATTTACCCCCGATCTCTTTGAACACGGCAACAACCTGTTTATAGAATTCCTTAAAGAAAACAGCAATGAGCCTGCTAAAGAATTTTATATACCATTTGTTGTAAACTCACTGATAAATAGCGAGAAAGCAACAGTAAAAGTATTATCTTCTCCCGACAAATGGTTTGGAGTTACATATAAAGAAGATAGGGAGATAGTAGTAAATAAGCTAAAGGAAATGACCAAAGAGGGGCTATACCCTTCTCCGCTTTTCCAATAACCACATCTCCGTATATGGAGTTTAGAATGACATTGGACAGATTTATCAGATTATTCGGCAACATAAAATATTTTGTTCCAACATACAGACAATGTTGGGTAATAATGTTCTATATCTGCATAATAGGCGGTATTGGAATAGGGGCGGCTTTAATTATGGCCGCCTCAATTACGGGAATCAGGGTAGACGATATGAACCCCGTAATAACATATCTGTTGCCAATGATACCGGCATTTATCTACATATTATTCAAAGGTAATGAGGCGGCAAAGAGCAATGATATTGCAAAGGAGAAAGGATTATACGACAGGATAACCAAAGCCGTACCTTTGAACCAATACAAACTAAAAGGCATAAAACCGGGCATAGCTGCACTGCTCTCTGTAATTGCAACTTTATGCTCAATGACTATATTAGAACCTATTTCTATCTGGATTCCAATGCCTGAAGCGGTAAAAGAGATATACAGGCAGATGCTTGATAACAATTTATGGACCACGGTTTCGGTAGTTATTGCAGCTCCGCTTGTAGAGGAATTTTTGCTCAGGGGAGTAATGTTGCGGGGAATGCTAAAGCATACCTACCCGCTAAAGGCAATAATGTACAGCGCACTGTTTTTTGCACTCGTACACATGAATCTCTATCAGGCTGCAGGAGCTTTTATGGTTGGCCTGTTTATGGGATGGATATATTATATAACAGGTTCATTGTGGCTTACAATACTTATCCATGCCACAAACAACGGATTCAGCACACTTTTTACAATATTATTGCCGGAGAGTTACATAGATACTGCTCTCATGGAGCTTGTAATACAACATTCAAGCATAATCTGTTACACTGTGTTATATATAATTGCCGCTTTAATTTTTGCGGCAATAGCATATTATTTTCATAAAAACGCATATTATGGAAAAGAGTAAGAAACTATACCCGTTCATATTTGGAAAGGAGACCGAAATCATAGATGAGAATACAGAAATCACAAATGGCTTCCTTGCAGAAAATACAATAGACGACATCATAGATACATATCTTGGAGATTTGGTTGGAAACGACAATTTCCAATATTACAGAGGAATATTTCCTGTTAAGATAACACATGTGCACAACACAGGCGTAATGACTCTCCAAACCAATCCTAATAACAATACAGCCCTTGAACGTTACGATACTTTTGGAAAAGCCAAAATCTGGTGTATTACAAAAGCCGGACGTTCTGCAAAAATATGGTTAGGATTTAATAAAGAGATGGATGCCGGACGTTTCTATAGCTGTTGTACCGACGGAAAGCTCGAAGACCATTTATACTCGTTTACCCCAAAAGCAGGAGACTGCATATACATAAAACCCGGTTGCGTACATGCTGCAGAGGGAGCTATAGATTTTATTGAAATATCCCAGAACTCAGATGTTACATATCATCTGTACGATTTGCACTCAAAAAACGCATCCAAAGAGTATAAATATGCTTTAGAAGCGGCTGAGGCTATTGATGTTATAGATTATAGTGCAATAAAAAGCGAAGAATACTGTTTTGAGAATGTAAAAGGCAATGTAACCATTGCAAATGTCTCAAGTTTTATAGTAAAATCGGTATGTATAAATGCACTTGAAAATTATACTGCCGGCCAGTACGCCTCTACAAGTTTAAAAATGTATATATGTCTTAACGGAGAGGCTTCCATAACGGCTTGCGACCGTGAATTTAAAATAGCTAAAGGTGAAACAGCCCTTATTCCATACAATATAGAGAACTTTAATATAAGCTCTGCATCAGGAACACCCGTACATTTATTAGAAATCTCCCTACCGGATTTACAGGAGATTGAAGAGGATTTGTATATGAATTATTATGAGGATGAGAGCGATTATCCGTCGGGGTACGAAGATGATGATGATGAATGCAATTGCGAATGCGAAGATGATGAGCATAAACATTGCGGACACAATCACAATTGCGGATGCGAAGATGACGAGCATGAACATTGCGGACACAATCACAGCTGCGAATGCGAAGATGATGAGCATGAACATTGCGGACACAATCACAGCTGCGGATGCGAAGATGACGAGCATGAACATTGCGGACACAATCACAGCTGCGAATGCGAAGATAACGAGCACGAACACTGCGGACACAATCACAGCTGCGGATGCGAAGATGACGAGCATGAACACTGCGGACACAATCACAGTTGCGGATGCGAAGATAACGAGCATAAACACTGCGGACACAATCACAGTTGCGGATGCGAAGATGACGAAGATAATGACATGGAGCATCCCGGTGAAAGATTTTTTGGGGCAAGACGATAATTTTACAAAATCATGGCACAGGCAGAACAGACAGAAGTGAGGATAGACAAATTCCTGTGGTCTATAAGAGTATTCAAAACCCGTTCCGATGCTGCAGAGGCATGCCGAACCGGAAAGGTTACGGTTGGAGGCCAGAGTGCAAAATCATCTAAAGCCGTTAAGGCCGGAGATATAATATCGGTACGAAAAGGGGCTGTAAAATATATGTATCAGGTTATTTGCCCAATAGATAAACGCCAAGGAGCACAGTTAGTTCCAAATTATGCAACAGACATTACTCCGCAATCAGAATTGGACAAGTTGGTTGCACCAAATGAGGTGATTTTCTTAAAACGAGACAGAGGCACGGGCCGCCCTACCAAAAGAGAACGGCGCGAGATAGATAATCTGCTCAACTTGTTTGAAGAGGATTACGAAGATTAATCCTCTTCACTACAGGATAATAATGCAAGGTTATAATGCACAAGACTCCTGTTATTTACCGGAATCCTGCGGTACAATCATCTCACAAGCCTTGTTCCATTCGAGATTCATATAAAACGCAGCAAGTTCTTCATTAAAAGGATTTGGAACATAAGTGCTTATGCCGGAATATTTAGTTATTGGAATATCTATAAAATACGGAGTTGCAGCCTTGTATACAACAGCATTGGAGAGAGCCTGTGAGAAAGCCCTTGACTGCTCGGCTGTTCCTATGTTTGAAATAAAATCATTCAAATCATAAAACCAATACTTATTGCCTCTAAAATACCGCTGTATATTGTTCATTCTAACAGTAGAAATTTTCTCTCTGTTTACAGCAAAAATCTCTTTAGCCACTGCTGCTACATTTTCCAGCTCCGATGTCTTTACAAGAGATATAGTTGCGGCACGCGAGCTCCCCGACAATGAATTATAGTGCAGATAGTACTCTTTTGCAACCGATTCCAAATCTGTAGGAGAACTGAATATATGCTGCATTATTTTATCGTAAGGCAGCCCTTCGGAAAGAACCTCTGCCGGAGAAAAGAGAATATAATCCGTAGAGTCCTTCAATTGATAAGCCGTCTCTATTCCCCCCATAAGACAGGCATCAAATATCACAAATGAGAGTTTGCAAGGAAAAGCAGATGCAATCTCTGTTATATTCATCTCCACGCCATTTTCGCTTCCAAAACTCTTGGTATTGCAAGCCTCTGTATCATACACCATTTTTACCATATCGGCATACGGGTCTATGCCACCGTCGTAAAGAGAAGCGGAGCAGAAACTATTACCGTATTGTACGCTGCCGGGATTTCCTTCATTTGTATAAGAAGATATTGTAGGGTTATTATTATAATAACCAACAGGAAGCCAACCTGTTCCGTGCGACCAGAGAACGAGTCCGTATTCATCTGCAGGAAACATTGTTGCGGTTACCTGCATTGCACTCTTAAGAGATGCTGCCGTTGCAGAGTTACGGCTTGGAAAACGATAAGATGTATCTACTCTTACTTTACCCGTCTCATCCTTCACAATATTAAGCAATAGCGGACTGCTGTTTGGCACATGATAATACACAACTATATTTCCTCTATCTTGATTTGGAACAAATCCTCTCTTTATACCCGACAGATTACTTACCGCATTACTACTCAGATTATTATTTGCCACCATGTAAACAAGCAGTGTTTTATCCTTTCTCTGAAACTCAGGAGCAACACCTCTTGACTCTTCACACGACTGCAGGCAGATAGCAATCACTACCGGCAATATAACCAAATGCTTCTCAATAACAGAAAATGCAATAGAAAACATTCTCTTAAAACTACTCTTGTACTTCATGATTGTATGTTAATATAAATGTAAGTTACTATAAACGGATTATTGCTTGAATATAAAATATACCGCAAGCACCAAGAACACACAGGCAATCAAATGGTTTACTCGCAATGTTTCTGTCTTAAAGAATATAAGCGAAAACAGCACAAACACTACTAACGTTATAACCTCCTGTATTACTTTAAGTTGCATAAGAGAAAACGGTCCGCCAAACGCCTTAAATCCTATACGGTTTGCCGGTACTTGAAAGCAATACTCTAAAAAGGCTATAAGCCAGCTTATTACAATAAACGCCAACAATCCCCATTTTGGAAAGAGTTTTTCTGTATTGAATTTAAGATGACCATACCAGGCCAATGTCATAAAGCTGTTTGATATAAGAAGCAGCAATATTGTAAGCAATCCTTTTCCCATCTGTCTGTAAATAAAATCCCGTAAAAATAAACAATTGTTTAAGATGTGGGTTAAAACAATATACAAAAAGGCAAAAGTAGGAAAAAAAAGCATATATTTGCTTTAATCTCCTTTATATTAATTTTATTAAAACCATTAAAAGTATGAGACCAAACACATTATTGGCGTTTATAGGCGGAGCACTTGCAGGTGCTGCCATCGCATTGCTTTATGCACCAGACAAAGGAGAACATATCCGCAAGAAAATAAGACAAAAGGCAGAAGAAGAGTATTATGCAGCAAAAAACAGAATTAAACAGCAGGCTCATGCGGCTTCGGGGCAAACAGAAGAGTAACCTAAATGCACACGACCATTGCTTATTGAATTATTATATATCATTTTAACATGACAGACGAGACTAAAGAAAAAAATCCTTTCAACGATTTGTCGGTATCTGCAAAGGAGTATTTTAATCTTAAAATCGATGAGTACAAATTAAGAGGTGTAGAGGGACTCTCTACCCTCTTTAATACAATTCTATTTGTTACAGTTGCCGCAATTGTAGCCGGAGTGGCTCTGCAGATGTTAGGTCTGGCAGCAGGATATGCAATAGGCGAACTCACCGGCTCTACAGCTCTTGGTTTCTGTATTATGGGAGCTATATTTACCATTGCCGTAATTATATTGTATGCGGCAAGGAAAAGACTCTTTATAAACCAACTGATAAAAATCTTCATAAAACTTTTCTTTGACAATGGCAACAAACAGATTTAACCATTCGGAGAGCAAAAGCAATATAAGCGGAATAGATTACAATTCTATATCAAATCTGCAACAGCTTCATGCAGCAAGAGAAAAACTTGCCGGCATTATAGAGCTGAAAGAACGCGAGTTAGAGTACAACAAAACAGCATTTAAAGAGGCAATAAATCCATTAACGTATATCAACAGATTCATTGCAAAACTCTACTCCATGGAATATCTCGTAAAATATTTTATAAAGGGGTACGAGTTTGTTAAGAACTTCTTTTACAAGCAGGAGCCAAATAATTCGGAGCATGGTTCGGCAGATGCTGCAAATGACGCCACACTATATAATAATGAGCCTAACGATGAGCCGGATGCCACACATTAGGAAAACCGGAACTTTTAGATAATTTAGCTATAAAAAAATAACTTAACCGTCAATTTATGAAACTAATAAAAATTATGAGCATTTTATGCGGATTGGGAATTGCTGCAACATCATGCGGCAACCCGGAAAAAAATGAGACCGAAACATTCAAATATGTGGCCGACGAATTTGCGGATTTGCAGATTCTGCGTTACCGCATACCGGGATGGGAAGCCCTCTCTCTGAATCAGAAAGCATATATTTACCATTTAAGCGAAGCGGGAAAGTGCGGCCGCGACATTCTTTTTGACCAAAATTTCAAATATAATCTAAGGATTAGAAAGACCTTGGAAAAGATAATAAAAGAGTATACCGGCGATACTTCATGCAAAGAATACCAAGATTTCCTCACATACGCCAAACGTGTATTCTTTAGCAACGGAATACACCACCATTATGCCGAGGATAAGTTTGTTCCGGAGTGTTCACAAGAGTACTTCCGCCTGCTTATGGAGGCTACTTCGCAAGCAGATGCATGTGAGGAACTTTTACCGGTAATATTTGATCCGCAACTATATGCACAACGCAAGTATACAGGCAAAGAGAAAGATCTTCTGCTTGCTTCGGCAGTAAATTTTTATGATGGAACAATAACCAAGGATGAAGCCAACAGCTTTTACCGCAAAATGGAGAATCCGCGCGACACAACTCCTGTTTCTTACGGACTCAACAGCAAATTAGTTAAAGAGAACGGCAAAATAAAGGAGCTTGTTTATAAAGAAGACGGGCTCTACGGCAATAGCATAAAACAGATTATAAAACACTTAGAAGCGGCAGCTCAGTTTGCAGAAAATAATATACAGAGAGATTATATAGCAAAACTTATTGAGTACTACCGCACAGGATGTCTAAAAGCATGGGACGAGTACAATATTGCATGGGTACAGGATACCGCCTCGCAAGTAGATTTTGTAAACGGCTTCATTGAGGATTACAACGACCCTCTCGGACGTAAGGCTACATGGGAATCTGTTGTCAATTTTAAAGATATACAGGCCTCAGAAAGAACAGAAATAATCAGTGCCAATGCCCAATGGTTCGAAGACAACTCTCCTATTGACAAGCGCTTTAAGAAAGAGAAGGTAAAAGGAGTATCGGCAAAAGTGATTACCGTTGCAAGCCTTGGAGGAGATTGTCATCCATACACCCCAATAGGAATAAACCTGCCAAATGCCAATTGGATAAGAAAAGATTACGGTTCAAAATCTGTAACAATTGCCAATATCACAGATGCTTATAATAAAGCGGCCGAAGAATCTCCCAAAAGTGCCACAAATGAATTTTATTGGGATGATACCGACAAAGAACTTATAAAGAAATACAAAAGCATTACAGGCGATTTGCACACAGATTTGCACGAATGTCTCGGTCACGGTTCCGGACAGTTGCTCGAAGGCGTATCGGCCAATGCTCTTGGCGAGTACAACTCAGCATTGGAAGAGGCACGTGCAGATTTATTTGCACTCTATTATCTTGCAGATCCAAAATTGGTTGAATTGGGAATAGTACCGGACAACGAGGCTTATAAAGCAGAATATTTGGGACAGATAGTAAACGGCCTATTTACACAATTCAACCGTGTAGAACTTGGCAAAACAAATACCGAAGCCCACATGCAGGATAGAAAACTCATTGCAGACTGGAGCTATGAAAGAGGACTTAAAGCCAATAATCCCGGAGCTTCTGAGGATGTAATAGAAAAGAAATCCCGCGATGGAAAAACCTATTTTGTAATAAACGACTATACCAAGCTACGCGAAATCTTTGGAGAATTATTGGCAGAAATACAGCGAATTAAATCTGAGGGTGACTATGAAGCCGGAAAGGCTCTTATAGAAAAGTATGCAATAAACATAGATCCGCAACTGCACAAAGAGGTTAAGGAGAGATATGCCACATTACAATTGAAACCATATAAGGGCTTTATAAATCCTACTATTGTTCCTGTTGAGAAAAACGGCACAATTACAGACTATAAAGTAATTTACGGCACCGATTTCCTTGAGCAGATGTTGGAATACGGAGAAAAATACTCTTTTGAGTAAGAAAGAAGCAGTACAATATAATATAGTATCAGATATTCTGCATACAGATAAGGCCGGGTCAAAATTATTTGATCCGGCCTCTTTCTAAAAACTCAAAAACAAATCTACATGACTATTTGTCGCCAAAATATCTATTGTAAAGACCTCTGAAACCTTGTCCGTGACGAGCCTCATCTTTGCACATTTCATGAACTGTATCATGAATAGCATCTAAATTCTGCTGTTTTGCCAAAGTTGCAATACGTTTTTTATCCTCGCATGCACCTGCTTCTGCTTCCCATCTTTTCTTAAGATTTGTTTTGGTATCCCAAACAACGTCACCTATCAGCTCTGCAAATCTTGCAGCATGCTCAGCCTCTTCAAATGCATATCTTCTAAAAGCCTCTGCAACCTCAGGATAACCCTCTCTGTCTGCCTGACGGCTCATAGCCAAATACATACCAACCTCTGTGCACTCACCTGTAAAATGAGCTTTAAGACCTTCCATAATCTCAGGATCACAACCTTTGGCAACGCCTAATCTGTGCTCGTCTGCCCATGCAGTCTCACCCTCAGTCTCAACTACCTCTTTAAATTTCTCTCTTGGAACTTTACACAAAGGACACTTTTCCGGAGCCTCATTACCTTCATGAACATAACCGCATACTGTACAGATAAATTTCTTTTTCATAATTTTAATAGTTTTAATTGTTATTGTTTAGTGAATCAATTTTTAATTATTCGTACTTTTTAGTTTTTAAAATCTACTGCAAAGATAATGCTATTTTCCATATCTCCAAAATTATTTTAACTCTGTATGCAATAAATTTTATTTGCCGTTTAACACAAAAGATATATCTTTGCGCCACAATTATAAAAAGGCATCTTTTTTGGTGCAATGGGGTCTGGAAAATCCAGACTGAGTAACACATTTTTAAACAACCAAACATGGAAACAATTATCATTAAAGGCAATGCCAGAACTATTGGCAACAAACAGAGCCTTAAACAATTGCGCAAAATTGGCGAAGTTCCTTGCGTAATGTACGGACACAATCTGAACAACCTTATCTTCTCTATAAACGAGAAAGATCTTAAGAAAATCACCCATACTCCAAAATCATACATCGTAAAGATGGATATTGAGGGTAAAGAGTACACTTGCGTATTCCATTCTGCACAATATCATCCTGTTACAGACGAGGCTCTTCATGTAGACTTCCTTTCTGTATCAAACGAGAAACCGGTTGTAATTGATATTCCTATCGTTCTTACCGGTAATTCAGAGGGTGTAAAACAGGGTGGTAAACTTATGGTTTCTTCAAGAAAACTTAAAGTTTCTGCTCCTATCGAGAACCTTCCTGACGAGCTTAAAGTAGATATAAGCAACTTGCAGTTAGGTAAAACAATTGTAGCAGGCGACCTTTCATTTGAGGGTGTACAGATAGTTTCTCCTAAGAGCACAATCATTTGCGCTGTTAAGATGACCCGTGCCGCTCTTGGTGCTGCCGCTGCTGCCGCTGCCGCTGCAAAAAAATAATAACGGCTGCCTGAATTAGAGTATCATGAATTTTTTAATCGCAGGATTAGGAAATATTGGCGTTGAATACGCAAATACTCGACACAACATAGGATTTATGGTGCTGGATGCCCTTGCTAAGGACTCCGGCACCTCTTTTATTTCCGGACGTTACGGTTCTACTGCAGAAATATCATACCGCGGGCACAAACTTACGCTGCTAAAGCCCTCTACATATATGAATCTTAGCGGCAAGGCTGTTAATTATTGGATGCAGGAACTAAAGATAAAACCGGAGAATCTTCTTGTTGTTGTTGACGATTTGGCACTTCCTTTTGGAACGCTCCGCATGCGTAAACAAGGCAGTGATGGTGGACACAATGGTCTAAAGAATATAACCCAGATGTTGGGAAACAGCTCTTACGCCCGATTGAGGGTTGGAATAGGCGATTCATTCTCAAAAGGCCATCAGGTAGATTATGTTCTTGGAAAATGGAAATCAGAAGAGGAAAAAGAACTTCCTTTTATACTGGATAGAGCGGCGGATGCCGTAAAAGCATACGCATTTATGGGGCCCGACAGGGCTATGAATATCTGTAATACCGCTCCAAATAAATAAACCATACAAATACGTATATAATAATATGTTCGGACATAGTTTCAAAGAGTGGTTTATGGCAACAAGACCGTGGTCGTTTCCGGCTTCGGCAATGCCGGTTGCTGCAACGTTGGCATTTTTGTTTTGCTTGCAGTACGATATATCCTTATGGAAAGGTCTGTGGGCTCTTCTTAACGTGGTAGCATTTCATGCTGCAGGAAATACTTGGAGCGATTATAACGATTACCGTAGCGGTGTAGATAGAGAAGATACAATTGGAGGATTGTCTATTGTAAGCGGAAAATTTACAGCTGCTCAGATAAAAATATTTGCCATAATACTGTTTGCAATATCGTCGGTTTCGGGCATATTACTTGTTGCGGCAACAGGCCTTCCGGTATTGTATATTGGCATTTTGGGGCTTTTACTTGCGGTTGCATATCCTTGGACAAAGTATCATGCTTTAGGAGATGTTAATATTTTCCTCACATACTCGTTACTACCCATCATTGGTATATCTTATGTGGCAACCGGACAATTCCATTGTGAGACTTTATGGCTTGCAGTTCCTATAGGACTTATAACAATGGGTATACTGCATATAAACAATACTCGTGATATAGAGCAAGACAAAAGAGCCGGCATAAAAACATTTGCTATGCTCATAGGAAAAAAGGCCTCTGTATATGTCTATTGTTTTGAGATGATTTTTCCCTTTGTGTGGATTGTTGCAGGAGCTTTGTCGGGAATATTTCCAACTATTGCATGCTTTATAGTTGCAATGATTAAGCCTGCAATCGATAATTGCCGCAAAGTTATGCAGTTTCCAAATAAAGGAGCAGAAGCATTGTACGGAACAGATGAACAGACCGCTAAACTGCAGTTACTGTTTTCTATGACACTCGTGCTTCTATTTGTTATCACAGGTATATTTAGATGAAAAAAGCTGTTTTCACACTATTAATTGCAGCATTGCTATGGACTGTTATGTTTTGCCCTATAACAGCCCCATATATTAATTTCTGGTGGGCGATGACAGGTTCTGCCTGTATATTGGCAGGATGTGCAACAATCTTTCGCTATGGCTGGTGGCGCATGATAAAGTTTGATTTTTCCAACATACTGTTGGGAGTAGGAATAGCAGCCGCCTTGTGGGGAATTTTCTGGATTGGAGATAAAGTATCGCAATTGTTGTTTGATTTTGCACGCCCGCAAGTAAATCTTATCTACGGCATGAAAGATGGCTTCTCACCATGGCTGCTTACCGCACTTATGTTGCTATTGATAGGCCCGGCAGAAGAAATCTTCTGGCGCGGATATATTCAGCAAACATTCTCAGAAAAATGGAATCCCAATACAGGATTTGTCGTTACATCTATCATATATGCCCTCGTGCATGCAGGTTCATGCAATTTTATGCTTACAATGGCGGCATTGGTAGCAGGTGTTGTATGGGGAGTGCTATATAGGTTCTTTCCACACCGCTTTGGTGCAATAATATTGTCGCACGCACTTTGGGATGTAGCTGTATTTGTCTGGTTTCCTATATAATAAAAAGATACTGCCATGAAAAAAATAATAAACCCATACGCCGGCACTTCCGAAGAGATAGGCTATAACTGCTTTGCCTGTGCACCGTCTAATCCTTACGGCCTTAAAATGGAATTTTACGAAGACGGTGAGGAGATTGTCTCTTATTGGATGCCGGAAAAACACTACCAAGGATGGCTCAACACTCTGCATGGAGGCATTCAGGCAACCCTGATGGACGAAACAGGCGTCTGGCTTGTATCACGCAAGTTTCAGACTGCAGCAATGACAACCAATCTAAACATAAAATATAAAAAGCCGGTTCCAACCGATTCTAAACTGGAGCTGAGGGCTCGTATTAAAGAGATAAAGCGCAGCTTTATTATTGTAGAAATAACACTTTTGAGCGGCGGACAAGTGTGTTCTTTGGCAGAGGCCACATACTACAAATTTCCAAAAGAGGTAGCCGAGAAAGAATTTCACTTTTTACCATACGAAGTAGAAGAATAGTATAGCCACACTCCTATCTTAACAACATAATACAGATAAACAGTATTGCTAAGCCGCAAGCATGGCTTAGAACGAATTTTTTATGGTATAATTGCCCCAAACGGTAAAGTTACCAAAAACAGTTGCCTGAAGCGTGTTTCAAAGGTAGGTCATCGCCTTGCGTGTCCATCTCTCCTTGTACTATGTGTCGCATATATTGCTCATAACTCAATTTTTTTATTTCCCTTTCGTAGCAAAAACTATTTCCATGATTTGTTAGAAGTTATATGCAATCAAAAGGTGTTATGCACAATAATTTCAAGAAATCTCGGAAGTTAATATAAGAAGCAGAATAAAGATTACCGTTTATGCTTAAATATTTGAGGATTTTGTTCATGTGAATAAACTAATGATTTCAAGCAAATGATTTTTCTTTTCAAAAATGCGGTTTTCTCAAAAATACGAAGTAACTTTGCATTATAAATATAAGCACAATATAAAATACACAGTTATTCTATATATAAATTATATTTTAGTATAATATAAAAAATGTTATGACAGACTATTATGAGTATTCCATACCAGAATTGATAAAGATTCTCGGTGCGAGATTCAAGGACTATCGTCTGCGTAGCAATATGACGCAGAGGGAGGTGTCGGAGCAATCGGGCATTACAATCACAACCATACATAAGTTTGAGAATGGTGCTTCAAACAACGTATCACTTGGCACATTTCTCTTGTTGCTAAAGGCTATCGGTCAGATTGATGCCCTTGACGAATTATTACCAGAACTGCCTGCATCGGCATATCTCATCAAGGAAGAAAAGAAAGTTCAACGTATAAGACACAAGAAACTATGATAACGAGTTCATTAAAGGTAATGCTTTGGGACAAGGAAATCGGTCGCCTGTCATGGGATGCGAGGAGAGGAATATCGTATTTTGAATACAATCCCGCCATTCTTCAAGGAGAACTCGACCCCTTTCCTCTCGTAGCTTCAGTCAAGTCACCTTCCAGCCGTCGTCCGATTATGGGCGACAAGGAAACGAAGATATATCGCAAATTGCCTCCTTTTCTTGCCGACTCCCTGCCTGACGCATGGGGCAATCAAGTTTTCGAGTGTTGGCGCATACAGAATGGCATACGCAATCAGGAGATAACACCCCTGGAAATATTATCATTCATCGGCAAGCGAGGCATGGGAGCTTTGGAGTTTATACCAGAATCATCTGGCATTAAAAAATCCGAGCAACTGAATATGAAGGCTTTGGCTGATTTGGCTCAGAAGATTTTCACAGAACGAGAGAATGTCAAAATCATGCCTGATGAATCGCTGACCATGCAGTCATTAATAGCAGTCGGCACCTCTGCCGGTGGCAGACAACCCAAAGCTATCATAGCCATCAATCCAGAAACTGGTGAGATAAGGAGTGGACAGATTGCAGGTCAGAAAGGTTTTGAGTATTGCGTATTGAAGTTTGGCGACCCAAAACGTTCGTCAGCAGAACTCGAAATGGCTTACTACAAGATGGCTACAGCGGCAGGTATAGATATGATGCCTTGCCGAATCATAGAGATTGAAGGGCAGAACCACTTCATCACGCGCCGCTTCGATCGAGATGAAGAGCGCAAACTGCACATGCAAACATTGGCGGCTTTGTATCCAGATGCTGATAGTTATGAGAAACTTCTCGTGGTATGCCGCAAAATGCGTCTTCCAGAACGCATACAGGATGAAGTTTTTCGAAGAATGGTTTTCAACATCCTTGCCAACAATACGGATGATCACAATAAGAACTTCTCATTCCTGATGGATGAGAATGGCCGTTGGAGTCTGTCACCGGCATACGACATGACCTACATATTCAATGTTGGTGGTTTTCTTCCCGAAAAGATGCATTGTCTGATGATGCAAGGCAAATATCAAGGACATACAAAAGAAGACGCTTTACTTCTTGCTAAGGAGAACGGAATCAGAAAAGCTGATACCATTATCAATGAAGTGGCAGAAGCCATATCTCATTTTAGACAGTATGCCGAGGTGTGTAATGTAAGCCAACAATGGATTGGTGCAATAGAGACTACCCTCAAAAGTCATCTGGCTGATTGGGGACTATCAGGACAGCGCAAAAACATATCATTCTGCATTGACGGTACGCTCTTTGAAAATGTGCGCGTAGAACGAACATACAAAGGGAACTACCATCTGCTCTGCAATACAAATAACAAAGAACGCAAATTTGTCATCACCAATAAGAAAGACGAGCACGAGCTGATAGATAAGGTTGGTGTTGAAAACTTGACCAAAGAACAATTGATTCTTTTAATCAAGAAATACCTTGTTAGATAGCAGACACACTTTAGTTTACAGTCTCCAATGCACCTTCTTTCGATGAGATTATGGAACGATTGAGTGAGTTGCAGAACAGATTTAGGACATTAGAATGGGAAAACAATCGTTGTTAGATAGCGAGACACACTTTAGTTTACAGTCTCGACACACTTTAGTTTACGGTCTCGTCGCCATTACATTAACTCCATTTAGAAACAATATCAATCGTTTCGTTTAGTGGCTTATGCTCCTCCTCAATTTTGTTAATTTGCACCAATATAGGCATCTCTACCATTTGACCAGCAATAACACAAACTCCTGTTGACAAGATTGGTAGAGATTCCTGTGATACTCTATCCAAATAAGATATTGTTTTTCCTACCTTATCAATATCCTCATCGTTGACAAGCCTATGTATGAAATAGTTGTGTAATTGTGAAACAATTGTTGTTGAAATATCAGACGGGCGTTGGCTTGCAATTGTCATAAACACACCGAACTTTCGTCCCTCTTTAATAATCTTTTCAAAAACCTCTAAACGGTAATCTTTCCAAGTATCACTTTCACGAGTTGATTGATACGACAATATATTATGAGCCTCGTCAATTATAATATTTAGATACGACGGATCTTTCTCTTTTGTATGTTCATCATATAATTTGTTGCACAACAAAAGAGGTATCATTTTCTTCGAATCAAGATTAATATCATTAAGATTAACTACAACGATATTTTTATCATTCCATATATTTGTATTCTCTTCAACAGAGAAATCAATTAACTTCGAAATATTGCTTACCATACTACGAAGTTTATTAATAGCAGGTGCAATATGCTCATTCATTGCCCTATTGTCAAGAATATCCCGAATTAATCTCAGGTACATTATATGGATAAACTTCGCTATAAAATTATTTGGAGACTTGTAATTGTCAACAGATTTATATATAAGCGTTTCTTCAATTAAATCAGGATGTTCCGTAAATCGGCCCTCATACGCATTATCGTATCCTGTTTTATAATAGTAATGATTTTGATCGTGAAAATTAAAATCGCTATGAAGTTCTACTTCTTCAGCATTATAATTCTGCGGATTATTCTGAATGACATCATTATTATCATCGTCATTAGTTTGGAGGATTTGTCTAAAGTAATCTATTAGTAATTCCCCTTTAGGTTTATCAGCCATGCACAATACTGCTCGAATATCTTGTCTAAGAATATTCTTCAAATGAACTTCACTTTGAATGTGCTTTTCGTAGTCGATACATCTTTTAATGAAAGGTCGCTGCGTCTTTTCCGTAGCATTGGCAAAAATGCACAAAGTATCCAAATCCAACAATAATTCTTTGTTAAATGGGATTCTATCTTTTCTTGTCTTTGTCGACAAATTATAAACTTGCTTGTTTGCTACAATAACATTCTCTCCAGAATATTCTCCATTAAAATCAATAAATAAGAATTTAGAATTAGCGTAGAATCTATCACTATCAGAATATGTCTTAAATAGTTCCCGATACAATTTGGCTAATGTATATGATTTACCACTACCCGTATTTCCGAAAATACCAATATGACTTGAAAATAATTTTTGGATGCCAAGAGAGATTGGAGTATATGCATCCGACGCAAGTTTCCCAATACAAATTGTTTTCTCATCTTTGCTTCCAACGAAATGGTGTATCTTCTCAAATTCAGCATTAGATAGGATGTGACACTCATTGTTAATCAA
>CAZULV010000004.1:87451-113831 GCA_964621625.1 uncultured Muribaculaceae bacterium | reverse complement strand
GAAGTTCACCTATCTTCTATCCGGCTACAAAGGTACAAAATTCCGTGATGTTTTCGTCTATAATATCAACTAAATGCAAGATATTTTCACGGATATTGCATGCTGACCAAAAGAAATATTCAGTTGAAGCCTTTTTTCTTTTCTTCCCCTCTGTTTGACTTAACTTTATTGCCCGTGTATATGATAACGGTCATTAAAGTCAAGTTGAGAGTGGAGTTATATCTTTTTCTTTTGGCAAGCAAAAGAAGGTGTGTCAAGATGAGCAGTTGCTTTCATATTGCTTTGTCATTCTGAGCGAAGTCGAAGAATCTCACCTCCTTTACGCCTAAGATGGGATGCTTCGACAAGCTCAGCATGACAAAATGTAGGTGCTTACTTGTTTTGACACGCCTTCTTTTAAAGCCCCAACATATCATATAATATACAAATAGGAGCGTTTTTAGTTATTATATGATATGTTGAGGCTTTAAAACGTATTGCTGACGAGCTCATGCCTTTCACAAGACAAGGAACTTGCCCGGCTCAAAACCATTGGCGAGATGTTCATTTTGGAAAACATATCCCATCTGATTGCAAACTATCTTTGTTCCGTTTATCTCAGCATCGATGTTGGTGTGAGAGTGACCATAAATCCACGCATCAATACGATTGTCTGCTATAAGCTGGCCTAACTCGGTCGCAAAAGCACTGTTCAGCACAGAACCCTTATGATGAGGGGCTACCACCTCTAATGTAGGAAGATGATGCGTTACTACCACAATGTGTTTGGCGGTGCTTTCTGCCAGACTTTGTTTGATAAAATCCAAACAGAAACTGTGCATCTTATTGAATTCCTCTGTTTGGAGCAATTTGCTATTGTACATTATCTGACGAAAATCATTCATACCCTTCCATACAAAATACTCGTCAGATGGAGAAATCCGAGACCACAAAGTGCTCATGATGAAATCGGTATCATCAATCCGCACTACCTTATTCTGATAATATCCTACATTCTTCTTGAACATCCAATTCCATTGCAATCCCTTGTTCATCACATCACAATAATTGTAATACTCATGGTTTCCGGGCACAATGAGCACCTGACGATAATTTGCAGATGCCCATTTCCAGAAATTAGCCAAAGGCGCGATCTTGTTTTTCAGATAGAATATATCTCCGGCAAGCACCAGTACATCACCCGTTACAGGCAATTCATTATGTTTCATCCACCTGCTGTTGTCACTGAACTCCAAATGCAGGTCGCTCATATATTGTATCCTCATAATCTCTTTATGTTATTAACTTTTTGTGTAAATCAGTTCATAATACTCTGAATTTGAGTCGTTATTTATGATACTGCTACAGAAAGCAAATTTGTTGTACAAGTATTGGCAGTGTTCGAGTTCTTCTTCCTCAAAGTTTATTCTTTCATAGCATTCGTCTATCTCCTTGCTGATTCTACCGTACAAATTGACATTTGCTTTGGATATACGGACTTCCAACTTGACTATATTTTCTTTATTTTTAGCAATAGCATTTTTGTAATTATCAATCTCTTCTCGGTAGAAATAAAGAATCTCATCAAGCAGGCCTTTGGTTAGTATACTCGGAGAAGGACTCCATGGAAGCATAGTCAACTCTCGGCTTGGAGTAGTACTAAGATAAAACAATTTACATCCAAAAGACTTGGTGACTTGTTTGTTATATTCATCAATCTCACGATTGACTTTCATTAAAGTTTCCTTAGATAACTTTTGACATTCCTCATACGAAGGATGCTCTTTGTACTTCAACAAAGGTATCTCCTTGCATCTTAAATAAATGGTAGTATATTCACTCATTGTTAATCCTCCATATCATCTATTCTTATTAAATTGTTCTACTTGATTTTCAATTATTCTCTTCACTTGTTGAAATGAAACAGGGGTAAAGTTGTTGTTATCTACTCCTACGTCATATTGCGTTGGATAGAGATACTGAAGCCGAGCAGCGTCTATTCCGGTGTTGTTTTTTCTTGTGTGAACGTGTCCGAATAGTTGCCACACATCTTTGTATCCGCCATCAAAGCATAAAAAGGGATAATGATTCAAATATATCCTCTGTTTGCCAATCTCTATGTGCATCTGCATTGCCACATATTCAAATCTGTCAATGTGGCCTTGGCGTATATTCTTCAAATCGTGATTACCCATAATCAGATATATCTTTCCGTTCAGCCTGTCAAGGATTTTACTCCATTCGGCCGAACCGCCAAGACAAAAATCTCCCAAATGAAACACGATATCATCCTGACCGACTGTATTATTCCAATTGGAGATGATAGTTTCGTTCATCATTTCCATATCCTTGAAAGGCCTGTTGCAGAAACGTATGATATTCTCATGATAAAAATGGGTGTCAGATGTAAAGAACACCTTACTGCCGTCAAATTTGTAGTTTGCTTTCGCACAGCTTTTTTCTGCCTCACCAATTGAAACGCGTTTCATTGGATTCGGCTTAGTCAAAAGGTTCATTTCTTTTAAATTTATGTACATCACTACACGTTAATAATCTGGTTACTAACAGCCCATCAGACGGAAATGGCAGAGGAGCATCACAAAGGCAACTGTCACAAATGGGCATAAAACACAATAGTTGGAAAGTTTGGTAAGGACTCTCCAACTATTCAGTTTCTATTCTCTCAAAGTACAATAAAGTACTTGCTATGTTCGCTGGAAAGTATTTACTCTACGAGGTTCAATGCATGAAACATGAACACTCGACACGGATTCTGTGCGTTTATTGCTCTGAATTGCGGTTGTGATTGATAATATGTTCATTCTGTTTCTTTGCATCGTTAATGTTTATATTGTCTCAAAAGCGGTGCAAAATTAGCAAATAAATCCCAATCACACATCATTTTACATTAAATTCTTTTGCCAAAACACTATGATATAGGATTTTATTTTTCAATCATGCTCGCAAACCAAATAAAATATGTAACTTTGCATTTGACGCAATTTATAATTGAATATAATATGGCGAATTTGAACTGTATAAAGGCTGTATTAGCAGAGAAAGGCATTATGAGTAAGTGGCTTGCTAAAACTTTGCAGAAAGATCCGGCAACGGTGTCAAAGTGGTGCAACAATCATTCGCAACCTGATTTATACACATTGGCGCGGATAGCAGAAGTGCTGGATGTGGATATTCACAGATTGATTTGCCATACAAAAGAAAAATAGAGGATATGAAATATACAATAGAAGAAATACGGCAGATGCAGGAAGGTCAGACTTTTGACTGTAAAAGTATCCTCATTGAGCCTAAACACCTTGCCACTATCATAGTCGCTATGGCGAATGCAGATGGTGGAATGATTGCTGTGGGTATATCCGATAAGACTCGCAGAATAGAGGGTGTTAACCAGGACAAGGAACATCTCAATGATATATTGCGGACACCTTTGGACTTTTGTGTTCCATCAGTTTCTGTCACTACGGATTATGTGCCTTGTACGGATGCTGAGGGACGTGATAACCGTGTATTGTTAATGCACATTCCTGCAAGTCCGCGACTTCATGCGAATCAAGCTGATGAAGTGTTTTGGCGCGTAGGAGACAAATCACGCAAACTGACTTTTGATGAGCGTTTGCAACTCATGTACGACAAAGGGGAACGCTATTACGAGGATTCCACAGCATACGATGCCACACTTGATGACATAGATATGGATGCAGTTAAAGCTTACATGAAGCGGATTGGCTATGGCAAGTCTGCAATGGAGTATCTGCAAGAGAACAAAGGTTTTGTGACCTATAAAGGCGATGTGCCGCAAGTCAGTGCAGCTTGTATATTGCTTTTTGGCAAGCATCCTCAGGCATTCTTTCCTCGTGCAAGAGTGCGTTTTATCAAGTATTTCGGTACAGAGGAAAAGGTGGGACGTGAAATGAATGTCATCAAAGATGTTACTTTCGATGGTCGTATTCTTGAACAGATACAGAAAACCGTCGAATATCTTGAAACGCAGGTAAAGGAGCATTCCTATCTCGGAGAGGACGGTATCTTCAAAACCGACCGCGAATACCCCAAGTTTGTGATACAAGAGATGGTGGTGAACTCCGTTTGCCATCGCGATTACAGTATTAAGGGAACAGAAATTCAGATAAAGATGTTCAATGACCGTCTTGTATTCGAAACACCAGGCAAGTTGCCTGGTATTGTCCGCACTGACAACATTCGTCATACCCATTTTTCTCGCAATCCGAAAATAGCGGAATACCTCAAAGCATACGACTATGTAAAAGAGTTTGGCGAAGGTGTAGACCGTATGTGCCGAGAGTTGTCTGCATTGGGTGTCAAAGAGCCGCAATACAACTTAGTTGCCTTTATCATGAAAGCAACAGTATGTGCTAATATTTTGGAAGAAGTACAAGAAGCTAACCATTCCGACCAGAAGCGACCAGAAGCCGACCAGTTAGGGCATAACAAGGGCATAACAGGGGCACAACAGGGGCATAACAAGATACTTTCTCTTATTGCAGAAAATCCACAAATCAGTATTTCTGCATTGGCGAAACAATGCGAGGTCTCGGAGAAAGCAATGAGGATAACACTGGAACGTTTGAAAGCAGAGAATATTATCAAACGAGTTGGTCCAAGTTATGGTGGGCATTGGGAAATCCTTTTATCAACCTCTAAAGAAATCAAATAATACGAATTATGGCAAAAAAAGCAACAAATAAGAAAGAGAACCTTCCGATGGAGGAAGTGCTTTGGAAAGCGTGTGACGCGTTGCGTGGTTCTATTGAGCCAAGCGAATACAAGCATGTAGTGCTGTCATTGATATTCTTGAAGTATGCAGGTTTTCATTTTGACAAACGCCGCCGGGAAATCATCAATGACGGGCTTGAAGACTTTGTGGATAGTGTGGAGTTTTATGCAGCCAAGAATGTGTTTTATCTTCCGGAAACAGCGCGTTGGACATATATCAAGGAGAACGCGAAGCAGCCCAATGTCGCTTCAATCGTGGATAAGGCACTTTCTGACATCGAGAAAGAAAACAAACCTTTGCGTGGTGCATTACATAACAATTATTATAGTTCGTTGGGAATAGAAGCTGAAAAACTCGGTTCTTTGCTGGATAAGATTGATGGATTTGATACGATTCTGGAATCCGCAGACGGCAATGATATTATTGGACGTGTCTATGAGTATTTCCTTTCCAAGTTTGCCATTAAAGAAGGAAAAGGTAAGGGGGAATTTTATACGCCCAAAACGATAGTCAATCTGATTGCCGAAATGATTGAACCCTATGAAGGTAAAATCTACGACCCTTGTTGCGGTTCGGGCGGTATGTTTGTGCAGTCGATGAAGTTTGTGGAGAGCCATCATGGTAATCGCCGCAAGGTGTCGGTGTATGGACAGGAATATACCAAGACCACTTTTAAACTGGCCAAGATGAACCTTGCTATTCGTGGTATCGCTGCCGACTTAGGTGATTATGCCGCCAACACATTTACCGATGACCAGCACAAAGACTTGAAAGCCGATTTCATTATGGCCAATCCTCCCTTTAACCAGAAAGATTGGAGAGCGGAAAACCAACTGACGGACGACCCTCGTTGGGATGGTTATGACGTGCCGCCTACCTCTAATGCTAATTATGCTTGGATTCTCAATATGGTGAGCAAACTCTCATCCAATGGCGTGGCTGGTTTCATTCTTGCCAATGGCGCATTGAGTGCCGATGGAACAGAGGGGGAGATCCGCTGTAAGATGATTGAACGCGGATTGGTGGAAGCGATTGTTATACTGCCTCGAAACCTTTTTTACTCTACCGATATATCTGTCACACTTTGGATTCTTAATGCAAATAAAAAGGCACGTATCGTCCACCGTAATGGAGAGGAGATACACTATCGCGACCGCGAAAAGGAGATACTTTTCATAGATATGCGTCAGATGGGCGAACCCTTTGAAAAGAAATATGTGCGTTTCACCGATGAGGATATTTGTAAAGTGGCCGATGCCTACCACAACTGGCAGCGAGAGGGACATACAGAAACCTATACCGATATACCGGAGTTCTGTAAATCGGTAAGTGTTGGTGAAGATGGAGGAATTGCAGACAAAGGTTTCTCGTTGGTACCTTCCAAATACATCGAATTTGTCAATCGGGATGAGTCGGTGGATTATGACATACGCATGAAGGAACTTCAATTGGAACTTGCCGACATCCTTCGTCAAGAAGCCAAAAGTCGAGAATCAGTACTTAATGTTTTTAAATCATTGGGTTATGAAATCGAATTATAAAAGATTGGGTAATTATATCCGGCAAGTTGATGTGCGCAATCGAGACTTGGTTGTAAATAAACTGCTTGGTTTAAGCATTGCTAAGCAGTTTATCACATCCATTGCAAATACAACGGGGACTGATATGAGTACATATAAAATAGTCCAACCTCGACAGTTTGGCTATGTTCCTGTAACTTCTCGCAATGGAGATAAAATAACAATTGCTTTGTATGAGGGGGAATCTCCTTGTATTATTTCACAGGCTTATATTGTTTTTGAAGTCATTGACGAAACAGAATTATTGCCGGAATATCTGATGATGTGGTTTCGTAGACCAGAATTTGATAGATATGCCCGTTTTAAATCGCATGGTTCTGCGCGTGAAGTCTTTGAATGGAGTGAGATGTGTGATGTGATGCTTCCTGTTCCTCCCATAGAGGAGCAGCGGAAAATCGTATCTGAATACCAGGCTATTGAGCAGCGAATAGAGAACAACCGCCGATTGATAACTACGCTTGAAGAAACCGCTAAAGCTATCTATCGTAAGATGTTTGTGGATGATATTGACCCTGAAAATTTGTCAGAAGGATGGCGGATGGGTAAACTTGGTGAAGTCATTACTATATCAAGTGGTCAATCATTATCCGACAAGGTTGATATCCAAACCGATGACTATAAATATCCAGTTGCTGGTGCATCAGGTATTATCGGATACTCTCGTTGGCATAATCAAAATGAACCGTTTATCACTACGGGTAGAGTAGGAACGATTGGAGTGGTTAATCGATATTTATCCTCTGCATGGGCTGCTGATAACGTTTTAGTTGCAAAATCGCCATACTATGAATATGCCTACCAAGTTCTAAAGAATGTAAATTACCAAAAGTTAATAGGTGGTGGTGTGCAAAACCTGATTACACAAACCAGTCTTACTAATATTGAAATGATGATTCCGCCATTAGAAAAGATAGAGTTATATGTAAAATCAATTAATGGGATTGCAGGACTTTCGATTTGTCTTGATAAAGAGAACTGGATTATGGAATGTTTACAAACTAACTTTCTCTCAAAACTTTCAAATTATTAATATATGCAGTTTTTATTTGATTTAGATTCAAAAGGCTATCTAAAGAGGAGAGAAAGTGCCATTTTGGAATACAAACAAAATTTTCAAAAAGGGGACAATCTTCTAAAGTATCTTAAGACCCTTGTTGGGATGGCCAATAATAAGGGAGGAATGATTATGTTTGGAATTCAAGATTCTCCACATATTCCATTAGGTATGTCAAATTCTAGATTCCAAGAAATTAACCCAAAAGAAATTGATGGTCGTCTGAGAGAATATTTTGCTCCTTCAATAAAGTGGCGGTCTGATATTCTTGAAAAAGAATTAGATGATGGTAGTAAAAAAACTTTTGGTTTTCTAATCGTAGAAGAAGCAGAAGAAAAACCTATTGTTTGTAAAAAATCAAAGGATAATATTTTGCGAGAGGGGGCTATTTATTATCGTTATAGAGGTGAAACAAAAGAGATTGAATATCCGGAACTTAATTCACTTCTTCAGTGCGAGAGAGAAAAAGAACGCATTCTTTGGATAAAGCATATTCAAAAGATAGCGTTGGTTGGGCCACGTCAAATAAATATACTGGACAGATACAATGGTGAAATCTCTTATGGTGATAAAAAAGTTTTGATTGATAAGAATTTGGTGGATAAATTGAATTTTATTCAAGAAGGTCATTTTACAGAAAAAGAAGGAGAAGGACTTCCTACTTTAAAATTAGTCGGTACTATTGATGGATTAATAGATGTTGATGATGCGGTTATTGATACAAACGCTGTATATCCATTAACAACAAAAGAATTACAAATAGAGCTCGATATCAATTCTTACCAAATGCAAGCAATTATCTATGCATTAGATATAAAGAATAAGCCTAAAAGACATACAGAAATTTATCATGGTGAGAAATCAAATCCTATACATAAATATTCTCAATCAGTAATAACTGTCGTAAAGTCACTATTTGAAAAGCATGGTAAGGATATTTTTATAAACGACTGTGTTGCTAAATACAAAGCAAATCTTGCAACAAAGCCTAAAAAGAAAAGGAGAAAAAGATAATGTCTTCATTCCACGAATCACAAGTAGAGCAAGCATTTGTCGAGCTTTTCCAAAAAGAGGGTTACGACTATGTGTATGGAGAATGCATTCTGCGTGATACACGAGACGTTATTCTCTACGATGATTTGCGCTTTTATCTGCGGAAAAAATATAAAACCGACCATATCACCGAGGATGAAATCAATCGGGTAATCGCCAGATTGGAAACTTCAGATGGGGGTGGTGTATATGCAGAGAATGTAGAAGCATTGCGACTTCTGCAAGAAGGTTTTTCGTTGAAACGAACCAATCCTAAGTTACAAAATCTTCATATCTATCCCATTGATTATACAGAGGTGGATAATAATGAGTTGGGAAAGAATAATATATTTAAGTTCGTCAATCAGCTTGTCATTGACGGTGAGCATCATCGCATTCCTGACGGTATTGTATTTGTTAATGGTCTGCCTTTGGTGGTACTTGAATTTAAAAATGCCATCAAGCAAAATATCACAATAGAAAATGCTTTCAAGCAACTGACGGTGCGTTATAGGCGTGACATACCTAAATTGTTCCGCTATAATGCGTTTGTAGTAATCAGCGATGGCGTGAACAATAAAGTCGGTTCACTTTTTGCACCATATGAGTTCTTTTACGGATGGCATAAGGTGGAAGCTACGGATTCTATTCTTGATGGTGCTTTTGATACTATGTTCACGATGATGCGTGGATTGTTCAGAAAGGAACGCCTGCTTGATGTATTGCATAACTTTATCTATTTGCCAGATACTCCCAAGGACGAGGATAAAATCGTGTGCCGCTATCCGCAGTATTTTGCTACCACTCAACTGTTCAATAACATTCTGAAACATTCACGCTTGAATCCTGATGGTGATGGAAAAGGGGGCACATACTTCGGAGCTACAGGGTGCGGTAAGTCGTACACTATGTTATTTCTTGCCCGACAACTGATGCGTTCCAAAAAATTGAGCAGTCCTACCATTGTTCTGATAACAGACCGTACAGACCTTGATGATCAGTTGTCTAAGTCGTTTTTAAATGCTACCAAATTCATTGGAGACAAGACAATCGTTCAAGTAGAAAGTCGGGAGAAACTTAAAGAACACCTTGAAAAGCGTACTGCCGGAGGCGTTTATCTGACAACGATTCAGAAATTCGAGGAAAGCACAGGCTTATTGAGCAATCGTGCAAACATTATCTGTATATCTGATGAGGCTCATCGTTCACAAGCCGGTTTAGGGCAGAAAACAACTATAACGGAAAAGGGTGTAAAGCATCACTATGGTTTTGCCAAGTATCTGCGTGATTCTCTTCCGAATGCTACATACGTAGGATTTACGGGAACACCGCTTGATAATACGCTGGATGTGTTTGGTCCGATTGTAGACCGTTACACCATGACCGAAGCGGTTGCGGATGAGATCACTCGTAAGATAGTCTATGAAGGTCGTGCTGCTAAAATCATGATTGACTCGGTTAAGGTGAAGGAAATAGAGCTTTTCTATGACCAATGTAAGCAAGAAGGATCAAGTGACTATCAGATAGAGGAGAGCAAGAAAATGATGACTCGGATTGATGTTATCCTGAATGACCCTGATTTGCTTGCCAAAATTGCCCAAGATATAGTGGAACACTACGAAAAGCGGATTGAGGAAGGTTCGACGGTGTTGGGTAAAGCTATGATTGTGTGTAGCAGTCGTTCCATTGCTTGGAACCTCTATCAGGCGATTATCCATTTACGACCGGAATGGGCGGAAATCAAAGAATGTATTGAAGGGGAAACTCTTTCGGAGAAGGAACGCAAAGAAATCAAGCCGATGCCGCGTATTGCTATGGTCATCACTCGTGACAAGGATAATGATTCTGACGAACTTTATAATCTGCTCGGCAATGATGAATACCGGAAAACGTTGGACAAACAGTTCAAAGAAGAGAAAAGCAATTTTAAGATTGCGATTGTTGTGGATATGTGGATAACTGGCTTTGACGTACCGAGCCTTGATACGATGTACTGCTTCAAACCTTTACAAATGCACACTTTGATTCAGACCATATCTCGTGTTAATCGTGTTTATCCCGGAAAAGAGAAAGGGCTTGTGGTTGATTATCTCGGCATAAAGCAGCAGATGAACGAGGCTCTTCATCAATATGGTGGAAATGGAGATGTCGATGGCCCGGATCTCGAAACTGTTGAAGAAGCGGTAAAAGTTGTTAAGGACGAATTGGATGTGATTAAGCGGATGTTTTATGCTTTTGACTGGTCTGCCTATTTTATTGGAACGCCTCTTGAACAGTTAGGCATTCTTCAAACGGGAGCAGAATACATTCAACATACCAAAGAACTTGAAACTCTTTTTATGCGACACTGTAAAAAGATGAAAGGTGCGTATGATATATGCTGCAACTCAGAACATCTGACAGAGGCGGAAGACAACGATATTCATTTTATGTTGGCCATCCGTTCTATAATCTCTAAACTGACGAGAGATAATGCACCGGATGCTGTCAAGATGAATAAGCGTGTGAGCGAAATGTTGAAAGATGCCTTGATGTCCGAAGCGGTGGAAGAGGTGACTAAAATCGGTGTTGCTGCCGATGAAGAAATAGACCTTCTTTCATCGGAATATATGCAACGTCTTGACCAAATTCCCTACAAAAACACCAAAGTCAAGTTGATGGAGCAACTTTTGAAACAGGTTATTGAATCGTTGCGGAAAATCAACAGGCAAAAAGGCATAGATTTCACGAAACGCTTGGAAGATATTGTCAAAAAATACAATGACCGTTCTGATGATGCTGCACTTGCCAACGATGTGATTGATGATGTCGTTGGAGAGATGGTCAGACTTATGGAGGATGTGGCAAATGAACGTACTGCCGGCAATTCTATAGGGCTATCATTTGAAGAGAAGGCTTTCTTTGATATTCTGAAATCTGTGGCGGTAAAATACGATTTCATTGAAAATTTCTCGGATGAGAAATTGACAGAGTTGGCTAAGCAAATTAAAACGATGGTAGAGGAACAGTCGGATGTTTCAGATTGGTTAAACCGTCCTGACCTTCGGGCGACATTGAAGATGAATGTAATTGTCCTGTTAGCTCGTGCAGGATATCCACCTAAAATTCGTGATGAGGTGTTCAAGGAGATTTTGGAACAGGCTGAAAGTTTCAAACGGCACAGTCGGCCTCGCCCTTATGCTATTGACAATGATTCTTATTCATCAATGGTGGCAGAACCCGTTGAAAGTTATGGCAAATCGAAGTGAATAATTGCGAAGGTGATAATTTAAATTATGGCAGAGAATATAGAAATACGAAATAGTACGGCTGAGTTTCTCATTTTCATGCTTGAAGGCAAGGAGGATGGGATTCAGGTGATGTATAAGGATGAGGCCATTTGGGCAAAGCGAATAGATAAATTCATTAATTTATTTGATGGCCCGATATTGCAGGATAGCGGAAAAGTTTCTGCCGAATATGCCAAAGAGTTTGCTGAAGCCGAGTTTGAAAAATACAGGATTATTCAAGATCGCCTTTTCCAATCAGACTTTGATAGATTTGAAGATAATAGTTTTCCTCCATTGGATATGGAATGATTATGATGCCATCTATAATTCCTGTTTAGCTCTCAACTCAGATGCATAAAATGTCAAATACCTTACCAATACGATGAATCTTCTAAATATGAGAGAAGGAAGAGTGGTGAAAAGTTATGAAACGTGAATATTAAATAGATTATTATGTTTGATGGACGAAATATAACTTCAGGATTGCCTGATGAACTTGTTAAAGTTGTAGACTTTTTAAATGAGAAAGCGTCAGCAGGTGAATTTGAATTCAGTGATTCCGTATCCTATTGGGAAAACAATGAACATATTATCAATCCATTGGACTATAGTATGAGTAGGTGTTATTTTGCCGTCGCTCTCGCATATATAGCACATCTAAAAAGTGGTAATATTGTTTTCGAGGAAACTAATAATATTGGGAGATGGGCGTGGGCATTTCATCTTGTTTCCGGAGTCTCAAGTTGGAGTCCAGAATTTATGAAAAACGTTATTCTGTCATTTGAGAGTAAACATGATAATACTGAAAATCTAATTCTTTGGGCTGTTCAAAAATACGCTAGTGCTTATTATGACAATGCTATTGTATTAATCTCAATATTGCCTCAGTACAAAACGAGCTGCCTTGCTGGTCTGATGGAAAATGATTTTGATAGGTATTACGCAGAATATCCTCCTGAAGATAATATGGAGGAGTTTGCAACAGCATTTGTAAAAACAAATCAAATTGCTGAGGAGTATGTTAATAAAGCGTTTGATATAGTTGTATCTAACACTTGCTTTAAATCAAGTGCAGCAATGGCTTTTTTCCTTTTTACGATAGGACGTTTGGTTGGCCAAAGAAAAGAAATATGTGAACAAAAGATTCTGGAAATGTTGCAAGGAGATCCGTCACCGTACATAAATCCTCTATGTAACTGGTTGTTTGTGCAACAAGAAATTAGTTCATTTATAGAACAGAGTATCATATTGTTGGTCAAAGGGTTAAAAAATGAGAATAAAGAGACTACGCTCAAAAGTATTGATGACTCAATACATTTTCATTTTAAAGATGCAGTGTTTTTGACAAATATTTTCGTAGCAATCGCAAATTCTTTGGCCCCAATGGATATCCTAAAGATGGAAGGAAGTCTAAGGTCTTTACATGAGAATGAGGATAACTTCATAAACTTTGTATTATCGTTTATTTTTCATCCCAATGGATTGTATCGTGTTGTCGGGCGAATATTGTGGGATGATTATCATTTGGAATCTTCAAATTTTGACCCTCAAAAAGACTTGGATGAGAAATTGCAATGTTTATTGATTATAGAATTGCTTCAGGATTATGGCAATCCTGAGACTAGACTTCCGAAGTTATTGCCTATGATTGAAAGTGAATTACCGAGCGTACGTAATGTTTTGATGAGTCAGTTAGTTCCATATTTGGATGAATATATGGGTCATGTAATCAAAGTTTTTGAGAGATTAAATATTGATAATGAGCTTGTTGTGAAAATTAATCGGTATTTTGAGAAAAGGTCTGATGCAATAGATAAAAGAAAATCTCTTAAAGAAATGTCACCCAAATACGGTTATATGATAGAGTATCAAGAAGCTTTGAAAACTCAAAAACAACATTGGCAACAACAGATGAAGAAAGCTGATAAAAATCATAAAAGTCTTTTAAGTAGTATGATGAAGCACGTTACTTTAGCAAGAGGTGGAGGTTGGAGAGACAAAAATGGGAAAGTACAACACTTGGGATGCATACAATTTTCAATGCCATTAAGGCAATTGGCTCAGTCTATGACGCCAATGGAACAAGATAAGTGGATTAATGATTTATTAGTTGATTGGAATGAAAAGACGGGAAATAATTAAACAATATATTGAGTCTTTAAAAGAGGATCAAGAATTAGACTATATCTTTCCTATACTTTTGGAAAGAATGGGATACAGAGTCCTTTCTACACCGTGTCAATCAAAAGGGCAGTCACAATATGGACGTGATGTAGTAGCTATCAAAGGACAAAATGGGCAAAAAACACTTTTCTTATTTGAACTCAAGGGGTTCGGTGCAAAAGATATAACAGACAGAACTCTTAATGAACCGGATGGTTTAATAGAATCTTTAAGGGCTTCTAAATACACGGAGTATGAATGCCCTTCTATTCCAGGCCTATCAGAATTTCCAAGGTATTATGTTTTTGTTCACAATGGCTTGATTGACGCAAATGCAAAACCTACATATTCTGGCTTCATTAAGAAGGAATTTCCTGACGGAAACTTTGAAGAGTGGGACATTGAGTTATTGACTACTTATTTCTCAGATTTTTTGTTTGATGAAACATTATTAACTGATGACGAGAGTTATCGTTTATTTAAGAAAATACTTGTCCTATTAGATGGAGAAGGTAATAATTATGGAGAC
Organism: uncultured Muribaculaceae bacterium; assembly: GCA_964621625.1. Taxonomy (GTDB): domain Bacteria; phylum Bacteroidota; class Bacteroidia; order Bacteroidales; family UBA932; genus Egerieousia. The sequence goes on along the minus strand of CAZULV010000004.1, from coordinate 99,469 downwards.
ATATCAACACTTGTTCAACTTCAATTAAAGAAAATTACATCGGCAAAGAAAGAGAACAGGAGATTAATCCTTAATACGTTCGCCTCATTGCGCCTAATTGCCCATATGGTTCATTATTACTCTGTTGAATGTCAGAATTTACTACCGGCCAAGTATTGTATTGACACTATAGTTCTAAAAACTTGGGCATGGATTCTTAAATCAAAAAAAGAGAATAAAAGCTCAATAATCAAACACTTTAATAGCCTTGTATTGTTGCAAATTCAGATATACGAAGAATATATCAATAAAATATTGCAAGTAGTCTTATTTCCAAAAGGACTATATAGTTTTGAATCCTCAGATACCGAGTACATATTCTATCCGTTAAGATGCTATGATTTTCTTGGTGATTTAGTATATTTTTATTTTTTAACGGAATCTTATGCAAAACTTTCAGAAAAGGAACTTCGTAACAGGTTTGATATTTTAAAAAATGTCATTGAAAATAATAATACATGTACAATGCCTTTGCTTGATACTAATTCTATTGTCATTCAGATGGTATTCAAATATATGTATATGCATGCTAAGAATCAGGATGACATAAATAGTTTAGGTAAGTATCTGCTCTGTACAGTTATCAATCTGATGAAACGGTATGATAAACAAAAGATGTGGCCGGAAATGCACGGAAATAGAATAGCATTAGCTAAGAGTATCTATAAGAAAGATGAAGACTATCACTGTGATTCCTCTTTACTCTTAATAGTGGTCTTTGAATTGTTGGCATACTTGAATATGTCTGAGTTCTACTCTGCTCTTAAGAAGAAAGTAGATAAGTCTGAGGTAAATTTGCAGGTCGCATATCCGATAACCGATGAATTTGATATAGAGCAATTGCTTTTTGAAAAAAAGTTTTACGATGAATTGGCTGTACAGACAAATATAAAGTTACCTGAAACGGTAGAAGATTTCCAAACTAACTTTAAAAAGAAATACAAATCTATTGCGTATAGGACAGACAAGATAGGTTTGGGGTTTTTACGTGTGTTGGCTCACAAGTACTATGAAACGGATCTATTTCCTGATTTTCTAGGAAGAGCGTATTGTACGGAATAAGTATTAATAGTTAACACCTTTGGTGAAATGTCTTGTTGAATTTAGTTCAGATACTTCAGAATCTCATATGATTTGTTGGACTGTAAGCCCTCGGTGAACCACGTAGACATTTAAAAGGATATGCTCCGATTCGACAAAAATAGGAACGAATAAACCACCATTGAAAAATCTTTTGCAGAGTGCTGTCGAATAAATGGTTCTATGATAGAGAAAGTTCTACCCGAACCAGGCGTGCCAACACTCCAAGTTCCTATGAATGGATTTACAATGTGTACCCAACCTTTACGGAATTTACCCTTGTAGTCACTCTATTTCCCAATACAAAACCTCGAGAATATATTGCCGAGTACTTCTTCGGTGTTTATTTCGCCTATGATGCTGCCTAAGTGGTAAAGGGCCTCGCGGATGTCTTGTGCCACAAGGTCGGTAGGAATTTGCTCTTTGAGTCCGTTTTCTACGCGTTCGAGTGCAATTTGAGCATCTACAAGTGCTTGATAATGTCGCATATTGGTTACTAATGTGCCACTTGATTGGGAGGCTTCTATATTTGCCGTTCTGTTTTCGGTAAGCAATTGTTTTAAAGAGTCTATACCAATGTTATGCTTTGCAGAAACCGGCAGTATGGCAATAGGAGAGAGTAGGGGAGCTTTACCTTTATCGCAGGTATCAGCGTTATTACTCTCCGCCATGTTGGCTTTTCTGTCGGACTTTGATAATGAAGAAGGCAGATTACATATTTGCTTTATTCTTTCAATTTGCGCATTAATGCTGTCAGGAATGCTGTCCGGAATACTGTAAGGCAATTTTTCGTTGGCGTCATCCTGCATTTTATTTTCATCCGGCACATTGCCAATATTCCTCAAATCCTTACTGCTCAAATCCTCATCGGCCTTATTTATAAGAATTATAAGTTGCTGGTTAGTGCCGTTTATACGAGTACTGAGATTTTTAAGGCTGCTTTCAAAATATTCCGGGCGGGTTGCATCAAGCACCATTATTATAACCGAGGCCTGTTGGAGCTTTTTGTACGTACGCTCTATACCTATTATCTCTATGGTCTCCTTGGTTTCGCGTATACCGGCAGTGTCTATAAAACGAAAAGTTATTCCGCCAAGATTTACAGTATCTTCTATTACATCGCGTGTTGTTCCATGAATATTTGAAACAATCGCCCGTTCCTCACCAACCAAAGTATTCAAAAGCGTACTTTTTCCTGTATTTGTAGCCCCTATAATAGCCACAGGCACACCGTTTTTAATCACATTTCCCAATTTGAACGACTCTATAAGTGCCAAAACTTTGCCCGATACCTTACCAAGCAGAGCATTAAGCTGAGTACGGTCTGCAAACTCAACATCCTCTTCGCTAAAATCCAGCTCAAGTTCCATCATGGAGACAAGGTCCAAAAGAGAATTACGCATTTCTCGCAACTCGTTAGAAAAACCGCCCTTCATCTGCTGCATTGCCACTCTGTGGGCCGCTTCGGTCTCAGAACTTATTAAATCCATAACGGCCTCGGCCTGAGCTAAATCCAACTTGCCATTAAGGAATGCACGTTTAGAAAACTCGCCAGGTTCTGCCAACTTTATGCCATAAGAAAAGAGCAGTGCCATAATCTCCTTAACTATATACGACGAACCATGGCAATAAATCTCTGCGCTGTTTTCGCCTGTATATGAGTGCGGTGCATTAAAAGTAGCCACAAGACACTCATCAATCAAACGTTCGCCATCTTTTATAGAACCAAAACGCATAAGATAAGGTTGCGCCTGCTTTCCACCGACCGGAATGAATATCTTATCAACAACATCAATTGTATCCTTGCCGCTCATTCTTATAATGGCAATAGCCCCAACTCCCTGCGGAGTAGAAAGCGCACATATATTTGTATTAAAATGCTCCATTTTCTTTTAATCTCATTTTTTAACCCGACAGAAACTCTATTATTTAAGCTCTAAAGCCACCACATTCTCAACATGATGCGTATGTGGGAACATATCAACCGGACGAACCGCCGTAATGCGATATTTTTCACTCAATATAGCCAAGTCGCGAGCCTGAGATGCTGGATTGCAACTCACATAAACCATGCGTTTTGGAGCCGCTTCGAGCAATACAGAGGCAACATCGGGGTGTATTCCGGCACGAGGAGGGTCGAGCACAACTAAATCTGGTTGTCCGTTTTCCTCTATAAATTTACCAGTGAGCATATCCTTCATATCGCCGGCATAAAAATAAGCATTCTCTATACCATTGTTAGAAGCATTTATCTTAGCATCGTCTATAGCCTCTTTAACATACTCTATACCAACCACTTTTTTTGCATTGCCGCTCAAAAACAGTCCTATTGTACCTGTTCCTGTATAAAGATCATACACAATCTCGTCTCCTTTAAGTTCTGCAAATTCCCTTACAACAGAATAGAGACGATATGCCTGCTCCGAATTTGTCTGGTAGAATGATTTAGGACCAATTCTAAACTTTATCTCTTCCATTTGCTCGTATATACACTCTTCTCCGCTGTAGTGTATGCAATCAAGATCAGAAATAGAATCATTCCGTTTTCCGTTAATTATATAGTGTAAAGATGTTATCTGAGCAAAACGCTCCTTTACAGCATCTAACAACAATTTTATAACCTGACGGTCGTTATATGCAAATACAACAATAAGCATAACCTCTCCTGTAGAAGAGGTACGCACAATCATATTGCGCAAGAACCCTGTTTGCTCTCGTAAATCAAAGAAACTCAACCCGTTTCTTATTGCATAATCTTTAATGAACAATCTTATGGCATTGGCCGGCTCACGCTGTAAATGACACTCTTCAATATCCAAGACCTTGTCAAAAAAGCCGCTTATATGAAATCCCAAACCCAATTTTTGAATGGGAGAGAGGCTTTCTGCATCTTCTCCCGACAGAATCCAACGCCTGTTTGAGAATGTAAATTCTAATTTATTACGGTAATAACGTGTTTTTTCGGAACCGAGAATAGGCATTATTTCAGGCAATTGCAGATGTCCTATACGTGTAAGCTGGTCTATAACCTGCTGCTGCTTAAACTCAAGCTGTTTTTCATAAGGAAGTGATTGCCATTTACAACCTCCGCAAACACCGTAATGCTTGCAGAACGGTTCAAGCCTTATTGGAGACGGCTGCACAAGATTAACAACCGAGCCCTCCATATAACCTTTACGTTTGCGGTTTATCTGTACATCAACAATATCACCCGGAACACATTGCGGAACAAACAGAACTTTTCCGTCTACATGTGCCAACGCATTACCCTCGGCAGCAACAGCCTCAATTTCAATATTATTTAGAATTATTCTCTCTTTTTTATGACGTGCCATAAATTATCTTATTATTTCTTCGTAAAAATCATGCGCAAAATTAGTAAAAAAGTAAAAATCTTACTTATACTGTATGTTAATTCGTATAATTAAGAATAAATCGATTATGTTGTCTGTTACCTGATAAAATTGCAAAACAAATTAAACAGCATTTTCCATTGCAAGAATATCTTGGGCAATAACTAAAGCATCCAAAATATTATTTGGCTCTGCAAACTTTTTAAAATTTAGTTCCGGGGATTATCGTGGATTATATTGTTTAAAATAGATTCTGCAACCTTGCAACGCTGTTGTATTAACTGCTAGTATTCAGCGGTATAAGACTATTTACGGAAGAATTGTTTGATGACATAATTTTAAAATTTAATTTTGTGGAATATTTATAGAATAATAGTTTTCACACAATTTATAGTGTGTTGAATAGACTAAATATTTAATAATCACAAAATTAAATATTGGAAGAATGTTCACAAAAGTAAACAAATAGGTTCTAAAAACAACACGTCAAAGAACTGATACAACAAAGGTATAAAAAAACCTTAAAATCAAAACAAATTAGTTCTTTTTTTGTTCGGGCTCATCTGTACCTATAAAAGGGAAGATAGCCTCAATAACGGCAATAATAATCGCCAATACTTTATTCCACTTCAACATTTTTTAAACCATTTTATAATAGCAGAAATACAACTAATAACAAGACGGATACATATCAAAACAAGAATACATAAATAAAGTGCATCAACTATTGAATTAAAATAGGAATTATATTCTATAGCATTACTAATATTTTCGGGATTAATGTATTTATGAAATAAATCAATCCATTCACTGTTTGAAGATTGTAAAAGCATAATATTAAAGTTTTTCTGCAAAGTTAATAATTAATCTATTTTCTATCAGTTCGGCCGAATAACCAACGGATAAACTTAATAACAACAAAACACTTGAATAAAAAAACAATAAGCGAAAAAATAATAGCAAAAACAATAGCAAATAACATATAATATAAATTTTATCTCATACGCGGCAAAGCTAATGATTTTTGAGTGATTTTGCCACCTTCTTTGGCAACAAAATCAACGCCTTGTTCAACAAGATTAAAAAGACCATAACCTAAAGAAACTGAAGAATTTTGTAATAATCTTTCAGTGACTGCAAGCGGAAGATTATGTTTTTGAGCAATAGCTTCTATTGAAGCTTTAAGATTAAGTTCATAACTTTTAAGGGAATTATCAATTTTTAAATTTTCAAATTCCTGTTTAAGTGCGTCAATCTGAGCACTTTTTAAATCAAATTCTTTACCTAAAAGTTCAATTTCTTTATCCATTTTCTCGATAGATTTATTGAAGACAGAAATTTGAGTTTTAGTAAGATTAAGTGTTTCACCCTTAACGAGAGTGTCGGCAATAAGATTTGCAGCTTGTTCTTTTAAAAGATTAGTTTCATAATTAAGTTTTATTGTTTCATTCTTTAAACGCATAGAATCAAAAGCAGAGCTAAGCGCAGTTTGTGCACCTTGCCAAGGGTTTTCTTGGGAGATACCAATAGAAGAACCTCCTGAGGCGGAGGGAGCAGAAACGCTACCATTTCCTGTAATAGAACCAACAGCCATAGCAGGGTTTATGCCTGCCTGCTGAAAGGATGCCATTTGAGCAGAGGGTGAATAATATTTATTATACATCTCTTCTTGCCAATCGCGGGAAAGCTCAGCTTGCTGTGCTTGAAAATTACGGTTAGTCTCATTTTCCTGCTGAGCATAACGAATACTACGACGATTCATAGCACCACCAGAGAAGAGAGAACCAATACCTGTAATACCACTAAGAATATTACCAAAATTCCAATTCATAACATAAATTTTAATAATTAAATATTCAAAGTAAACCCTTGAATATTAATACTGTGTCAATCCGCATTAAATATTCAAGGGGGGGCGGACTTGCTACTCGCTACTCGTAGCGGCGACAGAGTCGCTTGACTGTACAGATGGAGTAGGAGGTGTAGGTTTATTTGCCATAGATGAAGCAAGAGCACGCTGCGCTTCTATAGCTTCAAAAGCATCAGATACACGGCCTGTAATAGTGGTAGGGTCATCTATGTCATTATGGAAAGGTATTTCACCTGTATCCTTAATAACACCTTCGGTAAGAGCTTGCTCCAAGTCTACAGATAGACCAGGCATAGACTTTTCAATATCTTTACTAGGGTTAAATTTACATACTTGTTTCATGTTGTAAAATATTAATAGTTAAACAATTACAAACGGCGTCCACCGTTATCGATAACCTCTGTGTGAACGTTCTTAAGGTCTCCGAGTGTAGGAATATCATAAGCCGACAAAGTAGAAGATTTATGGAACTTGAAACCACATTGAACCCAACAACCGTACTTAGACATATCGCCACTAACGGCAGTAACTTGGTCCATGTAATAAGTAGGTATTTCAAGAAATGAATTACCAAGCTCTAAAGTATCAGAATCAAAAGAACGTTGCAAACTAAAGTTTTCGAGCGAAAAACCGTCTCTAAGTAAACCGTGAACTTCATCACCGTGAAATTTATAGTGTGCGTATCTTTGGCAATAGCCAAACACTTGCTGTGTACCGTCATTACGGAAAGGTTGACCTGTCAACTCGTAATCATAAATAGGTTGGTCACCAACACCTTGCAAAAGCGGGTTCGGTATATCAGCTTGTGACTGCTCGGCTAAATAACGCCTTGTACCTGAACTATACTTAGCTTTAGGAACAAGGGAGAACATAACAAATAGAAAACCATGCTCTTCTGCAGTGAATTTACCAACTAATGAACCTTGGTCAAATGCTTGAGGGTTACCATACTTAGTACCTACAGAATTAAATGGATTTTGGTCGTTAAGTTGAGAAGTAGTACCAGCAGTTTGTAAAACAGATTTAGTTATAACAGGTATAGTAGTACCACCAAGATAAATGCAACGGTCTAAAACGGCATCACTTGGATAAATGCCATATGTAGCTTTTATTTGGTCGGCATAGCGAAAACCTGCAATATTATTTCTCTCCATATAGCGTTGTAAACTATTAGCGGCACGAAGAGCGGAAATAGTGAAACTTGCGGTCTTATTATCTGTATCTACGGCGAATTGCAAAGATGATTCAGAACCGCTTTGCGGACGAGGAGTAGCATTTGTAAAATAATCCTTAGACCAATTACGCTGACGAAGAGAATAAAGGTGGACACCGTCATTCAAAATGAGCTCATCATTAGAAAAATAAAAAGGGGTATCATCTGGTGAATAAGAAAGTGAAGAAGTGATATATGGGCAATTTGAGGCACTAATATTCGTAGAAGAAATAGATGAATTCAAATTATTTAACTTAACAAATACAGGCCTTTGAATACGTGATTCTCTATACCAATCATCGTAAATCTTATGATAAGCAAAGAAAGGAAGAGAGTTGGGAACAAACCTATCATTAGAAGAATCAGAACGAGGTTCACATTTAAGGCCTAAATAATCAGCAAGTTCGCCTGCATCGAAAGCACCTTGAGGTAGGAGTAATCCAGGAATATATTTAAGTTCAGTATCACCAACACGGTTGGCCTCAGAACGGGTAATAACTTCTTGCCAACCACCATAAAGCAAACGATAAGGAACAAAAAATACTTCAAACTTAGCATCTACATCACCGTAAAAATCAGTAGCCATTGGTGGCATCTGTATTTGTGCAAACATATCTAATGAAACGGTGTCATTAGGTAAAAGAGGTTCAACTAAAGCAGGTGTAAGAGTACCACAACGAGCAGTAAAATAATTAGAGTGTGACATATCAAAACCTGACTTGTTAGGAATGTCAACGGGGATTTTGTGAAATAAATTCATAATGTTAAAAATTAAAAGGTTTATAAACGTGATTTATCATAAAAACGGCTCATTTTATCAAATAACGTCCTATACTTGAAGTTATCCGATGCAATATTCTGCATAACAATAAAATTAACGGCTTCAGAGGTCGACACCGTGGAGCATAAAATTTCGAGTTGTTTAATGTAAAGGCGGTCATGCTGTTCCAATACAAAACGCGACATTTGAAATGATAGATTATTTTGCGTACCATAAATTTTATCTCGGTAATAGCGTGGCATACTATAACTGATACCGTCAATGTATACACGCCTATTATTAATTATATATTCTAAATATTCGGGGTTATACACATGGTTGGAAATTCTGTCCTGTCCTCTATAAATATCTTTAGCGAGGTGATAAGCTCTCATCCGGGGAATGTAAGAATAACCAACTTTTTTCGAAATAAGATGAAAGGTAGGTTTAACTAAACCAAGTGACACCTTAGGATTCTCAAACATGCCTTTTGAACAATATTTTGAGACATAGCGCATAGCATTCACCTTACGTTTCTCATCGAAACAATGAACTACACTATATTCAACGTTACCAAAGGTATCACACCAATCTTCATAAGCTAATCTAAATTCATCCTCTGTAAATCCAAATAAAATACCGTGGTAGTGAGGGCGGAGTGTGCGGGGGCCATACTCAGAGGTTATAAAATACTTACAAGGCTTCGCCTTGCCATTTCCGAATTTACGCTGCGCGTTAATCCGAAAACGCTTAAACCAATCCTGTACATGCTTCTTATATACCGTGCGATGAACTTCTCCTGTATTCCTATCAACGTAAAAAGGGCAAACAAGTTGACGCTTGTTTGCATCGAAAGGTTTATAACGGGGATTAATTTTATCTCGGTAAGTAAGAGTAAAAAAAATAATGTTAGACCAATTCTTAGATTCCTCATATAAGCGGCAGAACCAACTATTTTGATACTGTCTTTTACAGTCTAAACATTTACCACAGGGAACAGTATAAGAATGAAATTGACCGTCTTGCTTACAAAATTGAGGCTTTAAAACAATAGGGTTTAAACACATGTCAAATGTCGGTAAAAAGAATTAAATCATCTTGAGTAGGTTGAAATTTACGCTTACGTCTATGAGTGCGTAAATATGTATTTACAGATACTCGTTCTATTTCAGAATTAAAAGGTATATCCTCATTTTCTAAAGACTTGAAATAATCAAGAACGAGAGGCCTGACCTCGTGAGGGTAAACAGAAAGAGGAACTAAATCAAGTTCCTCAATCAACAAACGTAACTCATCTAAATTTTCACGGGTTATTTGCTTTTTCCGAGCCATAGAGCAGCCGATTTACAGTTGTCAATATCCAAATGAATATGCTTATCATAAACACCTATACGACGAAAACCGAGGTGAACAGCAGCATGAACTAACTTAATGCGTAAAAATGAATCAGTACAAGCAATATCAACTGCTTTACCTGAAAGATGAGAGGATGTAGGAGAACCGCATATAGTGCGATTGAGTTGAGGAGTGCGAAAAGAAGAAGTGATTTGCAAAGGTTTTTCAACCTGAATAGATAAAGCTAAAAGTAAATCAAGTAAAGATTTATTAGTATTAGCAAAATCTATACGGCCTTTAAGATAGGCTTGATGTCTCTGTATATCTTTAATATTCATAATACAATTTTTTTTCCTCTCTATAATTTCTACGACGTCTAAGTATATTCATATAAAGAGGTGTGGGTGGATAATACTTACATTTAGTCGGCTTCTTGCGAGAAGCAGGGTAAGGAGTACATACATAGTTGCCGTCAAATGAACGGTTGTATTTAACTATGCGGTAGTGAATAGCAGTAGAGAGTTGACAGGAAAGCCAGTGCAAAAACTCATTACAATCAAACAAAGAATGTAAAGGCTCAGAGATGTAAAACACCTCTGGGTCTAAAACATTCTTAATTAAATGAACTTCATAAAAGTTATAAAAGTTAAACATGTTTAATAAAAGTTACATCTATTAAATCATCATGTATAACGTGTATAATATGCTCAGTGTTCGAAGCACGATGAAGATTTAAAGCAAATTCAACGGCATTTTCCATAACAGGAATGTCATTAGCAATAACTAAAGTTGCATCACCGAGATTAAATTCGACACGATAAGTAGGTTTTGTATCCATAACAAAAAATTTTAGATTTGTAAATTTTAATTGATAAATGTAAAAAATCACACAATTTATATTATGTTAAATAGAATTTCGGACAATGAAATATCATACAGCCGTCTTCCTCTTCCGGAACGGATGCGCCCCTCTACGCTCGAAGACTATGTAGGCCAAGAACATCTTGTAGGTCCGTCGGGTGTACTAAGAAAAATGATACAGACAGGCAGCATTGCATCCTTCATTCTTTGGGGTCCTCCAGGTGTTGGAAAAACCACTTTGGCTAAGATTATAGCAAAAATTCTCGACAGGCCATTCTATACTTTGTCTGCAATAAGCTCCGGAGTTAAGGATGTACGGGAAGTGATAGAAAAATGCAAAGGAAACAATCTGTTTGCCTCCAAGCGTCCTATATTGTTCATTGACGAGATTCACAGGTTTAGCAAATCCCAGCAAGACGCCCTTTTGGGGGCTGTAGAAGATGGTACTTTTACACTTATAGGCGCAACAACGGAGAATCCCTCATTTGAAGTCATAAGTCCGTTATTATCAAGATGTCAGGTGTATGTGCTTAAGGAATTGGAGGTTAAAGATCTTGATACTTTGCTCGGCAATGCTCTTGCAAAAGATGAATATCTTAAAACCCTTAACATAAAGATTGTAGAAAAAGATATGCTCTACCGTTTTTCCGGTGGAGATGCAAGAAAACTGCTTAATATTTTAGAGATAATCATTTCCGGTTTTACACCTGACTCCCCTATTGAAATTACCAATGATTTGGTAACAAGCGTGTTGCAAGAAAATATAGCTCTTTACGATAAGAACGGTGAGCAGCATTACGATATAATATCGGCCTTTATAAAAAGCATGCGTGGTTCAGATCCAAACGGTGCAGTCTATTGGCTTGCACGCATGATTGCCGGAGGAGAAGACCCTCTGTTTATTGCACGTCGTATGGTTATTCTTGCCGCAGAGGATATAGGCTTGGCCAATCCAAACGCACTTCTCATGGCTCAGACCTGCTTTGAGACCGTTCATAATATAGGAATGCCGGAAGGACGTATTCCTTTAGCACAAACCGCAATATACTTAGCAACATCACCAAAGGGAAACTCAGCCTATATGGCTATAGATGCCGCTTTGGAGAGTGTAAAAAGTGAGGGTCCCCTACCCGTTCCATTGCACTTGCGCAACGCTCCTACAAAACTTATGAAAGAGCTCGGATATGCTCAAAATTACAAATATGCACATTCGTACGAAGGCAATTTTGTAGAGCAGGAATTTTTGCCCGACAAATTGAGCGGCCATGTTTTTTACACGCCATCGTCAAATCCCAAAGAAAACGAGATAAGAAGACGTATGCAACAATTATGGGGTAACAAATACGGCTATTAAAGTGTAGACCGGTTTGTTAAACCATTGATGCAGAGCTGTTAGACTATTGCAGCAGGTTCGTTAAACGACTGCGACAGTGTTGTTAAACAATTGCAACGGATTCGCTAAACTAACACAGCGAGGTTATTAGACCGTTACTGCCGATTCGTTGAA
>CAZULV010000004.1:0-87351 GCA_964621625.1 uncultured Muribaculaceae bacterium | reverse complement strand
GATTCGCTAAACTAACACAGCAAGGCTGTTAGACCGTTACGGCCGATTCGCTAAACTAACACAGCGAGGTTATTAGACCGTTACTGCCGATTCGTTGAACTAATACAGCAAAGCTGTTAGACTATTACCGTTGATTCGCTAAACTAACACAGCAAGGCTGTTAGACCGTTACGGCCGATTCGCTAAACTAACACAGCAAGGCTGTTAGACCGTTACGGCCGATTCACTAAACTAACACAGCAAAGCTGTTAGACTATTACGGTTGATTTGCTAAACTAATGTGGCAAGGCTGTTGGACCATTGCAACGGATTCGCTAAACTAACACAGCGAGGCTGTTAGACCGTTACTGCCGATTCGTGGAACTAATACAGCAAAGCTGTTAGACTATTACCGTTGATTTGCTAAACTAATGTTGCAAGGCTGTTGGACCATTGCAACGGATTCGCTAAACTAACACAGCAGAGCTGTTCAACTATTGCAAAGATTTATTGTTAATACTCTATAACAAGTAAATAATGCAATATGAAGAGATTGGTAAATAAAGTTGCGCTTATAACAGGCGCGTCATGCGGTATAGGCAAGGCCACCGCCGAAAGATTTGTAAAAGAGGGTGCAAAGGTTATAATTGCCGACCGCGACACAGAACGGGCAGAGAAATTAGCACAATCATTGCGCGACAATGAGTTTCATGCACAGGCTATTAAGTTTGAGGCAGAAGATGTAAGAAGCGCAATTAAAGCAGTAGACAAAACAATTGAGTGCTTTGGCAGTATAGACTGCATAGTAAACAATGTTGGCGGCAGCAATCTCAATAAAGATTCGGATGTGGAGAATTTAGACATCAAATATTTTGATGAAGTGCTGCACGTAAATTTACGCAGTATGATTGCAACTTCACAGGCCGCTCTGCCATATATGAAAAGCAGCAGGTACGGTTCTATTGTAAATGTAGCCTCTATAGGGGGCATGCTCGGAGATTTGCGCGGCACTCTGTATGGAATAAGCAAAGCCGGAGTAATAAATCTTACCCGCTATATTGCTGCACAATACGGAAAATACGGTATACGCTGTAACTCTGTAGCCCCGGGATTGGTCCTTACTCCCGCCTCCATAGAGAACCTGTCGGAGACAGATAGAGAAAAATACATGGCCGGAAATTCGCTTCCTTTTGCAGGAAATCCGGAAGATATTGCAGCGATTATTGCATTTTTGGCCTCCGATGATGCAAAATATATAACAGGACAAAATATTGTTGCCGACGGGGGAATGAGCTGCCACAACCCTACCGTAAAATTCTGAACTTTTTATACCGAAAAAATTGTATCTTTACGCGAAAAACAGCTATTGATATAAAATTTACCGGTATGAAAAATTTAGATTTGCCAAATATAAAAAATTACAATAACGGAATGTTTTTTCTCCTTGCCGGACCGTGCGTGGTTGAAGGCAGGGAGATTACATTCAGAATTGCAGAACATCTTAAAGAACTCACAGAAAAATACAAGATTCCGTTTGTATTCAAAGCCTCTTACCGCAAGGCCAACAGGTCTAAGGCCTCTTCGTTTACAGGTATAGGAGATCACGAAGGCCTTGCAATCTTGCAAGAGATAAGAAATACATTTAACGTTCCGGTTGTTACAGATATACACAGCGCACCGGAGGCAGAGATGGCAGCATCTTATGATATTGATATTCTTCAGATACCCGCTTTTCTATGCCGTCAGACAGACCTTCTCGAAGCAGCTGCAAAAACCGGTCGATATGTAAATATAAAGAAAGGACAGTTTCTTGCTCCTGCCTCAATGGGCTTTGCCGCAGAGAAAATTTCAAACCTCGGCAACAATAAAATAATGCTTACAGACAGAGGCACTCAGTTTGGATATTCAGACCTCATAATAGACTACAGAGGAATACCTCAGATGCAACAATTCGGCTATCCGGTTGTTTTGGATATAACACACAGCCTGCAACAGCCCAACCAAACGTCCGGTGTTACAGGCGGACTGCCACAACTTATTGAAACAGTTGCAAAGGCGGGAATTGCTGTAGGAGCAGACGGCCTGTTTATGGAGACTCATCCTAATCCTTCCCAGGCTAAGTCAGATGGTGCAAATATGCTGGCTTTAGATAAGGTAGAGCAATTGTTAAAGAAGCTCATACCTATAAGGGAAGTGATAATGGAGCACGGCAAGTAATTATACGGCAAGTTATTATTAAATATAAAGATATGTTTTCAACAAACTTTTCGAGACGCTATGAAAAGGTGCCTGTTAGCATATTCAAGGAGCAAAAAGAGGCATCCGTAATTATAGTGGAAGCCATCATAGAAAAGACGGCTTCAAAGACAGCAAAAGGGAAAAAGTGCGTTCTTGCCCTTGCGGCCTCGTCGGCCTGTATCCAGGTATATGAAGATATGGTAAAGGCATACGAAAACGGCCGGCTTGATTTTGAAAATATAGAGATATTTTCAATGGATGAGTATTACCCGTTAGAGAGGAATGAATTGCAAAGCCATTACAGATTCTTTAAAGAGTATCTGTTTGATAATGTGAATATTCCTAAAGAGAATATACATTGTCTGCAAAGCAACAAAATGAACAATGTAGTGCAGTATTGCGCAGATTTTGAAAAAGAGATAGAGGCAACCGGCGGCATAGACATTCTTATTACAAGCGGAATGGGAATGAACGAGCCGGGCTCTCCTTATAACTCAAGAACCCGACAGATTACTCTAAACTATACTTCCAGGGTCTCTGCTGCAAGCGATTTCTTTGGTGTTGAATATGTTCCGCACCATGCACTCACAATGGGCATAGAGACAATCCTCGAAGCAGGAGAAATATTCTATTTAGCGTGGGGAGAAGGGAAAGCACCGTCTATAAAGAAGCTTGTTGAAGGAGAGGTAACAGATCGTGTTCCATATTCATATCTGCAAAATCACGGCAATCTGCATGTTTTTATAGATGATGCAGCCTCCGTAAATCTTACTCGTATAGAAACACCTTGGCTCACAGGAAAATGCGAATGGACAGATTATATGATTCGCAAATCTGTGTTCTGGCTCTGCCGCAAACTCAATAAACCTATACTAAAGCTCACAGACCGCGATTATAACGATAACGGTATGAGCGATTTGGTTACGGAGCATGGTCCGGCCAGTGCAATAAATATTAAGGTATTCAACGATTTGCAACATACAATAACAGGGTGGCCGGGAGGAAAGCCAAATGCCGATGACTCCACACGTCCGGAGAGAGCCGTACCGTTTCCAAAACGTGTTGTGGTATTCAGTCCCCACCCCGACGATGATGTAATCTCAATGGGCGGAACAGTTGCAAGACTGTCGCAACACGGACATGAGTTACATCTTGCCTATCAGGTTTCGGGCAATATTGCTGTATTCGACCATGATGTTGTAAGATTCCTCGATTTTATAAGGGAGATAAGCAGTGTATATGGTTTTGATGCAAGCAAAGCAGATGAAACTTACCACAGGGTAGTAAATGAACTTAAAAAGAAACATCCGGGAGAACCGGATCCTTTAGATGTAAGGGAGGTGAAAGCGGTTATAAGACGTGGTGAAGCACGTGCGGCGTGCCGTTATCTTAAGATTCCGGAGGAGAGAGTTCATTTCCTTGATTTGCCATTCTATGAAACCGGAGGTGTAAAGAAGAAACCGCTCGGACGCGAAGATATAGAGATAGTAAAGAATCTGTTAAGAAAGGTTAAGCCGCATCAGATTTTTGCAGCCGGAGACCTTTCGGACCCTCACGGCACGCACAGAGTATGTTTCCAGGCCATTATTGCAGCCTGCGAAGAGCTTAAAGGGGAAGAGTGGTTCAAGGATTGCCGCTTATGGATGTACAGAGGCGCATGGCAGGAATGGGACGTTGCAGATGCCGAGATGGCAGTTCCTTTAAGCCCGGAAGAGGTTGAAATTAAACGAGAAGCCATATTCAGGCATCAATCTCAGAAAGACAGACCGCTGTTCCCCGGTTCAGACAAGCGGGAGTTCTGGCAACGGGCAGAAGAGCGCAACCACAATACAGCAGTATTGTACGATAAATTGGGAATGGCCGAGTATCAGGCTATAGAACTGTTTGTAAGATATAGATTTGAATAACAATTATTTATAAAAACGTGAAAATACAAAGACTTATACTAACAACTCTCCTTTTGTGTTTTGCGGGATTTAAGGCATTCTCACAAGAGGATTGTTGCTGCAAAACGGCAACCGAAATGGAAAAGACAAAAACTATTAATGTAAAAGAGGTCTCTTTTAAAAATGTAGAGCCTTCAATCGAAGAGATTAATGCAATGTTTAACAACCACAATATTGAGTATCATTCCATTGATATTGAGAATTGGAGCGGATATTCATACAAACCGGTGGTACAGTTTAGAATTGCATACTCGGCCACCGAGATATATCTGCAATACAGAGTTAAGGAGAGTTGCGTAAAAGCTGTTTACGGAGAGGATGCAGGCTCTGCACCATATAAGGATTCTTGTTTGGAGTTTTTCTGCATTCCTGACGAAAATAGCGGCGCATATTACAATCTTGAACTTAACTGCATTGCAAAAGGTACATTTGCCGGTGGAGAAAAGCGTACAGACAGAACAAAGTTTGCAGATGATGTGCTTTCTCAAATAAGGCGTCATTCCACTTTGGGTAATACTGCATTTGGTATTAAAGAGTCTGATAAAGAACCTTTTGAATATACCATAACAGTTGCGTTGCCTGTTAAATTATTCTCATTGTCTGAGGTAAAACCGCTTAAAGGACGTACTATAAAGGGTAATTTCTACAAATGCGGAGACGATATGCCGCAACCACACTATTTAAGCTGGAATCCTATTGGTACAGAACGTCCTAATTTTCATACTCCCCAATATTTTGGGAATATACATTTTGAATAATAAGCCGAATATATTAGAACGGATAACCTACGCCAAACTGAATACCGTAGTTTCCCTTCTTAAACCAATGTTTAGGGCCCATCCACAGATTTGTGGGTGGGTCATATAATTTCATACCCCAATCGAGACGCAAAAGAGCAAAGCCAAGATTAAGTCTCAAACCCAATCCCCAATCTGCTGCCAAGTGTTTATAGAATGTATTGAATTTAAATGCACCATCTTCATTAAAAGGCTCTGTGTCTGAATCAACAGTAGCGGTTTTTGAATAATCGCGTTTTAGGTTCCATACATTTCCTGCATCAAAGAATACAGCTCCGTCAAACGACCAGAATAGAGGGAATCTGTACTCTATATTAGCCTCTAATCTTATATCTCCGGTCTGGTTTGGAATAGAGAATGTTGTATCCTCCGGAGCATATCCTGGGCCAACAGTTCTTGCCTGCCATGCTCTAAGGCTGTATGCACCGCCGGCCCAGAATAATTTTTCAAAAGGCAATGCTACCGAATTACCATATCCGGTACCTGCTCCGGCAAGCACTCTTGCTGCAACGGCCTGATTGTTTTTCTTTCCAAATTTCCATGTATATACGGCAGAAACCTCACCTCTGTAATATTGCGAATAAGGCGAGCCCCAAATAAGCCTCTCTCCTGCTTCGTTTTGATTTAAAGCGTTGTTAAACAAACTAAGAAAATTTCCGGCAATATCATTTTGCCATCTTAGATAGAAGTAACTTTTTGATGGATTTGCCGAGGCATCTGTGGTATAGTATAAATTTGCCCCCAACCCAAAATCAAAGTGGTTCTGATAGGAATTTTTAAGGAAAGGATCTTTAAGTGATTCATAAAACGATTCACTTAAATCTGAAAGTTTTACAATATTTACCTGTATAGGGTTTATCTTAAAGAATAGTCTGTTGCAACTACTCCAAGAATATCCGTAAGAAGCCGATATTATGTTTCTTGTATATTCAGGTCTCTCCTGAAAACTGTATGATATAGAGACTTCTGTCTTTGGCATGAGGGTAGTGTGAAACCATCTGTCGGGAAGAAGAAGAAAATTAGGGATACTCAACGATGTTGATACTCCAAACTCGGTAGAGCGCACATCGCTGTTGAACTTGA
This sequence comes from uncultured Muribaculaceae bacterium, assembly GCA_964621625.1. GTDB lineage: Bacteria > Bacteroidota > Bacteroidia > Bacteroidales > UBA932 > Egerieousia. The sequence goes on along the minus strand of CAZULV010000004.1, from coordinate 81,308 downwards.
ATTGAAAATCCCCCATAAAGCTCAATGTAAACACCTCTCCTCCCCTGAATATATTTTTGTGATAGTAAGAGAGTGTTGGCGATATACCCAACAGTCCGCTCGAATTTGTAGAGGCTTCCAAATTTACCTTATATCCCTGCAATGCGGTGGAAGTGAGCTGTATATTTGTTTTTACCTTAGAAGAATCCACCTCTTCCAACTGTACATTTACACTGCTGAACAGGCCTACATTTGAAAATCTGCGGTAGGTGTCGGCAACACTCTCCTGCCTGTACAATTCGCCTGTTTTAATACGGTTGAGCCTTGCAAGAACGCTTCTTCTTAACAGAGGCCTGCCGTTATGTATAATGTATACTCCCCTATACACAGATGTATCGGCTGCAATCCTTGCCCCTTCGCGTATCTGCATAGGAGTCAGGCCGGCGGCAGAATCTGAAAAGCGCATACGTGAAATGAATGCAGTATTTCTCAACGGACGTATGTAAACGTCTCCGAATGTAAACTTTGTATGTATTTTGGCCTCTTTTGGCGACTCGTTTCTTGTATAATCCGCAATTGTTATATCAAGCGAGGCCTTGCCATTCTTGTTTAGCGTATCTGCCTCAAAAAAGAGATAATTCTTTGAGAATCCGTAATATCCGTTATTATTTAATTGCTCCTCTACCTTTTGCGATTCCTGCTCAAGAAGGCTTTCTGAGAGTATATCTCCTTTAGAAACAAGGGTGTTAAGAGTGTCGGCATAAAAATCACGGGCAAGGGCCGAATCTGTAATAAAATAGCGTATTGAGTCTATTGTGTATTGTTTGCCGAGTTTTACCTTATAATACACTACAGACTTACGATTTCTTGTTACAACACTGTCTTTTATAGATGAATTGTAATATCCGTCATATACAAGATGGTTATACATATTCTTCTTGCTGCTCTCAACCAATTCAGGACTGAATATTACAGGGGCCTGACCTATCTTTTTTACAAAGGTATTCCAACCGTTCTTTTTTCCGTTACTCCAATTATATATGTTAAGAAACGGATTCCATCCAAAAATAAAGCTCGAATTAGGTTTCTGTTTAAGGTAGGGCTGAAGATTTGCCGCCTGATATGTTCTTGAATTTTCTATTATTATCCTATTGGCTTTCAGGCGACTTTGGCCCTGTGGAATTACCTTTGTGGTACTGCAGGATGCCGCAACCCATATAGAGAATATACATATAATTAATTTACAACACCTTTGCAGATTCATACAGATAGAATATTTAACGCAAAAATAGACATTTTTCTAATATAACGGTTATCTGCAAAAACATATTGCCCTTGCAGTTTGTTTTGCAAGGCCGACAGGGTTTTACAAAAAGCACAATAAAATATTAAATTTATGTATGTAATATATCAAAAATAGATATATTTGCGGCAAATTACAAATCCGACTCACTTACATTTATAAAAAAATTACCAACCAACCAACTTGCATTTGAAATATGAAAAACAAGTACATCGATTTGATTGAGCAGTCTTTTGATTTTCCTCAAGACGAGTTTAAGGTAGAAGATGGAGAACTTCTGTTTCATAATATTCCAATGATGAATATTATAGAGCAATACGGAACACCTCTTAAAATTACCTATTTGCCAAAAATATCGAGCCAGATACAGCGTGCCAAAAGAATGTTTAATGTTGCAATGGCCAAAGTAGATTACAAAGGCTCATATAACTATTGTTATTGTACAAAAAGTTCTCATTTTTCATTTGTACTGCAAGAAGCTCTTAAAAACGACATCTTTTTGGAGACTTCGTCGGCATTTGATCTTAATCTTATTGAAGCTCTTTACGATGAGGGTACTATAAGCAAAGACAAATACATAATATGCAACGGATTCAAGAAAGACCTGTACATAGAGAATATTGCAAATATGCGCAATAACGGCTGGCCTAATATTATTCCTGTATTGGATAATATGACAGAATTTGATGACTTGGAACAATGTGTAAAAGAGCCTACAAGAATAGGTATAAGAATTGCAGCCGAAGAGGAGCCTAAATTTGAGTTCTACACCTCCCGTTTAGGAATACGCTACAGCGATATTGTACCTTTCTACGAAAATAAGATAAAAGGCAACAGCAAGTTCAAACTTAAGATGCTTCATTTCTTTATAAATACAGGTATAAGAGATAATGCCTATTATTGGAACGAGCTTGCAAAGTGTGTTAATGTATATGCAGACCTCAAACAGATTTGTCCGGATTTGGACTCACTGAATATTGGAGGCGGCTTCCCTATAAAAAATTCTCTGCTCGAAGATTTTGACTATGAATATATGGCAGAAGAGGTAATTGCTCAGATAAAGAGTATTTGCCAGCAGAGAGGAGTTGTTGAACCTAACATTTTTACAGAATTCGGCAGTTTTACAGTTGGAGAAAGCGGTGCAACCATTTTTCAGGTTTTGGATATGAAACAGCAAAACGATAGAGAGAGATGGTATATGATAGACAGCTCTTTCATGACAACTTTGCCGGATATCTGGGGTATAAAACAGAGATTCATATTATTACCTATAAATAAATGGGAAAATAAGTATCAGCGTGTATTCCTTGGCGGACTTACCTGTGATTCGCAGGACTACTACAATGCAGAGGCACATGCCAATGCAATCTTCCTTCCAACAATGGAAAGCCGTGAAGATCCGCTTTATATAGGATTTTTCCATACAGGCGCATATCAGGAATCAATTGCCGGATACGGTGGAATACAGCACTGTCTGCAACCTGCTCCAAAACATGTAATTATAGATAAAGATGAAAATGGAGACTATTTTACCAAACTATTTAGTAAAGAGCAGAGTTACAAATCTATGCTTAAGATTTTAGGATATTAGAAATTGCATAATGGGGACAATATCGTCTAATCAGATAAAATTCATCCGTTCTCTTTCCCAGAAGAAATTCAGGCAAGAGAGCGGATTGTTTGTTGTAGAGGGTGAAAAACTTGTAAACGAAGCCATTGCCTCTCCTTTTAAAGTAAAAGATATTTATAGAATAGAGGATATAGGGCATGAGTGCATGAAACGGATAAGCAATCTTGCCACACCTTCGCCTGTTCTTGCGGTAGTTGAACAGAGAAATGACGAACTCTCGTTCTGCAGAGAAAAATTATTGGAACAGCTGTTGGAAAACACTTCATCAAACGATTCCACAACGCCATCACAACCTCTTTTTTTGGCTCTCGACGGAGTTAAAGATCCGGGAAATCTCGGCACAATCATACGTATTGCAGATTGGTTTGGCATAGACTCCATATTTGCATCAGAAGATACCGTAGAAATGTATAACCCAAAGGTTGTGCAGGCTACAATGGGGGCAATATTTAGAAAACCTGTAATATATGGCAATTTACATGATGTGGTGGATACATTTGCAGAGGCAGGATACCCTGTTTACGGAACCCTTCTCAACGGAAAAAATATTTATGAACTGAATGAAGGTCTCAATAAATGCGGCCTTATTGTAATGGGCAGCGAGTCTTTTGGAATTTCAGATGCGCTAAGAGAAAAAATTACATCAAAAATTCTGATACCTCCCTACCCTGCCAACAACCGCACAAGCGAATCGCTTAATGTAGCCATTGCCACTGCAATAATATGTGCAGAGTTCCGCAGACCTTAAATAGAGATAATTATGAAGATGTTTTTTTTATTGATACTTTGTGCCTATCTGGGCGGCAATCTCTATATTTTTGTAAGAGCTCTTAACCAGATTTCTCACCTCAGGCAGATATTTCTGTGCAGCAGCACCCAGATGTTTATTATAAAAGGCCTGTTTTCGTTATTATTCTGGTTCTGTGCAGTGTCTCTTATAACGTTTCTTTTTACAATGAACGTAAAATATCCCTCTATAGTTGCAAATACTATGTATAAAACCGGTTCTGCATGGTTGGTGTTTGTATTATATATGGTTATCTTTCTGCTTGCTACAGATTTAGTGCGTCTTTTTGTTCCTGCATGCCGTGATTTTCTTGGCCGTTACGGTTTCTTGTGTGCCCTTGCATGCACGTTAGGCGTGTTGGCATACGGTTATCATACTTACCTTCATCCGCAGATAAACCGCTTTAGAATAGATTTTAATATAAACCCGACAGATTCTCTAAATAAGCCGTCGGGATATACAGAAAAATTAAAGATTGTTGCGGTAAGCGATATACATGCCGGCTATAGAACAGGGAAAAAGCAGCTTGCCAAATATGTTGATATGATAAACAGGGAGAATGCAGATGTTGTTTTTATTGTAGGAGACCTTATAGACAATTCGTTACAACCGCTTTACGATAAAAAAATGTATGAAGAGCTTGCACAACTGCAGGCACGCGAGGGAATCTATATGGTTTTGGGCAATCATGAATATATAAGCGGAGTAGACGAGGTTATTAAATTCCTTAAATATACCAATATACAACTATTGCGAGACACTGTTGTTACGCTTCCGTGCGGTTTGCAAATCATAGGCCGGGACGACCGCAGCAATAAAGAGCGTAAATCGGTGGAAGAGCTTATAGAACAGGCTCAAGCAACAACGGCCAATGCCGTTTTACTCGACCATCAGCCATACGCCATTGCACAAAAAGACTCATTGGGAATAGCCTTGCAGCTGAGCGGTCATACTCATTACGGTCAGGTATGGCCAATGAATGTGCTTACAAACAGAATATATGAACAGAGTCATGGATACCGTAAATGGAAAAACTCCCATGTTTACGTATCAAGCGGCCTTGCACTATGGGGCCCGCCATTTAGAATAGGAACAAAGAGCGACATGGCGGTTATAGAATTATCCATAAAATAGAGGTACTGTTGCCAAAAATAGAACAACGCAATTCAATAAAACAAACGGTATAAATGCCAAAAGCAGATGGCACTTATACCGTTCTATTTTACCGCTACGTTACCGTTACGTTCTATTATCCATTGCATTAAATAATACCCTAACCCTCTATATGTTCCGGACGTAACAAATCCAATACAGTCTTTACAGGGTTGAATGTAATTAGCGGCACCTCTACAAACTGAGTATTCCAATTGCTCATTGCACCATTCCAAAGACCGGGAAGTTCTTGAGCTTTAAGAGCTTTCCCCTGATAACTCTTTTCCGATATAAAACCGGTTGAAGGGTCGGTATAGTTGGCAAGATTAAATTTATTGCCTTTATAATCCTTAATTGCACATACCAAATCTACAGGATTAAAATGCGTTGCCCCTTTCATTGCCGCTACCGCATCGGTGTTTTCTTTATCTATCTGAGCCGCCTCAAGAATCTGGAGAGAAGTTGTACCGTCTGACTCCTTTATGATATAAGGTCCGCCACCGGGTTCGCCCTCGTTCTTAACCATTCCGCATACCCTGATAGGACGGTTTAGTTTAGCCTTTACCAACTCTATAAGTTCTGCTTTTCCAATCTCTGGGAATACAATACAGAACTCTTGATTCATAAAATCTTTTATCTCTGCAAGCAGTCCGTCCGGAATATCATTGCCACAAGAATTGAGTTTGTTCAGATAATCAAACACTTGCTTTTGCAACTGTATTGTGCGACCTATAAGTATCTTTTTCCATTTAACGGTTTCCGGCAACAGTGATTCCTTTACAACATTATCTATATTCTTTATCACAACTATATCAGAGTTTATATTGTTGAGATTCTGTAATAATGCACCATGTCCGCCCGGACGGAAAAGAAGCGTTGCATCATCCTTTACAAAAGGCTTGTTGTTCATATCAACGGCAACAATATCTGTAGAAGGCATCTGGTTTGTAAATTCAATATTAAACTTGCAATTATAGCGTGTCTCATATTTTTCCCTCACACTCTCCAACAGCTCTTCAAAACCTTTTTGATGCTCAACAGAGACTGTAACAACCATTTTTACATTACCATCTTTGTCTTTTGCATATTTTACCCCCTCCACAAGATGCTCTTCAAACGGAGTTCTATTCTCATTTGCATATTTATGAAACTGAATAAGACCTTTTGGCATTGCTCCATAATTGAGACCTTTGGAGTAGAGTGTAAGATTAAGGATTCCTGCGGCATCAAAAAATGGGAATGTATGTATATTCTTTACAAAGCGTTCCGCGGCAGAACCCTCTTGGAGTCTCTCGCCTTTGCTCAACTTATCAGATGCCTCAAAAAGGTCTTTGAACATACGGGTAGCCGCACCGGAAGCCGGAACGAATTTGCAGATATTTCCGTTGTATTCTTCTGCTATCTTCTGCTCTTTTTCTTGAGCCTGCCCATCCAAAACCTTAATTCCTTTTTGTGGAGTTGCAGCACCTGCTATATTAAGATAAGGAAAGCCTGTTTCAAAATTTTTTAACTGACAATTAAAAACCTCTTCAGAAATGCCTCTATCCGAGATTTGCTGTTTTTGCTGTTGGGTTAACATAAAATTCTCTCCTGTAATTATAATTACTGCGTATTTTTTCAAAATTTTCCGGATTCTTACGTAAATCCGAATCAAGTTCAAATATAGGGAAAATATCTGTAAGTTGTTCACTTACTTGCTTTTTATTTAACCCGCAAAAATCAATACAGTTTTCTGAACCGGCATTTTTGTTTGCCAAATCCATATCTGCCACAAAGCCGGTCAAAGGTTCTATGCAAAAATGCCTTGCAACACCCCTTACTGCCATTGTTGTGCCGTTTACCTTCCCTTCATACGAATATCCGGCAATATGAGGAGTAGCAATATCTGCAGCCTGTAACAGTTTTCTATCTATTTGAGGTTCTCCGTTCCACACATCCAAAACTACTGCACAAAACCGTTCTGCATTAGCAAGCAGTGCAGCATCATCTACCACCTCTCCTCTCGATGCATTTATAAAAATTGCACCATCTTTCATCTTTGAAAAAAAGACGGCATCTGCCATATTGCGTGTAGTGCTGTCGAGCCATGTGTGCATTGTAACAATATCGGAGTTTTGTAGCAGATAATCAAGTGAATAATAATCTTTAAATTCATTAATCCTCATCTGTCCGGCATTAAAAGCCAAAGTCTGTTCCCGTTCCTTAAGCGGATCACATCTTAAAACTTCAAAACCAAGATATTCTGCAAGTTCAGATACCTTTTTTCCCACATTTCCCACACCTATAACACCTATTGTTTTCTTACATGCTCCTTGTACCTTTGGAGCATTATTCTCCTTAAACCCAGCACAGCAAGGCAGCTCAAATCCTTTTTTTTCCGACAGATAATAGAGAGCCGTAAAAACATACTGCATAACTCCTCCGGCATTGCATCCGGCAGCATTGGTCACCTCTATAGAGGCTTTATGGCAATAATCCAAATCTATATGGTCTGTGCCAATAGTTGCCGTAGCTATGAACTTTACACTGCTGCCACCGAGCAGTGCTTCATTACACTTTGTTCTGGTCCTTATTACAAGAGCATCGGCATTCTTTACTTTTTCATTTGTAAACTCATTGCCTTTAAGATACTCTACATTGGCATAAGGCTCAAAAACACCCTTAATAAAGGGTATATCTTTATCTATTATAATATTTATCCCCAACATGGCTGTTTATATTTATACTTACCTCAAAACAATATTACTGAGCAGTGGCCCATTTAGCATTTTGTTCATTTGGGCCATTATATCGTCTTTCCTAAAATAGAGTTGATTCCGCAACATAGAGGAATTTACAGTACAATAGAGTATGCCGTTTGCATAATATTTAGAAACCGTATGTGCGGCAAAAGAATCACCCACCACAAGATCCCATGTCTTATATATACGAACACGTTGCAGACCATCCTGAAGCCCCTGCTCCTTTACAAATTCATCTAAAAGCTGTGAAATTATATTTGTGTTTGTGCGCTGCATTAATTATCTGTTTATAAGTATATAAAACAAAATAGTTATGGTTAATCCTCTACTGCGGAGTACACACCGCCTGTTACCTCATAGCTCTGTAACTCTTTTGTTACAGTTTTAGCTATATTGCTCATTCTAACCTTATTACTGTCGGTAATAAATATTTGACCAAACTCTTCGCTCGCAACAAGTCCAAGCAGATATTCTACGCGTTGCATATCCAGTTTGTCAAAAACATCATCGAGCAAAAGTATTGGAGAGTGTCCGTGAAGTTGTTTCATAAGGGTAAATTGAGCTAATTTAAGAGCTACTAAAAAACTCTTCTGCTGCCCCTGTGAACCGCATTTTTTTATGGGATGCAAACCAAGGCAAAAATCTATGTCGTCTCGCTGTATTCCCACAGAAGTATACCTTAATATAAGGTCTCTCTCTTTGTTGTTTATAAAGAGTTCGTTAAGGCTGTTCTCGTTAGCATCGGGGGAATCGAGTTCAGATATATACTTTAAAGATATTTCCTCTTTTGCACCGCTCAGTTTTGCATAAAACTCCTTTGCCCGCTCTTGTAAACAGGCACAAAGTTCCTTTCTTTTACAATATATGTAATAAGCATCCGGACTCATACGCTCATTTATAGTTTCGAGCAAATCGGCCGAAATGCCGGGCATTTTAAGGAGTTTGTTACGCTGAGCAAGTAACTGGTTATAACGCATTATACTTCTCAAATACTCCTTATCTACCTGCGACAATATAGAATTCATGAATTTACGCCTCTCCTCTCCACTGCTGTTTATAAGCGAAGTATCTGCCGGAGATACCATTACAACAGGAATTGTTCCTATGTGCTCCGAAATGCGTTTGTAGGCCTTGTCGTTTTTCTTTATGCTCTTCTCCCCTCCCTCTTTTATACCTATATTTATCTTATCTTCGGTAGCATCATCTTTAACATAAAATCCGTTAATGGCGGTTACCTCCTCTCCAAATGTAAATGTATATGTGTCTGATGAATTAAAATAGCTCTTTGTCATTGAAAGATAATAGATTGCATCGAGCAGATTGGTTTTGCCTTCTCCGTTATTTCCCGATATGCAATTGATTTTCTTACTGAAGCTGAGAGATGCTTCCCGTATATTCTTAAAATTTGAAATTGAAATTCTGCTTAAATACATAGTGGCGCAAATATACTCAATAGAAATGACAAATAAAGATGTAAAATTAAAGAAAATGTCTTTGCTATTCATTAAATTATTGTAAATTTGCACCCTGCATAAAAAACTACAGAAAAAAGAGAATAAAATAATATAAAAATGGCTAATACTAACAACATTCAGGAACCCGAGATTAATGTGGGTGAAGCGCTTTCAAAAACAGAAAAATTCTTTGAGACTTACAAGAAACCAATGCTTTACGGATTAGTGGCAATTATTGTGGTTGCTGCAGCGGTTTTGGCATACTATCAGTTTATACACCTTCCAAAACAACAGGAGGCAATTGGTCAGAATTTTGTTGCAGAGCAGTATTTCAGAAACAATGATTTTGAAAAAGCACTTAACGGAGATGGTAATGCTCTTGGTTTCAAACAGGTAATCGAAGAGTACGGAAACAACGCCGGTGAGGCTGTTTACATGTATGCAGGTGTTTGCGAACTGCAGTTGGGAAACTACAACGAGGCTATCAAATATTTAAAACAATATAAAGGTACAGACCCTATAATGGCGGCAAGAGCCATAGCTTGTACAGGCGATGCATACGCAGGTTTGAACGACTACAAAAGTGCTGCTGCAGAGTTTGTAAAGGCTGCAAAATATGCAGACAATATTTTTGCTGCTGCATATCTTCTTAAAGCAGGTATAATGTATGAAGAGATGGGCAACACTGCAGAGGCTCTTAAGATGTACGAAGAAATTAAATTAAAATATCCACAATCACCTGAAGGATACGAGATTAACAAATACATATCTCGTATTCAAGCTACAAAATAAGTATCATGGGAAGAGCTTTTGAATTCAGAAAAGAGAGAAAATTCAAACGTTGGGGCAATATGGCCCGCGTTTTTACGAGATTAGGTAAAGAAATTACAATAGCAGCCAAAGCCGGCGGACCGGATCCTAACGGAAACCCTCACTTGCGCAGTCTTATACAAACCGCAAAAAGTGAGAACATGCCTAAAGATAATATAGAAAGGGCTATTAAAAGGGCTGTTGAAAAAGATACTGCAGATTACAAAGAAGTTGTATATGAGGGATATGGTCCTCACGGAATTGCGTTCCTCATTGAAACCGCAACCGATAATCCAACTCGTACAGTTGCTAATGTAAGAAGCTATTTTAACAAATTCGGAGGTTCTTTGGGAACATCAGGCAGTGTAGATTTTATGTTTGAGCGCAAATGCGTATTTAAAATGGCATCTGCTAATCCTGTAGATTTGGAAGAACTTGAACTTGAACTCATTGATTACGGTGCAGAAGAGGTTTTCAGAGATGAGGAAGATGAGAATGTAATTGTAATTTACGGAGCTTTTGAGTCTTACGGAGCAATCCAGAAATACATTGAGGAGAACGGTTACGAACTTAAATCAGGCCAGTTTGAGAGAATCCCAACCACAGAGCTTAAGAAAGTGGCTAAAGAGGATCGCGTAGAGCTCGACAAACTTATAGACAAGCTCGAAAACGACGACGACGTTCAAAATGTATATCATCTTTTGGACACATCAGAAGATTAGAAATTTAAAGTACCACGTGGTATAAGATATTTAGAGGAGAGACAATTAAAAGTTCTCTCCTCTTTTTTTGAATATAATTATCCTTATATTTGCACCCCTTAATTAAAACAATAATTATATGACAGATATTCTTTTACTTATTTTAGGATTAGGACTTATTCTTGTTGGAGCAAACTATCTGATAGACGGAGCGAGTGCAATTGCAAAAAGATTCGGCATTTCTGATTTTATAATAGGAATGACTATTGTAGGAATAGGCACATCTACTCCTGAAATGGTAGTGAGTTTTATCTCGGCAGCACAAGGAAATGCCGACATTGCCGTTGGAAACATTGTAGGTTCAAATATCTTTAATATACTTATGATTTTAGGTGTTACGGCTATTATTCTTCCATTGTCGCTTACCGGAAACAATATAAAGAAAGATATTCCGTTTGCTCTTTTGGCCGTATTCGCTCTTATTGCCGCAGGTGCAGATATCATGCTCGACAAAGCTGCTGCAAATATACTATCAAGAACCGACGGACTCTTGCTGCTTGCCCTTTTTGGAGTATTTATGGCTTACACCATTTACTCGGCACAAAGCGGAACCGAAGCTGTTAAACAGACAGATTCTTCTAATAACGGCAATGTTAGTAAACCTGTGTGGATTGCAGCCTTAATGGTAATAGGCGGACTCGCTGGACTTGTATATGGAGGAGATCTTTTTGTGGCATCTGCAAGCTCTATTGCAAAAATGCTTGGCGTATCAGACGCGGTAATAGCACTTACTATTATGGCCGGTGGAACCTCTCTGCCAGAACTTGCATCGTGCATAGCTGCCGCTTTAAAGAAAAATTCAGACCTTGCACTTGGCAATGTTGTAGGCTCAAACATTGCAAATATCTTTCTGATACTTGGAGGAAGCGCAGTGATCCATCCTTTAAATATGAATAATATGAGCGTTATAGATATGGGTACATTAGCTTTGGCCACAATGCTTCTGTTTATAACGGCTTTTACTTTTAAAAAGAGGACTATAGACAGAGCAGAAGGGGTAATCTTTATTCTTATCTATATAGGATATGTAATATTTACTATACACAACAGTGTTGCATAGTAAACACTCACTATAATGCGTATATAGCGCATATATAGTGAGGTTCAGTTGTATAACTACTACTCTTCAATTTCTAAAATCCGGTGGCTTTCTCCGGCTTCGAGACTCTCCACTGATCGTAACTTGCGTTGTATTGCCCGTGTGCGTACTCCAACAAGAGAATCCATTTCGTTAAGTCCGCCCTGAATCTTATCTTTGGCTTTCTCAAGTATGCCTCCGAATTTTTCAAACTCGGTCTTTACTGCACCAAGGGTTTCCCACACTTCGCTGCTGCGTTTCTGTATGGCCAATGTTTTGAATCCTATCTGCAAACTGTTTAGAATTGCCGCCAAAGTGGTTGGTCCGGTTATAATAACATTATAGTTCTTCTGTATCTGCTCCAAAAGTTCGGCCCTACGCACTACCTCGGCATAAATGCCCTCGAACGGCAAGAACATTATGGCAAAATTTGTAGTATAAGGTGTATCTATATACTTGGATGATATATCTTTGGCATTAAGTTTTATGGCACTTTCCAACTCTTTTTGAGCAACATCAATTGCCGTGGTATCCCCCATGTCGTATGCTTGTTGCAACTTTTCATAAACATCTTTAGGAAATTTGGCATCTATCGGAAGCCATATATTAGGAATATCATCTGAATTTCCGGGCAGTTTTATTGCAAACTCAACTACATCCCGGCTTCCATGCTTGGTAGCTACATTTGCAGAATACTGATCTGGTGCGAGTATATTCTCCAATAACATTTCCAATTGGATTTCTCCCAAACCGCCACGCATCTTAACATTGCCAAGAACCTTCTTTAATCCGCCAACATCTTTTGCCAAAGTCTTCATTTCTCCCAATCCCTGCTGAACCTCATTAAGTTGTTTTCCAACGGTTTCAAAGCTCTTGCCCAATCTCTCAGACAATGTTTTGTCTAACTTCTCCTCTACAGTTACCCTTATATGTTCCAACCTGTCGTCGGTTTTCTTTATAAGCTCATTCTGGGTTTTATCCAATTGCTTTAACCTCTCTTCCTGCATCTGTTCAATCTTGCTCATTCTCTCTGCAAGCACATCGCCCGTGAGTTTGGAACTCTTATCTATTCCCTCCTGCAACATCTTCATATTAAGAGTAAAAGACTCTTGAAACTGTTTCATATTAGAGGTAAAGTTTTCTTGGAACTGCTTTATGTTAGAAGAAAAATTTTCCTGAATCTGTTTTACGCCTGTAGCTGCGCTCTCCCTCGATGCTTTAAGCTGCCTGTCGAGTTCACTTCTCATATCCTGCTCATATCGGTGCAATTCGTCGCGCAATTCCTTTTCTGCCAAAGAATAACTGTCTCTGCTCTCTTTTACAAAATCTGCAAACTCAGATTCCAATTGGGAATTTTTTCCCTTTACCACGCCAAGAAGCTGCCACAGCAGAACAATAATAACAACAGCTAAAACCGTTAAAACAATCATTAGAACATCCATAATAAATTTCTCTAAAATTACTCTCAATTATGCTCGAAATGCTATATACTCTAAAATCGGGCAGGTAAATATACGTATTTCCGACAAAAAACGGGGAATAAATTTTTTATAATAAAATAATGAACTACTTTTGCAAATTAGTAAAAGGTTATACTATATAATATGATACTTAATAAACAGGTAGGAGTTTTTCTTAATTTGGTTCATAGCAGATTCAAACAATACATAACCGTATTTTTTCAGAAAGAGGGCTATAATATTACACCGGAACAGTTTCTTGTAATGGACACTCTTTGGGATGAGGGGGTAATGTCGCAACAGCAAATTGCCAACACCATTTTCAAAGACAAGAATTCCGTTGTTAAGCTTATAGACGGTTTGGAAAAGAAAAATCTTGTAAAACGTGTGTCAAATAAGGAAGACCGCCGTGAGAATCTTATAGAACTTACCCCCTATGCAAAAGAGATACAAAAAGGGGTAACAGATAGTGCAATGGAGGCTGTAAACCTCATTACTAAGGATATAGATAAACAAGAATTATATATATTCATAAAAGTTCTTGCCAAAATGGCCGAGAATATGAATGAAGATACAGGATTGCAGCAACTGATAGCTGTAAAGAAATAGAGAATATGGGAAAATTATACGACAAACTTACAGAAGATTACCGCATTAAGGAGGGGCTTAAGGCTTGTATAAATTGCGGTACTTGCACGGCAATCTGTCCGGCTGCAGAATTTTATAAATATGATCCGCGCCAGATTGTAGATATTGTGCAGAGCAAGGATGATGCCGAGATAGAAAAACTATTAAAAAGCGAAACTATCTGGTATTGTGGAGAGTGTATGTCTTGTATTACAAGATGTCCGAGAAAGAATGCACCGGGGCTCGTGATTATGGCACTTCGCAACCTTTCAATGGAGTTGGGATATTTTACAGAATCGGAAAAGGGACGTCAACAGTATGCCCTTACAAAAGTGTTGTGTAGCAATATTTTAAACTATGGATATTGTGTATATCCAAGAACTTTTGCATCGCAGCTGCATCCTGAGGCCGGAAAGGTTTGGGAGTGGCAGGAACAACACCTCGAAGATGTATATTCACGTTTGGGAGCAAATCTCGATGGAGACGGAACCGGTGCGCTCAGAAAAATTCCTCAAGACGACCTTAATGAACTCAAACGCATATTTGATATAACCGGAGCAACGGCAAGAATAGAGTCTATAAACAGTGCATCTATGAAGAAAGCACGCGAGATGGGACTTACAGAGGAGGAATATTTTATGAAGGTGTTTACAGAAAACAATGAAGACCACCTTAACCGATAGAGTAAAACAGATATAAAAAGAAGATTAAGCAAATATGATATACGAAGGTAAACAGAAGATATGGTCTGATTATCAGAAAGATATTCCCGATGACCATTATTTTTACGTAAGAAGCTGTATAAGACAGAGCTTCTTTCCGGCATCGGAAAAAACTTTTTTAGACATTACTAAAAACAGACTAAACAAAGATTTCTTTGAAACAGAGCATCATACAACCTGCGGAGGAATTGCATACCACTCAGATGCCATTCCGCAAGAGACTGCAATGACTATAATTGCCCGACAGTTTGCTCTCATGCACAAATACGGATATGAGAATTATGTATGCTCATGTATAACCTCTTTCGGACTCTACACCGAGACTCTTGAGACATGGCGTGAGTTTCCGGAGTTAGAGGCAAAAATCAGAGAAAAACTATGGGATTCATGCAAATTGGAATTTGCCAAACCAAAATATCTTGCCCATGCAAGCGATATTATCTACAAATTCCGCAATGCTATAGCTCAGCAGGCCAAATTCAAACTCATAAACAAGAAGACCGGAGAGCCGTTGAGAGTTGTTGAACATATAGGATGCCATTATGCCAAGATGTTCCCATCAAAAGGTTTTGGAGGAGCCGAATATCCTTATGTGCTTGCAGGAATGATTGAGGCATGGGGCGGAGAGGTAATAGATTATCCTGAGAGACGCCACTGCTGCGGCTTTGGATTCCGTCAGTACCTCATACAGGGAAACAGAGGCTACTCACTCTCAAACACCCACAAGAAATTTGAATCTATGGAACCTTTTAAACCGGATATGATTATAACCAATTGTCCGGGCTGTCCATATTTTCTCGACAGATGGCAATATGTTATTTCAGAAATGGAAGGCAAGACTTACGGCCAAGACGGACATGGAATACCTGTATTTACTTATGAAGAGGTTGCCGGACTTGTACTCGGATATGACCCATGGGATTTGGGACTCCAGATGCATCAAGTTGGTGTAGAGCCGCTTTTGGATAAAATGGGAATACCATATAATCCGTCGGAAAAATATAAAGGATTAAACAATAAAGATTTAGGAAAACCGGAACCTCCAACATGCAGGTTTTTGTAAAGAACTGTATAATATAATAATAGAGCAAAATGAATAATAATGTAATAGTTATAGGAGGTGGCCCGTGCGGAATGGAAGCGTCGGCACAGCTCCACAAAATGGGTTACAACGTTATACTTGTAGAGAAAAATCCGTATTTGGGCGGACATCTTGCAAAATGGGACAGATTATTTCCGGAAGGGATTGAAGCAAAGCCTGTTTTAGACAGTATGATTTCTAATTTAAACGGAGTCAAATATTTTCTGAACACAGAGGTTAAATCCATTAATCTTCTTGATAAAGAATACAATGTAATATTATCGAATGGTATTACAGTACTTGCTACGGCAGTTCTTATGGCTTCTGGATTTGATTTGTTTCCGGCAGAAAAAAAGGAGGAATACGGTTATGGAATCTATGACCATGTAATTACAAATGCCGATCTCGAAGGCTATTTTAAAACCGGAAAAGACGAGCGCGTTCCTGAACAGCCAAAAAGAGTAGGTTTTGTGCATTGTGTAGGCTCTCGCGACGAGAAAGCCGGAAGCAGATATTGCTCAAAAGTATGCTGTGCAACTGCTGTAAAACAGGCATGTGAGGTTAAAGAGGCTTTTCCTCAGGCAGAAGTTTTCTGTTTCTATATGGACCTGAGAATGTTTGGCCGTGGATATGAAGATCTGTACCTTAAAGCGCAAAAGGATTGCGGAGTAAGATTTATAAGAGGCAGAGTTTCTGAAGTGGCAGAAGATATTAATAAACAGATAGTTGTAAAAGCAGAAGATACGCTTAGCGGCAAACCTGTAAAAGTTACGCTCGATTTGCTTGTTCTTATGGCAGGAATGAAAAATTGCGCCTCGGGACTTAAAGTTGCGGAGATGCTTTCGTTAAAAAAAGACGATGACGGATTTTTTGCCTGCAAAGACAATATCTATCATTTGCAGGAGAGCGACAGGCTGGGAATTTTTTATGCAGGAGCATGTGCCGGTCCAAAAACATTGCCGGATACCCTGCATGAGGCTCGTGCAGCGGCATTGACCATAAACAATTACTTAAAAAGCAGACAATAATGGCAGGCTTTGGATATTCACTTACACCAAGTTCCAGAATAGATCTCAACAAAAGGGATTTTGAAAAATGGAACAGATTAGTAGCATTGGAACCCGATGTGCTAAAATGTATGGCCTGCGGTTCATGTACGGCAAGCTGCACTGCCGGAAAGTTTACAAAAACAAGTTTGAGGAGTGCAATACTCTGCCTGCAAAACGGACAAGAAAAAGCGGCTATAGAGTATACGCAGTCGTGTCTTTTGTGCGGCAAATGTTTGATGGTATGCCCACGGGCTATAAATACAAGGCATTTACTGTTATCCATAACTAAAATATACGGTACAAAATAATGAGAGAGAGAATATTAGGCGGATACGACCCGTTCGTTCTGCCGTTTATGATAGGAATAGTCTTTATACTTATATATCTTTTTATAGCCCTTATAAGGGTAATCTCGGCTATTCCGGGCAACGACCGCAAGAGACTTATGCTGTCGTTTGTGAATCCTAAAATAATGTATAAGAATATAAGGGATATCGTATGCGACTGTCTGCTGCATGTAAAGATTTTCAAACGCAATATACTGCTCGGATATATGCATGCCAGCATAGCATTCGGCTGGTTTATGCTTATTGTAATAGGTCATATTGAGGTTGCCCTGTTTGTTCCGCAACGTAACGGATTGCTCTATTATCCTATATTTTACAGATATTTTGTTGCAGAGCAGAATTCAACACTCAGGGGAGCTTTCTTCTTCTTCCTCATGGACTTCTTCCTGCTTGTTGTACTTAGCGGAATAGGACTCGCAATGTATAAAAGAATACGTTCAAAGGCACTCGGAATGCGAAGAACCACAAAACCTTGCTTTGCAGACCGTGTGGCTCTCTATTGCTTATGGTCTATATTTCCGTTAAGGCTTCTTGCAGAGGGATTTACTGCAGGAATAAGCGGTGGCGGATTTCTTACCAAACCAACCAATATGCTCTTTGCAAGTTTCTTGGGAAACGATATGAATGTATTGCCTACATGGTGGGCATACTCCACAGCCTTAGGACTCTTCTTTATTGCACTCCCGTTCAGCCGCTATATGCATATTCCAACAGAGCCGCTTTACATACTGCTCAGAAATGCGGGAATTAAAATATCGCACCCACGCAAAGGCATTGCAGAGGCAGAAATCTATTCATGTTCGAGTTGCGGAATTTGTATAGACGCATGTCCTATGAATACACAAAAGAAGAACTTAAAATATTCATCGGTCTATTTTGTAAGATTCCAGCGACGTAACAACGCTAAAAAGATAAACGAAATTGCAGATAAATGCCTTATGTGCGGAAAATGCGTTGCATTGTGTCCGGTTGGGGTAGATTCTTGCTCTCTTAAACGGGCTCAAAGGGCAACAAATACAAATAGTCTGCCTTATAATTATGCCTTTCTTAACAATGCCGTAGAGGCTGATATTTCACACAAAATTACGGATGAGACCAAGGATAACGGAGTTCTCTACTTTGCAGGCTGTATGACTCACCTCACTCCTGCCATTATAAAATCAATGGTAAAGATTTTTGAGGCTGCCGGAGAAAAATATATGTTTGCCGACAAAGACGGCGGAGTATGTTGCGGCCGTCCGCTCATGCTTGCAGGTAAGACAGATGCCGCTAAAGAGGTTATTGCAAAGAATACGCAAAATATCCTGCAGAGCGGCTGCAAAACAGTAGTACTCTCCTGCCCTATCTGTCTTAAAGTGCTAAAAGAGGAGTATAATCTGTCGGGAATAAAAATATTGCATCATACGCAATACATAAACAATCTCATGCAGCAAAAACGCCTTAATACAGGAAAGAGCGATGAGAGTTTTGTATACCACGACCCTTGCGAACTCGCGCGCGGCTGCGGAATATATAAAGAACCGCGTAACATATTGAATGCCATTGGAGAACTAAAGAGAGCGCAAAAAGAGAAAAACGAAAGTATCTGTTGCGGAGGAAGTCTCGGAAGCCTTACTTTAAATTATACCGAAAGGGTTAAAATTACTCAGGAATCTGTTAAGGCACTTACTTTTGCCAATCCGGATAAAATCATAACCGCGTGTCCGCTATGCCTTAAGACATTTTCTGACCAATCTCAAACGCCTGTAATTGATATAGCACAGGCAGTTGCAGACAATATGGAATAAAACACATTGGTACAATGGCTAATAACTTTGCAAAAAACAGTAAAATAGTCTACTTTTGTGCCCCAATTTAACACTTTAATTTTATGGAAATCAAACCTACAGAATACACACTCAGCACTGTTGCTACAGGACGTGGTTTTAAAGACAGCGGCTGGATGCTAAATGATAAGGAGTGCGCATCGCCATCCCTTATAAGAACAGAATATAAGAAAAAACAGATTGAGTTTAAAGATAACAGTTACGGACTTTATAAATTCGCAGACTGGCTTCCGGTACAGAGGGCACTTGAAGGTTCGTGTGCACCGGTTACCTATAAAAGTGAAGGATTGGCCAAAGAATTTGGATTAAGCAATCTATATATTACATTTTCAGGATATTGGCCTGAGAAAGGGGCTAAAATGTATACTTGCTCTTTTAAAGAGACCGAGGCATATTCGGTTTGCGCAAGATTAGAGGCCGGAGAAAATAGAATCCTTGTTGTTGCATCTGCCGGAAATACTGCACGTGCATTTGCTCAGGTATGTTCAGAGAATAAAATTCCGGTGGTTATAGCTGTCCCTTACGAAAATATTAATGCCTTGTGGTTCAAGAAACCGTTGGATAAATGCGTGAAAGTGATATGTACACCACAGGGAACAGACTATTTCGATGCAATTCAGCTTGCCGCAAAAGTGTGTGAATCACCGTTATTCTTAGAAGAAGGCGGAGCAAAGAACGTTGCCCGCAGAGATGGAATGGGTACAACCGTACTCTCTGCCGTAGAACATATCGGACGCATCCCTGACAGCTATTTTCAGGCAATAGGCAGCGGTACCGGAACAATTGCCGCATGGGAGGCAAATCTCAGATTTATAGAAGACGGCCGTTTTGGCAACAAACTTATGAAACTCATTCCTTCTCAGAATATTCCGTTTACGCCAATGTATGATGCATGGAAGAAAGACAGCCGTGCGTTGCTACAGTACGACGAGGAAGATGCAGTAAAGAGAGCATTGGAAATTGATGCAAAGGTACTCTCTAACAGAAGACCTCCATATTCGTTGTCGGGCGGACTGTATGATGCTTTAAAAGCAACAGACGGAGATATAGAAATTGTAACTAACGAAGAGTTGAGACAGGCATGCAGTCTGTTTGAAAAGGTAGAAGGTTCAGATATACATCCTGCGGCAGGCGTTGCAGTTGTCAGCCTTAAAAAAGCTCTTGAGAGCGGTAAAATTTCAAAAGACGAAGTTATTATGCTCAATATAACAGGCGGAGGCGAAAAACGCTTTAAAAAAGAGTTTGAGTATGTACAAAAAGAGCCTGATATGGTAATTTCAAGTGCAGAAGACTCTAAAACCATAATAGAAAAAGTACTTGCATTGTTCGAATAACAACTATTTTTATATGACCAAATTTAACCTGACAGAAGTGTTCCAACCAAAAATTCTTGAACTGTTCAAGAAAGGAAACTACAATAAACAGACATTTACAGCCGACCTTATTGCCGGAATCATAGTAGGAATCATTGCTCTACCGCTTGCTATAGCGTTTGGTATAGCCTCCGGAGTTTCTCCACAACAAGGTCTTATAACAGCCGTGGTGGCAGGCTTTCTTGTATCGCTGCTCGGAGGTTCGCATTTTCTTATAGGAGGCCCTACAGGCGCATTTATCGTTATAGTTTACGGGATTGTGGCCCAATACGGAATATCGGGACTTATTATAGCAACCGCTCTTGCCGGAGTAATATTGGTGCTGATGGGCGTATTCAAGCTCGGAAGCATAATCAAATTTATCCCCTATCCTATTGTGGTGGGATTTACCAGCGGTATTGCAGTTGTAATCTTCTCAACTCAAGTGAAGGATTTTCTCGGACTTACAATAGAGAATTTGCCAAGCGAGTTTATTCCGCAATGGAGTGCATACATTAGCCATATAGGCACATTCCAACTCAATGAATTTCTGCTTAGTTTAGGATGTTTGCTTATAATAGTTTTCTGGCCAAAAGTAACCAATAAAGTTCCGGGCTCGTTAATTGCCATTATTATAGGAACTGCAGCCTCTATACTGCTTACCAATTTTGCCGGAATAGAGTTTGCCACAATAGGCAGCAAATTTCCTGAACTTGCCAATGGTATAGAGATTCCAAAACCTACAGCACCAAACATTACATGGGATACCGTGCAAAGTATGTTTCAGCCGGCATTTACAATAGCCCTGCTCTGCGCAATTGAATCGTTGCTTGCAGCCATGGTTGCAGATGGTGTTACAGGAAAGAAGCATAATTCAAATACCGAACTTATAGGACAGGGTATTGCCAACATTATAACTCCGTTCTTTGGTGGAATACCTGCAACAGGAGCTTTGGCAAGAACAATGGCCAATATAAACAATGGAGGAAAGACGCCTGTTGCCGGTATAGTTCATGCAATAGTATTGCTGCTTATCTTCCTATTCCTTATGCCTTATGCAGTCTATATTCCTCTCGGTTGTCTTGCGGCAATACTTGTAATGGTTGCATATAACATGAGTGAGTGGAGAACTTTTAAATATCTGCTTAAAGGAGATAAAGCCGATGTTTCTGTATTGCTTATCACTTTCTTCCTCACTGTGATAATAGACCTTACCGTAGCTATTGAAGTGGGACTTGTGCTTGCAATCATTCTGTTTGTAAAGCGTATGTCTGAAACTTCCTCTGTAAAAGTGCTAAAAGAGGAATTTGTTGCCGGAACAGAGAACGAAGAGATGGCACAACTCAGCGATACAGAGCATCTTATAGTGCCGGACGGTGTAGAAATTTATGAAATAGAAGGTCCGTTCTTCTTTGGTCTTGCCAGCAAGTTAGACGAGGTAGACAGAGAAAATAACAAAAAGGGTCTCAAAGTTCGTATTATAAGAATGCGTAAAGTTCCGTTTATAGATTCTACCGGTCTTAACAACTTGCGCAATCTGTGGAAACGTGCAGAAAAAGAGAACGTTCAGATAATACTGTCGGGAGTAACAGAAAAAGTTCATGCAACAATACGCAAGGCCGGTTTTGCAAACGAAATTGGCGAAGAATACATATTCCCACACATAATTCCGGCCCTGGCCAAGGCAAATGAATTGAGCAACAAATAGCAGACAATTTTTAAAACCTTTTAAACCTTTTCGTCTCACTTTTGTTATACAGATGAAATAGTTTTTTAAGTTAGGTTAAGTCGGGCAAACCCTGCAGCTTCTCAATAAAGTTGCGGGGTTTGTTTTTTAGGTAATGATGCAAAAAGCGCCACTTTTTGCATCATTGCCGTTTTTTATAAGGTAATGTTACCAACTATTTTTGGCAATTATACCACAAAAATAGAAACGAATCGATAAATACATAGAGAATATGTTCGCAATTGTGCGGAATCTATTAAAAAATCACACATTCCGCACGATTCAGAGTTTATTTACCTGAACAAGGAATCAGATAAAATTATTTTTTGGAACTCTTCCGAATACTCATTTCTGTTCACGTCGCTGGCTGAGATTAAAACCAAATGAATAGCTTTTGTCGTTTGCAACTCTTGAATAAATCGGGATTTCTTATTCTGTATTACCTCATTATATGCTGCATCAATAGTGTATTTTTCTTTAGTATATTTTATCTCACACAAATCGATAACATTGTCATTACGCTCAATAACGAGATCTATCTGTGCACCTTTCTCTTTTTTATCTGTAGTTTCTACACTTTTCCAAGAGCATACATTACTTATGATACCCTCTATTCCAAGGGCTGATTTTATTTGGGTAACATGTGCCAGACATACTCTCTCAAAAGCTAATCCACACCAATTATAGTAAAGAGGAGTACCTTGATTATGTGACCAAAAATGCTCATCATTACGTTCGTTATTTTGCATAAACTTATAGTAGAAAAGCGTAAATGGGTCTATCAACTGATATATGGCATTCTTTTTCTTAAATCCAATATGGTTATACTTTCTGATAAATCCACAATACTCCAAATCTTCAAGTATGGTAGAAAGTTTGCCATTGTCAGGGATACACGCCGTAGTTATCAGTTCATCACGAGACATTCCAATCTTCTTCGTCCCTAATGCGTGAATGACTTTTATATATGCTTCAGGATTTCTGAAGAGTGATGCATACAAGTCGTCATATTCATTATGCAGTTCTCCATCAGAATTGAAGAATATATCATCAACATTTTGAGCCAGACTTTTACTACGATCTATAAAAGTCCAATAGAAGGGCACACCACCCATAATCATGTAGCCTTCAAGAATCTGTCGTCTACTCATACCAAGTTTATTGGCATCGGCATACTGTTCGCATTCACTGAGAGTAAAAGGTTTGATGTTGATTTTTGTCGTAACTCGACCTCTCAAACCACCATGATTCTTTACTAGTTTATTTATAACCCACGATGTAGCAGAACCACAAACTATCAATAATACATCTTTTCTGCCTGATGCCCAACCATTCCAAAAATGTTCCAATGCTGGAACAAAACCAGAGTGTAAAGTGTCCATCCAAGGCATCTCATCTATAAAAACTACTTTCTTGTTGTCAGACGATTCTTTAATAACTTCTTTTAGTTGATCAAAAGCTTCAATCCATGTCTTGGCTAAAGGAAAGTTTTTTTTGCTTGCAGTTTTTAGTGATGATTGCCACGCTTTCAGCTGCATCTTCATAGATGACTTTGCCAATCCTGCATGCTCAAAAGTAAAAGTATAGTCAAATGTCTCTCGAACAAAAAATGTTTTACCAACTCTTCGACGACCATAGACTGTAGCAAACTGCGAATACTCGGATTCGTAGGCTTTAATCAGCTTTTCCTGCTCTAATGTTCTACCTATAATCATAATGGTATCAACTTTATTTTCTGCAAAAATAGGAAAAATATTCGCAATCATGCGGAATCTGTTAAAAAATCACACATTCCGCACGATTCAGAGTGTAGGATAACGGAGTAATGTACAAGGACAGGTTAAAAGAACTGGGTATTTCATCCTGGAAGTTCTATGATTATAAGGCAAAATACGCAGACGTAAACCCAAAAGACTGGATGGAAGATGTGCTTAAAAAATTGCCATACTATCTTCGTGACAACAAAGATCCTACAGAATTGCTTCCACTCAATTGGAAAAACAACCTACCCTCCCCTCAAAGATAGGCCAGAATCCTCCCAATTCTGCCCAAAAATAGGTACAAATAACCCCGATTCGACAAAAATTGAAACGAATCGGGGCATATTCTTTTAAATCTCTACGTGCTTTACCGAGGGCTTACATTAGAATCATTCCCATCAAATATAGATTTCAATTGACGGTCGAAATCACTCATAATTTCTTTATCTTGTATAACTCTGAACTTCTCGTACTCCGTTAAAGCCTTTTTCTTCGGCTTGTTCGTGTGTGATACGTCCAGCATCTGGAAGCAAAGCTTTATTGTTCAGCTCTATATATCTACTGAGAACATCTCTCCAATCAGCCATTGTCATTAGTATATGATCTCTTGCTCGGAGTTCAGCCATATCTATAAAGGCATTGCTCAAAAGATTCAGAGATTCAACCTCTTTTTCGCTAAGATAGTTCTTGGCTATCGTAACATCAGATTTTATAACTCTGCCATCGGGAGCATTCTTCCAAGTTGTGAGTCCCATATGAGGACGCTCTGCATCATCACGGTCATAGATAATTTCCGCAGCTGTCTGTTTTGTTACAACACGACATACACTTTTTGTTATAACAATTTATGTAATTACATATTTTGTGCTATATTTGCAGTGAAATAATTAAAAAATGGATTATGGAGACTCCTTTCATCTTTGGTAAGATTGCAACAGAGAAGAATTTTACAGACCGAGAGTTAGAAACTGCGAACTTGGTTCAGAACTTTACTTCGTTGATAAATACAATCATTATCTCACCCCGTCGCTGGGGCAAGAGTTCGCTTGTAAACAAAGCTGCGAAGTTGGCTATGGAACAGGATAACAAGTTGCGTATCTGTCATATTGACTTATTCAATGTACGCAACGAGGAACACTTCTACTCGTTGCTTGCACAGAAGGTTATTGCTGCAACATCATCTAAGTGGGAAGAAGCAGTAGAGAGTGCAAAGAGTTTCTTCTCGCATCTTGTGCCAAAGATTTCGATTGGCAGTGACCCTACCAATGAGGTGTCAATTGATTTTGATTGGGAAACTGTGAAACAGAACCCCGATGAGGTGCTCGACCTTGCCGAGAAGATTGCAAAGAAAAAGGGTCTTAAAATTGTCATTTGCGTTGATGAGTTCCAGAACATAGCGGAGTTCACAGACCCCGACTATTTCCAGAAAAAGTTACGCTCACATTGGCAGCAGCACCAAAGTGTTGCCTACTGCTTGTATGGTAGCAAGCGCCATATGATGATGGAGGTGTTTACCAACTCGTCTAAACCATTTTACAAGTTTGGCAACTTGATGTTCCTCAATAAGATTGATACGCCCTACCTTGTAGAGTTCTTTAACAGCCGTTTCTCGGATACAGGTAAGACAATTAATGAGGATGCTGCAAACTTAATTGTAAAACTTGTTGATAATCATCCATACTACGCACAACAACTTGCACAGCAATCGTGGTTGAGAACAACGGATATTTGCACGACAGAAATCGTTCGCGAGGCACACGCTGCATTGGTGGAGCAGTTGAGTTTGTTATTTGTAACGATTACTGAAACCTTGACAACACAACAGTTGAACTACCTTAAGGCTCTTATTGCAGGAGAAAAAGCCATCAGTTCTACCGATGTGATGCACCGCTATAAAATATCTTCTGCAACCTC
This sequence comes from uncultured Muribaculaceae bacterium, assembly GCA_964621625.1. Classification (GTDB taxonomy): domain Bacteria; phylum Bacteroidota; class Bacteroidia; order Bacteroidales; family UBA932; genus Egerieousia. The sequence goes on along the minus strand of CAZULV010000004.1, from coordinate 55,749 downwards.
GATAGCACGCTCGAAGGCTGCACTTATCAAGAATGATATTTTGGATAATAAGGCTGGAGAAATCTCATTCCAGGATCCAATTTACGCCTACTGGTTAAAGACTGAATATTTTGCAAAGTGAGTTGCGAAACTGCGGTCTCGGAAACAGCCATTTTGTAACGATAAAAACAAACTCTGTTGATATAATCGGTTGCTTTTACTCCTTTATTCTATCAAATAAAAGTGTTATTTATTCTCTATCGCCACTTTAATAACGCCATCCAACTTATTCTCAAAAATACGATAGGCTTCCTCTATCTTACTCAATGGGAAGCGATGGGTGATGAGTGGAGTGGTGTCTATCCTACCCTCTTCTATCAGGCGGAGCACCTCTTCGCAATCGCAGCCGTCTACGCCACCGGTCTTAAAGGTAAGGTTCTTACCGTACATTTCCGGTAGCGGGAGTGCTTGAGACCGGTCATAAAGGGCAACCACCGTAACAATGGCATTCGGGCGGGCGCATTCCCAAGCGATGCGGAAGGTATCGTCGGCTCCTGCAACTTCGAGCACTCGGTCTGCTCCTGTGTGGTCGCTATGCTTCAAGACAAAATCCTTGCATTCATGTGGAGTAGTGAGCATCACATCGGGGTAATGTTCATGCACAAAACCTCTTCTTTCTTCTGATTTTTCGCATACAATTATGCGTTTAGGCTGCTTGAGCATTACGCAAAGCAGAGTACAGATTCCGGTAGGCCCTGCTCCTATTATCAAAACCGTGTCGTCTTTAGTAATTTCGGAGATACGGGCAGCCCAAAAACCTGTGGCCAATACATCTCCAACCAATAACGCCTGTTCATCTGTAACTCCATTGGGAATACGGTTCAGACCCTGATTAGCCAAAGGTACACGCACATACTCAGTCTGTCCGCCATCAATACGGCAACCTAATGCCCAACCTCCATTTGGATTAATACAATTATTTACATAACCGTTCTTGCAGAAAAAACACTCTCCGCAGAAGGTCTCTACATTCACGGTAACACGGTCACCCGGCCTTACACATGTAACCTCTGCTCCTACCTCCTCTACCACGCCTACCATTTCATGGCCAACAGTAATGCCCGGCACCGCACGTGGCACACTTCCATGTTTTATGTGCAGGTCGCTCGAACAGATGCTGCCCAACGTCACACGAACAATAGCATCAGTCGGTTCTATCAAAACAGGCTTCGGCTTCTCCACCAAAGCAAACACTCCTTTTTCTATATATGTGTATGCTAACATAATTCAATCAAAATTTTTCAACTTTTCAAAATTCAAATATCTGTCATAAAACCGTTCAAAGATAATTACATATTTTTCCGGACAAACACTGATTATCCTTTTTACAAAATCCTCAAGGTCTGTTTGCACAATCTTATTCTTGTATTCATCACGCAATCCATTGGTTAAAGATTCAAATTCTCTCTTGGTAGACGGATGCCTTTTAGGTGCAAGGATAATGGAATACGATTGCAATTTTTCTTCACTCCCATGCAACCCGTACATCTCGCTCAACAGAAAATTACGATAGATTTGAGTGAGTGGAGTATTGCCTTCCATTATATTTTTCTCCACATCAGGGGTAAAACACATGAGCTTCTTTACAGCTTTAAGGCTTTGTGCCCGAGGTTTTACATTACCATTTTCATCCTTATCATAAGCGGCATTAGAGCCAAGATTCTCGGAGTATTTGGTTTCAATGGCTATAAATCCATTCTTGCCCACTTCGTCTTCAAATCTTATAATAGCATCCATTGCACTTTTATCTCCCGACAGTTCTTTATAGTTTTCCGGAATAAATTCCAAATCAATAGCGGTAATCTTGTGTATAGGAAACATTGGCAAAGCCCTCTTTATTACCTCTGTAGCGGTCTCAGACGATTCTTCAAGCATTTGCATCAAAGGGCAAAATAGATTGAATGCCATCGGTTGGCTGGAGAGTAGATTATTGAACAGTCTGTCAGATTCTATAGTTTCACGTTTTTGCTTATTATCTACCCTATATTTTGCATAGTTGAAGGCGTACTCGGTCAAGAAGTTTTTCCAACAATTTTCTTTGTCAACAATATCGCCATTACTGATGTAATTGCCATAATAATGCACTTTACCATTTCTATCTGTATATGGACAGATTTCTTCACCTATCTCAACGCGATAGATCGACTGCAATTTGCGGCAATCTGCCACAAACTTTGAATCTCCTTTGTATTCTTCACCTAATTTGTCCTTCATAATTTAAACCCATTTAAAATCATTTAGACCCGTTTAAATCATTAACATAATCCTTCCTTCTGCCTTTACAAACATATCCGGGAAGCGACAAACAACAGCATAAACCTGATTGGATGTAACAGGTTGTCCGTCTTTACGTATGTGCAACCGTTTACGGTTAATCATTTCTGCTATCTGCTCTGTACGCATTCCTCTGTTTTGGGTTGCAAGACAATAGAGTATGGCCTCTTCAATTTTCATAGAGTCAAATTTTCATAAAGTCAAATGTCTGTTTTTATAAGAGCTCCACTAATGAGATACTATCGCTTTGTTACTATAATCATGAATGTTACTGCAATAATGGCTATTCCAATGCCCGTTACAATATTTGCGGTGAGAGGTTCGCCAAACATAAGCGTACCAACAAGTATTGCCGTAATAGGTTCAAATACGCCTAATACAGAGGCTTTTGTGGCACCTATATTACGAGTGGCAATGGCGAGTGTAGCTGTAGATACTATAGTAGATAGCAAGGCAAGCCCTGCAAGGTTAATCCAGGCAGCCCCACCCTCAATTCCGGCTGTAATTGCAGCATCAGAAAAGGCAATTTTTACAAAAAAGACTATAGCACCAACCGTCAGGGCATAAAATGTGAGCAATGAGTTTGATACGCTTGCGATAGTCTTGCTGCGGTTTATTATAACTATAAATATTGCATATACCAAAGCCGAGCAGAGAGACAGTAGAACACCTGTAAGGTTTATGGCCTCACCGCTACCCCCCTGAGTCATAATAATAACACCGCCAAATGTTGCCGCAATGGCAAGCCATACAGGCCACGACGGAACAACACCCAAAAATACCATGATTATTGCCACTAAAACCGGATACAGAAATATGAGCGTTGTAGCGAGTCCGGAGGCAATATAGTTATATGCCGCAAAGAGAAATATACTGCTTGAGGTATAGAGTAATCCAAGAACAAGTAATACTCCTGCCTGTTTTAGTGAAATTTTAAAACTCTGCTTGCTAAACCATATAAACGCACCCAAAATAACTACCGCAAATGCGTAGCGGAAAAAGAGTATCGATTCTATAGACGCGCCATTGTTCATAAGCGGCATTGCAAACAGAGGATTGAGTCCGTATGTTATACCGGTAATTATTCCGGCAGGATAACCTATAATGGCATTTTTACTAATAGTTTTCATGAATATGCAAATAAAATCCTACAGGCATGCAAAGATATATGACAATTCTCAATTTTGTTTTACGGCAAATACAGAAACTAAAGTTAAATAATGGAAAAAAGGCCTATTTTTGTGAACCGATAAAATTTATATCACCAATAAAATTTTGTTCATGCAAATGTTTAGAACAATAAATATACGCAACTGTTTTTTTACTGCTGTTTTTGTATTAACACTCACAGCATGCAACACCAGCAATGCCGTAAAGATAGAAACAGTAATGTTGGATAAACAGAACGAAAACGCAAATTGTTATACAGCTGTTTTTCCGTCAGGCAAACCTATAAATTCGTACATGATATTGTTGCCGGGATTCGGTGAGTCTGCAGAGAATGTTCTTAAAGCAACGGATTTTCCGCATAAAGCAGCCGGTGCAGGAATCGCGGTCTTTATCCCATTGCTTGAAAATGGAGTTGAATCATACAGTTTCTCATCTAAAAGCCAAAGTGCATTACAGAGTATTGTAAAAGATATTAGAGATAGGTTTGATTTAGAAGATTATGATTATTGTGTAGGTGGATTTTCAATGGGTGGCAGTGCGGCAATAAGGTATGCAGAATTAGCCTCTGAAAGCAGGCCTGCATGTGTTTTTGCCATTGATTCACCTCTGGATTATGAACGTTTTCGCTATTCTACAGAGAGAGACGTTAAAGTGTACCGTAAAGGAATATCAGATGGAGACAGTATCTATATAAAACTGTTAGAAGATATTACACCGATTATTGCGGATTCTCCTTATTTGCTGTCGGATACAACTCATAAGGCAATTCTCCCTTTAAAGGATATTCCTGTACGTTATTACATAGAGCCGGCTGAGCAGTGGTGGTTAGATAATCGCAAAACAGATGTGCTCGGGCTAAATATACTTGATGCAACGGCGTTTATCAATGATTTGCGGCTCATAGGAAACAATAATGCAGAATTGATTGTCACTTACGAAAAGGGATGCCGAAATGACTATAAGAACGGCCGAAAGATATATCATCCCCACTCTTGGACAATCGCAGATGCCGATGAATTAATTAAGTGGATAATGCAGTGTACTGATTGCAGTAAAAATTAATATTATGGTTTATAGAAAATTCGGCACATGTTTTTTTGAGCGTTATGCGCAACTTACTCTTGAAACTCTTCTCGGGAGTGAGTATTCAGATCTTGTAAACAGAGACAGACCGGATTTACAGACTCCCGACAAAAGGTTAGGCATAGAGGTAACCCGGGCTATGGAGCCAAACAAGACCAATGCCAATCAACTGCTTAAAGAGTTGGCTGGAATGCACCCTGCAGAGGAGAATAAATCTGATTTGCAGAGCATTGTAGAGAGCGGATATGCTTATGGACTTCCCGGACTCAATTATACAGGTTATCTCGAACAGGAATATTGGTCGCTTGCCCAGCCTCTGCAGCGTATTTTAACAAGCAAGATTGAGAAGGTGGCCAAGGGGTTTTATGGCAAATTCAACAGTTTCGGCCTTTTTGTATTCTGCCGTGATATGTTGGACCTTACGCAAGTAGAGGCGGCTGTAACCTATACTCTTCAGCTCCAGAATAACCTCGATTTACGATTCGATACACTTTGGCTCTCCCAAACAGATACCCTTTATATATGTCGTCTCACAGATAATCTCTTTTATGAAGGTCTCGACAGCCGTATTCAGATATGTCCTGTTCCGGACTCTTTAAGACGTGAATTTTTCTTTAAATCGCTTTATAAACACGATACAACCCAATGATTGAACACCTTTTATATCCTCACATTGCACCACGTTTTCTCTCTACAGAAAAATATCGCAACGGACATCTCAGAGTGCTTAACGCCCTCCCCTATCGCAGGGTGCTCGGGTTGCATTCTCCAGATATGAAAAATATTGCAAAGGAGTTATCAGAAAATGGGCAAGAGTTTATAAAACGTTTTGAGCAACAACCCTCTAACGAGCTGTTTTATGAAGAGACTGTTATATGGGGATTTCTTATAAACTTATGTAAATGCTCTTTAGAAGAGCGTTTTAAAATGCTTGAACAATATATTCCCGTTATAGATAATTGGGGAGTATGCGACTCTTATTGTGCGCATGCCAAATGGATGGAACATGCCGATAAACAACAGCTCTGGAATTTCATTGAGAGGTGGTTTGACTCTGCTAACGAATTTGAAGTTCGTTTTGCAATAATTGTCTCTATGTGCCGATTCTTAAATGAAGAGTGGTTAGACAAGGTGTTTTTAAGGATAGACAAACTGGATTTGGAACGTATAAAATCTAATTACAAAAGCGTAAAAGGAAAACCTGTTACTCCTCAGCAGGGAACTGTACAGGGAAAAGAGCCTTATTATGTGCGTATGGGAATTGCGTGGCTGCTGGCAACTGCATTGTTTAAATTCCCGCAACAAACACGCGAGTTTGTTGGCAAATCACATCTGCCCGAAGATGTAATAAAACTCTACGTGCGAAAAGCACGCGAATCATTTAGAACCAAAACAATAAAAGCTATATGAAAACAAAGATAATCTTCTTGTGCCATGGAAACATTTGCAGAAGCCCAATGGCCGAATATATAATGAAATCTCTTGTAAAGAAGGCCGGTATTGAGAAGGAATTTGAAATTACTTCCGGAGCAGTTTCTACAGAAGAGATAGGGAATCCTATTTATCCTCCTGCGCAAAGGAAACTTAACGAAAAAGCTATTCCTTACGGCAATCACCGTGCACACAAAATAACCCCGCAAGAATTTGCTGCACAGGATATTGTAATTGTAATGGACAATTCGAACATAAGACTGCTTAAAGGAATCGTAGGCGATTCTCCTCAGATATGTTCAAAAATACACAAGATGATGGAATTTGCCGCAACCAACAACCGATTACGGCAAATCAATATTCCTGATGTTGCAGACCCTTGGTATACAGGCGATTTTGAACAAACTTATATAGATATAACAGAAGGTTGCAAAGGCCTTATTGCTTACTGCCAAACAAATCGTTGTAATCTTCCATAGACCTGAGTATAACGTCTTTTGCTATTTCGGGCCCGTATATTGAGATGAACTGCATTCTGCTTGTATGCTCTCCCGGTATATCTTTGTATGTACTAAAGTAGTGGATAAGGCGTCGTATTATATCTTTTGGAACCTGCTCTATATCGGTCATCATGCCATAAACAGCATCGCTCCTTAATACGGCAATAATCTTATCGTCGGCCTGATTATTATCCAAAAGTCTCAAACCTCCTATAGGTCTTGCATTTACTATAATATCGCCGTGAGTAACATCCTTTTCTGTTAATACACATATATCCAAAGGGTCGCCGTCTCCATCTATATCTTCCCTTACAAGTGCTTTATTTGTAAGTTCGGCCATTTTTGGCCCGCAATACGTTTTTGGCAAAAAGCCGTAGAGAGATGGAACTATATTTGAGAATTTCTGCGGACGGTCTAACGAAAGATAGCCCGATTCTTTATCAACTTCATATTTTACAGTATCTGTAGGGACTATTTCTATAAAGGCCCTTACTGCATCAGGAAAATTCTTACCCTGGCTTATTCCATGCCATGGGTGTGCTTTGTGCATGTTATTGGTGTACATAACTATTTAAAGTATATCTGTTACAAGTTATTTATGCCGTTGAGCGCATTGCGTATCTGCTCCAGAGCCTGTTTGAGTACAGAGCGTGGAGTACCCACGTTCATTCTCATTAATCCGGCTCCGCCGACACCAAACATAGCCCCGTCATTCATGGCTATATGTGCCTTGTTTTCGATAAGGTCTATAAGCGCTTCATGGCTCAGTCCCAAATCTCTGCAATCCAACCATACAAGGAACGAAGCATCCGGCTTTAACGGCTTTATCTTTGGCATATTGGCCGCACAATACTCTATCACAAAATTTATATTCTCCTCTATGTAGTGCAACATCTGTTTGCGCCACTCTTCTCCCTCTTTAAAAGCTGCAATAGTGGCTATAGGAGCAAAAACAGGCGGGTCATTGAGTTCATTTGCCGTCAGCCATCCGTAAAACCTGTTACGTAAAGTATCATTTGGAACAACTGCATAGGAACTTACTATTCCTGCCATATTAAAGGTTTTAGATGGTGCTCCAAATGTAATACTGCATGCAGCTGCTTTCTCCGAAACAGTTGCAAAAGGTATATGTTTCTTTCCCCACAGGGCCATATCGCAATGTATCTCATCTGAAATTACTATTATATTATGGCTATAGCAGAAATCGGCAAGTTTTACAAGAGTCTCCCTGTCCCAAAGGATTCCTGCCGGATTGTGTGGATTAGAGAGTACAAGCATTCGGCATTTGCTGTCGGTAATAGCCTCAAGATTCTCAAAATCCATGCTGTAACTGCCGTCGGGATTCTCTTTTAAAGGATTCTCTGCAACCTCTCTTCCATTGTCTATAACAGACATTCTAAAATGATGATAAACAGGAGGCTGGATTATTACCTTCTCGCCTTTTTCTACAAACACGTTAATTGCAAAGCCTATACCCTTTACTATTCCCGGAATATATGTAAGCCACTCCTCCTTTACATTCCAGTTATGATGCGAGGCAATCCACTCTTTTACCGTTGGCCAGTACTCTTTTGGCTCCATGGCATATCCGAATATTGGATGATCGAGTCTGCGTTTTAATGCCTCTACAATAAATGGTGGAGTTTCAAAATCCATATCCGCTACCCACATAGGCAGAAGAGCCGGATTTCCGTATCTCTCCTGTAACCCGTCATATTTAAGTGCTCCTGAGCCTCTTCGCTCCACAATCTTGTTAAAATCAAATTGTTTCATACTGCGTATTTGTAAAAATCTTTGGTCTTAACCCAGGCGTATCCTATTTGCTTAGTGCCTGTTTTATATCATCAAAAAGGTCTTCTGCATCTTCCAGTCCAACAGACAGCCTTATTGTTGTATCAAGAACATCCATTGCTGCCCTCTGCTCGTCTGTAAATGTTCCAAAGATAGTGCTTGCCGGATGAATTGCAAGGCTCTTGTTATCAAACAGATTGGTAGCTCTGCGTATAAGTTTAAGTCTGTTTATGAATCTAAAACATTCCTCTTTATCTGTAAGATCTATTGTTATCATTGCCCCAGATGTAGGACCAAACTGTTTACGTGCAATTTCGTAAAACGGATTATCTTCCAATCCAATGTAATTAACACGTTTAATTTGCGGTAAAGAGCGGAGCATACGCGCCAATCGGCAAGCGGTATCGGCCTGTGCTCTATATCTTACTGCCAATGTCTCCAATCCCAATGTCTGCATATACGCTACATGAGGGGTCATATATGCGCCTAAATTAAGCAGCATCTCAGACTTCATACGCTTTCCAAAGCCGTTACATGTACCGTAATCTATAACTATACCTCCAATAGACGTTGCTCCTCCCGACAGATATTTTGTACTTGAAACAATCTCTATATCAACCCCTAATTCAAATGCGCTGAATTCGGTAAAAGGAATCATTGTTGTATCTGCAATAAGTGGAATTCCCTTTGAACGGGCAATTTTTGCAAGACTTTTTAAATCTGCAACTTCCATTTGCGGATTTGTTACTATCTCAAGATATATGCAACACGAGTTTTCATCTACAGTATGTTCTACTTCTGCAGGATTTGTGAGGTCGCACAACTTGGTTTCTACACCAAAACGTTTGAGTGTTGTACCAGCAAGTGCAAATGTGTTGGCAAACATGTGTTTGGAGGTTACAATGTTTTTTCCGGCAGCGGCTACAGCCATAAATGTATTGCATATAGCGGCCATTCCTGATGCAAATGCAATCACTTCCGATGCTCCTGCAAGCTCCTTTACTTTATTTTCAAAATAAGTTACTGTAGGATTGGTTACCCTCGAATAGTCTGGCGCATTGCTTCTTCCGCAAAATGCGTCGGCCATAACAGTTGCATCGTCAAATTCGTATGCTGCGGTGTGATAAACCGGCATGCTCAAAGAATTGTAGGCATCCCTGCTCTGGAAACGTGTATGGATGGCCTGTGTCTGCTTTTTCATATATTTTAAACCTTATTCAGTTACTGTATCTGTACCTGTTTCTGCACCATTGGCATTGTCTGATGCAGTTTCTGTTTGCATTAGAGCTGTGTTTTCATTTTCAGTACATTCTGCTGTTTTCTCTGCTACGGTTTCTTTATTATAACATGGTAGCGGAGATTGTAATTTTGCCCAAGCAAGGCAGTTTGTAAGCCAAAGTGCTATAAAGGCTGCTCCAAGCAATACTATTGTAATAAGAAATCTCTTCCATGGAGCAATACCCTTTCTTGCATAAGGGTCTTTAAGTTTTAGCTTAGGATATTTTGCTATCTCGGTAAGCGTTTCGCCAAACGGAATGCTTATTTTTGATGCGGCATTTATTGCCCATCCGTTTGCATTGAGCAGCGGTGCAATATTTCTGCGACGCAATTTGAGCCATGCCATAACCATTGCCGGGCCCGATATTATAAGCATTATGCTCACAAATACAAGAATAAGCTGCCACCACGCAAGAGAAAACAGTTCATTGAATATACTTGCCAATGCTGTTCCAATCATACCTACCGCCATACCTATTGCGGCAAATATTCCGGCAAACTTGGCAATATCAAACGGAGGAGCCACTGTTGTTTTTCCATCCGGAGTTGCGGCAGAAGTTGTAGCCGTAGCGGCAACTGCCGGTGCAGCGTTTATCTTTTCTGTAGCCTTTGCCATTATTTTTGCATCTTTGTCGGCCGCGCTCTTGTTAATAAGATTCTCTATTGCTGCTGCCATTCGTCTGTACGGAGACCAGAATGCCTGTGATATACTTATAGGATTATCTATGATTTTTGTAATTACCGCATCCCACTCTACTCCGGCATTATCGTAGTATACACCATTCTTGCCTACAATAAATTCCCCTATATCACCAACTGTAACGGCTGCAACAATCTGCAGTTTACCGGCAAAGCCCTTGGTTGTACAGTCGCAATAAAGCAGGTACATTCCGCAAGTTGAAGCCGAGGCATTATGTTTTGCCATATCGGTAACTTTCATACAGAATTTACATGCTCTCTGGTCTACAATCAGTGTTCCCGACTGAAATATTGCTCCGGTTTTCTTCTCTTTGTCATAAAAGTCGTGCAGTGTAACAAAGTTCCTTAGCAATCTGTAGAAATCACGCAGAATATGCAGGAATTTATCTACAAGTTCTATATTTTCTGCCTCCTCCTTGAGTTCTGTATCTTTGGCAACTAATTCAAGAAGTGCCTCTTTTCTCTCTTTTGTAATAAACTCTTTTATGGCGTCAATTCCCAACGATTCAACAACAGCTCCTGCTTTTGCGTTTTTCCACTTTATATAATCGGCAAACTTTGCCCCTATGGCACTCCAATCGCTCTCCGAAATACTCTTTTTATCAGGCTCAACAGCTATCGAACAGATATATGCAAACTTATCGGCCCATGCCGGATTTACTGCTGCAGAAAGATCTATCTCCGATTTTCCTGTTACCCTCGCCAACGGATATGATGCAATTTCTGCATTTTTCTCTGCCAGATTATCGGCACTTATTGTATCTATACGAGAAGTCTGAATATCTAAAGAGGCAGTGCTGTTTGGCGAAAATGCCGCCAATTTTGAACGCATGAAAAAGTCTTTAACTTTAGCATCCAGTGCGTTGTAAGTCTCTATTACCTTATCTGTATCTGCTCCATATGGAGGTTCCGGTGCACTTTGCTGCCATGCAACATAATCATTCAGATTTTTATAGAATACCTCAATCTGTTCTGTGCCAACACCCATTGCTCCGCTTCTGTCTTTTTCTCCTCCAATTGTAGCAATAGCAGCAGCAATTGCGGCTTTATCATCCTCATTATCAGATGAAGCCTCAGTTATTATGCTATCTCCGTTAAAACGTGTCTTTGCAAAAATTGCAGTAATATCGGCAGTATCTGCAAGAGAAATCACACTGCCCTCTCTGCCAAGATTTTCAAGTATCTGTTTTGCCGAATTATAAAGTTTGCGGCCGTTTTCGTCTTCCGAATTTATAAGGTTTATGTCTATATAATCTTGTCCCGACAGTAATATGTCCTTATCTTTCAGTACAGATGTAATCCATTTTGAAACAGCCATTACATCATTAATACGTAATTTGCCATCTGCGTCACAATCAATGTATTTTAAGCTCTTATCATCGATTTCGAGCCCTGTTATGGGACACGAAAGCACCGTCCACATTTTAGGATCAAGTTCATGTAGGTGTGCAATATCTTCTCCTTTGGTAATTTTAACTCGCGATGAGCCGCCTATATTGGCAAACTCCCAATTGTATTTTTTCTCTCTCTTTAAAATAGCCATATTTCTGTTATTTTTGCGAATTTGAAAGTCTGAATATTTGAGGGTTCAAAAGTAGTTATTTTTTTGGTTTTAGCCCTTACAGATTTGCATTAACTTGTCTCTCGTTGCACAGACTTTCCAATGCCTATGCAAAGGATATTTGTTCTGCGCATTCGTATCCTTGATTATATAAATCGAGCAATTTGCCTGTGTCCTTCTCCATACGGTCTACAACAATAGGCTTTACAGGGCGTATAACAGTAATCTCTCCCCTCTCTTCGAGATGTTCAACAAGAGAAATCTGTTCGTTGTAAAGTCTGTTGCGCATACGTATCGCCTCTTTGAGTGCAGGATATTTTCTGTACCAGAAAAATGGAATTTTGCTTGGCCTGTCGGGTTTTCTATAACCTCTGTTTCTTGTGAGAACAACCACGTTGTTATTGAACCCTAATGAACGGGCACGCAAAAGCGGTATAGAATCGGCAATTCCGCCATCCAACATAGGCTTGCCATCTACATACGCTATAGGGCATACAAACGGGAGACTGCTCGAAGCCCGTACTATCTCAATTATACGCTGAGGATTCTTTTTCTCGTTGTAATAGCATGCTTTTCCGGTAATGCAATCTGTAGTAACCATTTCATATTGTTCGCTACATTTTGCAAGTGCTTCATAATCATAAGGTATTATCTGTTCCGGAAAAGTGTGGAAGAGCAAATCAAAATCCATTATGTTTCCCTTTGCAAGCAGTTTCCATAACCCTATATAATGATATTTTTCGAGAAGATCTATATTGCTGTATTTTGCTCTGCCTTTCTGCCCCGACATATAAGATAATCCGTTACATGCACCTGCACTTACTCCTATGGTGTATGGAAATCTTATCTTGCGCTGCATAAAACTGTCGAGCACACCGCATGTGAATACGCCGCGCATTCCTCCGCCTTCTAAAACAAGGCCGGATTTGTCTGTAAGTATAATCTTCTTTTCTTGCAACGTCTGCAACTTATTCTCTATTTTAATCTTTAACCAACACTGTTTACCCTATAAAACTCCTTATGAGCGATGTAGCCGGAATATCTTTGTCTGAAACAGGGACAAAATAGCTCAGGAATTTTTTTAATCTGTGAGCCTCGCTGTATTCCGGACAATTTTTAGGCACAGTCATAAGTATGCGCTCTGCATACGGTCTTAGAACTGCAAACTCAACTATGTATGTGGAGTTAAAAAGCACGTCGGCATTTTCCTGGAACGGATAAATCCATTTTACCTCTGCCCTTCTTACATTAGGCCAGTTAAGAATAGATTCCTGTGCAGTAAAAGCACCTTTGTTAAAATCTCTTACTATTCTGCGTAACAACCTGTTATCGCTTGTGGGGATACAGTTGTGATTGTCGAGTGAAATACTTGTAATGGTATTTACAAATATCTTGTATTTTATAGATTCGTCAACCTGGTCTGTAAGACGTGGATTCAGGGCATGTATTCCCTCTACCAAAAGCACCATTCCATCCTCTAATTTCAGCCTTTTTCCGTTAAATTCCCTTAAGCCTGTAACAAAGTTGTACTCGGGAATCTCAACAGTTTCACCATTTAGAAGTTTTAAAATGTCGCTCTGCAGGTATTTGTGGTCTACGGTCTCAAAATTGTCAAAGTCAAAAGAACCGTCGGGCAAACGAGGTGTATCTAATCTGTTTACAAAATAGTCGTCGGTAGAGAATGAAATAGGGTGAAGCCCGCATGCCTTAAGTTGTACACTCAAACGTTTACAGAATGTAGATTTTCCACTGCTGCTTGGGCCTGTTATAAGAACAAGGCGTATAGGATTTGCGCAGTTTTCCACTTTTGCCTCAATCTCTTCTGCAATCTGTACAATTTTCTTTTCTTGCAATGCCTCGGCTATTTCAATCAAATCACGGGCACCGCCGCTTTGGCAAGCCTTATTAACATCTCCAACATTGTCGAGCCCCATAATCTTATTCCACTTTAAAGCCTCTGTAAAAACCTCAAATGTTTTTGGTTGCTCAACAAATGGTGCAAGCTCTTCCGGTTTATGCCTGTCGGGAACACGCAGTAAAAGTCCCCCTTTATAAAGCGATAAATCCCATACTTTAAGCTCTCCTGTACCCGACAGCAGGGCGTTATAGTAGTAGTCCGGAGTATCGTCTAATGTATAGTAATTTACGTAAATATCGTTGGCTGTTTCCAATAGCTTTACTTTATCCTCATATCCTAAATCCTTAAAGATGGCTATGGCCTCTTCTGTAGGCACTTCATGTCTTCTGAAAGGAATGTTTGCAGCCACAATCTCTTTCATCCTCTGTTTTATAAGCTCCAAATCATTTGCCGTTATAGTGTTAGAGCCTGCACAGGATGTGCCTTTATCTACAGAGCAGAAATAACCTTTTGAAATAGGACGGCGTATTACAATTCTGCACTCAGGAAATATATCCTTTGCAGCCTTACTTAGCAAAAAGCAGAGCGAGCGGCTATAAACCCTTCTTCCAGAGTAGCTTCTGTAATCCAAGAACTCAACCTTACGGTTGTTAAAGGCTCTGTATTTCAGCCCCTGACTCACATTATTTACCTTTGCCGAAAGTATTGGATAAGGTTTTTCAAAATCAAAAGCCGGTAACATATCCATAAGGGTTGTACCCTCGGGAAACGATTGGCTTGTTCCGGTATTTACACAGAAAATTTTAACCATAGTTATAGATATTAATTTTACAAGGCCTCTAAGAAAATGGCTTATAAAAGCAGCATTTTCCAATCCGACTGCGAAGATAACTATTTGCTTCCTAAAAATTACAATACTCACGCTATCTTTCTTAACTTTGGCCCCCTAATTGTATATATAAATTATACCTTGGTAATATGGCCGACAATTATTTGGAAAAGAAGATGGAAGAGTTCAGATCTATGCCGCAATCAGGTGCATCTGCACGCTCTTCCCATAAAACATCCGCAACATTGAGCAAATTAGTTGCAAGAAATATAAATTTTAAATCATTCAATAACAAAATAATAGTAAGACAGCAGCATCTTAAAGACCTTATATCATTTTCTCAAAACAGACAGAGTAACATTCCAATCTCCTTTTACCCCATTATAGAACAGGATAAAACCGCGAGACTGCAGAATTTACTAAAAAAAGCTGCTCCTGAGTGGTTAGACTACAGCATACCGCAAGACTTACCACAAGCATTTATAATTATAGGCTATAATAGAGAAGAGAGTAAAGAAAACAATAAAGGTACCGATTTAACCGATACCTTTATAAATATTGGAATAACCCTTAACCAAATTATGCTTAGAGCTGTAGAAATGGGGCTCAATGCCTCATATACCACAGATATTAATACATCCGAGTTAGCTGCCGAATTCAATATCTCTTTCCAACCGACGGTTATAGTTGCCATTGGAAAGGGAAAATAGTAGAATCCTTTATGCCTTTAAGCCTTCGCGTTTCATCTTTGGAACAAGAAAAGCAAAGCCGTAAATCATCATAGATGCCTGAGCTATAATACCAAACAGTATGCTGGCTATATTCACTCCTGTAGATACAAGGTCATTTGAAAGAAAGTACCACACCATGTAAATTCCAAATGGAATATTTACAAATGTACTTGCTACAAGTCCGGGATTGTATTTAAAGCCAAATATAAAGAACATAACTACATGAGCCATGGCATTAAGTGCAGAGAAATAGGCTGTCCATAGTCCCCATTCAATGCCGCAGAAGTGCGAAAGAATTCCGGCCAACGGCAGTAAAACATAAACTAACGGAATGTTAATCCAAAAAGATCCTGCTTTTGTGAGCGGATAGTCTCCGAGTTTTGAGCCTAATGGCTTGCGGTTAAAAAAGTCAAGAAAACCACCGGGACACACATACTCCTCAAACTCATGAAACCAATATATAGGTACCTGCATCCAAATAAGGAACAAGACATAATTTTGCTCCTTTACATAGAGCCATATAAGAATAAACGAATATAGGGCCAAGAAGGGTGTTGCTTTCATCCAGTTGTCATACAACCACTTTAATATATTTTTCATAACGCTTATATTTATAATTTCTCTATAACTTGTCTGTTTTGCCACGCAGTGCTTTCATACGCTCTTTGCGTTCCATAATTTTGGCAATTTCGGCCTCAATATCTACTTGGGGATAGTGCAATCCCAATTTCAAGGCTTGAATCATCTGTTCGGTACGATTATGAATTTTGTACTCTTTGCCATCTTTAATGAAAATATTGCCGGTTTGCCCAAAAATCAGACGTACTCCCCAAGTCCTACACTGTTCATGGAGCGATTTTACCCACTCATAATGCAATGGACGTGAGCCGAGATAATTTTCACCGCCCGCCAATACAGTCTCTATTTCGCCGGTAGCAAGGTAATCCGTTAAATCAATCTTATCAATAAACGGCTTAATACTAATCCACTTATGCTTAGAAGGCACTTTTAATAAAAATGGTATTCGCTCATCTACTCTTTTCTGATTTTCGGCCGAAACTGCAAACTGAACATGTTCCCAACCATTACCCCAGTCGTGAGGCAGGTGATCTATAATGCGTTCTGCACGCTTAGTAAGAAGTGAGAACGTTACATCCGGCCTCTGACGTATATATCTCCATGCCTCATCTCGCCACTTGTCGGCCTCTTCCAAGAAAAAGTCACTGGTCATACATACCCGCACAAATGCTCCGCCCGGCAATTTATAGTGTCCTGCTTTATCACGCTTTACAGGTAAGTCGATATTTGATTTGTTGAGCGAAACAAGGCTTGTATCACGTCCGTAACGCTTGTCAAGAAAAAACGCGTAACAATTCGAACATCCCTCGCTACACTTATGACAACCGTGCCAGGGATTCCAAGTGAGGTCATTAATATCCATAACGCTTATATTTTAAACCGCAAAATTATCATACTTGCACTTTTGTTAAAAGGCAAATATTATTGGGATATTGAGCAATATCCACTATCCACGGTTATTAAAACCTTACAGAAGCTCAAATATCTCAGAGCTCATCCGTCGTGGCAGGCATACAAGATTAACATCTTCTGCACCAATCTCTTTTAATGCTTTAGATACTGTTTTGTATGCAACTTCGGGCGTATTGTTGTTTTCGCTTAAATGACACAAGAATATGTTTTTAAGCTCTCTGTGATACGCACGTTTTATAATTGAGGCAGTCTGCTCGTTGCTCAGATGACCGTTTCCTTTGGTTATGCGCAGCTTTAATTCAGGAGTATAGCCGCCATGTAGCAGCATATCCAAATCATAGTTACTCTCCAATATTAGTGCAGATGCCATTGAAGCATATTTTACAATGTTGTCTGTAATGTTTCCTGCATCTGTTACAAAGGTGAATTTTACCCCTTTAAAGTCTATAAAATATCCTACGGTCTCAGTAGCGTCGTGCGGAACTTCAAACGGGATTATACGCACATCATCGTATTCAAAAGCCTCTTCAAGAGTGGTTTTTCTAACGCATCCGTTCAACCGTCCGCGAGTGCAAAAATGAACGCTCAAAGATTTATGCAAACGCTCGGTGGCATAAACAGGTATATTCAGCTTGTCGGCCAATACGCCCAAACTTTTTATGTGGTCTATATGGTCATGCGTAACCAAAACAAACTTTATATCGGAGATGGAAATATTATGTTCTGCCAATCTCTTTTTTATTGTACGCGGACCTATTCCCGCATCAATAAGAAATGCAGTATTCTCATCTCCAATATAATAGCTGTTGCCATTGCTTCCGCTCGACAAACTTATGAATTTAACCATCTCTCTTTTGTTTTGGCTATATTCCGTTCTCTTTTTTTAGAAAATCGGAAAGGGTTTCTTCGAGATTTGTATTTACATCGTAGAACATTGTCTTAAAGCCCAATCCGGCTGCAGTATCTATATTGCCCTTTGCATCATCTACAAACAGGCACTCTTCTGCTTTTAATCCCGACAAATCCAATACTTTAAGAAAAATCTCTTTTCCGGGTTTTGAGCGGTTAAGTTCAAATGAGAGAAAAATCTGCTTGAATGTTCTGTTTACATCCTCTCCCGACAGCTGTTCGAACATCTGTTTTGATATTCTCCAGCATATAGGGTTATTATTACTTAAAACATAAAGATTGTACTTCTGCTTTAAATTCATCAGAAAATCCACTTTGTATTTTGGAATCTCCTCTAAAAAGGCATCGAGTGCATACTCTATATCCGAGTCTTTAACATCCGGTTTGTTTGAGATTTCTTTAACGCATTTGCAAAACTGCTCATCATCTATGTCTCCGTTTTCGTATGCGGCAAAGAATCCTTTCTGAAGATATGGGGTAAGATATTCGCCAAAATCCGGAACTCCGGCAACATCAGAAAAAGCCCTAAGGCAACGCTCCTTGTTTAAGGTAAGGATAACGCCGCCCCAGTCAAAAATTATATTTTTAATCATATTACGTTATGTTTTCTGTTAAGAAAGCTGTTCTATCATTTTGGTAAACAGCAGAGTCATTCTGTCTGCTGCGGCATCTGCTGCCTTTACAACATCGTCTCCGTCATTTACATAATCATCGGCATAATCATCGTGAGCTTCATTTGTTATTACCGACATTCCAAAAACCGGAAGATTGCAATGACGTGCAACTATAACTTCCGGAATAGTACTCATTCCAACGGCATCTGCCCCTATTGTCCTAAAATATTTGTATTCGGCAGGGGTTTCGTAGGTAGGTCCTGTACTTGCAAGATATACCCCTTTGTGCAACTTTATTCCCTCATTCTCTGCTATCTTTTCTATTGCCGAAATAAGTTGCAGGTCGTAAGGTCTGGTCATATCCGGAAATCTTATGCCAAATTCATCAAGATTTTTG
Organism: uncultured Muribaculaceae bacterium; assembly: GCA_964621625.1. Lineage (GTDB taxonomy): Bacteria > Bacteroidota > Bacteroidia > Bacteroidales > UBA932 > Egerieousia. The sequence continues at coordinate 37,094 of CAZULV010000004.1, read as the reverse complement.
CCTATCAGCGGATTTGGCAAAAGGTTAATATGGTCTCGTATAATCATGAGATCCCCTACTTTATAATTAAAGTTTACACCGCCTGCTGCATTTGAAACAAACAGATACTCTATACCAAGCAGCTTCATTACCCTTACAGGAAGTGTCACCTGCTCCATAGGATACCCCTCGTAATAGTGGAAGCGTCCCTGCATTGCAACTACAGGTTTTCCGCCCAAAAATCCTGCAATCAGATTGCCTTTGTGCCCAACCGCGGTTGATTTTGAAAAATTAGGAATTTCTGTATATGGGATAACTGTTTTATTCTCAATAGTATCTGCCAATTTGCCCAATCCGCTGCCAAGGATTATTCCAACTTTTGGCACAAAGCCGTTTAATTTGCCTTTAATGTAATTTGCGGCTTCATATATTTTTTCAACTCTCGAATCCATAATGCTTGTTTTTTAGTAAATTATATAAGTTTTTTATACAGTTTGTTTACTCTCTCTATAATCTCATGTTCACACTCTATAACCCTGTTTTCCATAACAATGTTTCCGTTACAGATTACAGTATCTACACACGAACTGTTTGCAGAGTAAACAAGATTTGCAAGAAAATTAAAATTAGGGGTAAATGCGTAATTATCTATATCTACAATCGTGAGATCGGCCAAAGCCCCCTCTTCTATTTTTCCGCTGTTAAGGCGCAACGATTTTGCTCCATTTAAAGTTGCCGTGTCGAGCAATTCGTTAAGAGGCATTGCAGTTGGGTCTTCTCTCCATGCTTTCTGCAACAATGCAGTTGTCTTCATTGCTTCTAACATATCCAGATTATTAGAAGAGGCACATCCGTCGGTACCTAAAGATACGGTAAGTCCCGCCTTTTTAAACTCATTATATTTGAATTTGTAACCTGAACACAATTTTAAGTTTGAATTAATATTGTGTACAAGTTTAACATCATTTTCTGCCAATACAGAAATATCCTCATCGTCTATCCAAAGGCAGTGGGCTGCAATAACTTCCGGACCTAATACCCCGAGCTTTTGCAAATATCTTGTAGGGGTCATACCATGTTTGGCAATACACTCTTCGTTTTCCTTTTTTGTTTCAGATAAATGTATGTGTACCAATAAATTGTGCTCTTTAGCAAAGTCGCTTGCCCATTTTATGGTAGACTCGCTTACGCTGTACGGAGCATGAATTGCAATGGCAAATCTGTTTATAGGATTCCAGTCTTTAGATTTACTGAATATCTCCAAACATTCCTTTTTAAGATTATCGGCTTTTGCCTGATCGAACAAATCCAAAAACACATACGGATTTAGAGAACGCAAGCCCATTTCCGATATGGCTTTTACGGCAGTATCTATCATCCAGTATTGGTCGTTAAAACAGGTGGTTCCCGTCTTAATCATCTCAACGCAGGCTAATTTAGTGCCCCAGTATATAAGCTCTTCATCCAATTTCGGCTCTATTTTCCAGATAGTGTTGAGCCACTCATGCAGTTGAGAATCTTCGTGCACGCCGCGCATAAGAGTCATTGCGCTGTGTGTGTGCATATTTACAAGTCCCGGAATAACCGCCTTGCCCTTGCCATTAATTGTTTTTATGTTTGCAACACTCCTGCCGTTCCAACCGGCCGCCTCTTCAGCACTTATGAAATCTGCGATTTTTACAATAAATTCATCATCGATAAGAATGTCCTTCTGTTTCTCCCGCAATGAAATCCCTTTGATTAGTATTCTTCCCATATTGATGTTGTTTTATATAAATTTTTCAAAGATACTCAATAAAGGATTCCGTAAAAATATTTTGTTTCAATTTTTGAAAAATCCCGAAATAATACAGTACTTTTGAGAAAAAAATACCAATTAATTCATGAATTTTCTCTGGTTAGATATAAATGCCTCGTTCTCTCACTCTTCGTTAGCATTTCCCGCGCTCGAAGCCCAGTTGTCGTCTAAAGTGAGGGAACAGTCTGTGTGGAAAATTGTTTCCGGCACTACAAAAAGCAACAAAGAGCAGATTATTTCCCAAATTATTGCAGCCGTACCCAATTATGTATTTGCAACGGGCTGGCTGTTTAATATAGAGTACATTCTCTCTGTTCTGTGCAGGGTGCGGGCACTTAAACCACAGGTTAAAATTGTGTTGGGAGGCCCTGAATTTCTTGGAGATAACAGACATTTCCTGCACTCAAATCCTTTTGTGTCGGCAGTTTTTAAGGGTGAAGGCGAAGAGGTCTTTCCAAAATTCATAGAAGCGGCAATTGCCGGAAAAGAGAATCCTTGGGCAACTCTGCCCGGGTTTGAATATCTTTTTTATACTACCGACGGGCAGGCGGAATATATTAAATCACAAGCTGTTGCTGTAAAGGATTTTACCTCTCTTGTTCCACCGGAAGAGTCCCGTTTCTTTAATTGGAGCAAGGCTTTTATACAACTCGAAACATCAAGGGGGTGCTTTAACACCTGCCGTTTCTGCATAAGTGGAATAGAGAGTCTGCCTATACAGAATATCTCTATAGAAAGTATAAGAGAGAGATTACATAATATTGTAGATAAGGGAATTAAGGAGATACGTGTTTTAGATCGCACATTTAACGGAAATCAAATGAGAGCTATAGAGCTTCTAAGCCTGTTTGAAGAATTTAAAGGAAAGCTCAAATTTCATTTAGAGGTGCATCCGGCTCTGCTTAATGCTGCAGTTAAAGAGAAACTTGCCTCAATTCCGCACAATCTGCTCCATGTAGAGGCGGGAATACAGAGTCTTAATGAAGATGTGTTGCATAACTGCATGCGCAAAGGGCGGGCAGAAAATGCACTGTCGGGGCTCGAATTTTTAATTAAAACAGAAAGATTTGAGGTTCATACCGATTTTATAGCCGGTCTGCCCGGTTATACATACAATAATCTGCTTGCAGATATTAACCGTATGATTGCCGTACGTCCTCATGAAATACAGTTAGAGCTTCTCAAACTGCTCCCAGGAACATGTTTTAGGAATGAGTCAGAAAAATTCGGTATAAAATACTCTTTGCAACCTCCGTATGAGGTGCTTCAGACAGATGAAATCTCGTATGATGAGCTGTACAGATGCCGAGTACTGTCTAAAATCATAGAATATTGGTATAACGATTCGGCATGGCGCAATATCTTTGCTTCAATAGTAGAGGATAATCCTTATTTTCTGAGAGATTTTACAACAAAATTGTCGGGAACCGATTTTTTAGAGACAATTTATAGTTTTGAGAGCAAGTCTCTGATTCTATATACATTCTGCAAGGAGAATTTTGCAGATTGCCTGCCTAAAGTAATATTGGGATGGATAACGAATGGTCTTTCGATAAAAAAAGAGCCTGCTGCAGCCCTTAAATTGTGGAGTTTTAAAGAGAAGATTCCTGCCAATCCGGTGTTTGATGAGAAAGAGGTGGGCAACTCCTATTATTATATAGAGCAGGAACATTCGAGGTTTTGGTTTGTTTACAACAAAAAGGTATCAAGAAACAGGCCTTCTGTTGTATTTGAAGAACAGTTGTTTTAGCAATTTCTTAAAAATTGTAAGCTAAATATAAATTTTGATTATTTTTATTTATAAATAGCAATATTGTATAATCATTTTATTATCTTTGTGAGGCTTTTTTAGAATAAGGATTTATGATAAACCAACAACTTATTTCACCTAAGAGTATTGTAGTGGTAGGCGGCTCTGAAGATACTTCAAAACCGGGCGGCAGCGCACTTAAAAATCTTATAGATAATAAATATGCTGGAAAGTTGTATGTGGTAAATCCCAAAGCCGGTAATGTTCAGTGGCAAAAGACATATAGTTCTATTTCTGAATTACCGCAGGTAGATTGTGCAATTCTTGCTATTGCAGCGCATCTGTGTCCTGCAGCCGTAGAAGAATTGTGTTCAAAAAAAGGTTGCAAAGCTATAATTATATATTCTGCAGGATTCAATGAAGACGGGCCTCAAGGCGCTGCTTTGGAGAAAGAGATTGCAGATACCGCAAACAGGTACGGAGCCTCTTTTATCGGTCCAAATTGCATTGGCGTTATAACAGACCGATATGCCGGGGTATTTACACAGCCAACATCAAATATTTCAAAAGACGGAATAGATATAATTTCGGGGTCGGGTGCTACTGTGGTATTTATTATGGAGGCTGCCATAAAGCACGGACTTTCGTTTTCAAATGTGTTTTCGGTTGGCAACAGTGCGCAGATTAGTGTAGAGGATGTTCTTGAGTATCTCGATGAAAATTATATTCATGACACAAGTTCGCCGGTAAAACTGCTTTATATAGAGAATATTGCAAATCCGCAAAAACTTCTTGCACATGCCCGTTCACTTATCTGTAAAGGGGCTCGCATAGTGGCAGTAAAGGCCGGATACAGTAAAGCAGGAAGCAGAGCAGCATCGTCTCACACGGGGGCATTGGCCTCTCCCGACACTGCCGTTGAGGTCCTCTTTAAAAAGGCCGGAATAATACGTGCTTATGGTCGTGACGAATTGGTAAACATTGCCTCTATACTTAAATATCCGTTGCCTTGCGGTAACAGAGTTGCCATTATAACCCATGCCGGAGGTCCTGCCGTAATGCTTGCAGATGTGCTATGCTCCGGTGGTATAGAGATTCCCCAAATAGACGGGCCATACGCCAAAGAGCTGCTTTCAAAACTCTACAAAGGTTCATCTGTTGGCAATCCTATAGATTTTCTCTCAACGGGAACACCGGAGCAATTAAGGGAGATAATTGATGCCTGCGAAAATCATTTTGATGTAGATGCAATGGTTGTGATTTTCGGCAGTCCCGGACTTACCGATGTATATCCTGCTTATAATGTGATTCTCAATAAAATAGGCAAGTGTAAAAAGCCTATATATCCTGTTCTCCCGTCGGTTGTAAATGCAGAGCATGCAATAGAAAAATTTCATAAAGCGGGAGGTGTTTCGTTTAACGACGAAGTCTCTTTTGGCAAGGCCTTTGTAAAGGTTATGAATATGATAAATGCAGAGAACGGCAAAGATTCTCCTGCGGTAGACAAGCGTATAATACGAGAAGTTATAGAGAGTTGCGAAAACGGATTCCTGCTTCCTGCAGAGGTGAGAAAACTGCTGGATGCAGCCGGTATAAACAGGGCTAAAGAGATTGTGGTCTCTACTGTAGAGGAGGCCTTGTCGGGAGCAAAAGAGATTGGATATCCTATAGCCATGAAAGTTATAGGTCCGTTGCATAAAACAGATGTAGGGGGCGTTTCGCTCAATATTGCAGATGATATTACTTTGGCAACGGATTTTAGCCGTATGATAAATATACAAGGGGCAAAAGGGGTACTTTTGCAACCAATGCTCGGAGGTACAGAAGTTTTTATAGGGGCAAAACGTGAAGAGGGCTTTGGAACAATTGTAATGTGCGGTTTAGGAGGTATATTTGTAGAGGTGCTCAGCGACGTGCAGTGTTCTCTTGTTCCGGTTGGAAAAAGCGAGGCCGCAAAAATGATACAAAACCTTAGAGGATACAAACTTATACAGGGAACAAGAGGTATGGAAGGGGTTAATGAGGTTGTTTTCAATGAAATGATACGCAGAGTATCTGCATTGTGCGCAGTTGCCCCCGAAATAGTGGAGATGGATATAAATCCGCTATTGGGAAATGGCAAGACTCTTGTTGCTGTAGATGCAAGAATAAAAATAGAGAAACCGTAAATTTTATATAATGTTAAAAAGAAAAATTCTAAAATACGTAGTTGATTTCAAGAATCTTACACCAACAGTTCAAGGTCTTATCTTATTGGGAATATTGCTGATAATAGGAATAATCATAAGATGGGACTATATAATTTCTGAAGTCATTCGCGGATTTGGGTTTTATAGTGGAAAATAGCTGTAATACAACAGCAGTACAAATAGTAACAAACTTAAAATATATATTGCAATGGCAGTAAAAGGAGCAATAACAGTAGATACGGAAAAATGCAAAGGATGCGGCGTTTGCGTAGCCAATTGTCCCACAAATACAATAGCACTTTCCGCAGATGTAAACGGCAAAGGTTATAATTTTGCCTATATGGCTAACCCCGACAGCTGTACAGGCTGTACCAATTGTGCAACAGTCTGTCCGGATGCCGTAATTACAGTTTACAGAGTAAAAATTTAAAATAATATACAATGGCTGAAAAGATATTAATGAAAGGAAATGAGGCCATAGCCTATGGAGCCATAAGATGTGGTGCCGACGGCTATTTCGGCTATCCTATAACACCGCAGTCGGAGGTAATGGAGACTCTTATGGCGGAAAAACCGTGGGAGACAACAGGAATGGTTGTACTTCAGGCAGAAAGTGAAACATCCTCTATAAATATGGTTTATGGCGGAGCTTCTACCGGAAAAAAGGTCATGACATCGTCAAGCAGTCTTGGTATAAGCCTTATGGCGGAGGGCTTGAGCTATCTTGCAGGAGCAGAACTGCCTTGCGTAATAGTAAATGTGATGAGAGGCGGTCCAGGATTAGGAACAATACAGCCGAGCCAGTCGGATTATTTTCAGGCTGTAAAAGGTGGAGGACACGGAGATTACAAGATGATTGTACTTGCACCTGCATCGGCTCAGGATATGTATGATTTTGTAGACAAAGCCTTTGAATTGGCATTCAAATACAGGATTCCCGCAATGATTCTTTCAGACGGAGTTATAGGGCAGATGATGGAGAAGGTTGAACTCAGACCTGCAAAACCAAGAAGAACAGAACAAGAGATTATTGCACAGTGCGGCGATTGGGCTTTGACCGGCAAGAAAGGACGTTCTCATAATATAATAACATCGTTGGCCCTCGACCCTAATGTTATGTATGCGCACAATATGCATCTGCAGGAAAAATACAGGGAGATAGAGAAAAACGAAAGTATCTATACACAATATAAGACAGAAGATGCCGAATATTTAGTTGTAGCTTACGGAAGTATGTCGAGAATTGCGGAGAATGTGGTTGATATGGCACGTGAAAAGGGAATTAAATTAGGACTTATAAGACCTGTAACTCTATTCCCTTATCCTACAGCTCCTATAGAGAAGCTCATACCGCAACTTAAGAATATTCTTGTAGTTGAAATGAGTATGGGACAGATGGTAGAAGATGTAAGGCTTACAGTAAACGGCAGAGTGCCTGTACATTTTTACGGAACAGGTGGCGGAATAATACCTTCCCCAGAAGAAGTGTTTGAAGCATTTGAGAAAACTTTAAAATAGAGAGGCAGTTATGGATATAAAAGATATTATAAAACCAGAGAATAAAGTGTACGGAAAAACTCCGTTGCTTACAGATGCCGTTATGCATTACTGCCCGGGATGCACCCACGGTGTTATTCATAAAATGATTGCTGAGGTAATTGAAGAGTTAGACATTCAAGACAAGACTATAGGAATTTCTCCTGTAGGTTGCGGAGTGCTTGCATACAATTATCTTGATATAGATTGGGAACAGGCTGCACATGGTCGTGCCCCTGCCCTTGCAACAGCCACAAAACGCCTTAATCCGGATAAATATGTATTTACCTATCAGGGAGACGGTGATTTGGCCTCAATTGGAACAGGAGAGGTAATACATGCCTGCAATAGAGGCGAAAACATTGTGATAATATTTATAAACAATGCCATATACGGAATGACCGGCGGACAGATGGCTCCTACTACCCTTTTAGGACAAGTTACCGCAACTACTCCGTACGGAAGAAGAGCTGATCTTAACGGATACCCGCTAAAAATAACCGAGCTTGTTGCAAATCTCGAAGGAACTTGTTTTGTAACCCGACAGTCTGCACACACTCCTGCCGCTGTAAGAAAAGCCAAAAAGGCAATACGCAAGGCTTTTGAAAACTCAATGATGAATAAAGGAACTTCATTTGTAGAGATAGTGGGAACATGTAATTCCGGTTGGAAAATGTCGCCTGTACAAGCAAACAAATGGATGGAAGAGAATATGTTTCCATTCTACCCTTTGGGAGACCTGAAAGACAGATAATGGTTAAACATTAAATAATCAAGAAAATGAAAGAAGAAATAATAATAGCAGGGTTTGGCGGACAGGGTGTATTGTCTATGGGAAAAATATTGGCTTATTCGGGAATAATGCAGGACCAAGAGGTTACCTGGATGCCTGCATACGGTCCTGAGATGAGGGGCGGTACAGCCAACGTTACAGTAATCCTTAGCGACAAAAAGATAAGTTCCCCTATTTTGAGTAAATACGATACCGCCATTATTCTCAACCAGCAGTCTTTAGACAAATTTGAAAGCAAGGTAAAACCGGGCGGTCTGCTTATATATGATCCTAACGGAATAATACACAAGCCTACAAGAAAAGATATTACAATCTGCACAATAGAGGCGGCCGAAGAGAGTGCGCGTATGGGCAATATAAAGGCCTTTAACATGATAGTTTTAGGGGCGTTCCTTAAGAAAAAGCCTATTGTAACAATGGAAAATGTAATAAAAGGGCTAAAAAAATCCATACCGGAAAGGCATCACCACCTTATACCTATGAATGAGAAGGCCATTCATATAGGAATGGAAAAAATACGAGAAGAAAAATAGCTCTTAATCAAGCACTTCTCCTTATTATTAACGAGCCTTGCAATATTGATATGAGTTTCAATGTTGTAGGGCTTGTTGTTTTGATAAAATCATGCTTTATTTTGTTATTGCATAATTTAAAATATCTATTAACTTTGCATATAAATTTTTTATAGATGAGCGAGGAAGGGCAAATAATTATCAGCAGGCTTAAAGGGAGGATAGAGCATATAATATCGGCTTACGAATCGGCTGTATTTGAGAATAATGAGCTTAAGAGACAATTGCAGGCCTCGCAACAGGAGTTAGAAACAAGTAAAAAGACTATTAAGGAATTAAAGGATAAATTAGAATTGCAGCAGCTGACGAATGCCTTTAGAGGTTCGTCGCAGGATATAAAAGAGGCCAAGCAAAGAATTGCCAGGATTGTTAGAGAAATTGACAAATGTATTTCTCTTTTAAATGACTGATAATGGAACAAAAGATAAAGATAAGTATTGCCGATAGATTTTACTCGCTCATTGTAAAATCCTCAGAAGAGGAAGAGATAATGCGTAAGGCGGTAAAGACTATAAACGATTCAGTCAATGAATATAAAAAGTATTCCACACGGGATATTCAAGACGTTTTATCTATGACAATACTGAGATTTGCCACTATTTTGGTAAAATATGAACAAAAGAACGAGGTTGGCAGTTTACTTAGTGAGTTGAAATTATTAGACAAACAATTGGAAGAATATATACAATCATCTGACCGTTAGACAATAACTCTTTGCGAAAATCAACATTTTAAACAGAACCGGGCGTACCGGCTGACAAAAACAGGCCTGGGTTACCCTCACGGGGATTCCATTTTTGGGACGTTGGAAGTTTGCGTCAAAAACCGGAGCTCAAATCTTACTTTGCTAAGGTTTTCTGAAAACAGTATTGTCTAACGGTTTCTTTATATCTTGTCCTCAATAATAAATATTCTTTATTCCTGTATCAGTCAGGTATTTAAAACTATATATACATTTAATTTATGGAACTTTTAACAATAATCATCGTATCACTAATTGGTGCAATTGCAGGGTTCGGCATTGGATTCTACATTGTAAACAATATAGTTCTCAGGAAAAAGAAAGAACAGGTATTAAAGGATGCTGCTCTTGAGGGTGAGAACATTAAAAAAGAGAAAATTTTTCAGGCAAAGGAGAAGTTCTTGCAGCTAAAAAGCGAGCATGAACAGTTCATTAACGACCGGAACAATCAGATACAACAGATTGAAAATAAGGTAAAACAAAAAGAGCTTATTGTAAACCAGCAAAATGCAGAGCTGTCAAAAAAACAGAATGAGATTGAGAAAATAAAGGAAAATCTTAATGTACAGTTGGGCATTGTAAACAAGAAATCAGAAGAATACGAGAAGCTAAAACTTGAGGCTATTGAAAAGATAGAGAGTATTGCCGGTATGTCGGCGGCCGAAGCAAAGGCACAGCTTGTACAGACAATGAAAGACGAGGCTAAGACACAGGCAATGTCGTATATCAATGATGTTATGGACGAGGCTCGTCTCACTGCATCAAAAGAGGCAAAACGTATTGTAATAAATACTATACAGAGAACTGCTCCTGAAACTGCAATTGAAAATGCCGTTACAGTATTCAACATTGAGAGCGACGAGATAAAAGGACGTATTATTGGCCGTGAAGGTCGTAATATTAGGGCATTAGAGGCTGCAACAGGTGTTGAAATTGTTGTGGATGATACTCCTGAGGCAATCCTGCTTTCTGCTTTTGATCCTGTAAGAAGAGAGGTTGCACGTCTTGCCCTGCACCAGCTCGTTACAGACGGCCGTATTCATCCAGCACGTATTGAGGAGGTTGTGGCCAAGGTACAAAAGCAGCTCGAAGACGAAATTATGGAGACCGGTAAACGTACATGTATAGATTTGGGAATCCATGGTCTTCATATAGAATTGATAAAACTTATAGGCCGTATGAAATACCGTTCTTCTTACGGACAGAACCTGCTGCAACACTCACGAGAAGTTGCCAATATCTGTGCAACCATGGCTTCTGAGTTGGGTCTTAACCCTAAGGCTGCAAAAAGAGCCGGTCTGTTGCATGATATTGGAAAGGTTTCAGATGAAGATCCTGAATTGCCACATGCAATACTTGGTATGAAGTTGGCCGAAAAATACAAGGAAAAACCGGAAATTTGTAATGCTATAGGTGCTCACCATGAAGAAGTTGAGATGACTTCGCTCCTATCGCCGCTTGTATTGGTAGGTGATGCTATTTCAGGAGCACGTCCGGGTGCAAGACGCGAGGTGATAGAGTCTTACATAAAGCGTCTTAAAGATATGGAAAATATTGCGCTCTCATATCCGGGTGTAACAAAGACTTATGCTATACAGGCTGGACGAGAGCTTAGGGTTATCGTAGGCAGCGAGCAGGTTTCAGATCAAGAGGCCGAGAATCTGTCGGTAGAAATAGCAAAGAAAATTCAGGATGAAATGGTTTATCCGGGACAAGTAAAGATTACTGTAATAAGAGAAACCCGTTCTGTAAGTTTTGCAAAGTAAGTAGAGAATGATATTGCCAACAGGAGTGTTGGCGGCATAAATACAATAAAAATCCCGGCTCAGAAGATAACTTTGAGTCGGGATTTAAATTATAGCAACGCTATAAAATATCTCTATTCTATTTGCCAAAGAGCAATTTGCGGTCTCTTTCCAACGCTTTTGTAACCATGCTTTCAGGAATGAATTTCCAAGTTGCCTTAACAGATTTATCGGCAACGTCTCCAGATTTGTAATAGTCGTAAATGAGACCTCGTATATCGGCCATCTTCTCTATAATTATACTTGAAAGAGAATCTTTTGGTATGCCTGCTCCTTTTGTAAGCAAATCGCCACCACCGTTTGCCCTGTACGAAGACATTGCCACTTTATACACAGCATTTGCATCAAAAGGTTTTCCGTCAGACATTGATTTTATTACTACTCTTTCTCCAAATGGCTTTCTCACATCTACATCGTAGTCCAAGCCTGCAGCAGAATCAAAGTTAAAAGACATATTTATAAATGAATAACGCTCTCTTTTTTCGTCAAATCGTATATTCATTATATGGTCTGCAGAAGTTTTCATGCTTTTAATCCATGTGTCATAAGAATATTCAAGGAATTTTTGTACTTGAAGGCCTGTCATGGAAACAACATATAATTGGTTTTCAAATGGATAAATAGTAAATAAATCGTGAAAACGCAATTTGCCGGCTTTTACCGTACCATTATAGGTTAAAGGGGCAACCATCGATATATCTGCACCGGAGGCAGAAAGCTGTACAGAGTGAATAAGATCTATATAATCAGAAGGTCCAAAGAAGGCATCATTAGTGTGAATCTCCTTTTTAAGCTCTCCTATCTCTCTATTTGTAAAATTCTTTGTTGTAAGATAATCTTGGCGGAATTGCTCCATATATTTTGTATCTACAGGTGTACCTTCCATTGGCACAAGCTCTCCCTTTATTGTTTTTGAAACAAGCCCGTTATCTTTATAATCAAGTTCAATGGTTGCATTCACAAGATATTTTGCCCTGTTGCTTCCCTCCATAAGCAATACAGAGTCTACACCATTCCAAATCTTTTCACATGCTGCCTGATGATCGTGAGAAGCAAGGATTATATCTACCCCTTGCAGATTGGCCGCCAGATAGCGTGCCGGATTTTCTACGTTTTCGGCTGTTCCGTTGCCTAATCCTGCATGAATGGCAAGAACGGTAATATCGGGAGATTCGGCCTTTTTAACCTCTTTTATAAGTGAATCGGCTAAATTGGCAATAGGCAGAAAATCTATGCCGTACCATAACTCTTCACCTAACCATTTTTTTATGTTGGGATTTGTCATACCTATAACGGCAATTTTAATTCCCCCTTTATTAAAAATATGATAAGGTTTAAAATAACACTTTGAGCTCCCCTCTACAACTGCATTTGCCGCAAGATATGGAATAGAGGTCTCTCTTTTTATTCTGTCATATACAGGGTGTCCTGTCTCTATATCATGATTGCCAACAATAAGTGCATCGTATTTCAGATACTCGGCAATTCGTGTAAAAAGATGTTTTTTCTGCCCTGCAGTATCTATATAATTGGCATAATAAACGGCATTATCTCCTTGCAATGCATCGCCCAAATCAACAAAGAGAATATTTTCCTCGCCCTTTTGCTCTCTCTGCTCCTTGATATAGGCCGAAACGTTTGCTAATGAGTATTTATTAGCCTGATTATCTACATACAGGCTGTCGAAATATCTGCCGTGTACATCATTTGTTGCAAATAGTTCAACAGAATATTTTCCCTCTTTTTTACTGCATCCGCAAAGTACGGAAACTAAACAGACTCCCGCCACTGCAATCCTAAGTGGAAGAGTCTTAAACTTCTTTAAATCTAACGGTTTCATCATATAATTTTTAGTAATGTTTTTTCATGCTCTTATGCTTTAATAATAAAATTATCAGAATCTTTCCACGCCGGAAACTTTTCTCTGAATTGTTGCAGTTTTTCAATGTCTAAATCTACATTTATAACCTCTATTCCCGGCATTATTTCATTCATTTTACTCTCATTCACACTCTCTCCAATTTCATCTCCTTTATAATCAACAGCTAACGAACTTGCGCAATATTTACACTGCATATCCTCTCCTATTCTGTTTACAAACAACATATAAGATTGATTCTCAATAGCTCTGGCTTTTACTAACGGTTCTGTTACTTTTATTCTCGAAGCCGGAAAATTGGCAACATTTATAAGCACATCATACTCATTTCCAACATTCCTGCTCCAAATAGGAAACCTTAAATCGTAACATATATTAAGATTGAATTTTATTCCGTTATATTCTGCTATAACCTTTTTATCCCCCGACAGATAATGCCTGTTCTCTTCGCCCATTCTAAACAGATGCCGTTTATCGTAATACTTGTATGAACCGTTGGGATAGACAAAAAAAGCCCTGTTTACCAACTTTTCGGCTTTTTCCGATACATTATCATTAATTGCCAAAGAGCCTACAATTGCACAATCCATTTTCTTGGCCATATTCTTCATCCATTGCAGACTTTTAGAATCTTTCATGCGTTCTGCTGCCAACGGATTCATGGTAAACCCTGTAGAAAACATTTCGGGCAGTATTATAAGCTGAGGTTTAAATGTGAAAAGAGAGAAAAGGGCCTCCAATTTTTTTAGATTAGAAGCCGCATTTTCCCATTCTATATCGGTCGAACATAATGTAACCAACATAATTACAATGCCTTATAAACTATTTTCTGTGTTATTTCTTATAAATTCTGTCAATAATAAGTGCTATTGCTCCGTCTCCTGTTACATTACATGCAGTTCCAAAGCTGTCCATGGTAATATATAAGGCAATCATAAGCCCCTGAAGTGTTTCATCAAATCCGAGCATGGAGGCTAAAAGTCCCAAGGCTGCCATTATTGCTCCTCCCGGAACTCCGGGTGCCGCCACCATTGTAATGCCGAGCATGCAGATAAAACCTGCATATACATCGAGCCCCAATGGCATTCCGGCCATCCACATGATTGCGTATGCGCAGGCCACAATTTTTAGAATGCTACCTGCAAGATGAACCGTTGCACAAAGCGGTATTACAAATCCTGCAATATCGCTATTTACTCCATTCTTTTTAGCCTGTGCCAATGTTACAGGAATAGTAGCGGCAGAAGATTGGGTTCCAAGGGCTGTCATATATGCAGGCAACATTGTTACAAGAGCCTTGAACGGATTTTTCTTTGAAACTGCTCCGGCTACAATAAACTGAAACAGTAACAGCAATATGTGCATTATAAAGATAATGGCTATTACCTTTATGAATACTTGCAGAACTGCTCCTACCTGTCCTTCTGCCCCTATTTTAAGGAATATACAGAAAATGTAGAGCGGCAAAAACGGTATAATGGCCTTTGATATAAGTGCTGTTACCAATTCTCTGAACTCTATAAGCATATTCTTAAAATAGTCTCCTGCAACAACAGTAAGTCCAAGTCCCAATACAAAAGCCAATATGAGGGCTGTTGTAACCTCCATAACCGGAGGCATGTCTATAGTCATGAACGGCTGTATGGTATTGGCAGAAAGCTCGTCTATATTACTAAAACTTTCACTCTTTACAAGTACCATAGGATAGCTCCACCTACATGTAAAATAAGAAAAGAATCCGGAGATAAGGGTTGATACGTATGCTATCAAAGCGGTTATCCCCAATAATTTTCCGGCACCTTTACCGAGTTCGGCAATGCCGGGAGCTACGAGTCCCAATATTATAAGAGGTATAGAGAAACTCAGAAAGTTTCCGAATATACCGCTTATTGTAACAAACAGTCTGTTTAAAAATGGTGGAAAGAGTGTAGAACATACTATTCCCAAGATTATAGCAATTATTATACGGGGAAGAAGCCCTATTTTAAATGTAGGTTTGAGTACCATAATTATATTAAGTTATCAATATTAGGAGTGTTTTCCGCTCATTTTACGCCATACAATTGCAATGTACCATACAACAAAAGGCACTGCAATTGAAACATAGGCCATTACTTTTAATGTAAACAGGCTCGAAGAGCTGTTGGCCAATGTAAGTGAATCCTGCAATGATACCGTAGATGGAAAGTATACGGTATTATTGTATGCCGCACATATAAGCAGTGCCCATACAGCTAAAACCACACCTGCACCGGTTACATAAAAACTCTTTTTTCTCAGCCATAGTGTCTCTTTTCCAAACAATGCTCCGTATAGTCCTGCAAGTACCATTGCAACTCCTGCAAGCAGGATAACAGCAGGCCATACAAGTTCAATAAAATTGAAGAAGTATTTGTATTTCAATTTATATATGTATCCTCCCTCAGCAGTATATCCTGTTAAGGTAAACAGCATTACAAGAAGTGCAACAAAAGCAAGAACAAAGGCAGTTCCGGTAATTTTAAGCTGTATACGGCTTTTGTCTGCCATAATTCTGTCCTCTTCTTTTTCATTGCCAAATTCATTTATCACATATAATAATCCTAATGTTCTTGCCGCTAAAAATACAACTATGCCCAATAGCAGGTTAAACGGATTGGCAATTGCGTCGAGTCCCATCCATTCATTTGCCCAATACGATATTGTGCTGCTCTGCAGGTTTGTTATATTGAGCTTGTCCATATAATATGCCCCTCCTGTGTAAAGAGTTCCAACAGCAACACCAAGAAGTATAGAGCCTAAAGCTCCGTTAAGAAATAGAAAACAATCATAAGTCTTTGTTCCCAAAAGGTTTGCAGCCTTGTTTCTGAATTCATAAGATACGGCTTGCAATACAAAGAGAAAGAGTATGAGCATCCAAAGCCAATATGCTCCGCCAAAACTTGTAGAATAGAATAGCGGAAAAGAGGCAAATGCCGCTCCGCCAAATGTAACGAGCGTTGTGAATGTAATTTCCCATTTGTGTCCCAATGCGTTAATAAGCATATTTTTCTGGGAATCGGTAGATGCTGTTGAATAGATAAGAGTCTGTCCGCCTTGCACAAATAAAAGAAATACCAATAAAGCCCCAAGCAGAGAGACTATCGCCCACCAATAATGTTGTAAAAAATATAAAGTATCCATTATCATTCCTCCTTATTTCAAATTTTCCGGTCCGTTCTTTATTTGATTGAGCATAATACCAATCTCTGCAATGAGCAGAATTGTAAACAATACAAAGAATATAGATAGTGTCGTATATACATTACTTGCAGAGACTCCCGATACCGAAGCCTGAACAGGCAGTAAATCCTGTATTGTCCATGGCTGACGGCCCACTTCTGCAACAATCCATCCGGATTGTGAGCAAATATATACAAGAGGTATGCTTAATATGGCAATGTACAGAAGCCATTTTTTAGATTCGAGTTTGGATTTTCCTTTATTGTCGGAAGAGATAAAGAACAATATACCTATAAAGAAAAGGATAAAATACCCGCCGAGCGTTACCATAACCCTAAATGCGTAGAAAGTGAGTGCCACAGGCGGAATACTCTCTTTATGAGACTCAAGAAAACCATATCCGAACCAATTGAAGTTTTCTTGCAATACTTTATAAGACTCGGCTTTAAGCGTATCGTTTCCGACTTTTGATGCCTCTTTGTATTGTTTTAAGGCATTAATTGCAGCTTTTCCTCTGGCCTGCTTTTCGTAAAACGAAAGAGCTACTTTCTCCTCTCCGTTATAATCTTTATATGTATATCCGCCATCTATTATATCATTTATTCCGGGAACAAATGCTTTGGTATCGCGCTCTGCCAAAACAGAAAGGGCATAAGGGATGGAAATATCAAAAAGATACGGCTCTTCATTATTGTCTGCCTCCTTATTGGGGTTGAGCAGAGCAACTGCAACCAATGGCGCACCTTTCTGCCCGTTATACAATCCCTCCATTGCAGCAAGTTTCATTGGCTGATGCTTTGCAACCTGATAAGCAGAACCATCGCCCGTAAAGGCAAGCAATAGAGAAGAGACCAATCCAAAAACTGCAGCAATCTTCATACTGCTCTTTGCAAATTCTATGTTGCGGTTCTTTAGTAGATACCAAGCACTTATTCCAATTACAACAACACTTGCAAGCATAAATGCGCTTGTGTTTGTATGGAATAGTTTGTTTATGGCAACAGGAGAGAATACAACACTCCAGAAATCAATCATTTCGCTACGTGCGGTATTTGGATTGAACTGCATGCCAACCGGATACTGCATCCAGGAATTTGCAATAAGAATCCATACAGCAGAGAGATTTGCACCTATTGCAGTGAGCCATGTAGATGCAAGGTGAAATTTTTTGCTCACTTTGTCCCATCCAAAATACATTACTGCAAAGAATGTGCTCTCCATAAAGAAGGCAAAGATTCCCTCTATAGCCAGTGGTGCACCAAAGATATCTCCCACAAACCACGAATAGTTGCTCCAGTTGGTGCCAAACTGGAACTCAAGAATAATTCCTGTGGCCACACCAACTGCAAAATTCACGGCAAAAATACGTCCCCAGAATTTGGTTGCCTTTTTCCAAAATTCTGCCTTTTCATTTTCTGTTCCATTACACCGTTTACACTCAATGTAATACTTTGTCTCCATAAATGCCACAATAAAGCCCAATCCCAAAGTGAGCGGAACAAATACCCAATGAAACATGGCTGTAATGGCAAACTGAAGCCTCGATGCATTTACTAATGTTGAAAGTACCATAATATTAAGTTTATGAATTCAATATGTTTTCTATAACCTTTTCGCCCTTCTGCTGTGGTGTATCATACTCTCTCAGAGTATTCTTGAAAAAGAACAACTTGAGAATGAAAAACATTATGAAGAGCTTTATAATAATTATCATCCACAACGTTTTACCTACAGTCATCTCTCTAAATCCTGTATAGTAAAAATTCCATATTTTTCTTGCCCACAACATATTGATAAATATTATGTATTAAGACAAATGTCAATTAATAAGACATTTGACAAATATACTAAAAAATCGCATCAAAATTTATTAAAATCATTTAGTATATAAAAAAAGGACAACCTTGTATGGTTATCCTTCAGTTATAATCTAACAGCAAATGCTATTTGGTTCTGTTTTTTGCACTTTGCAGAGTATTACTCAGTAATGAAACTATGGTCATTGGTCCTACTCCTCCGGGAACAGGTGTTATCCACGAACACTTTGGTGCAACGCTTTCGTAGTGTGCATCACCTGAAAGTCTGTAACCGCTTTTTTTAGTAGGATCCGGAATGCGTGTGATTCCCACATCAATAACGATAGCCCCCTCTTTTATCATATCGCCTTTAAGAAATCCCGGACTGCCTAATGCTGCAACAATAATGTCGGCCTTACGTGTGTACTCCTCAATATTCTTTGTATGGCTATGACAGATAGTTACTGTACAGTCTGCAAATTTACCTTTTTGAGAAAGCAGGTTTGCCAACGGGCGTCCCACTATATTGCTTCTGCCTATAATTACACAATCTTTTCCCTCGGTGTTAATGTTGTACATTTCCAAGAGTTTTATTATTCCTGCCGGAGTAGCCGGTAAAAGAGCCGGCATTCCCAAAACCATTTTACCTACATTTGCAGGGTGGAATCCATCTACATCCTTATCGGGAGATATTGCCCAAATAATACGGTTTTCATCTATGTGAGCCGGTAATGGCAATTGCACTATAATGCCGTCTATTTTAGGGTCTTCATTTAATTTGCCTATTATCTGCAAAAGTTCTTCTTGCGTAATGGATTCATTGAGTCTCAATACGGTAGAATCAAATCCTACTTGAAGACATGAACGCTCTTTGTTTCCAACGTATGTTTGGCTGGCGCCGTCATTTCCCACAAGAATAGCCGCAAGATGAGGGACTTTCTCCCCTCTTTCTTTCATAGAAGCCACTTCTTGAGAAATAAACTGCTTTATTTTATCGGAGGCCTGTTTGCCATCCAAAATACCTGTAGTCATATCTTATGAATCTAATCTGTTTTAAATATAATGCTCTGCTATACAGGCTTATCGTCTTCTTAATGCACCCATAGCACGCATAGCCTTCTTGGCTCCGCCTCCTGCCATGGTTTTCATTATCTTGCGTGTGTCTTCAAACTGCTTAAGTAATCTGTTTACCTCAGCAACAGAAGTTCCACTACCCTCTGCAATGCGTCTGCGTCTGCTTCCGTTAAGAATTGCAGGGTTGTTTCTCTCGTAAGGAGTCATTGAAAGAATTATTGCCTCTACCCCTTTGAATGCAGAGTTATCTATATCTACATCTTTTAGAGCCTTACCCATTCCCGGTAACATCGAAGCAAGATCCTTTATATTACCCATTTTCTTTATCTGCTGAATCTGATCGTAAAAATCAGATAGTGTAAACTGGTCTTTTATCAGTTTCTTTTGGAGTTTCTTAGCCTCTTCTTCATTAAATTGCTCCTGTGCCTTCTCTACCAAAGAAACAACGTCACCCATGCCTAAGATTCTGTCGGCAATACGTTTTGGATGAAATACATCCAACGCCTCCATCTTTTCTCCGGCACTTACAAATTTAATTGGCTTGTCTACAACTGCCCTTATCGAAAGGGCTGCACCGCCACGGGTATCGCCATCGAGTTTTGTAAGTACAACTCCGTTGAAATCGAGTCTGTCGTTAAAAGCTTTTGCTGTCTCTACCGCATCCTGACCTGTCATTGAATCTACAACAAACAAAGTCTCCGTTGGGTTTACCGCATTCTTTATTGCTTCAATCTCATCCATCATCTGCTCATCTACAGCAAGACGGCCTGCTGTATCTATGATAACCAATGAGTAGCCCTCAGCCTTGGCTGTCTTTATCGCATTCTGAGCAATTGCCACCGGATTCTTTGAACCCTCTTCTGTATACACGGTAACGCCAATCTGCTCTCCAAGAACTTTTAATTGCTCTATTGCGGCCGGACGGTACACGTCTCCTGCCACAAGCATCACTTTTTGCCCTCTTTTGCTCTTACAGTTTAGCGCAAGTTTTCCCGAGAATGTGGTTTTACCGGAACCCTGAAGACCTGCAACAAGAACGATTCCCGGATTACCTTTAATATTTATATCTACAGCCTCGCTGCCCATGAGCTTTGTAAGCTCGTCGTGTACAATCTTTACCATCATCTGGCCCGGACGTACAGATTTAAGGACATCTTGACCCAAAGCTATCTGCTTTACGTCGTCGCAGAACTTCTTTGCTATTTTATAGCTTACGTCGGCATCAAGCAATGCTTTCCTAATATCTTTCAATGTTTCGGCAACATTGATTTCGGTAATCTTACCCTCGCCCTTGAGTATCTTGAAAGAACTCTCTAACCTGTCTATTAAATTTTCAAACATAACTTATCTTTTATAAATAAGATTCCAATAAAACTCTGCTATTTGTATTTACAACTGAATATAAATGATGTTTAACAAGCTCCGAATGAAATTCACCCGATTTTTTGAGCAGTCTGTAGGAACTTTCCTGTTTATAGAACATCTCTATAACGGAGGTATAGAACAGAGTTGCATACTCAATATCAAGATCGCTCCTGTAGAGCTTTTCTTCTATTCCGCGTTTGAGATTTTCCCGTATTACTCTGGAATAGAAACTTGTACGGCTGGAATGTACAAACATCTCTATATTCTCTTTAGAGAGGTCATCCAACAGTACTTCGCCCAATTTGTCTATTTCGCACCGTATTGTTGCGCTTATCATAAACAGGGCTTCTATGGCATTTTTGCTTGAATCCACAGATGCCATCATTTTGGATTCAAGACCGTGGAAGAAAAATTCAACCACGGTCTGCATCATATCTTCTTTGTTCTCAAAATTATTGTAAAGGGTCTTTTTGGTAATATGGAGTTCCTCTGCTATCTGCTCCATATTCAAATGCAGACCTCTTCTTTTATAAAGATTGAAAACCTCTTTTATGTATCTATCTTTAGAACTTAATCTTGGCATATTTCGTCTGAATAATAGGCTTTGGCCAAGTCTCTTTGGTTATATCTCATGCCCATAACCTGACCGTATGCACCGGCTGTATGTATTGCAATGAGATCTCCCCTCTTGGTTTGAGGCAAGATAATGTTTTTGCCAAACTGGTCGCTGCTTTCGCATACAGGGCCTACAACATCATATCTCATTGTACGCTTGTACTCAGATGTGAGATTCTCTATTGCATGATGAGCCTGATAAAGAGCAGGTCTTATGAGGTCATTCATACCGCAGTCGAGAATTGCAAATTTCTTTTTCTGGCCAACTTTAACATAAAGTACTCTTGAAATAAGATGACCGCATTGTGCAACCAAAGCACGGCCCGGCTCAAAATGTACATGTTGTCCCGGAGCAACAACGAGATTCTCGTTAATTACCTTAAAGTATTCTTTGAAATTTGCTATAGGATTTTCGTTAGGAGAAACATAATCTACACCTAAACCACCTCCAAGGTTAAGATTCTCAATAAAGAGGCCTCTATCTGTGAACCACTTCTGCAACTCTGCAATTCTGCCGCACAAAGTCTTGAATACACTTAAATCGAGAATTTGCGAACCTACATGAAAATGCAGACCTATCAGTTTTATGTTTTTGCACTCTTTTATTACCTGAGCAAAATCTTCAAACATCCAAGGGCTTATACCAAATTTATTCTCTTTAAGTCCTGTAGAGATATATTTGTGAGTGTGTGCGTCTATATCCGGATTTATTCTTAGTGCTATTCTTGCAACTTTACCCATACCTGCTGCCAGGTCGTTAATAACTTTAACCTCAGGAACAGACTCGCAGTTGAAACTGAAGATACCGGCCTCAAGAGCTGTCTTAATCTCCTTATCCGATTTTCCAACACCTGCATAAACTACCTTATCAGGAGAGAATCCAGATTTTATAGCCAATGCAACTTCGTTTCCGCTTACGCAATCGGCACCAAGACCGGCTTTCTGAATAATTGAAAGAATTTTTTCCTCGGCATTTGCCTTAAGGGCGTAATGGGCTGAGTAATTATATTTGTTAATTAGAGATGTATACTCATCCAATGTTTTATTAAGCAATTCTATATCATAGTAATAGAACGGGGTCTCGATACTTCCGAACGCTTTTACGGCACCTTTTGTTATCATAAATCAAATTTTAAATTAGTTGTTGTTTACGTTTGTGTTTCTTGCCGCAGAAAAAATGCAACAAATATTCTGCAAATTTAACGTTTTTTTTTAATAATTTTGCGGCAAAATAAATCTTAATCAAATATTAGTTATGAATAAAGGTCCTATTTCCCAATTTATAACCCATCACTATCGTCATTTTAACTCGGCAGCACTTGTAGATGCGGCAAAAGCATACGAAGAGCAGCTCAAAGATGGCGGTAAAATGATGCTGGCTATGGCAGGTGCCATGAGTACTGCAGAGCTTGGTCTTTCACTTGCAGAAATGATCCGTCAGGATAAAATACATATCGTATCTTGCTCTGCCAACAACCTTGAGGAGGATATTATGAATTTGGTTGCACACTCTCACTATAAAAGAGTGCCTAACTACAGAGATCTTACTCCAGATCAGGAGCATGAACTTCTTGAGAATCACATGAACCGCGTTACAGATACATGTATTCCGGAAGAAGAGGCTTTCAGAAGACTTGAAAAGCATCTTGTTGAGGTATGGACAGATGCAAAGGAGAAAGGAGAAAGATATCTTCCTTACGAATTTATGTATAAACTTATAAGAAGCGGTGTTTTAGAGCAATATTATGAGATTGACCCTAAAGACAGCTGGGTACTTGCAGCTTGCGAGAAGAATATTCCTATTGTTGTTCCTGCATGGGAAGACAGTACTACAGGAAATATCTTTACCGCACACTGTATTAAGGGCGAGTTTGAGCCAAGCCTTGTTAAAGGCGGAATTGAAACAATGATTTTCCTCACTGAGTGGTACAGAGCAAATTCAGGTGGAAAAGGTGTTGGCTTCTTCCAGATTGGCGGTGGTACAGCAGGTGATTTCCCTATCTGCGTTGTTCCTATGATGGCTCAAGACCTTGAGTGGGCAGATGTTCCGCTTTGGAAATACTTCTGCCAGATTTCAGACTCTACAACATCTTACGGTTCTTATTCAGGTGCCGTTCCAAACGAGAAAATCACTTGGGGCAAATTGGATAAAGATACTCCGAGATTCATAGTAGAATCAGATGCAACAATTGTTGCTCCGCTTATATTCGGCTACGTATTGGGCTGGTAGTCTGCATTTAGGCTACACTGCTATATATAAACACACAGGAGACAGATTATGAACTATTCTGTCTCCTGTTTTTGTTTTTGCCTCATTAGCGTTTTGGGCATCATTACCTTTTTTGTAAAAGGCTATTTACTTAATGTACGCTGTCTTACAGCTTCATACAGCACAACCGACGCTGCAACCGAAACATTTAGAGAGCCTATACTGCCCGACATAGGAATTTTGGCCTCTGCATTGGCCAATTTGCGCATTCCGTCAGAAATTCCTTTATCTTCTGCCCCCATAACTATTGCAGTTGGGCCTGTAAAATCAATATCGTATATGTATCCCGACGCTTTTTCTGTTGCTGCTACAATCTTAAATCCACTCTCCAACAGGTAATAAGCTGCCGCCTTTAGATTAGGCACTTTAGATACGTTGATTCTGAGCAGTGCTCCAGCCGATGTCTTTATTGAATCGGGAGTTATAGAAGCTCCTCCTTTTGCCGGTAAAATTATAGATGATACCCCAGCACACTCTGCAGTTCGTGCAATAGCTCCAAAATTGCGCACATCGCTTACACCATCGAGCAAAAGTACAAGCGGATTTTCTGAGCGAGACAGCGCATTCTCCACTGCCTGCTCAAGCGGCATATAATCCAAAGTTGCCATCTGCGCAATAACGCCCTGGTGTTTTCCGCGTGTTATTCTATTAAGCTTCTCAATTGGAACAAACTGGAACGGAATCTCTTTCTCTTGCAACAGAGAAATCAAGTCGTGGAATTGCGCACCGTCAAGTCCCTTTTTCAACAAAACTTTTTCTATATTCTTTCCTGCGGCAATTGCCTCAAACACAGGATGCATTCCAAACAAATAATTGATTTTTTCTTCCATAATCCAATTTTTAAATTCAGGTAAGTTCTATCCACTCTTCCATCTTGGAATCGAGTTTCTCTTTCATCTCTTTATATTGTACCGACAGCTTTTCAATCTCATTGCTATGCGCCGGATCAGACAGTTTTGCTTCCAGTTCCTTAAGACAAGACTCAATCTCTGCAATCTCTTTTTCGCATTTGTCTATTTTGTTTTGTATTTTTCTTCTCTCTCTCTCCCTCTCTTTCTGCTCCTGAAAACTGAGTTGTGCCGACGGTTTGCCTGAATCGGCACTATTTTGCAGAGAATTGTCTGAAGCACGGTTGTTCTGCGGTGTTGCAACCTTACGCTCCAATTCATTAAGATTCTCAAGCCTTTTTCTCTGCAGAAAATCCTGTACCCCACCAAGATGCTCTTTAACCTTGCCATCGCGAAATTCGTAAATCTTATCTACAAGACCATCTAAAAAATCGCGGTCATGAGAAACGATTACCAATGTTCCGTCGTATGCCTGCAGTGCCTGTTTTAGAATATCCTTTGAGAGCAAATCCATGTGGTTTGTAGGCTCGTCGAGTGCAAGAAGATTGTGAGGTTTAAGCATAAGTTTTGCCATTGCCAGACGTGCCCGTTCTCCACCGCTAAGTACCGCCACTTTCTTCTCTATATCTTCGCCCTTAAAGAGAAAGGCCGCAAGAATATCTCTGAGTTTTGTTCTTATATCTCCAACTGCAATCTTGTCTAAAGTATCAAATACAGTACTGTTTTTATCAAGCACATCTTCTTGATTCTGGGCATAATATCCCATATCTACATTATAACCTAAAGAAGCCTCTCCGTCTATAGGAAACAACTCTTTGGTAATTATTCTCATAAGGGTTGTTTTACCCTCACCGTTACGCCCTACAAATGCAATCTTCTCTCCCCTCTCTATTGAAACATTTACATTATCTATAATCACTTTGCTTCCGTATCCTATCTTTGCATCAACGGCCTTAAACACAATCTGACCGGACCTCGGTGCCGGCGGAAATTTTACAGACAGGGCACTTTTATCCTCTTCGTCAATCTCAATACGTTCTAATTTATCGAGCTGCTTTATTCTGCTTTGCACCTGATTGCTCTTTGTAGCCTTATATCTGAACCGTTCAATGAACTCCTCGGTCTTTTCTATCATCTTCTGCTGATTCTCGTATGCCGCTCTTTGCTGCTCCATCCTCTCCTTTCTCAAAATCTTGTATTTTGAATACGGCACTTTATAATCGTAAATCCTGCCCAACATTATCTCAACGGTACGGTTTGTAATGTTATCGAGGAATTTGCGGTCGTGAGAAATAAGCACTATAGATCCAGAGAAACTTTTAAGATAGTTCTCAAACCATTCAATAGACTCAATATCAAGATGATTGGTTGGCTCATCGAGTAGCAGTACATCAGGTTTGCGAAGCAGTATCTTTGCAAGTTCAATACGCATATTCCAGCCTTGGCTGAATGTAGAAGTAGGTCTGTTAAGTTCCTCTCTCTTAAAGCCCAATCCTAAAAGAATCTTTTCTGTTTGCGACTCCACAGACTCAGACTCCATTATTGCAATCCTGTCGTTATACTCATTGAGTTTTATTATAAGATTATGATACTCTTTGCTTTCATAATCTGTTCTTTCTCCCAATTCTGTTGCAATCCTCTCTGTTTTCCTGTGCAGTTCAAAAAGCTCAGAAAATGCAGTAAGAGCCTCATCCATAACAGTTTTATCCTTAGCATGTTCCATCTGCTGAGGCAAATATCCTATTGTAATTCCCGACGGAACCATTACTTTTCCCTCGGTAGGTGAATTTATGCCAAGAATTATCTTTAGCAGCGTAGATTTTCCGGCACCGTTCTTTCCAACAAGACCAATCCTGTCGTTATCGCTTATATGAAAATTTACGTCGCTGAAAAGATTGTATCCCCCAAACGAGACAGTAAGATTATTTATTGATATCACGACAAACTAATATACTTAATTCATATAATCCGTATAGCGGAACGCCAACCGCCATTAATGTAAAAGGGTCACCGCT
The DNA here is from genome assembly GCA_964621625.1 of uncultured Muribaculaceae bacterium. Classification (GTDB taxonomy): domain Bacteria; phylum Bacteroidota; class Bacteroidia; order Bacteroidales; family UBA932; genus Egerieousia. The sequence goes on along the minus strand of CAZULV010000004.1, from coordinate 10,868 downwards.
CGGCGTAATGAATGCGGCTATTACCAATAATATTACAAAGGCATGCCTGCGGTATCTCTTTAGGAAAGCTCTACTGAGTATGCCCAATCTCGAAAGGATTGCTGCCAATGACGGCATCTCAAATACAATACCCATAATAAGTATCATCCATGTGAACATTGAGATATACGATTGTAACGATATCTGGTTTGCAACCTCTTCGCTCACTTGATATGTACCCAAAAAGCGGAGAGTAAGCGGAAAGATAAGATAATATCCAACTGCTATTCCAAGAAGAAAGAGCACTCCTGCAAATGAAAATGCCCCTTTGGCCGCTCTTTTCTCGTTTTCGTAAAGAGCAGGCTTTACAAATAGCCATAACTGATACAGTATGAACGGCATGGAGAGCACTAATGCAAAGTAGAATGTTGTACTTATATGAATAAAGAACTGGGCCGACAAATCTATATTTATAAGCTCTAATTCAAACGGTGGCAATAGCGGAAGATTCATCATCCCCAAGACCTTGTCTATACTTTTATAGAGCACAAAATCAGAATTTATAGGCGCAAAAACCACCTTGCCAAAGACAAAATCCTTAGCAGCGAAGATTACGGCCATTAATACGGCTATAAGGGCAGCACTTCTAAAAAGCACTTTTCGCAATTCATCCAAGTGCTCCCAAAATGTCATCTCTTTATCTGCCAATTACCTCTTCTCCCTGTTTTTATCGTCATCTGCAATATCGTTGTTGATATCGTCTTCTATGCCTTTTACGCCATCTTTAAAGCTCTTTACGCCTTTGCCTATTCCCTTCATAAGTTCAGGAATTTTTTTACCGCCAAACAAAAGAAGTACAATAAGAGCTATAACTATAACTTCTCCTGCTCCAAAACTTCCAAAAAGCAATAAGTTTTTCATGATAAATAGTTTTATTACTGTTAATTAATCTGTTTTTCAAAATAAGGACGCATTTTATCTATACACATTTGAGGAGCACGTGTAGGCTTGCGGGAGTCTGAATGAATAAAACCTATAACAACCGTTCCGTAGCATACAAGTTCATTATCCATATTGTATATCTCGTTCTTAATCTCCATTTTGGCCATAGGCATCTTTTCAACCATTGAAACAATTCTCAAAGTGTCGCCCATTTTGGTTGGCCGTTTATAATTACACATTACCGATACTACCGGAAGCATTATGCCGGCTTTTTCTATTTCACAAATAGGCAGGCCTATCTCTTCTAACATTTTTATTCTTCCATACTCAAAATACCTTACATAATTTGAATGATGAACTATACCCATAAGGTCTGTTTCGTAATATCTAACCTCTAAAAGTGTCTCAGAAACAATCATTATACAATTTAATATTAAATTAGTCATTCACAGACAATCATCCGGCCTGCACCCTACCCCTGCCTATTTCTTTTAAACAACCTTATTATCTCTCCAATCCATAAAACAACAGACGTTGCCGCAATTATAATAACCCAATCTTTAAAGGTTATAGGAGTTGTTCTAAAGAAACCTCCACCATACTCTATTATAATAATCTGTAATACCAAAATAAGAGCGGCAATAAGCATAAAATACTTATTTTCACTTATTTTATAAAATGCAGAGTTATTTGAACCAAGTGTTCTTGCATTAAACATATTCCAGAATTGCAGCATTACAAATATTGTAAAGAACACAGACAATTCATATTCCGAAACATTTGAATCTGAATTTATCCACAGTAGCAATCCAATAAGAGCTGCAAGAAATAAAAGACCTGTTCCAAAGATATTATACATCATCTTCTTTGAAATTATAAAATCATTTATTCCCCTCGGTCTGTTCTTCATAACCTCTTTATAAGACGGCTCTCCCGCAAGTGCAAGTGCTGCAAACGTATCCATAATAAGGTTTACCCAGAGCATCTGTGTAACGGTAAGAGGAAATTCTATACCTATAAACGGACCTGTCAATGCCGTAAACAGGGCCACAACATTAATTGTAAGCTGAAACTGTATGAACTTTTGTATATTCAAATAGATAGAACGTCCCCATCTTACAGCAGTGGTTACGCTGGCAAATGAATCGTCGAGCAGAATTATATCACTCGCCTCTTTTGCAACAGCTGTTCCTGTTCCCATAGCAAGACCAACATCGGCATAGTTGAGCGCAGGAGCATCATTTGTACCGTCTCCTGTAACTGCAACCACCTGCCCGCATTGTTGCAACAATCTAACAAGACGCATCTTGTCTGCCGGCCTCGCGCGCGACATAACTTTAATATTAAGAGCAGCCTCCTTGGCAGCTTCGTCGTCAAGAGCAGCAAAACCGGTTCCTGTAATATGGTTTTTCTCCAATGTATCCCCATCTCTCCAAAGCCCTGCCTGACGGGCAATTTCTACAGCGGTAAGAGAAGTATCTCCGGTAACAATCTTAACGGCTATTCCAGCATCTATACACTGGTGCATAGCATCCGGAACATCCTGTCTTATAGGATCTGCAATTGCAACAAAGCCGCTATACTCAAATTTATTCTCATCAACAAGTTCTGCAATCTCTTTTTCTGTATCGGAGAGAGAAATTTCTATTTTGGCGAAAGCCAGAGACCTCATGCCTTTTTCCTGATACTCCCTCACTTTTAGCAGTTCATTCTGCACATCAAGATTGCCGCACTTTTCAAAGATAATCTCAGGTGCACCCTTTATGAGCAGAGTGATTTTTCCCGAACCGGACAAATCTGCAATAGTTGCCATGTACTTTCTCTCCGTACTAAAAGGAAGCCTCTTTATTATTTTATACTCTTCACGGTATTTTTTATAGGAGTATCCTTTTTCCCCAATAAAAAGCAGCAGTGCGCCTTCTGTAGGATTACCAACGGCCGAAAGAGCTCCATTGGCATTTGTCTCAAGCAATGCTGTTGAATTGAGAGATACCTCTTTTGCAAAATTTTCATCCGCTACGGCCGAGAAGTACTGTACCTGCATCTTGTTTTGGGTAAGAGTACCTGTCTTGTCGGTACATATTACAGTTGTTGCCCCCATGGTTTCGCAGGCGTGCATCTTTCTTACAAGGGTGTTTCCGGCGGTCATCTTGCGCATACTATATGCCAAGCTCAATGTTACACTCATTGCAAGCCCCTCAGGAACAGCCACTACAATAAGAGTAACGGCTATCATAAAAAAGCTTAACAAAAGTGTAAGATTATCTAATGTAAGTGAGAAAGTAAGAATTCCAAGCGCATAATCCCTTATTACCAATGCGGCAAATGTGAGCCCTGCAACTATAAATCCTATCTTTCCTATAACACCGCTCAGTTTGTCCAATTGTCTGTTAAGAGGTGTCTTTATACCGGTAAGTTCTACTGCCTGACGGGCTGTTTTACCTATTTCTGTTGAATCTCCAACAGCCGTTACCTCCATAACACCGTCGCCCTCAGTAACAGTAGTTCCCCTATAAATACAATTGGGTGAGTAAGTACCTGCAAAATCAGTTACCGGAACATGAGTTTTTCTCGAAGCTACGCTCTCTCCGTTTAACGAAGACTCATTAACGCTCAACTCCATAGTATCAAGCAGTTTGCCATCGGCAGGAATCTCATCTCCCTGAGTAACTATAACAACATCGCCAACAACCAATTCGTTTTTTGGCACCTGTGTTACAGTTCCATTTCTGTATACTTTTACAAGAGTTACATCGTTTATTCTGTTGAGTATATCAAACTCCTTTCCCGCCCTATACTCATTTATAAACGACAGAAATGTTGCAAGAAATACTGCCAATAATATTCCAAAGCTCTCTACCATAGAGCCATGAAAATATCCGGTAATCATAGAGAGCACAGTGGCAAAAAGCAATAATTTTATAATGGGATCATTAAATTTGCCAAGCAATAATTTAACCCAACTCTCCCTTGCGGGAGGAGTCAGGTCATTTGTGCCCCATTTAGCCCTGCTTTCATCTACCTGATTATTGGTCAAACCCTTAAACGAGTGCATATATGCAGCTATTTTTTTAATAAAGCAGCTATTCTGCTATTGAGATTCTCTATTTTTGTTGTAGCGTCAGACTGTTTCTTTCTCTCTATTGCAACAACATTTTCCGGTGCATTGTTCACAAACTTCTCATTTGAAAGTTTGGCGTTTACCTGTTTTAGGAACTTCTCGTAATATTCTACCTCCGCTTTCATCTTGGCAACCTCTTCCTCTACATTAATATGCTCGTTAAGAGGCACAAAAAATTCGGCAGTCTTAATCATAAAGTTAATGCCTTGTGCAGAGGTGTCAAATGCTGTAACAACATTTACCGCAGTTACATTTGCAAGCTTCTTTACAACAGGTTCCATCGAATTGCAATAAGGCTCTTTTGCATATATCTCCAATGCCTCTTTAGGCGAGATTCCTTTGGTCTGCCTTATATTTCTAACATTCATAACCAATTGCGAAGCATCTTCAAATTGTTGTAACAACTCCTCTTCATAACTCTCGCATGGCATGGCTTTTTGCAACATAATTGTCTCTCCGGCTTTTCTCGGTTCTAAATTCTGCCACAGTTCCTCTGTTATAAAAGGCATAAACGGATGCAGCAGTTTAAGTAGAGCGTCAAAGAAATTTATTGTTGCCTTATAAGTAGCAGAATCTATACCGGCTCCATAAGCAGGTTTTACAATCTCCAAGTACCAGGCACAGAAATCATCCCAAAATAGTTTGTATATAGCCATAAGAGCCTCCGATAAACGATATTTTGAGAACAAATCGATGATTTCTGAATTAACCTTTTTGAGCATTGCATCAAACCATTTTACAGCAATACGCGCACTCTCAGGCTGCTGTGCTGTTTCATCTGTTTTCCAGCCGCTTACAAGACGGAAAGCATTCCATATCTTGTTGTTGAAGTTACGTCCCTGCTCACAAAGAGCCTCGTCAAACAGAATATCGTTTCCGGCAGGTGCAGAGAGCATCATTCCCATACGAACTGCATCTGCTCCGTATTTGGCAATAAGTTCAAGCGGGTCCGGTGAGTTTCCAAGCGATTTAGACATTTTACGGCCCAACTTGTCGCGTACAATACCTGTAAAATATACATTGCGGAAAGGCATTTCTCCTTTATACTCGTATCCCGCCATAATCATACGTGCAACCCAGAAGAATATAATATCCGGACCGGTAACAAGGTCGCATGTAGGATAATAATAATTAAGCTCTTTATTATCAGGATTTTTTATTCCGTCAAACAATGAAAGAGGCCATAACCATGAAGAGAACCATGTATCAAGCGCGTCATCGTCCTGACGCAAATCTTTCTCGGTAATACCCTCATATCCAGAAATCTGTCGGGCTAATTCAAGTGCCTTGCCAATATTTTCTGCAACTACAAACTTCTCTTCTGCCCCCTCCGATACCGGTAAAAAGTATGCAGGAATACGGTGTCCCCACCAAAGCTGGCGGCTTATACACCAATCCTGTATATTCTCAAGCCAGTTCTGGTATGTTGTCTTGTATTTTACAGGATGGAATTTTAAAAGGTCATTCATTACAGGCGGCAACGCAATGTCTGCAAAATGCTGCATCTTAAGAAACCACTGCATGCACAGACGCGGCTCTACCGCTGTATCTGAATTACGCTCGGAATAGCCAACCTTATTTTCGTAATCCTCTACCTTTTCCATAAGACCGGCAGCCTCCAAATCAGCCACAATCTTCTTGCGCACATCCATACGATCCATACCTATATACAAGCCTGCAGCCTCACTTAATGTTGCATCGGCATTAAAGATATCTATGGTCTCGAGATTATGTTTTTTACCAAGCATATAGTCGTTGGTATCATGTGCCGGGGTAACTTTAAGGCAACCTGTACCAAACTCTATCTCAACATAACGGTCTTCAATTACAGGAATCGAGCGGTTTACCAAAGGAACAATCACCCTTTTCCCTTTAAGCCATGTATTCTTTGGATCTTTAGGGTTTATACACATTGCAGTATCACCCATTATTGTTTCCGGACGGGTTGTAGCCACAACGGCATAACGTCTTCCGGTTGAATCTCTATGAAGAATCTGATGTTTTACTGTAGCATCAAATGCATCCGACGGATTTAGTGTTACAGCGTTTTCTTCCTGACTGTCTGTACTTCCGGCCGGCTCATCTACATAATATTTGAGATAATACAGTTTGCTTTTCTCGTCTCTGTACACAACCTCCTCGTTACTCAAGGCCGTCTGGGCTTTAGGGTCCCAGTTTACCATTCTCAGACCACGGTATATCAAACCTTTGTTATAGAGATCTACAAAAACCTTAATAACGCTCTCGCTGCGTATCTCATCCATTGTAAAGGCTGTTCTGTCCCAATCGCAACTTGCACCGAGTTTGCGCAACTGTTTTAGGATTATTCCACCATGCTCGTTTGTCCAGTCCCATGCATGTTTAAGAAATTCGTCACGGGTAAGATCGCTCTTCTTTATTCCCTGCTCGGCCAACCTTTTTACAACCTTTGCTTCTGTTGCAATTGAGGCATGGTCTGTGCCCGGGACCCAACAAGCATTTTTACCCTCCATGCGTGCATGACGCACTAAAATATCTTGAATAGTATTATTGAGCATGTGGCCCATGTGCAGCACACCTGTAACATTAGGTGGTGGAATAACTATTGTATATGCTTCTCTTTCATCTGGTTCTGAATGAAAGAATTTATTCTCTAACCAATAAGAATACCATTTGTCTTCTACCGAAGCCGGATTGTATTTTGCCGGAATTTCCATAAAATAATTACACTTTTAATAAGGTACATAAATTTCAAGTTTGCAAAGTTAATTATTTTAAATGGGCCACAAAATACTATTTTAATTAAAATTGTCTTATATTTGCAACTTGTTAAATATTTCAGATATGGAAGGCGACAAGAAGCTGAATATAGAGCTTAGTAACGAGGTGGCGCAGGGGTCTTATTCAAACCTTGCAATTGTTACACACTCACCCTATGAATTCATAGTAGACTTTATAAGGGTTTTGCCTGGTCTTCCCAAGGCTCAGGTTGGCAATCGTATAATAATGACTCCGTCTAACATAAAGATGCTTGCAAATGCTCTTATGGAGAATATAGACAAATACGAACAGGAGTTTGGTAAAATAGAACTAAAAGAACCTATAAATAATATTCCAATGAACTTTGGCCCAAAAGCCGAAGCATAGAAAGAAAGAATTTATTATGAACAAAAAATTGAAAATCGTAGTACTGGCCAAACAAGTGCCGGATACAAGAAACGTAGGCAAGAATGCAATGACTCCGGAAGGAACTGTAAATAGAGCCGCGCTACCGGCTATTTTCAATCCGGAAGATATGAACGCATTGGAGCAGGCCCTGCGCATTAAAGACAAAACCCAGGCAGAGGTAATCCTTCTCACAATGGGTCCGGGCAGAGCAGCCGATATTATCCGTGAAGGATTGTACAGAGGTGCCGACGGTGGTGTTCTTCTTACAGACCGCAAATTCGCAGGAGCCGATACACTTGCAACATCATATGCAATTTCTCAAGCTGTAAAGAAAATCAATCCTGATCTTATTCTTGCAGGAAGACAGGCAATTGACGGTGATACCGCTCAGGTAGGACCTCAGGTTGCAGAAAAATTGAATATTCCACAAGTTACATACGCAGAAGAAATCACAGACATTACAGACAATACACTAACAATAAGAAGAAGATTGGAGAGAGGTATTGAGACTGTGACTGCCCCTATGCCTTTGCTTGTTACCGTACATGCAACTGCAGCTCCATGCCGTCCGCGTCATGCAAAACAGGTAATGAAATACAAATCTGCAAGAACCGCATCTGAAGATGCAATTCCTGAGAACAGCTATTTTCTTCCGTTAGAGGGCAACGAGCACCTCAGAATTACAGAATGGGGAGTTAGCGATACCGGCGGTGATGAAAACGGTTTTGGAAGTGCAGGTTCTCCTACCAAAGTAAAAAAGGTTGAGAATATTGTATTCCAAGCAAAAGAGGCCAAGAAACTTACATCTTCAGACTCAGACATCGATTCATTGATAGTAGAGCTTTTGAGCAATCACACAATCGGTTAATGAACAGTTTTTAAGAATTAAATTATTTTGAAATTATGAATAACATTATAGTATTTTGTGAAACCGATAACGGAAAGCTCTGCGATGTAAGTCTTGAGCTGCTTACCAAAGGCAGGACTTTGGCTGAGACCCTGAATTGCGATTTGGAAGCGTTGTTGATTGGTCACAATGTAGAAAATCTTGCAAAAGAACTTTATCAGTACGGAGCAAAGACCGTTCACCTTGCAGATGAGCCAAGATTGGAATTCTTTAGAACACTCCCTTATGCGGCAATAACAATTTCACTTTTTAAAGAGGAAAAACCACAGATTGCTCTGTTTGGAGCAACTTGTATAGGCAGAGATCTTGCACCTCGCGTATCAAGTGCATTGCACAGCGGTCTTACAGCAGACTGTACTTCGCTCGAAATAGGTGACCATCAAGATGCAAAAGGCAACAAATGGGAGAATCTTTTATATCAAATACGCCCCGCATTTGGAGGAAACATAATTGCAACAATCGTAAATCCGGAACATAGGCCTCAGATGGCAACCGTTCGCGAAGGCGTTATGAAGAAAGAGGCTCTGTCGGCACCTGTAGAGGGAAAAATAAAGAGAATAGATACCAATAATGTATTAATGGATACAGATTTTGTGGTTTCTATCATAGAAAGACAGATTGAAGAGAAGAAAATTGATATAAAAGGTGCCCAGATTGTTGTGGCCGGAGGTTATGGAGTTGGCTCTAAAGAGAACTTCAAACTTATATTTGATTTGGCCAAAGTACTTGGAGCAGAGGTTGGTGCATCACGTGCAGCAGTTGATGCAGGATTTACAGACCATGAAAGACAGATTGGACAGACAGGTGTTACCGTACGTCCTAAGTTGTTCATTTCTGTAGGTATTTCGGGACAAATCCAACATACTGCAGGTATGGATCAGTCGTCGATGATTATCTCTATTAACAACGACCCTAACGCTCCTATTCACCAGATTGCAGATTATTCAATCATTGGCGATTTAAATGAAGTTTTACCTAAGATGATAGCATCTTACAAAAAACACAGCAAGTAATATGGCAAATTTTTATAAAGACAATTCAGATTTGAAATTCCAGTTCTCTCACCCTCTTATGGGAAAGATTGTAGAACTTAAAGAGCAGAATTTTAAAGACTTCGGCAAATTTGACTATGCTCCGCAAAACGTAGAGGATGCTATTGATTCTTACGATAAGGTAATGGAAATCATGGGCGATATTTGCGGAAACACAATAGCTCCAAATGCAGAACAGGTAGACCATGACGGCCCTGTATGCAAAGACGGAAGAATCACCTACGCAGCAGGTACACAGCAGAATCATGATGTACTTACACAGGCCGGTGTTTACGGACTTAACCTGCCTCGCGAGTACGGCGGACTTAACTTTAGCATGGTTCCTTATGTAATGGCTGCGGAGCTTGTATCCCGCGCCGATGCCGGTTTTGCAAACATTTGGGGATTGCAAGATTGTGCAGAGACGATATACGAGTTTGCATCAAAAGAGATTAAAGAGGAGTTCCTTCCAAGAATAAACAAAGGCGAAACATGCTCTATGGACCTTACAGAGCCTGATGCAGGTTCTGACCTCCAGTCTGTAATGCTCAAAGCAACCTGGAATGAGGAGAAACAGATGTGGTATCTTAATGGTGTAAAACGCTTTATTACCAACGGTGACGCCCAGATAAAACTCGTGCTTGCACGTTCAGAAGAGGGTACTACCGACGGCCGCGGCCTTTCATATTTTGTTTATGACAAAGCATGGGGAGGAGTAACCGTAAGACGTATAGAGAACAAATTAGGTATAAAGGGTTCTCCTACTGCAGAGCTTGTATTCAAGAATGCGCCTGCCAAATTGGTTGGAGAGCGCAAACTCGGCCTTATAAAATATGTAATGTCTCTTATGAACGGAGCACGCCTTGGTGTAGGCGCACAATCCGTAGGTCTTTCAGAAGCTGCTTATAGAGAGGCTCTTAAATATGCAAATGAGCGCGTACAGTACAAGAAAGCAATTATAAACTTTCCTGCAGTAACAGAGATGTTGGCAATCATAAAGGCTAAATTACAGGCTTCACGTGCAATACTTTATGAAACAACTCGATTTGTAGATATTTACAAAGCATATAACGCTATTTCTGAGGAGAGAAAACTTACTCCGGAAGAGCGTCAGGAATTTAAGAAATACAGCAAATATGCCGATATGTTTACTCCTGTGCTAAAAATGATGTCTTCTGAATATGCCAACCAGAACGCTTACGATGCAATTCAGGTACACGGTGGCTCTGGCTTTATGAAAGAGTATCCGGTTGAGAGACTCTACAGAGATGCAAGAATTCTTACTATATATGAGGGAACATCGCAATTGCAGACAGTTGCCGCTATCCGTTACGTTACAAATGGCTCTTACCTTGCAAAAATAAAGGAATATGAGCAGATTGAGCTTAAACCTGAGTTTGCAGAGCTTAAAGAGAAACTTGTTGCAATGACAAACCAATATGAGCAGGCTTGTGCTGCCGTTGCAGGAAAAGGCGATGAATATGTAGATTTCCACGCAAGAAGACTTGTAGAGATGGCTGCCCATATCATAATGTCTTATCTGTTGGTTATTGATGCACAAACAAGCGATTCATTTGTAAATTCTGCAAAAGTATATACAAACAAATCAGTTGCATGGAACAATGAGAGAGCATCTTACATTGCAGACTTCAAGATAGAAGATCTCGATGCTTTTAACGCTGTAAAGAGCGAAGAGCTTAAAGATGCCGAGTAAGCAATTACTTACACATCATAGAACAAG
>CAZULV010000003.1:0-116974 GCA_964621625.1 uncultured Muribaculaceae bacterium | reverse complement strand
GTAGAATTTAAACGACCATTTTTCTTCTACACCCTTGACTAAATTTAAACACTTGTAAAGCATTAGACTACAGATAAAACAGGCAAAACAAAGCAGAAGCAGGCTAAAGCAACCGAGAAGAACTTACAACCTATAAATAACTTTAATATTAACTTAATTTTTAACAAATGAAAAGTGTCAAACTATTTTTCACATCACTTGTGGTTTTGTTGGCGGCCTTAACCGGTTACGCACAAGACATTCAGGTGAAAGGTGTTGTGTCAGACGCAAGCACCGGTGAAACAATTCCATTTGCAACAGTTCAAGTAAAAGGAACAACAAAGATTGCCACAACAGATTTGAACGGAGCATACGCTCTGTCTGTAGCCGGCGATGCCACTTTGTTAGTTACATACGTTGGCTATGCAGATGTTGAGGTTCCTGTTAACGGACGTGCTGTTGTAAACATTGCAATGGAGCCTTCTACTCAGCAGTTAGAAGATGTTATTGTAGTGGCATACGGTACTGCAAAGAAAGAATCATTTACAGGTTCTGCAGAGGTTATCAAATCTGAAAAATTAGAAAAAAGAACTGTTGCCAATGTAACTAAAGCCCTGGATGGTATGACAACAGGTGTAATCACCAATTCCGGTTCCGGTCAGCCGGGTGCAGGAGCGTCTGTGGTTATTAGAGGATTTGGCTCATTGAATGCAACAAATACTCCATTGTATGTTGTAGACGGTATTCCGTACGACGGTAATATCAATGCAATTAATCCTAACGATATTGAGTCTATGACCGTTATTAAAGATGCATCGGCAGGAGCATTGTATGGTGCACGTGGTGCAAACGGAGTTGTAATCATAAATACCAAACGCGGAAAAGAGGGTACTTTAAATGTTCAGTTCAAAGGCAATTGGAGTATTGCTTCAAGAGCTATCGAGCGTTATGAAACAATGAACGCATACGAGTGGACAGAAGATTTGTACTCTATGTACTACATCGAGGGTAGAAACGAGGGTTATCAAGGTGCCAATATTGCAGCATACGCAATTGACCAACTGCTTAACAGCTCAGATAAAGTATTTGGCCCTAACCAAATGTATAATCCGTTCTCTCGCGATGTTGCAGATTTAATAGATCCTCAAACCGGTAAAATCAAAGCCGGTACAACTCTAAAATGGGATGAAGACTGGTTAGACGAATCTTCTGCAAAAAATCCATTGCGTCAGGAGTACATATTGAGTCTTAACGGTGGTTCTGCAAAGACCAAATATATGTTCTCTTTGGGTTACTTAGACCAAGAGGGTCTTATAAAAACAACCAATTTCAAGAGATATTCTGCACGTGCAAACGTAGATGCACAAGTTAAAGAGTGGCTTAAGACCGGTTTGAATACAAACTTTGCAAACAATACAACAAACACTACAGCACTGGGAACAAGCGCTTCATCAAGTAGCGGATATTCAAACGTATTCTACTCTTGTGCCAATATGTCTCCTATTTATCCTGTATATGAAAAAGATGCAGACGGCAAGACTATTTATGATGCAAACGGAGAGCCGGTATATGATTGGGGTGCTAATCGTCCGGCAGGAGCAAATGCAGGATGGAATCCTATTGCAAACCTTTATGCCGACAAATATCTGAGCTTGTCAGACAACTTGAGCGGCAGAACATATATAGACTTGGGTGGAATGAAAAGAGGTGCAATCCAGGGACTTAAATTTAGTGTAAACTTTGGTTTCGATTACGTAAATTCAAAAGCTACTACATATTATAATCCTGATTTTGGTAATGCAACAACCATTAGAGGTTCTTTGTCACAGGCTGTAGGCAGAACATTCAGCTATACATTTAACCAATTGCTCAGCTATAATCGTACATTTGGCAAACATACCGTTGATGTTATGCTCGGACACGAGTTCTATGACTATAATTACCAATATCTTGCTGCAACTAAAACAGGTACTGCAGGAGATAATCTGTATGAACTTAACGGCTTTGTAACCAATGACGGTATTTCTGGTTATTCACAAGACTATAGCGTTGATTCATGGCTTTCTCGCTTGAATTATAACTTTAACGACAAATATTACTTCTCTGCAAGTTACCGTAGAGATGCCTCGTCTCGTTTCCATAAAGACAACCGCTGGGGAGATTTCTGGTCTGTGGGTGCGAGCTGGAGAATATCTCAAGAAAACTTTATGGAGAATATAAAATGGATAAACAACCTTACTCTTAAGGCAAGTTATGGTGTACAAGGTAATGACTCTATAGGCTCATTATATGCTTGGCAACAATTGTATAGTTTGAGTTATCCTAATGGAGGTCTCGGTGGTGCCGTTATTTCTAAATTGGAGACAAAAGATCTTAAATGGGAGAAAAACGGAAACCTTAACGTTGGTATAGAGGCAAGATTATTTAACAGACTGTCGGCTACTATTGAGTGGTATAACAGAAAAACCGATGATATGCTCATGGATTATCCTATGGCTGTATCGTTGGGATTCTCAGGCTACAACAAAAATATCGGAAGCATGCTCAACAGAGGTTTTGAGATTGCTTTGTCGGGAGATATTATAAAGAAAGACAACTTCTTGTGGAACATGACCTTAATGGGTTCTACAGTTCATAATGAAGTTACAAAACTTACAGAATCAGGAGCTCCTATAAAATCCGGAAACTATATTATTCAAGAGGGTGAGGCCATTAACTCTTTCTATTTGGCAACATCTGCCGGTGTAGATCCTGCAACAGGAGATAAATTGTACTGGGCATGGGAAGAGGATGAAGAGACCGGTGAGGAGATAGCCTATATTACTAATTCGCCATCTGTGGCATCTGCAAACAGACATGTATGCGGAAGCCGTATACCTGACCTATACGGTTCTATAAGCAATGATTTTAAATTTGGCAACTTTGATGTAAACCTTTTATGTACATACTCTATAGGTGGTAAAATCTTGGATGACCTCTATTATTCATATCTATACAACCTTTATACAGGAACAACCGGCCATGTAGACAGAAAAGATGCATGGAAAAAGCCGGGTGATGTTACCTCAATTCCTCGTATTGATTTAGGCGGACAGAATAATATTGTCTATACCGAAGATGATCTTACCAGTGCATCGTACTTTGCAATAAAGAGTTTTACACTCGGATATACTCTTCCGGAAAAATGGACCAATGCAATAAACATGAAATCTATAAGATTTACACTTTCTGGCGATAATCTGTACCTGTTCTCTGCAAGAAAAGGATTGGATCCTCAATATAACTTCTCAGGAAGTACCGGATATTCATATACACCGGAAAGAACAGTATCATTTGGAGTAGAAATTAACTTTTAATTAAATTGTTTGAAAAATGAAAAAGATAATATATCTGTTTTTATCAATAGTTGTTCTTACAACCGGATATAGTTGTGAAGACCAACTGAATACAGAGCCAACAACATCTGTGGGCAGCGGGCAGATATTCAGAACTGCAGAGAGTGCTCTTGCTGCTATAAACGGAATATACAGATGCATGTATACGGCAGAATGGGGTCCAAGCTGGACGCACGAGAATGGTGGTATAATGGCATATCTGCTTGCAAGTGACCTTATGGGAGAAGACCATATAATGAATAAAACGGGTTCGGGATGGTTCTACTATGACTATACATACGGCATAACCTCCGATTATACAAAATCAAGCGGCAGACAAGCCCAATGTTGGAACTTCTTTTACACACTCATTTCTAATGCCAACAATATTATAGCAAATGAGGATAAAATTCAGGATGACCCTGATAAAGCCAAATATGTAGTAGGTCAGGCTTATGCAATGAGGGCTTACTGTTATTTGTGGCTTATTCAGAACTATCAGCAATGCAATCCTGAACTTCCGGGAGTTCCGGTTTATACAGAACCTACTACTATTAAATCTCAAGGAAAGGGAAGAGGAACTGTGCAGGATGTATACACAAGAATAAACGAGGATTTGGAGAGTGCAATTGAAAGATTAGGCTCAACAACTTTGGCACAACAGCATCCTTCACATATAGATGTGTATGTGGCTCAAGGTATAAAGGCCCGTGCTCTTATGGTTCAGAAAAATTATCCGGAGGCCCTTGTCGCTGCTAAAGAGGCTCTTAAAAAAACAGGGGCAAAGATTCTTCCTTTCTCAGAAACCAACAAGATTAACGATGTTTCAAAGAAAAATGTAATGTGGGGTCTTGCAATACAAAGCGACCAAGCTATAGGTAATGCAGGTATCTATGCACATATCGATGCCGATAGCGGAGGTACTTATTCTGATGGAGCACAATTCCTTATTTCTTCTTGGCTTTATAATCAGATGCCTGAGACCGATGCAAGAAGAGCTTGGTGGACCGCACCTCTGCCTTCGGATGAATGGGTAAACGGTACATCTAAAAAGTCTTATGTTCAGGTTAAGATGACATATAAAGATGCATCTTTAGGAACAGGCGATTATATTCTTATGAGAATGGAAGAGATGGCTTTGATTGCTGCAGAAGCGGCTTGTCATACAAAAGACTATACAACAGCCCGCGAATACGTGGCAATGGTTACCTCTCAAAGAGATTCTGAGTATGAGGAGAATCTCAATGCTGTTTCTAACGGATTTGAGTATAATCATAATACTGTTTCTACTGTAAATAATCTTATGGACTATATTTTGCTACAGCGCAGAATAGAGTTGTGGGGAGAAGTTTCGAGAATGCACGACCTGCAAAGATTGGGTTTGGGTGTAAACAGAACATACGAATATCCCGAGAACAACCATGCGTCAAAGAAGCAGTATGACGCCGGATACAAATTCTTTATTTATGCTATTCCGCTATCTGAATTCGATGGAAACACCGCATTGGATCCTGTGGCTGATCAAAATCCACTTTAAAAATCTGTATTATGAGAAAATTATTAATTTATAGCCTATTGGCATTATTTACACTCACACTCGGCTCTTGTTCAAAAGATGAAGTATTCTATGAGTTTGGCGAGGGCGAGATTGGTGCAACATTCCAGGCTTCTACTTTAATATATGACGATATATCAGAGGCCGACAACGGAAAAATATCAGTTCCACTTTATAGAAGCAATACAAAAGGTGCAGTATCTGTACCCGTTGAAATTACCGGTGGCGAAGGGACTTATACACCTTCTTCATCTTCATTCTCTTTTGCCGACGGAGAGAGTGTCGCATACATAGACTTTACTTTTAATTATGAGACATTGAGCGGAAAACCTGTAACTATTTCAATTGCCATTTCAAATGAAAGCGATTGTGCAGAAAAAGGAGAATCGGAAACTACATTTACCCTTACACGTAAACTTACATGGGAAAAAGTTGGAACCGGTATCTATTACACTGCATTTTTTGATGAGCAGTGGGAGCAAGATCTCTATAAAGCCAAAGAGGGTAATTTCTATATGCTAAAGAGTTGCTGGTATGCCGGCACAGACTTTACTTTCTTCTACGATGGTACAACTGTTGATTGGTATGCTTCTAAAACCGGCTACTATTATGGATCTTACGGTCCTGTTGTATTTGATGTAATATCGGCAAATGTTACTACAGACAGCGGCTCTCCTGCTATAAAGATAGACTGTAATTACAGATTACCTCAGTACTATAACTATAATTTGGGTAAAGGATATGAGATATTTGTTTTCCCCAAAGGGACTAATTCGGTTGGACTCGTTTGGAAATAATCTTAAATAGATTGATAGACAAAATATTATCCTATTAATAAATAAAAGAGTTCGGTATTGCACCGAACTCTTTTTGTTTTGGTAATTATACTCCTCTTTTTAGTAGGAATTTAATTAGTTGAACTTATATTTATCGTTTTCTTGTACCAACAAACTCGGCAAGTTGAACGAGTCGCTCTTTTTCTTTTGAAAAAGGTAGTACAGAGAGATATTCAACAGCCTTTCGGGTGTGTTCTTCCAAAGCCCGCTGCGCCAATTCTATACCGTTATATTTGTGTACAAACTCATTCACTTCTTTTATGATAGCGAGTTCTGCAGCGTTTATTGTCCCGCCTTTAACAATACTGTTCTCTATTCCGGAAATTTTTTCCTTTATTGCGGTGGCCTCTTCTAAAGTGCTGTTTTTCATTGCGCAAATAAGCGGAAGAGTGATTTTGCGCTCTTTTATATCGGCTCCGGCTATTTTTCCGGTGTCTAAAGATGGCGTATAATCAAATATATCATCTCTTATCTGAAAAGCTACGCCAAGTTCATAGGAGTATCCTGTTATTGCGCTAATATACTCATTACAGGCATCAATTGCCATGGCGGCACTCTTAGTTGCGGCAATAAAGAGACTTGCCGTTTTTTTTGCAATTATCGTGTAGTAATCCTCTTCTGTAGTATCCAACAGCTCTGCTTTTTCCATTTGAATAAGCTCGCCTTCTGCAAGTTCCTGCACTGCATTGGCATAGCAAGCCAGTATCTCAGGCCTGCACTCGGCAAGAATGTGCAATGCTTTGGCTAACCAGTAGTCTCCGGCAAGTACAGAGGCTGCCTGACCAAATACAGCCTTTACAGTTGGTACTCCACGGCGTAAATCTCCGTTATCTGCAACATCGTCATGAAGCAGGGTTGCAGTATGTATCATCTCGGAGACTGCAGCACAACAATGAACGGTGGCATTTACCTTACCGCAAGCTCTTGCTGCAAGAAGAGAGAGCACCGGCCTCAATTGCTTGCCGGCATTTTCTATAAGATAATTATTTATTTTAGAAACAAATGCATTCTTATTACCCAAAGCGGATACCAAGATATTTTGGTATCCGCTCCAGTCTTTATCTAACTCTTTCTTAATCTCTTTTATATCCATTTTTATTCTGTTTCAACTATCAGAATATAAAAGCTAAAGACAATTCAAAACCTCTGTTCTTTCCGCCTTTGAATGTCTCTGCGCCATCCCATTTAAACTCCGATGCTTTGCCAAGATCCCAGTTATATTTTCCTGTAACCTGGAACTTCCATATATCCATTCCGGCACCAAGACCTATTCCGTAGCCCAATTTATTGGTATCCCATTTTAATCCAGACATTCCGCTATCTTTAGAGAGCAAGTAACTCAGATACGGAGACACCATTATAAACGGCCTAAAAAGCATGAGATCGAGTCCCCACTGAATATTTACAGGCAATTGGAGATAGTGCATTTTAAAATCGCCATCATAGTCGGCTGTGTTGCAAGCAGGAGCCGGATTTATAGAACCGCCTTTCTGCGAATAGAGCAATTCCGGCTGCAAAGCAAGCCCTAATGGTAAATTTATTTTATAGAGCACGCCAACATGAAATCCTGTTTTTTTCTCTATTGCCGATTCTTTTATATTGTTGTATTCAAGGTCAGACATTGAGTTGAAATTGAAGCCTGCCTTTACTCCAAATCCACTTTGCGCCCTTAACGAAAAAGCACAGATAAATAATGCCAGCGATAAAAGTACAAGTTTCTTCATCTTTAAGGATTTTAAAATTACATTAATTTATCCAATTCTGCAGTAATTGCGCTTTTTGCCACAGAACCAACCAATTTGGCTTTAAGTTCACCGCCTTTAAAGAACAATAGTGTAGGAATGTTTCTTATACCATACTCCATAGGAGCGTCTGCAGCTTCATCAACATTGCATTTTACAACAACGGCTTTGCCCTCATACTCGGCAGCAACATCTTCAACTACAGGAATCAAGGCTTTGCAAGGGCCGCACCATGTTGCCCAAAAATCAACCATTACAGGTTTGTCGCTGTTTAAAACAACTTCTTTAAAATTTGAATCATTAACTTCTAATGCCATAACTATATTGTTTTGATTATTAAAAATACATTTGACTTGTTTTTATAAACATAATAGCACAAACAAGGTTGCTAATTTAATATCTATTTTCCAAACTTTAGCTATTTTTTTGACATAAGATATGCCAATCCGCCCTCTGATGTTTCTTTATACAAACTCGGAATATCTCTTCCGGTTCTCTTCATAACCTCTATAACCGTATCAAAGCTCACTCTGTGCCGTCCGTCGGACATAAGCGAATAAACATTTGCATCTATTGCCCGTGTTGCAGCAAAGGCATTACGCTCTATGCAAGGAATCTGCACTAATCCGCATACAGGGTCACAGGTAAGCCCCAAAAAGTGCTCCATTCCAATTGATGCTGCATATTCTACTTGAGAGGGTGTTCCTCCAAAAATCTGAGTACTTGCCCCGGCCGCCATACTGCATGCAGAGCCTATTTCTCCTTGGCAACCTACTTCTGCCCCCGATATGGAGGCATTTGTTTTTATTATGTTTCCTATGAGCCCTGCTGTTGCAAGTCCTCTTATTATTTTGGTATCGGAAAAGGCGTAGAATTTCTGGTCGAGATAGCAGACTGCAGGAACAACTCCACAGGAACCGCATGTTGGTGCTGTAACAATTGTACCGCCTGCCGCATTCTCTTCTGCAGATGCCAGAGCATACGAGAATGTTATTGCCCGCCTCTGCATAGAGCCTTGATACCCTTTGGCCTTTATGTGACACGCTGCCGCCTTACGTCCAAGTTTGAGTCCTCCCGGTAAAACACCTTCATTCTCAAGGCCTCTAACTATTGTCTGCTTCATGGTTTCCCATATATAGGCAAGATAATCCCATATATCTTTATCTTCGTATTCGGCCACATACTCCCAAAAATTTGTTCCGTTGTCTTTGCACCACGCAAGTATATCTTCCATTTTGGAGTGTGGGTAAACCGGTGCTTTGCTTTCTCGTTTGCCACTGTCACTTATATCTCCACCGCCTATGCTAAAAGTTGTCCATTTATCTATAACATCTCCTGCCTCATTATATGCCTCAAAGAACATTCCGTTGGGATGTTGCGGCAAAAATACTTCGGGCCTGAAATTCAGACGACATCTGCTCTTATGCTCACGTGCTCTAAGCTCTTCTATGCTCATAGAGGAGAGTTCTTCTTTAGAAAAACCGCCGAGAACCTCCAATAGTGCAACATCTGTAAGGTGACCTTTTCCTGTTGCCGCCAAACTTCCGTACAAAGTAACCCCAAAAGAGGCTGCATTCCCGTTTTTTTCTTTGAATGCAAGAGCTGCACTCCTCGGCCCCATGGTATGACTGCTCGACGGGCCTTTACCTACTTTAAAAATCTCTTTTATACTTTCCATTATGTAAAGTTTTCTATCGGGCCGCAAATATAGTTTAACAATTCGACAATATATTCTTTATATTTGTGTATGCTTTTAAATTTTGAATAAAAATCACTTAAAATATAACAATTATCATGTATAACAGTTTTCAGAAATATCTTGAGGCCGAGCTTAAATCTATTGAGGAAGCCGGCCTTTACAAAAATGAGCGCATTATTGTTTCTCCTCAAAAAGCAGAGATAAGAGTAAATACTGGCAAGGATGTACTCAATTTCTGTGCAAATAATTATTTAGGTCTGTCAGACAATAAAGAACTTATAGAGGCCGCAAAAAAGGCGTTGGATGAGAGAGGCTTTGGTATGTCGAGCGTGCGTTTTATATGCGGAACTCAGGATTTGCACAAAGAACTTGAGAAAAAGATTGCAGAATTTTTTGGAACAGAAGATACAATCTTATATGCTGCCTGCTTCGATGCCAACGGAGGTGTATTTGAGCCTCTTTTGAGCGAGGAAGATGCTATTATTTCAGACGCGCTAAACCATGCTTCCATTATAGACGGCGTAAGACTTTGTAAAGCCCAAAGATACAGATATGCCAACGCAAACACGCAAGAGCTCGAAGAGTGTCTGAAACAGGCTCAGGCCCAACGCCACAGACTTATTGTAACAGACGGCGTTTTCTCTATGGACGGCAATGTTGCTCCGTTAGACAAGATTTATGAGTTGGCAGAGAAGTATAACGCAATGGTTATGGTAGACGAGTCACACTCTGCCGGAGTTGTTGGCAAAACAGGTCGAGGAACTACCGAACAATACAATTTAAGGGGCAAAATAGAGATTCTTACAGGAACTCTCGGCAAAGCTTTCGGTGGAGCCATAGGCGGCTTTACAACCGGTAAAAAAGAGATTATAGCAATGCTACGCCAACGTTCTCGCCCGTACCTTTTCTCTAACTCAATTCCACCAATGGTTGCAGCTGCAGGTATTGCCATGTTTGACATGATGGCACGCACAAATGAGCTGCAAGACAAGTTGCACAGTAATACCGATTATTTTGTTGCCAAAATGAAAGAGGCAGGATTTGATATAAAACCTACCCAATCTGCAATTTGCGCTGTTATGCTCTACGATGCAAAACTCTCTCAGCAAATGGCAGAAAAACTGTTAGAAGAGGGCATTTACGTAGTTGGTTTTTATTATCCTGTTGTTCCTAAAGGTCAGGCCCGCATAAGAGTACAGATTTCTGCCGGACACGAGAAAGAACATTTGGATAAAGCCATTGCAGCCTTTACAAAAATAGGCAAAGAATTAGGCGTAATAAAGTAGCAGCAAAAGGATTTTGGCAGTATAAACAAACCTGCACAAAATACAGGTATAATTGACAAATTACATAATAAGGTTAATTACCAAATAATACTAACGGAGCGGCTTTGAACTTCAAAAATTCAAGCCGCTCTGTTAATTTTTTCAATTGCACCATAGTTTGGCGAGTGAGTCAAAATATCTGCAAGTTACAAGATACCCAGATACAAAAACCATTCAGCACGATTGCGGGCATTTTAGGAGAACAGTTCTTCGAGTGTTATAACCTGCTGAAAAGCTCCACTGTATTCGTTATAGGCAAGTCCGTATGTGGTAATCAGCGTACTGTGAACAGTATACTTTTTAGGCAGCTCTTCATGGAGTTTGTTTGCTCTGGAAGCAATCTTTTTGTAATACTCTCCATTTACAGAGAAGTCCTCATTGTAGAACTTCATCTCACACATATTTACAACATTGTCATTTCGATTAATAAGTAAATCGATCTGCATTCCTACCACATTTTCATTACCTGGCACAATCCAATTCGACTGTGATGTTATGACACCTGAAATACCCAATGCTTTCTTAATTTGGGACATATGTCTGATACAAAGATCTTCAAAGGCAAAGCCTCGCCAACTGACTACACTCTGTGACATCTGGTTATTTGTCCAAAAATTAGTATCTACGACATTTTTGCCTGACACATATTTAATATAGAATAGACAGAATGGGTCAATCAATCTGTAATGGTCATCTCTTGTTGATTTTCCAAAAGGAGTATATCTTACAATGAAATCACTGGCTATTAAAGCATTGAGGAAATCACTAATATCACCGCTATCCACAAACTCAAGTTTTGAAATTATCTCTTTTCTCGTAAATCCACTATGGCATGTTGCCAACAACCTGATTATCTTCTTCATTACTTCTGGATTTTTAAAAACCGAAGCAAAGAGACGATCAAACTCATTGTGTAGCCTTGGCTTCTGGGAGAAGAATAGCTGATCTATATTCTGTGCAAGGCTGTTATTCTTCGTTAGGTAACCAAGATAGTAAGGTATGCCGCCAAGTACCATATTACACTGCGCAACATCGTATCTTGACATTTTTATCTCCTTGCTCGTCAAGAACTCCTCAGTCTCTTTTAGTGTAAATGGCGACAACTTTATCTCATAGGTAGTTCTTCCGTAAAGTCCACCCGTATCATTGATGAGGTTATCCAAAATCCAAGAATTAGCACTTCCGCACACAACAACCATAAGATTGTCTCGATGGCATCCCCATGTATTCCAAAAAGCCTCAAATGCAGTTAGAAAACCAGAACGCGGTGTATCCAACCAAGGAAGCTCATCAAGAAAAACAACCTGCCTACTTCCATCATCAATGTTGTTCAAATGTTGCTCAAGCATAAAAAAGGCGTCCAACCAAGATGCTGGTTGTTTACTCTTCTTCATACCATGCATCAGAAGCGAATGATAAAAATGCTTCAACTGGTCTTTGAGCAGATTTTTCTTGCCTGAATCCTCATTGTTTGGAGATAGTCCTGCATGTCTAAAGGTGATTCTACCTTTCAATGCTTCGTCCACCAAGAATGTTTTTCCCACTCTTCGCCTTCCATAAACAGCCACCATTTGTGCTTTATCGCTGTTATACAAGTCGTTCAGCTCTTTAATTTCTTGTTTCCTGCCGATTATATTTCCCATAAAAATGTTGTTTATTTCCCTGTAAATATATAAAATATATTAATTGCAGAGAAATAAAACGACTTTTCTTTATTTTTCAGAGTAAAAAAATGACGTTTACTGAAAAAGGGCTCAACTTTATTTATACATTCCAGGTCGTCTGAGTTTGGCTTCTTCTTTTATCCTTTGGGTCATCTCAGAATCTGGAAGATAATTGCAGAATTACATAATAAGGTTAATTACCAAATAATACTAATGGAGCGGCTTTGAACTTAAAAATTCAAGCCGCTCTGTTAATTTTTATCTATGAAATAGATATCTTAGAAAAAGCAAAAAACTCCCCGGATACAAGAAAAGCCCTGCATTTTTGCAAGGCTTTCTGTTCTTTTGAGTGGTCCCAGCTGGGCTTGAACCAGCGACCCCCTGATTATGAGTCAGGTGCTACTAACCAACTGAGCTATAGGACCGTATCACCTATATTTGTGATCGCAAGTGCCTCAAAGGGCAATTGCGACTGCAAATATAGTGATTATTTTATTTATTTCAAAATCAAACTTTGATTTCTACCTCAACTCCGCTTGGTAATTCGAGTTTCATCAAAGCATCTACAGTTTTAGGAGTAGAGCTATAGATATCCAACAAGCGGCGGAAAGAATTCAACTCAAACTGCTCGCGAGATTTTTTGTTCACGAAAGTTGAGCGGTTTACAGTAAAAATCTTCTTGTCTGTAGGAAGTGGAATAGGACCGCTGACTACTGCACCTGTAGCTTTTACTGTTTTTACGATTTTATCGGCAGATTTGTCTACCAATGCATGATCGTAAGATTTTAATTTAATTCTTATTTTTTGGCTCATTTTATATATTGTTAACCAATTTATAATTCATTTTTACTCTTCGTCGTCTCCGAGCTTCTTGTTGCCAGATTTCTCAATAACATCTTTTGCAAGAGATGCAGGAAGTTCTGCATAGTGAGAGAAAGTCATGGTACTTGTTGCTCTACCCGAAGACAAGGTTCTCAAGATAGTAACATATCCGAACTGCTCAGCGAGAGGAACTTTTGCGTTTACAATTCTTGCATTTGATTTAGAATCCATGCTTGTAATCTGGCCTCTACGTTTGTTAAGGTCACCTATTACATCACCCATGTAATCCTCAGGAGTTACAACCTCAAGAGACATGATAGGCTCCATGATAACAGGAGTTGCCTTAGGCAATGCTTTACGGAATGCCTGACGGGCACAGATTTCAAATGACAAGGCATCTGAGTCTACAGGGTGGAATGAACCGTCTTTTAGAACAACTTTCATAGAAGTTACTTCATATCCTGCAAGAACACCGTTTGCCATAGCAGCTTTAAAGCCTTTCTCTACAGCAGGGATAAACTCTTTAGGAATATTACCACCTTTTACCTCATCAACGAACTGCAAACCGGTTACACCCTCATCTGCAGGTCCTATCTCAACGATAATATCTGCAAACTTACCTTTACCACCGGATTGTTTCTTAAATACCTCTCTATGCTGTACAGTAGAACGGATAGCCTCTTTGTAGTTAACCTGAGGAGCACCTTGGTTAATTTCAACACCAAACTCTCTTCTCAAACGGTCTACAATAATATCCAAGTGGAGCTCACCCATACCGCTTATGACAGTCTGACCTGTCTCATGGTCTGCTCTAACTGTAAATGTAGGGTCTTCCTCGGCAAGTTTGCCAAGAGCTATACCCAATTTATCGAGGTCTTTCTGAGTCTTAGGCTCAACTGCCAAACCGATAACCGGATCAGGGAAAGTCATAGACTCAAGAACTATAGGATTGTTCTCATCACAAATTGTGTCACCAGTTCTCAAATCCTTGAAACCTACGGCTGCACAGATATCTCCTGCCTCTACAAACTCTATAGGATTCTGTTTGTTTGAGTGCATTTGGTACAATCTTGCAACACGCTCTTTCTTGTCTGAACGGGTATTAAGAACGTATGAGCCGGCATCAAGTTTACCTGAATATGCTCTCATGAATGCAAGACGTCCTACAAACGGGTCTGTAGCAATCTTGAACACCAAAGCACAGAAAGGCTCCTTGATATTTGATTTACGTACAACAGTCTCATCGGTACGCGGATTTGTACCCTCAACCTCATTTTTATCGAGCGGAGAAGGAAGGAATCTCATCACTGCGTCCAAAAGGAACTGTACGCCTTTATTTTTGAATGAAGAACCACAACATACAGGAACAACGGCCATATCAATAGTAGCCTTTCTCAAAGCTGCAATCAACTCGTCTTCTGTAATGCTATCCGGATCTTCAAAGAATTTTTCCATTAAAGCATCATCGTACTCAGCTGCGGCTTCAATGAGTTTACCTCTCCACTCGTCGGCCTCTGCACGAAGATTTTCAGGAATTTCTCTTACTTCGTAATTTACAAGTTCTTTGCTCTCCTGATCGTAGAAATAGCCCTTCATTGCAATAAGGTCTACGATACCTTGGAACTTATCTTCTGCTCCTATAGGAAGGCAAATAGGAATTGCATTTGCACCGAGTTTCTCTTTCATTTCACTTACTACAGCAAGGAAATCTGCACCAATACGGTCCATCTTGTTTACGTATGCGATTTTAGGAACTCTGTATTTATCGGCTTGTCTCCAAACTGTCTCAGACTGCGGTTGTACGCGGCCTACAGCACAAAATGTTGCAACAGTACCATCAAGAACACGCAAAGACCTCTCCACCTCTACGGTAAAGTCTACGTGGCCCGGGGTGTCTATCAGGTTAATCTGATAAGTATCACCTTTATATTGCCAAAATGCGGTAGTAGCGGCAGAAGTAATGGTAATACCTCTCTCCTGCTCCTGAACCATCCAGTCCATTGTGGCAGCACCTTCGTGAACCTCACCAATCTTGTGGGTTTTACCAGTGTAAAACAAAATCCTCTCGGAAGTTGTTGTCTTACCGGCATCAATATGAGCCATGATACCGATATTTCTAGTGAATTTTAAATCTCTTGCCATTGGTTCTCCTTGGTACTAAAAACGGAAATGAGCAAATGCTTTGTTGGCCTCAGCCATCTTGTGCATGTCTTCTTTTCTCTTGAAGGCAGCACCCTCATTATTGTATGCAGCCAGTATCTCTGCAGCTAATTTTTCAGCCATTGAGCGGCCTGAACGTTTGCGCGCATAAAGAATCATGTTCTTCATACTCAATGAAATTTTTCTTTCAGGACGCACCTCTGTAGGAACCTGGAAGTTTGCACCACCCACTCTACGGCTTTTAACCTCAACTTGAGGGGTAATATTTTCAAGAGCTTTTTTCCAGATTTCCAGTGGAGCCTTGTCAGAATCTTTCATCTTCTCGCCAATCATGTCGATTGAATCGTAAAAAATAGCATAAGCGATACTCTTCTTCCCCTGCAACATCAAATTATTCACGAAACGTGTAACCATCACATCGTGAAATTTCGGATCAGGAAGTAGAATCCTCTTTTTAGGCTTCGTTTTTCTCATTTTCTTTAGATTTTAAATGATTAATGACTTACTTCTTAGCTGCTTTAGGTCTTTTTGCACCGTAAAGTGAACGTGATTGTTTACGTCCATCTACGCCTGCAGTATCTAATGCACCTCTAAGAATGTGATAACGTACTCCTGGAAGGTCTTTAACACGGCCACCGCGAACAAGAACAATTGAGTGCTCTTGCAAGTTGTGTCCTTCTCCAGGGATGTAGGCATTCACCTCTTTTTGATTTGTCAACCTTACACGGGCTACTTTACGCATAGCCGAGTTAGGTTTCTTAGGAGTTGTTGTGTAAACACGTACGCAAACTCCACGTCTCTGAGGACAAGCATCCAGTGCACGAGATTTTGATTTCTCTACAATAACCTCGCGACCGTTGCGAACTAACTGTTGAATTGTTGGCATAATTAATTGTTAATCTTTACTTTATACTAAAACCCGAGTATAAAACGGGTTGCAAAGGTAAAATTAATTTCTTAAAGTACAAAGATTTATGCAGTTTTTTTGAATTAAAAGCCGTTCAACTGCATAAAGACGGTTGGAAGAAGAAGCAGAAATCCCACAACAACAAGCAGTAATATAAACGGCAACACCCATTTAAACCACTTTCCGTAAGGTATTCTTGCAATTCCAAGCACCGCTATAAGCACTCCTGATGTTGGGGTAATCATATTTGTAAAGCCGTCGCCAAACTGGAATGCCAATACCGTAGCCTGACGGCTTACACCTATTATATCTGCAAACGGAGCCATAATAGGCATTGTAATGGCCGCCTTTGCACTCGCCGAAGGGATTACAATATTTACAACGGTCTGTATCAGATACATCAGACCAAGAGAACCAACCTCTCCCGCCTGCCCCAATCCGCTTGCCATGGCATGCAGGATTGTATCTATTATCCTACCCTCCTGAAGGATATATACAATTCCGGCGGCAAGGCCTACTATAAGGGCTGCACTCATTATATCTTTTGCTCCGGCCATGAGTTCGTTTACGGTTTCATTACAAGAAAGCCCCATCGCCATTGCACTAAACACGCCCAAAGCGAGGAACAGTGCAGAAATTTCACCTATATACCATTGATACCCCAAAACGCCCACAATAAGATATACTATGGTAAATCCTAAAAGCTGCAGAATATAAAAATGCACCGATTTTTTGAGCGAGAACAGAGAACTTGCAATAAAAAACACAGCTATCACAGGTAACAGCCACGGTGTATGATATTTTTGCGCTCCAACCGATATGTAAGTATCACCACTATACATATAAGTGAATACCAAAATGGCGGCAGCAACAATAATAAACGAGAACCAAGAACTTCTGTTCTTATAATACTCTATACCAGCATTCTGCACCTTTATATTCTCTCTCCAATAGCTGTCGGCCTCATACATTATTGACTTTTGCGGATTCCTCTTTATACGGCCTGCATAGCACAACACAAAAGCAATCATTACAACATTGAGAACAATCCAGCAAAACAGACGGTACTCTATTCCGGAAAAAAGAGGCAGACCGGCAATATCCTGAGCTATACCTATTGTAAACGGATTAAGCATTGCTCCGGCAAAACCAACATGCGCAGCTACATATACCATGCACACACCCACTATCGAGTCATAACCCATTGAGATTGCCAAAGGTATTACAATAACAACAAAGGCTATTGTCTCTTCGCTCATGCCAAAAACCGCACCAAACAGGCTGAACATAAGCATAACGAGCGTTATAACAATATTATTAACACCAATTACGGCTAATAGTCTGTTATGTTCAAGTTTTGTTACAAGCCTTAAAAAAGAGAATATCCCGGCATCTATAGCCTTGCTTTTGTTCACAACCCAAAAAGATGCGCCAATAACAAGGATGAATATTATTATTCCTGCCTGTTTTACAAATCCGTTATAAAAAGCAGAAAATATCTGCCACCACTGACCCTGAGCAGTAACATACTCAAACTCAACGCCCTGAGCGCTCTTTACATACTCCCCGCCGGGAACAAACCATGTTGCCGCTGCACAAACGAGAATTATTGCAAATATTATAACGTAAGTATTTGGAAACTCCCTCTTTTTCTTTGCCATAACAACAGTTTGCAGTTATAGTAATTATAAAGCTATCAGCATCATTATCTGAGCGGTAAGCACCCTCAAAAACATTGTAAGAGGATACACCGTTGCGTATGATATGGCCTGACGGTTATTTGGCGATACCGAGTTTGAATAAGCAAGCGCCGAAGGGTTTGTACAGCTGCCGGCCATAACACCCATTAAAGTGTAATAGTTGAGCTTATAACAGAATCTTCCGATTGCCGCACCTACAAGAAGAGGAACAACTGTTATTACAATACCGTAAAGAACCCAAAGATAGCCGCCACCGTTTACTATGGTATCTATAAAGCCCTCTCCCGCGCTCAATCCCACAGCCGCAAGGAAGAGCGATATTCCAATCTCTCTAAGCATCATATTGGCACTCTGGGTAGTATATGTAACAACTTTAAATTTATAACCGAAACTGCTTATAAGGATTGCTATAATAAGCGGACCGCCGGCCAATCCCAACTTAACGGCCTGAGGCATTCCAGGAATGGTAAACGGTATTGAACCAAATATAACACCAACCGCTATTCCAAGGAATATACCCATAAGATTAGGGTGTCTCAAATCTTTGGCAGAATTACCCAAAGCCCTTGCAAGAGTCTCTATATCCTCATCTGTACCAACCACTATAACACGGTCTCCAAACTGTAGCTCCAAATCGCCGGCAGCCACAAGGTCTATTCCTGCACGGGTAACTCTGGTAACATTAACACCATATAGAGAACGAATTTTAAGCTGCTCCAATGTTTTGCCGTTCACGCCCTCTTTGGTTATAACTATTTTCTTGCTCACAAGCTGCGCATCAAGCTCTTTCCACTCATCAAAGTGCATATCAATGGACTCACCCATAAACGCGGTTATAGAATCCTTATTCTGTTCATCGGATATTATAAGCAATCGGTCATTAATCTCAATTTTTGTAGCGCCTGTAGGAATTTCTATCCTACCATTGGCCCTGCACAAACGGCTAACAACATAATCTTTATCTAAAAGGGCATGTGCTTCCATTATCGACTTGCCGGCAAGCGCAGCATTATGAACTACAACAGAGAATTTTATAGCGGCCTTTATATTTCCGCTCTCCTCTGCTTTTGCTGTGGCATTCTCCTGCTCTATCTTCATTCCAAACAGATACCTTATAAGTACTATGGTAAGTGTTATACCCACAACACCTAAAGGATAAGCCACTGCATAACCCATTGCTATTGAAGGGTCTGCCTCTGCCATGGCAGGATTAATCTCCGCCATAACATCGGAATATGTCTGCTGTGCAGCACCCAAACCAGGAGTATTTGTAACCGCACCAAACAGAACACCCACCATTGTTACCATATCTGTTCCCGACAGCAGATGAATTGCATAAGCAAGCACACAGCCGAGCAATACAATTATGGTTGCAATCATATTTAAAGTAACACCGCCTTTCTTGAAAGATGAGAAAAATCCGGGGCCCACCTGCAATCCTACAGAGTATACAAACAATATGAGACCGAACTCCTTTACAAAATGAATTATAGACTCGTTAAGCCCCATATTAAAGTGACCAAACACAATACCCACAAAAAGCACCCATGTAACGCCCAATGATACACCACCAATCTTTATGCGGCCCAAAAACACACCTATTGTAACAACTAAAGATAAAATAAGTACGGCATGCGCAATGGTATTGCCGAAAAACAGACTCTCAAACCAATTCATCTCTATACATTTTTAAATTAGGGCCGCAAAAGTAAACAATATTTTGATACAACAGAAATATTAACGTATTGCACCCTTTCTAAAAGCGGCAAGCAATTGCTTTAAATCCTCAATCTGGTCCTGTAGTTTTTTACCGTTGTCTGTATCCCTCACAAGAATACGTTTATCGAGAAATTCTACGACTTTTGTCTCCGAAATAATATCCATACCCAACTCTATAGCCTTTTGTTTAGATTCAAACGGCTCATGCTGAACAAGTTTAAGTCCAAACGAATTATAAACGAGTGTATAGCCGGCAATACCCGTTTCTGCCTGATATGCCTTTGAATAGCCTCCGTCTATAACCAATAGTTTTCCTCCTGCCTTAATAGGGGTCTCACCCTTTATTGTCTTTACGGGGATGTGTCCGTTTATGATATGTGCATGCTCTGTATCTTCTATGCCAAACTCTCTGAGAATCTTCTCACATATATCCTTATTGTTCTTTAACACGTAGTAATTTCCCTTATTCTCCTTTTGAACCTCCTTGTCTGTGAGCAGATACCTTTCAAAGGTTGCCATTCTGTTTTTATCGAAAGGTGGAGAAACCGGGCCGCACCACAAATACCAGATAAAATCCTGACCATAAAGTTTGCTTGCAGTGTTAGGCTCTTCGTAATAGGCATTTCTTACAAGCTGGTCTACTTTATCAAACAGAGCCTTTCCGGCATACTCTTTTCCATGTATAGACAAAGACTTAAACGAGCCGTCTTCATTTAACGGAACAGAACCGTGATACAACAGATTTGAATTATGCACAAGATACAGCGCACCATGCTTGTACAGGCAATCCATGTGTTTTGCCAATCTTGCGCTCGATGTAAAACTGTGCGTAAGTTTTTCTATAATATCAGACTCCTCCGGAGTAAGCGCATAAGGGTCTTGCGGATTTACTGTTTCAAAATCCCTGTCTCTAAGCGGATACTCATTGCCGTTAATCTCAACAGTGCCTTTTTCAAAATTTATTTTGTGCAGCAGATTGCGGTCATCCATTCCAAACTCTTTTCTCCTGCTTATTATCTGATACTCTAATTTGAACTGCATTATTGTTATGGCTTTGTGCATCTTGGCTATGAGTTTGAGCTGCTTTGGATCTACAAGTCCTTCATCTGAGTTCTTAGGCCTGAATATAGTACATGGGTCATCGCCGTAAACATCCATTGCAAAAGTTGCAAGAGGCAGCAGATTTATTCCATAACCCTCTTCCAAAGTAACGAGATTTGCATATCTGAAACACATTCTGAGCACGTTTGCAACACATGCCTGACTTCCGGCGGCAGCACCCATCCAAACAAGGTCATGATTACCCCACTGTATATCAAAATTATGATAGCCGCAAAGTCTGTCGAGTATAATATGCGCACCCGGTCCTCTGTCATATATATCACCTATAATATGCAGGCAATCTATAACAAGCCGCTGTATCAGTTTACAGATTGCTGTAATAAAGTGATCTGCGCGTCCTGTAGAGACAATGGTCTCCACAATGGCCATTATATAATTATGCTTGTTTGCCTCCTCTCCTTTTGACTCATGCAAAAGCTCCTCAATAATATAGGCATACTCTACAGGCAAAGCCTTTCTTACCTTTGAACGTGTATATTTAGACGATACATTTGAACAGACCCTTACAAGCCTCATGAGTGCAACTTTATACCACTCGTCTATATCCTCTTCTACCTGTTTTACAATCTTTAACTTGCCCTCAGGATAATAGATAAGAGTACACAAATCCCTCTTTTCTGAGTCTCTCAATGTATGTCCGAAAATCTCCTCTACTTTTCTTTTTATAGTTCCGGAGGCATTACGGAGAACATGGTCAAAAGCTTCATGCTCACCATGCAAATCGGTTACAAAATGCTCCGTTCCTTTTGGCAGGTTTAATATGGCCTCCAAGTTTATAATCTCAGTACTCGCGGCCTGAATTGTAGGAAAACTCTTGGCCAACAATTGCAAATACTTCAAATCACGTTTCATAGTTATATAGTTTACAGTTTTTTAGTCTATTTTCTATCCAACTGCCTCAATGCCTCCTTTATTGCCCTCTCCAATTGCGGGTCTTTATCTTTAAGTCTGTCTTCAAATGTGTTTTTTACATAAATATCAGGCTTAACACCGGTTGATTCCAAATCTTTGCCGTCTAACGAATAACATCCCCAAGCCGGAAGACGCAATGTAGAACCGTCTATCATATTTGTTCCCGTTGTAAATATTATCCAACGATAAGTCTCTGTTCCAACGATTGTTGCAAGCCCCAAAGATTTTATTCCGTTTGACGTTACCTCTGCATCGCTAAGGCTTCTTTCATTAACAAGTACAATAACAGGCATATCCGCAGGTGTTACATTAGGATGCGGATTGGCCGGAAAATCTCTGTAGCTCCAATTGAAATGCGCTTTCTGAGCAAGAAAATCCAACACCTCTTTATGCACATTACCACCGTTATTGTATCTCAAATCCAATATTACAGCCTCCTTTCCGGCTGTTCTAACATACATATCCTTATAAAAATTGCTCAACTCCCCAACTCCCATATCGCGCATGTGAGTATATGCAATCCTACCGTTACCCTCTCGCTCTACCTGTTCTCGATTTCTCTCCTCCCACTCCTCATACAGAGCCTCCTTCATAAAAGAATAGCTTATAACATGCAATTTTATATCAAACTCCTTGTTGCCTCTTTTTAGAGTAAACAGAACCTCGCTCTCCTTTATAGGTCCCGACAGATATTTCTCTCTATTTTCTTTCTCAGAAACTCTCTCTCCATTAACAGCCACTAAAACATCACCTTTCTGTATATCTGTATCTACATTACAAGCCGGAGTCCCCTCTACAATCCTCTCCACAACATACGGTTTTGTATTGTTCCACACAATACCGGTCTCTTTTGAGAAACTTTTTGTTTGTGTATTAACCTGTTCTCCGCCATAAGAACGGAAACCTAAATGAGACGAATTAAGCTCTCCAAGCATATCGTTTATTATGGTAATGAGATTCTCCCTACTGCGAACATAAGGGAGGAACGAAGCATAATAATCGCGCTTTGCCTTCCAGTCTGTTCCATGAAAATTCACATCATAGAAATTTTGGTCTATAAGTCCCCACGCCTCATGAAACATCTGCTCGAACTCATCTTTAAGATTTTTTACAACAGACTGCTTTACAGAGGTCTTGGTTGCCGTAGCCCCCTCTATTTTATATATATCCCCACCGTTTACGGCATAAAGTTCATTGTCTGAATTTATAAAGTAGCACCGTCCCAATCCTTTTATTGCCTTAGCCTCGGCATAAGGGTCAGACAAATCCAAAGAGTACACACCGCCACGCTCTCTGTACAGTAACCATGCTTTATCCTTTTTCTTAAAGGTATATGCATCATAAGCGCCATAACTTACAGACTCCAAACGACTATGTATATTTTTGAAATCTATTTTAACTTCGGGCGTTTTGTCTTTTGTCTTTTTCTCCTTCTCTGCAAACAGATTATCATATACATCCGATTTAAAAGGTTTTGTATCGTATTTAAGCAACGGCAATTTGTAAAGGGTAAAATCAGAACCGCCGCGCGGAAATGTTGTTCCGTTAAAGTTTGCACTCATAAAGAGATATTTTCCGTCGGGAGAAAATACCGGAGACCCTTCGCTACAAGCAGAATTGGTAAGATTATACAGCTTCTTCTCTCTAAATGAGTAGATATAAATTTCTCTTTCAAACAGATTCATTGCCTCAAAGGCCAAATAATTATTATCGAACGAGAAACTGAGTGTATATCTGCCGTATGACCAAAATTGTGCATCGGCAATCTTTCCTACTGAGTTGTCGGAAGTTTTAAGTGTCATTACAGAATTGTTACCGCAAATAAAAGCCACTCTCTTTTTGTCGTGCGACATTTTAAGGTTCTTTATATTGCAGTCTTGTCCGTAAACATATTTTTCTGAGGATGAACCGTCGGCCTTGTTTGTAAAAATAGAGGTAAAACCGCGATTGGTACGGGTATAATAGAGAGTCTTGTTATCATCTCCCCAAACTATTTCGCTCACACGCTCATTTGCAGGGGTAGGCAAACGATGCAGATATTTTCCTTTTGCATCACTCACATAGAGCAGTCCGCGTATTGCAAAGGCAAATTTCTTTCCGTCGGGAGATACTGCTACATTAGATGGGGCTTGATTTGCAAAATTACGCTCTATATCCACATTGTTGTCGGCAATCGAAATCTGCGGACAGAACACCTTTCCTGTTGCCACATCAAGACAATGTATCTTGTATTCTAAAATGAACACAATTCTGTTTCCATCATAACTTATCGACGGATACTGTATAGAATTTGAGAAATCTGTAAGCTGTGCAACCTCACCGCTGTTAGACATCTTTGCAAGATTGGACTCTTTGTTAAACCTGTCGGTAACAAAATAGAGATTGCCGTTTTTATCAGACATAGGCCAGGCATCTTTTCCCTCATAATCGGTTAGACAGGTATATTTTTGGGTTGCAGGATTCCATGATTTTATATCGGGATTATGGTCTCCAACATACCTTTTGCGGGTAGGAAAACTTATACTCTCTCCAGATTCGTTAAAATACAACTCTCCGGTTACAGGATTCTCGGCCAGATTTACAATTGTATTAAAGTAGTTGTCAAAAAGCCTTATTGGTGTGCCGCCGGAAAGCGCAACTTTATATGTTGTACGAGCATTTGCCCTTCCGCTTTCAAAGTAGATATATTTGGAATCGCTGCTCCAACCCGATGGCACATCGCTGCTTTCATGCCATGTAAGACGCTTTACCTCTCCCCCCTCAACCGGCACTACATATACATCGTTGTTACCCTGAACGGTAGAGGCAAATGCAAGATATTTTCCGTCGGGAGAGACTTTAGGATGGCTTTCATAACCGCCCAAAGAGACGAGCCTCATTGCAAGACCGCCCTCAGACGACACCTTGAATATATCTCCGTCATACGAAAAATAAATTGTGCTTCCATTGGGAGAAAGCACAGGATTATACGGAAAATATAGCGTTTCGGCAGCCGAGAACAGCGGCAAAAGCATAAATATTGCCACAAAGAGCGATTGCGTTTTATTAAAAAACAACGAATTTATTTTCATAATCAAGTAAATAGGTTTTTTGTAAACATTACAGATGTTAAAGGTACAAAAATTTACCGCTCAAAAAACCCGTTTGCGTATATTCTTGGAGATTTTTAGAGACCGCCCGGTTTTAGAATGCAAAAACAGCACGCTTTGCCATAAAGGAGAGATATGCAGTACGCACAACAAGGTGCGCCATATATGCAACCCATAACGATTGCACTCCAATTAGCGGATTTAAGGCGTAGTAGCAGAGATAAAATGCAATTACCGCATATATCATGGAGTTTCGTATGGCTTTTGAAGCAGTTGCCCCTATAAATATTCCATCCCATGTAAAGGCCGCACAACTTGCAACAGGCATTATAAGCAGCCAGAAAAGAAACCCGCGTGAACTCTCTATAACCTGCACATTATCTGTAAGCATCTTTACCAAAGCTTCGCCTGCAAAAAGATATACAGCTGTAGAGAGTATCCCTATTGATATACTCCATACAAATATGACCTTTACCGCCCTCTGCAGAGAGGGTTTGTCTGATGCCCCTATATATTTTCCGGCAAGAGCTTCTCCGGCATAGGCAAAGCCATCTATAAAGTAAGAGAAGAGCATCATAATCTTCATTATTATTGTGCATACAGCCAAAAGCACATCGCCATATTGTGCCGACAGCGAGGTAAATCCGGTATATATAAAGAGAAAACAGATCGAACGCACAAACAGATTGGAATTAAGCACAAAGAATCTCTTTACGCTCTTTATCTCTATACTGTTTTTTAGACTTATATACCTGAAAAGTTTTTTATAATTGCCAAGCATAAAGAGTATGGAGAGAAAAAGTCCGGCATATTGGGCAACTACCGTTCCCATAGCTATACCGGCAAATCCCATTCCTGCATATACGGCAAAAAATATACTGGCAACCAGATTTGTTACATTTATGGTAACATCTACCGCCATTGGGCTTATGGCATTCTGCATACCTATAAAGAATCCTTTAAACACATAAAGGGAGAGAGTTGCCGGGGCTGCCCATATTCTTATAAAGTAGTACTCGCGCGCCAGTTCTTCTACCTCGGGAGAGCACTCTATGAATTTAAATGCAATATCTACATAAGCAAACTGTATTACCCATATAATCATTGTTATAAGAACAGATGTAAAGATTCCCTGCACAAACACCCTCATTGCCTCTGCAAAATCTTTTCGCCCGTATGCCTGCGCAACCATTCCGCTTGTACCTACACGCAAAAATCCCATATTCCAGTAGAGCAAATCAAATAGCATGGTTGCCACGGCTATTCCCCCTATAAGGGCAGCTTCGCCCAATCTGCCGGCAATGGCAACATCTACCATGCCAACAAGAGGCACGGTAATATTTGCAAAGATGCTGGGAACTGCCAATTTTAGAACCTGCCTGTTCATCTGTATTTTCCCTCTTCTTCGAGCATGCCCAAATAAGATTCGTATCTCTCCACAGAAATATCGCCGTTTTCAACAGCATCTTTTACAGCACATCCCGGCTCATGCGTATGGGTACATGGTGCAAAACGGCAATTATCCTCTACGCGCAACATTTCAGGAAAATATGTACTCAACTCCTCCGGAGAAACATCTACAAGGCCAAAGCCCCTTATACCAGGAGTATCTATTACAAATCCTCCCGTTGATATAGGGTGCATCTCATAAAATGTGGTTGTATGTTTTCCCTGCAGGTGATATGCCGATATTTCGCCTGTACGCAGTTCCAATGCCGGATCGAGCGCTCTTATTACAGAAGATTTTCCCACGCCTGACTGTCCGGAGAACAAAACAACCTTACCCTTGCATCTCTCCCTAAGTTCTTCTATTCCCGTATTCTCCGTTGCTGAGCATTTTACAACATCATACCCCGCACTTGTGTAAATCTGTTCAAAAGCCTCTGCCATTGCCAGTTGCTCCTCGTTGTACAAATCCATCTTATTCAGCAGAATTGTCACGGGCACATTGTAGGCCTCGCATGTAACCAAAAATCTGTCGGCAAACTGCAGTTTTACCTCGGGATATGCCACTGTTACAATAAGAAAGGCCATATCTATATTTGCAGCAATAACGTGAGACTGACGGCTAAGATTGGTAGATTTGCGTATAACACAGTTGCGTCGCGGCAAAATTGCCTTTATCGTAGCCGGACTGTTGCTGCCGGCCCTGTCAAATTCCACCAAATCGCCAACCGCAACGGGATTTGTGGAGTTAAAACCCTTGAGCCTCAGTTTACCTTTTATTACGGCCGGAAAAAGATTCCATTCCGGAAGCTCCGAGAGCAAATAGTGACTCCCGGTATGCTTTACCACAGTAGCTATATCAGATTTGCATTTTTCCATGGGCGCGAATATACGAATTTATACAAAAACCATTACCTTTGTATGCCAAATATTAGCATCCGATTCTAATGTACACAATACAAGAATTTCAAACTATAGTAAACAGAGGTCTTGCCGCCCTTGATTTTAATATGGAGCCGGCAGAACTATATAATCCTTTGGAATATATGATTTCAATAGGCGGAAAGCGGTTAAGACCGGTTACCTGCCTTATGACATACAATCTTTTTTCAGACAAGATTGAAAAGTTCATTCTCAATCCCGCTTTGGCCCTGGAAATATTCCACGGCTTTACACTCATTCATGACGACATCATGGACAAGGCCGATATAAGACGCGGCCAGCCTACCGTGTATAAAAAGTGGAACAGCAATATTGCAATCCTGTCGGGCGATGT
Organism: uncultured Muribaculaceae bacterium; assembly: GCA_964621625.1. Taxonomy (GTDB): domain Bacteria; phylum Bacteroidota; class Bacteroidia; order Bacteroidales; family UBA932; genus Egerieousia. Next base: position 89,647 of record CAZULV010000003.1, on the reverse strand, counting down.
AATGTCTATAAAATCTTATGAATTATTGTCGGCCTGCCCTAATGAAAAACTGCCTGAGGCCCTTGCCCTTTTCTCTAAAACAGCGGCCCAAGTATGTGAAGGACAACAATACGACATGAATTACGAGGAGCTTCCGTTAATAACAATGGAAGACTACCTTGCAATGATAGGGCTTAAAACGGCCGTTTTAATTGCCTGCTCTGCCAAAATGGGTGCGATTATAGCCGGTGCAGACGAAAAGGTTTGCAACACATTGTACGATTTTGCATATCAATTGGGAATTGCATTCCAGATAAAAGATGATTATCTCGACACTTTTGGAGAGAGCAACATTTTTGGCAAAAGCATTGGCGGAGACATACTTAACAACAAAAAAACATGGCTCTTGGTAGAAACATTCAAACGTATTACAGCCGCAAATAGGGAGAGACTCGATTATTTACTATCTTTGAAGGCCGACAGGGCTGCAGAGAAGATTGCAGGAATGCAGGAACTCTATGTAGAGCTCGGAGTTAAAAAGGCGGCAGAAGAGGCTATTGCAGCCTACCACAGAGAGGCATTGGTCCTCGTTGCCAACCTTGGTTTTTCTCCCGCCCAAAAACAACAATTGGAAGAGTATGCAGACATGCTCATAAACAGAAACAAATAAAAACTTAAGAAAATATGAACTTCAGCGAATTAAGCAATCAGATTTTTGACACTTGCATAAAGAATTATCACCTTACAGATGATGTTGATGCTCCTATAAAGAATGATTATCCTTTTAAAAGCATTGAGTTTTATCTATACCTTAAAAATTGGATAGATACTGTGCAGTGGCATCTGGAAGATATTATCCGCAATCCTGAGATAGATCCGGTTGAGGCTCTTAAAATAAAAAGAAGAATAGACAAATCAAATCAGGACAGAACAGATTTGGTAGAGCTTATAGATAGCTATATGCTCGACAAATATAAAGATGTTGCCGTTAAGGCAGATGCAATCATCAATACAGAAAGTCCTGCATGGGCTATCGACCGACTCTCTATTCTTGCCCTCAAAATTTATCACATGAACATAGAGGCAACAAGAGAGGGTGCAGACGAGGCTCACAAGGCAGAGTGCCGTAAGAAGCTGGACATTTTGTTAGAACAGAGAAAAGACCTCTCATCTGCAATAGATCAGTTACTTGCAGATATTGAGGCCGGAAACAAATACATGAAGGTTTACAAGCAGATGAAAATGTACAACGACCCTGCCTTGAATCCTGTATTGTATGCAAAACAGCAGTAAGAAGAGCTTCTGCTGCAATAATAAGTAAACACTGTTTGCATGGCAAAAGACAAACAACGCCATATTCTTATAATCAGACTCTCGGCTCTTGGCGATATTGCCATCTCTGTACCTCTGATAAAAGAGTATGCACGCAATAATCCGCAGATAAAATTTTCTGTGTTGTCGCAACCGTCAACCTCTCCACTATTTGAAGGGGTTGACAATTTGCATTTTATACCATTCGATCTACCAAAAGACAAGCGCGGTATATTTGATGTATTGCGCTTTACAAGCGACTCGCTGTTACCTCTGCAGATAACGGATGTGGCAGATATTCATAATGTAATACGCACAAAAATAATCCGCGGCAGATTAAGGCTTAACGGTATACGCTGCATGGCCATAGATAAGGGGCGCAAGGGAAAGAAAGCTCTTGTAAGAGAAAAAAACAAGATTCTTGTACAGCAGAAGAGCAGCATGCGCCGCTATGAAGAGGTATTTGCAGCTTTGGGGTTAAATGATTTGAATTTTGCCAACAATAATAACAGGCCGGAAACAAAGAGAAATGCTGCAGAAAAAGAGAGCACTCTTATAGGAATTGCCCCGTTTGCACAACACAAAGGTAAATGCTGGCCGTTAGAGTATGTAGAAGAGGCTATAAAGCTGCTAACAGCCAATCCAAACAACAAAATCATACTTTTTGGCGGCGGAAAAAAAGAGGTAGAGATACTTGAGGGGATTGCGGCAAAATATCCTAACACGGAGTCTGCTGCCGGAAAATATAAAATGAAGCAGGAGCAGGAACTTATGAGAAGCCTGAGTGTTATGGTAAGTATGGATTCTGCCAATATGCACCTTGCTTCGCTTGTAGATACACCGGTAGTATCTATCTGGGGGGCTACACACCCTTTTGCAGGATTTTATGGCTGGAGACAAGCACCCGAGAATGCACTTCAAACAGATCTTGCATGCCGGCCATGCTCAATTTACGGCAACAAACCATGTATGAGAGGCGATTATGCCTGCCTTTACGGAATAAAACCACAACAACTTGTAGACAAGATTACAGAAATTATAAGACATTAAGTTATGCAACAGAAAAAGATAGAGATAATGGCTCCGGCCGGCAATTTTGAGTGCCTTCATGCTGCAATACAGGGAGGGGCAGACTCAATCTATTTTGGTGTTGGAAACCTCAACATGCGTTCGCACTCTGCAAACAATTTTTCGCCAAACGACATAGAGAAAATTGTTGCAATATGCAATGAGCACGGCGTGCGTTCTTATCTCACACTAAACATAGTGTTGTATAACAACGATATAGAGCCAATGAAAGAGGCTTTAGATGCAGCCAAGAAAGCAGGCATCACAGCTGTTATAGCTTCTGATATGGCAGCAATCTCATACGCACGCTCCATTGGTATGGAGGTGCACATCTCAACACAGCTCAACGTTTCAAATTATGAGGCACTTAAATTTTATGCCCAATTTGCCGACGTTGTTGTTCTTGCACGCGAACTCTCTATGCCACAGGTAAAAGAGATAAGCCAAAAGATAGAGACAGAAAAGATAACAGGACCTAAAGGCGAGCCTGTGCAGATAGAAATGTTCTGCCACGGAGCTCTCTGCATGGCAGTATCCGGCAAATGCTATTTAAGCCTGCATCATTATAACGCCTCTGCAAACAGAGGTTCATGCTATCAGTTGTGCCGTAGAGGATACGAAGTCACAGACCTTGAAACCGGAGATAAACTGCAGATAGACAACAAATACATAATGTCTCCCAAAGACCTGTGTACAATTGAGTTTATGGACAAAATGATAGATGCCGGTGTAAGCGTATTTAAAATAGAGGGAAGGGCAAGAAGTGCAGAGTATGTAAAGAAAGTTACATGGGCCTACAGACGCGCTGCAGATGCGGTAATGTCGGGGAACTTTACACAGGAGCTTGCCGCCTCGCTTAAAGAGGAATTGGGACAGGTATTTAACCGCGGATTCTGGGACGGTTACTATCAGGGGGCACGTCTCGGAGAGTGGAGTTCTGTATACGGCAACAAGGCCACCCGCAAAAAAACATATATAGGAAAGATAACCAACTATTTCTCCAACATTGGCGTTGCAGAGGTTCTTGTGGAGACCGGAGAACTAAAAGTAGGAAACAACATTCTTATAATAGGCCCCTCAACCGGTGTAATAGAATTGGAGATTCCAGAAATACGCGTAGAGCTCAACCCTACAGACACGGCAACAAAGGGGGAATACTGCTCGATTCCGGTTGCGCAAAAACTCAGACGTTCAGATAAAGTATATCTGTTTGAAGAGAGCATTTAAGAGATAAACTCCAAGCTCTCTTCACTCAATAACAGCGTTAAAATTCAATCCCAAGTGCCTTGTGCAGTTGGGTATCGTTTCGTATTATAGATTCTACACGCCCCGGAGTAAAGTAGAATTTATTTGCAATCTCCTCCTCCACAAGCGGTTTAAACTCATCCTTTTTTATACGGAGCATCTCCTCTTTTGAAATAGAGAGTTTCTTTTTGAGCTCTTCAAACTCCGCCCTGTTAAGCTCATACAAATCTTCATTCTTGGCAGATTTTATCATCTGTTCCAACTGTACCAAAGCTGCACTGCGGCTATCGAAATCGCGAGACGAAGCATATTTTACAAAATCTTCATACTCTTTGTCTGAAAGCGAAAAACTTCCGGCAGGAGCTATCTCTTTATTCTTTGAATAGTACAGCAACGCATAATCGTTTATTATATCATTAAGCACCAACGACAAAGCCGGACGGCTGTATGGCAAAGAGTTTATCGTTGAATCGGGTGTTATACCCCCTCCATCATAAACAGTTCTGCCGTTCTTTGTTCTAAATGCCTTTTTAAGGGAATCAGGTACTGTACCCACACTGCCGTCGGAATTTCTGTTTGAATAATCTATAGCCTGCACACAGCGTCCGCTCGGGGTATAATATTTTGCAATGGTAAATTTTATTGTGCCGTTATAACCCACAGAACGCATTCCCTGAACAAGTCCCTTTCCAAATGTACGTGTTCCTGCAATATAGGCCCTGTCCAAATCCTGCAATGCTCCTGCCACTATCTCAGAAGAAGATGCGCTCGAAGAGTTTACAAGCACCATTAGCGGAATAAGAGTATCTACAGGCTCGTCCATGGTTTTGTATGTTGCGTTAGCCTCAGGAGTACGCCCTTTTTGGCTCACAACAACAGTTCCTTTAGGCACAAACAGCGATACAATCTTTATAGCCTCATCCATAAGGCCGCCGCCGTTTCCTCGCAAATCAAGCACGATTCTCTCTGCCCCGGCATCTTTTAGAGCTATAAGGGCGGCTTTAACATCCTTGGAGCCGTTCATTGTAAATCCGTCTATCTTTATGTATCCTGTTTTATGTGCGCTGCTATCGTACTGAGAAGCTATTATACCGCTATACGACACGTCAGGGATATGAATGCGCTCCCTTACAATCACATACTCTTTTATCTCACCTCCTCTCGCCTTCTTTACCAAAAACTTTACCTCTGTACCCGGCAAACCCTTCATCTTTGAACTGCATTGGTCTGCAGTAAGCGGCTTTACATCCTGGCCGTCTATCTCAAGTATAACATCACCCGGTTCCAACCCGTATTTTACCGCAGGAGAGCCCAAATACGGCTGGGAAATAACAACCCCTACAGAATCTACTTTCTTTATTAACGAACCTATGCCGCCGTATGTTGCTGTTGTCATAAGTTCGAGAGTCTCATCATCCTCCTCAGGAATATACTCGGTATAAGGGTCTAACGATTGCAACATTGCCGAAATGCCTGTTTTTATGAGTTTTTCTGTATCTACACTATCTACAAAACGGCCCGACAGTTCCCTTAATATATTATATTGTATCTCTAAATTCTGTGCTGTTTTAAAATCGGCAGACTGAGCCTTTAATGAGACCGAAACACCAAATACGGCAATACAAACGATGCAACTGCATATAATTTTTTCAAAAAATGTTCTCTTCATATACGTTATGCTCTTTTTAATATTACAAATGTAAAGTTTTAGTACCTTTGGCGCAATTTTAATTAATTTTTATGGAGATAATTTTTGCAACCGGCAATGCCCACAAAGTTACAGAGGCACAAAAGGCTTTGGGTGGTTCAGTAACACTAATTATGCCAAAAGAGTTGGGTATTACAGAAGATATTCCGGAAACAGGCAACACTTTAGAGGAAAATGCAATACAAAAATGCCGGTATTTATGGGACAAGCTGCACAGGCCCTGTTTTGCAGACGACACAGGTCTTGAGGCAGATGCCCTTGGCGGTGCTCCGGGAATATATACGGCACGCTATGCCGGAGAGAGCAAAGACCCGTCGGCAAATATGGATAAGTTATTATTGGAACTGGAAAAGGCGGGAACTTCGCGCAAAGCCCGGTTCAGAACAGTAATAGCCTATATTAACTCAGAAGGCATCCTGCAAACGCTCGAAGGTGTACTCGAAGGGAGCATTGCCTTAAAAAAGAGTGGGAACGAGGGGTTTGGATATGACCCTGTATTTATTCCTGAAGAGTACGGCGGAAAGACCTTGGCCGAAATATCATTAGAGCAGAAAAATGCAATATCCCACAGAGGAAAAGCCATGAGGGCACTTAAAGAGGCTCTCGGGGTATAGAACACCATAATACAGCAGAACACAACACAGTACAATGATTGCAGAATCCCGTATAATTGTCTTGCATACAATAAAACATGGCGATAACGGCCTTGTGCTGCAGTGTTATTCAAATAATGCAGGGCGGCAATCTCTGTACCTGAGGGTTTCATCGAGAAATAAAGTAAACATATCTAATATTCATAGATTAAGCATATTAGATATTATAACCTATAGTAACGGCTCATCAATGCCCACAATCAGGGAATTGACGCCTGTTACAAAGTTAGCCTCAATACGCACCAATATTTTTAAGAACACAATAGCCATTTTCTTGAGCGAATTGTTAGCTAAAAGCATAAGGGAATCTGAAGCCAACTTGCAATTATTTGATTTTCTGTGCTCTTCTATAAATATTTTAGAGCATCTTAATGGCGGAGAGGCCAATTTTCATATACATTTTATAGTGCATCTGAGCAAAATGCTCGGATTTATGCCAAAAGACAATTACTCGTTGGAAATGCCTCTTTTTAACATTTCTACAGCTAAATTTTGCGAAGGAGAGCGTTTTTTTGACGGAAAATACTGTGTTGTTAGAACAACCGACAGCTTGGGTTGTTTTTCGGAAACAGAATCGGCTTTATTGCACACATTACTTAATACACGGGCCATTGATACAGGAGAGATACGGTGCACAGGAGAGTTAAGACTCTCTTTTGCCAAACAGATGATACGCTATCTTTCTCACCATTTAGGCATGAATTTGGAAATAAAATCCCTGGATGTTCTGCACGAAGTTTTCTGTTGAACATTCTGCTTACTTTAAAATATGATTTTATGTCTTTGATTAATAACATATATCTGACTGTATGCTCTTCTATTGTAAAGGAGATAGAGAAAAGCATGGGAAACCCGTGCGATTATCAGAAAAAGTGGTTTGAATCCATTCTTTTGTCGGGAACAAATACAGCCTTTGGTCATGAACATTGTTTTAACAGGTTCAATTTCAATAACAAAAGAGAATATCTGCAAAAACTCAAGTATTTTCAGGAGAATGTTCCAATAAGAGATTACGATGCTTTTGTGCCTTATATAAACAGATTGAGAAGCGGAGAAAATTATGTTCTATGGAATCAGAAAGTAAAGTGGTTTGCCAAATCGAGCGGCACAAGTTCCGACAGGAGCAAGTTTATTCCAATCACACCTGATTCTCTGTATATTAATCACTATGGAGGCTTTAAGAGAATGCTCGCATGGTATGTGGCAAATAATCCCAAAAGCAATATTTTTAACGGAAAGGCTCTCACGTTAGGGGGCAGTGTGCAATTAGATGAGGCCGGCAATGGAAAAAGCTTTTATGGCGATTTGTCGGCAATATTATTAAAGAACTCTCCGGCCATTGTGGAGGCAATAAGAACGCCAAAAAGAGAAACCGCCCTTATTGCCAATTTTAATCGTAAGATAGAGGAGATATGCAAAGAGAGCAGCAGATTAAATGTTACCAATTTTAGCGGAGTTCCAAGCTGGAATTTGGTATTACTAAACAAGATACTCGAATATACCGGCAAAAGCAATATATTGGAAGTATGGCCTAATATAGAGCTGTTTATGCACGGTGGAATAGGATTTGAACCATACCGCCGGATATACAACAGCATTATTCCAAGCGATAACATGCACTACCTCGAGAACTATAACGCATCCGAAGGATATTTTGCTTTTCAGGACGATTTATCGGTTTCTCAGATGCTGCTTACTGTGAACAACGGAATATTTTATGAATTTATTCCAATGGATATATTCAGCGAGGTAATGAGCGGCAAAATAAAGCAGATTCCAACATTGGAGGGTGTTAAAACCAATGTAAACTATGCCGTTGTAATAACAACATGCGGTGGTTTGTGGCGTTATCTGATTGGCGATTGCGTAAAATTTACCTCTCTGTATCCTCACAGAATACAGATTACCGGCAGAACACAGCTCTGCATAAATGCCTTTGGAGAGGAGCTTATGATTTCTAATGCAGAAAAGGCCCTTGCCCAGGCATGCAAAATATGCAAATGCAGTGTGAATGAATTTACCGTTGCACCGGTTTTTATGGAGTTTACCGCAAACAGAGGCAATACAAATACTCCTGCAAGTTGCAAAGGACGTCACAAATGGGCAATTGAATTTTCTACCTATCCGCAAGATATAAATGAATTTGCAGAGGTTCTCGATAAAGAACTTACTATGTGCAACTCAGATTATGCGGCAAAGCGCGACGGAAATGCAACTATGGAGCGGCTGCAGCCGGTTGTACTCAAACAGGGTACTTTTATGAAGTGGATGGAGAGCCGCAACAAACTCGGCGGACAAAATAAAGTTCCGAGACTTTACGGAAATTCAAAATTTATGGATGAGCTTTTGGCTATCAATAACATGTAATTAATTATACATACAATTACCACACAATCATGATATTAAAAGAAGTTACAGATAAAATATTTAATATAGAGACCGCAGACGAATTTGACGCTCTCTGTATGCAAGTATTCAAACATCAGGCAGAAAACTGTGCTGTTTACAAAGAGTATTTGCAGCTTATAGAACAAGAGCCTCACACTATTGAAACGCCACAGCAGATACCGCATCTGCCTATCCGCTTTTTTAAGAGCCGCAGAATTGTTACAGAAGATCCCAATAAAAAAAGCAACACAGAAGAGATTGTTTTTACAAGCAGTTCAACAACAGGAATGACCCCCTCTTCTCACCATGTTACAGATGTATCTGTATATGAAAAGAGTTTTACCAAAGGTTTTGAATTATTTTACGGCAATCCACAGAATTATACAGTACTTGCTCTTTTACCATCTTATTTAGAGAGAAAAGGCTCTTCGTTGGTATATATGGCAGAATCGTTAATAAAACAGAGCAACTCTCCTTTGAGCGGATTTTATCTATATAATCACGATGATTTGTATAATGTGCTCGAACGTTGCAAACAGCATGGTAAAACAATTCTCATTGGAGTGAGCTTTGCTCTGCTCGACTTTGTATCTAAATACAAAATAGATTTTCCCGAACTTATTGTAATGGAGACCGGAGGCATGAAGGGAAGAGGCAAGGAGATAGAGCGTGGAGAACTGCACCGTATTCTAAAAGAGGGGTTTGGGGTAAGTGCAATCCATTCTGAATATGGAATGGCAGAGCTGCTTTCACAGGCATATTCGCAAGGCAACGGCACATTCCAGACTCCGCCATGGATGAAAATAAAGATACGGGATCTTTATAATCCTCTCCGGAACATAGACACACCGGGCACTCCCGGTGGAGTAAACATTATAGACTTGGCAAACATAAATTCATGCTCGTTTATAGAGACCGAAGATATGGGACGCCTCTTTAAAGATGGCTCTTTTACCATTGACGGCAGAATAAAAGACTCCGAACTAAGAGGATGCAATCTGCTTCTTGAACCCGCTCTGTAATATCTACAATTGCGGCAGGATATACTCTTTTACATTTTCTGGTATATCCGAATCTGCAATCTTCCGTTTTATCTTTATCTTGCTTGCTCTCACACTCGATTGGGTAATATTGAGCAGGCCTGCAATATATTTTGTATTATATTTTTGGTCTATAAGCAGAGTTATCATCTTCTCCTGATTGCTGAGCATTGGCAGATGCTCCAATATAGGATATGTCTTTATGAACGATTTATTGTTTACCAAATCGAGAAGACGCTTGCGCATTTGCGCCTTTACCGAGGCTATCTCACGTTGGAAAGAGTCAAAAAGAACCGAATCAGATGAGAATGCCCGTGATGAAAGTTCATTTACCTTCTCTATAAAATCGGGCAAAACGCCAAACGACACAGAAACAACCTCAATCATTGCTTTTGATTGTCGTAAATCGTTTTCGAGGGCAGCATGCCGCAATTCCATATATTTTTTCTCCTCTTTATTGGATTTGTTTTTATAAAGCAGTACAACAACAAACAGCAAAAGAACCAATACTATAGATAATATTATAAATATTCCTGTATTGGCCTCTGCCCTAATCAGCCGCATATTACTCTTTACCAAATCATTATTGTAATTCTTCTCTATTTCTGCAATGCGGTTGGCATGAAACAGCGGAGTACTGTTCATTGAGAGAGTTACAGCCTTTCTGTATGATGCTGTAGCAAGCCTATAGTCTCCCGCTTTGAGCCAGGCATCTCCCAAATTGCGAAAATAGAGATGACTCTTCTCAGATTCAGGCTCACTCTCAAAGGCGGCAATAACAGCTTTTTGTGCATAAAACAGAGCACTATCTGGCTGCATCATCTGTGAGAAATATTTTGAGACGGTATAATTATATCTGGCAAGCCCCATCCCTTTATAAATATAAGGTTTGGCAGAGGTTTTGAGTTTTGAATACAAAAATGCCCTGTCGTTATTTCCTTTTATACTGTAATATGCCGCACAAAAATTATAATAACGGTATCTTGTGCCATCATCGGGCAATTTATACTCTATTATTGTGGGCAAAAGAGAATCTATATACGCACTGTTTTTATCTGTAACAAGATTGGATGCCATTATATCCAATTTGAGTTTTATGGCATCTGCCGAATCGGATATTGCATACAACTGATTGAGAGCCAAATTGTAATAACGGGCAGCCGCATCGCTTACCGTATAGCTGTTAAGGTGTCCGAGTATAGAATAAGTCTTGGCAAGACAATACGAATTACGTCCCTCCTCTTCAAAAACATGCTGGGCATCTTTCAGTAAATGATATACCAATGAATCCTTTGGGTTAAGTTCGTATTTTACAATTGCCTTGTATAAACAGGCTCGGGCATAATTAAAAAGTGTTCTGCCGTTGTTCTTTAGCTTATTATCGTACCTCTCCTTATAAAAACCGTAAGAGAAATTTATAATGGAATCCGACTGCACCTTATATCCTAATCTATTTAATGCCATTACATTAAGCAGATAAACATAAGCCTTTTGGGCATCGTTGGAATATGCTCCGGCCGAGATTATTCTGTTTACAGAATCCAAAGCGATGTGAGGATTTGAAGCAACAAGAGAGTCTATTACAAAAATATTTTTATCTATATGCTCTCCCATATCTTTGCAACCGCAAAAAACAAAAGCAAATACAACCGACAGCACTTTAAATACCCGTTTTACGCACACCCGTTCATCCATAATATCTGCTCCTTTACAAAAGTGGTAATGAAAAAATTGACGGTATAAAGATAGAAAGATATACTGCATAAAAAAAGGGCTTGAAGCCCTTTTCTTACATAAAACTAACCTTACTTGATTAATAATTCTTTATTTTGTTAATGCAAATTTAGTTTATTCTTTATAAAAGTGGCAATTAGCGGAGTTGTTCAAAAAAAGTAGCGTTTATCCACAATGTAAATCACTGTAAATAAACGCTATTAAAAAATAAAGTAGCGCAAATTATGCAGCCTGTAAAGGCTCAAGATAGCTATTTATAAGTGCGCCTATTTCGTTTGCTTTCTCAATATCGTTGTTATTATTGAACACATCTTGCAACACCAACAGGTATGTGAATGCCTGATTGAGGTAGTCGTAAGAGAGCAGAGAATCTCCAAACGGTTTTGAGAAAAGCACAACGGCCTTTACGGTCTCCTCAGTAAAAGCATCTGCCAGTTTATACGCCTTCTCCTTTTCTCCTGCTGCAGAATACAGGCTTATTGCATCAAGAACAGCCCTGTCGTTCAAACCGGATATAATTGCATTGTTCAATGGCAGGGTTGCAGCCGGAACTATCTCCTGCATTCTGTCGAGAACGGCAATTGCCTTATCCTTTTTACCTTTGGCATATAGGGCTTTTGCAACCTGCACCATAATATCGCGAGGCGAAATAAGGTTATTAAACGTTACAAGATGCTGATAGTCTATATTAAGTGTAGTATCTCTAAAATTATCCCATCTGTACACATTCATTACACGGTTATACATCTCATCCTCATCTATCTGCTCTATTTCGCCCGACGAGGTTCCTGTTGCACTCTTTATAGGCACAAACTTATATCCGAAACCTTCGTACTGCAGATAATCCTTTATACCTATATTAAGATCTCCTGCTTTCTGCAAGAAATACAACGGTCTGTCCCAATTATAGTTTGAGAGCAAATCGAGCATTACAAGCTCCACTTTATCCAACGAATTTTTATTAGCCGGAATAACAAGCTCCACAGTATCTGCAATCTTATCAAAATCTTTTTCAGACACTATTCCGTATTTCTTTACATTCTCCTTATTTACAGGAATAAGCAATCTTTTTGCCGCAAGATAATCATGTCTTTTTCCGTCCGACAAAGCTATGGTAATAGCCGGATTTTTAAATATATCCATAGCCTCTTTTAACAGAATAGGTCTGTTAAAGCGATCGTATATCTGCACAAAATCATTAGTTCCATAGAAATATTGTTTTTTGTCGAGAGTAAGCGGAACAGGTTCTGATTCATACATCTTACACTTCATTTGATCTATGTACCAGTCTATTCCAAGCAGTGAGGTATTCATTATACGCACATCGGTACGAACGCCCTCAACCTCCTGAACATACCACAAAGGGAAAGTATCATTATCGCCATGGGTAACAATAAGCGCATTAGGGCCTAAAGAGACCAAGTAGTTATATGCCATATCGCGGGCAAAATACCTGCCGCTGCGGTCGTGATCATCCCAAGTTTGCGAAACCATCTGCAAAGGAACAAGAACGGTTACAACTGTAGCAACACATGCCGAAACCACAGGTGATTTTATAACCTTCTGCAACAGCTCGGCAAGCCACATTGCAGCAAGTCCAATCCATATTGCAAATGCGTAGAATGAGCCAGCATAAGCATAATCCCTCTCACGCGGCTGCATAGGCGGCTGATTTAGATATACAACTATAGCAACACCGGTTAAGATAAAGAGCAACATAGTTACAATCCAATTCTGCCTGTCTCTGCGCAACTGGTAAAAAAGACCTATAATACCTAATATAAGCGGAAGGAAGTAGAAAGTATTGCGGGCCTTGCTGTTTACTATATAGTCCGGACCCTCGCTCTGGTCTCCCAAACGCATTTCATCTATAAATTTTATTCCGCTAATCCAGTTTCCTTTAAACAAATCTCCCGGGATGGTTGGCTGCAAATCGTTCTGACGTCCCACAAAATTCCACATAAAATATCTCATATACATGAAATCCATCTGATAATCTATAAAATACGACAGATTTGCGCCAAATGTAGGCTTCTTGTATTTTGCCCCCACAATAGAGCGGCCTTTGCCCTCTGTATACATTTCGTAGAACGGAACATACTGATCTCCCGCACCTGCACTCCACATACGCGGGAAGAGCATTTTTGACTCCGACGAATATACCGGTTTGGCAGGCGAATCAACCTTTATATATTTACCGTTATAGGTGTTATAGTATTGCGGGATTTCTATATCTTCGAGTACACTTGCAAAGGTTTCTCCGTAAAGCAGAGGATTGCTTCCGTACTGCTCACGTCCGAGATAACGCACAAGAGAGAAAGGATTATCGGGCTGACCCTCATTTGTAGGAGTATTTGCAGATGAACGTATTACAACAACCGCAAATGTAGTATAGCCAACAACTATTACCGTTATACAGAGCAGAATTGTATTGAGCAATACTTTATTGTTTTTATAGGTGTAATATATCCCCCAAAATCCTGCAGCAAGAATTGCAAGAACAAATAGGGCTGCACCCATATTCATTGGCAATCCAAGAACATTTACAAAGAACAAATCTACGTATGCCGCAATCTTTGGCAGGTAAGGTATTATTCCGTAAAGTATTACAGCTAAAATTACCCCCGACAGCGCAAGTACTGCAATTGTACGTTTGCGTGTAACTTCGTATTTTTTATAATAATAGATAAATACCAAAGCCGGTATTGTAAGCAGATTAAGCAGATGTACACCTATAGAGACACCCATAAGGAAGGCTATAAGTATAATCCAACGGTTTGCGTATGGCCTATGAGCCTCTTCTTCCCATTTTAGCATAGCCCAAAATACAACCGCGGTAAAGAGAGAAGACATAGCATATACCTCACCCTCAACGGCTGAGAACCAGAATGTATCAGACCAGCAATAAGCAAGCGAGCCAACAATTCCGGCACCAAAAACAGCAATGTAGTTTCCTGATGTTTTTTCTACAATCCGTCGGCCCAAATGAACAATTGTAAGATAGAGGAAGAAAATTGTAAAGGCAGAACACATTGCGCTCATTGCATTAACGAGCATGGCCGCATGTTCTTTATCGCCAAACAGCGTAAAGAAGCGTGCTATAAGCTGAAACACAGGATTTCCGGGAGAGTGCCCCACTTCGAGTTTGTATGACGACGCTATGAACTCTCCGCAATCCCAGAAACTTGCGGTAGGTTCTATAGTAGAAAGGTAAGTAAAAGAGGCAATAAACAGTACCGCAACCGCTATGATATTGTTTATTCTGTTGAATTTTTTTAACTCCATATATAAATAAAAATGTAATCACAAAAAGAGTTGCGGAAATGGAGAATACCTCCGCAACCAATTAATTAAACGACAAATATAATATTTATAATTATCTTTGCCGCAAATTTCATGCTAATTGCTAACTATATATGGCTAATAACGACTGGAAAAGCAGATTGGGCGTAGTTTACTCCACCAACCCGGATTTTAATTACGATAACTCAGAGAATGAAGAGGTTCAAGAGTCTGTTCCCCCTCAAAAGCAGAAGCTGATTGTAAAGATAGACCGCAGGAACAGAGGCGGAAAACAGGTTACAGTTGTTGAGGGATTCAAAGGACCCGAAGCCGAATTGGCAGACCTTGGAAAGAAACTAAAGACAAAATGCGGCGTTGGAGGCTCTGCAAAAGAGGGCATAATACTCATACAGGGAGATATGCGCGACAAGGTGCTTGCCACCCTCTCAGCTTTGGGGTATAATGCCAAACGTGGAAACTAATGCTGTATAACAACGCGTTTCATGTTTAATATATGTAGAATATTTACGTTTGTACAGGCTGCTCCTATAACCGAAGCCTGGCCCGAGAGCCGTATTGCTTTTAACGATATGGCAGCAGACCGTGCAATAGAGGTGTTATCGTTGGCAGATACGGTCTCTAACGTATGTATAGTAATAGGCCTGATTGCACTCTTTCTTTTTGCATTCGGACGCATTGCCGACGGACTTTATGCGGTGGCTGTCTCTATTTTTGACTACAAAAGACTATTGAGCATAGAGCATCAGGCCAATCTGTATATCAGCAGAAATACATTGTTGCTATTTTCAATTATAGTAAGCTCTTTTATTTTTGCCAATTACAACAGTCATTCATCTTTGTTAGACAACCATTTTTCTATTGGAATAAATTTTCTGTTATGTCTTGCCTCTGTTGCGGTATATTTTACACTGCGCTATGCGCTGTTCAGAATTTTAGGCTGGACCAACCGTTGTTCTATATTTAAGTATCTCAACAGGTTATACTACACGTATTCCATAATGGGAATTGTTCTTATAACTTTGATATTTCTTGTATATATGGTATTCCCATCTATACCGGCAAGTGGAATTATTGCATGTATTGCAACAGTGGCCGCCGTAACTCTATGCGCTTATTTTATACGTGGGTATCAGATAATTATTTCAAATGGATTTTCACATTTTTTCTGGATTTTGTATCTTTGCACCCTCGAAATTTTGCCCCTGTTGGTTATAGGGCATATAATACTCTCATAGTATGAAACTTACAAACATTCTAATATCACAACCTGCACCTCAGAATTCTTCTCCGTATGCAGATATAATCGCCAAATACGGCGTTAATGTAGACTTTAAACCGTTTTTTAAAGTTGAGCCTCTTTCTGCAAAGGAATTCAGACTGCAAAAGATAAATATTCTTGATTATACAGCTATTGTATTTACGGCAAGAACCACTATAGATGCGTTTTTCCGTTTGTGCGAGGAGCTTAGAGTTACCGTTCCGGAAACCATGAAATATTTCTGCGTATCCGAGGCTATAGCTCTCTACCTTCAGAAACATATTGTTTACCGCAAAAGAAAAATATTCTTTGGAAACGGAACTGCCGCCTCTATAATAGATAGTATTGGAACAAAACACAAGGATGAGAATTTCCTCCTTGCCACTGCCGATACAAACAAGGCCGATCTTCACAAACTTTTTGTAAAAACAAAGCTAAAACACGAGTCTGCCGTATTTATAAAGACCATAAACAGCGATTTGTCTGAACTTGATTTGCAAAAATACCAGATGATTGTATTCTACAGTCCTTCAGATATAAAATCTTTGCAGGAGAATTTTCCTGACTTTGAGCAGAAGGAGCTTATGTTTGCCACTTTTGGCCCTGCAACTGCAAAAGCCATGAAGGCAGCCAAACTTAATACAACCATTGTGGCACCAAGCCCTGAGGCCCCGTCTATTGCAAAGGCACTTGCTTTGTATCTCGAGAAAGAGAAAAAATAATTTTGCCGCATATTAATCTGCTATGGCCCAGACATTTTCCAAGGATGAGAGGCTCTGTTCTCTTATAGAGATAAACGACCTTGTTAAAAACGGGGCCGGAATGTTTCATTACCCGTTTAAAATTGTCTATAAGGCCATTGAAGAGAATCTCAACGATTGTTGTGCAGAGGAGCGCAAGAACCGTATTCTCATTTCGGTTCCAAAGAAAAACTTTAAGAGGGCTGTAAAGCGGAATCTGCTCAAAAGGCGTATTAGGGAGAGCTACAGAAAGAATAAATATCTGCTTGATATTCCTGCAGGTACAAAGATAAATTTTATGTTGGTTTACATAAGCAAGGATATTTTGGAGTACGGGTATATAGAGCAGAAAATCAAGGATATATTAGAGAAGATTTCAAATGTCTATAAGCAGGGCCGCACAGATTGTAAAACGGATTGTTAGGCATGTTTTATGTTTTCCGCTTATTCTGACGGTTAAATTTTATCAGATATGTATTTCGCCTATCAAGCCGGCATGTTGCAGGTTTACCCCAACATGCTCGCAGTATGCGTTAGAGGCTTTGAAAAAGCATGGCCCTTTTAAGGGCCTCTATTTGGCAGTGCGGCGCATACTGCGCTGCCACCCGTGGGGCGGCAGCGGCTACGACCCCGTTCCATAAATCCATAAGAGGTATAATTGCCTCAAATAGTATGTGAAGCAATACCCAATATCTGTCTTATTAATCTCCTTTAAAGCTGGTTTTTACTAAAGATTCCGAACATTGTTGAGCCGCTTCCGCTCATTGCAGCATAGACCGCTCCCCTTTTATACAGCAGCTCCTTATATTCGGCCAACTGAGGAATTTTGGCAAACACTGTTTCTTCAAAATCATTTACAATACAATTTTTCCACTCTGCAACAGGCAGTTGCAAAAGTTCTGCAAGCGGCTTGTTGTAATTGCCATCTAAAGGAATCACCCCGTTTTCCAATTTTTTATCGCGCGGAACAATACCACCATAAGCCTGTGCAGTAGAGACAAAATAGGGAGGATGCACCAACTCTATACGGTAATCACGTTTAAGCTCATCAAGTCCTGCAGAATCAATCTCGGAGAGCTGCTCTCCACGCCCCTGCCCCAACATTGGTCGGTTATAGATAAAAAAGGCGCAATCGCTCCCCAATTCAGAAGCATACTGCGCCATTTGCATATTTGTAAGGTTCAGATTGTATAATTCATTAAGGGCAATAATAGTATGTGCCGCATCGGAAGAGCCACCTCCAAGCCCCGCCCCTACCGGAATATTCTTATGCAGATATATCTCTACAGGCGGTATCTCAAAATCCCGTCTTACAACATTATACGCCTTTACACATATATTATGAAGCGGGTCAACACTCTCTCCTCCCGAAGTCTTTGGTATTTCAATACCATACTGCTCCATTTTAAGCTCTTTGCCCTCTACAATTTCCAGAATATCACATTTTTCAACAGGATAAAAGAGGGTTTCAAGATTATGAAACCCGTCTTCCCTTTTATTTAAGACTTTAAGCCCTATATTTATCTTTGCATTAGGGTAAACTATCATAGCTCTATCCTATCCGCATTTTGAATATCCGCAATTGGTACAAACCAAACAGCCTTCCTGATAAATCAAATCATCAGACTGACACTTAGGGCATTTTTTGCCTGTGTCGTCCTTTGTCCCGTCGGGTATATAACGTTTAAGAGAGCGTTCTACACCGTTTTTCCATGTGTTTATAGCCTCACTGTCTAACTGAAGCCCGTTAATTAGATTTATTACATCAACTATAGGCATTCCATGGCGCAACACTCCCGATATGAGTTTTGCATAATTCCAATACTCTTTGTTAAACATGTGGGAGATACCACCGATAATATTGGTATATCCGTATTTATCTATAAAATGAAAATCATAACGGCTTTTTCCTGTATTTATATCCTTTTCCTTTACAATAAAGCCCTTTTCAACCCCTTTAGGAATACTGCGTGAATCTTCATCTACAAGACCGGTAAAGATTTCGTAAGGAACACCGTTGGTCTTTCCTATAAGGGCTATCCAGTGTTCACGGCCGTTAAGGAAACGGATAACGTCGGCCTCCAAAGATTTAGGACGCTTCTTAGGAGCTATGGCAGACTGTTTTTTATCCTCTTTAGCCGCTACGAGCACACCTGTTCTCGAACCGTCTCTATAAACGGTAACACCCTTGCAACCTACTTCCCATGCGGTTTTGTAAACATCGGCAACAAGCTGCTCACTAACATTGTTAGGCAGATTTACAGTAACACTTATAGAGTGATCCACCCATTTCTGTATGCTTCCCTGCATCTTTACCTTTGCCACCCAGTCTATATCGGCAGAAGTTGCCTTGTTGTAAGGAGATTTTGATACAAGTTCATTTATCTGGGCAACCGTCATACCCTTTACGGTCTCTATATCCAACCCCTGCACCTCACACCACACAAGGAACTTGTGGTGAAATACGTAAAACTCCTCAAAACAATCACCTACTTCATCTTTAAGGGTAATCTTTACATTCTTATCATTAGGATTAACCTTTCTTCTTCTCACATAGAACGGAAGAAAAACAGGCTCTATACCGGATGTTGTCTGAGTCATGAGGCTGGTTGTTCCCGTAGGGGCTATAGTGAGCATGGATATATTTCTGCGGCCATGTTTCAGCATCTCTTTGTATACATCGGGAGCTGCCTCGCGTATCCTGTCAATCATAGGATTGTGCTCCTCTCTTTTTGCATCATAAATTGGGAATGCACCCCTCTCTGCCGCCATTATTACAGATGAACGATAGGCATTTACCGCCAAAGTCTTCTGAACCTCAACAGAAAAAGCAATGGCTTTATCATCACCGTATGTATAACCCAAAGCGGCAAGCATATCACCCTCTGCAGTAATACCCAAACCGGTTCTTCTACCGCCAAGCGATTTCTGCCTTATCTTCTCCCAAAGTTCTACCTCTGTTCTCTTTACAGCCGCACTCTCCGGATCCGAATCTATCTTTTTTAGAATGGCCTCTATCTTCTCCATTTCAAGGTCTACAAGGTCATCCATAAGACGCATGGCCTTAATGGTATGCTCCTTGAACAGATCAAAATTAAACTCGGCAAACGGTGTAAACGGATTTTCCACATAAGAATAGAGATTCATTGCAATAAGCCTGCATGAATCGTAAGGACATAGAGGAATCTCTCCACACGGATTGGTACTTACGGTTCTGTATCCCAAATCGGCATAACAATCTGCAACAGACTCCCTAAGAACGGTATCCCAGAACAACACTCCCGGCTCGGCCGATTTCCACGCATTGTGTATTATCTTTTGCCACAATTGTTGGGCATTTATACGTTTCTCTACTTTTGGATTCTCGCTATCTATCGGATATTGCTGCTTATACTCACTGCCACTCAGGGCCGCCTTCATAAACTCATCGTCTATCTTTACAGACACATTTGCCCCTGTAACCTTGCCCTGCTCCATTTTTGCATCTATAAAAGCCTCAGAATCGGGATGTTTTATAGACACAGAGAGCATAAGAGCACCTCTTCTGCCATCCTGCGCAACCTCCCTGGTAGAGTTTGAATAGCGCTCCATAAACGGAACCACTCCGGTTGAGGTAAGCGCACTGTTCAATACAGGACTACCGGACGGACGTATATGAGAAAGGTCATGACCTACACCTCCACGCCTTTTCATAAGCTGTACCTGCTCTTCATCTATCTTTAGGATTCCGCCATAAGAATCGGAAGGGCCGTCGTTACCTATAACAAAGCAGTTTGAGAGTGAAGCAACCTGATAGTCGTTGCCTATACCGGTCATAGGGCCACCTTGCGGTATAATAAATTTAAAATCCTTAAGCAGAGAATATATCTCCTCTTCTCCCATAGGATTTGCATATTTGGCCTCTATTCGCGCAAACTCTTTAGCAAGTCTCCGATGCATCTGCTCCGGAGATTTTTCATAAAGATTGCCCAAAGAATCCTTCATTGCATACTTTCCAATCCATACAGATGCAGCAAGTTCATCGCCCTTGAAGTACTGGACGCTTTCTTTTAAAGCCTCCTCATAGGTATAGGTATTCATAGTAACCAAGTATTTGATAATGTTATATATACAAGAGTAAGCACCTCTGTTTAAAGAGACACGAATTAATTGCAAGTTATGCGTTTTGCATATACTTGCCTAATTATTTTTTTATTTTTTATCAACAATGATTCAACAACGCAAACAAGAGCTCTAACAACAATGCGTGCTACAATTGCTGCAGTGCGAAAACTCTCCCCTGAGGCGTTTTTCTACAAGACTCATAAGCCTCTCTAAAAGTTCCTGATTAGAGATTGAGCTGAGGGCCTCATAAGCAAATGCCTGCTGTTGCAACAGTTTTGCCTCCGATATTGATATACCTCTCGAACGCATATAAAAGAGTTCGTTTTCATCGAGACTTCCCACGGTTGCGCCATGCGAACACTTCACGTCATCGGCATAAATCTCAAGATGCGGACATGTATGCGCCTTGGCATAATCAGACGCCAACAAGTTATTGTTTGCCTGATATGCCTCTGTCTTCTGTGCATCTTTGGCAACAAGTATAGTTCCGCTAAAGTGAGTTACCGCCTCATCTTCCAAAACACCCTTAAACAACTGGCGGCTGAAACATTCAGGCACATTGTGGAAAAGATTTACATTGTTTGATATTTTCTGACTTCCGTTTGCAAGATAGAGTCCGTTAAGCATGCACTGCCCCCCTTTTCCGTTGAGGTTTACTTTAATATCATTTGATATTTCACCGCCATGAAGTGTTACCAAATACAGATGCAACACGGCATTGGCCTCAAGCTCTATATCTATGGATGTATTGTGCCTGCTTCTGTTATGCTCATTCTGCATTATAACCAAATCCAACGCAGCATTTTCCTTTACAGAAACATTCATCTTCTCATGTGTAGAAAAATTGCTTTCGCCCAATGTATGAGAGCATAACAGCAGTTTTGCAGATGCAGATTTCTCTACAACAAAACTGTTTGAAAACTCTATATTCTGCTTTACAGCCTCACTCCTTACAGATATTATCTGAATGAGCTTATCTGCAATCTCCCCTCTTCCAAGACAAAAATCATAACCTCTGCCATTTGCCCGACGGGAGAGAGAGCCGCAATCATTAGACTGCAAATCCCCGTCAACAACAAAAAACTGCAATGTGTTATCGAGCGGCACTCTGCATTTGAATACGTTATTATTTGGTGTATATATATAATTTGTCATTATTTAGATTCATTAATAAGCCAATCGTAACCTCTGTTTTCTACCTCCAATGCCAACTCTTTGCCGGCTGTCTTTATAATGCGGCCTTTATAGAGCACATGCACAATATCCGGAACTATATAATCGAGCAATCTCTGGTAGTGGGTAATTACAATTGTTGCATTTTCGGGGCTCTTGAGCTTGTTTACACCGTTGGCAACTATTCTAAGAGCGTCTACATCAAGTCCGCTATCGGTCTCATCAAGAATTGCAAGACGCGGATTAAGCATTGCCATTTGAAAAATCTCATTTCTCTTCTTCTCTCCGCCGGAAAATCCCACATTCACACCTCGAGAAGAGAATGCCGGATCCATCTCTACAATAGCCAATTTCTCCCTCATGAGTTTTAAATACTCGGCGGCCGTGAGAGCCGGAAGATTATTCTGTTTGCGATGCTCATTAACCGCAGTTTTCATAAAATTCACGTTTGTAACACCCGGAATCTCTATCGGATATTGAAATCCCAAGAAAAGGCCTGCCCAAGAACGCTCTTCGGGCAACATCTCTAACAGATTCTTACCCAAAAACGTTACACTTCCACCGGTTACCTCATAATTCTCTTTTCCTGCAAGCACAGCCGACAGTGTACTTTTTCCGGAACCGTTAGGCCCCATAATAGCATGAACTTCGCCTGCTTTTACCGTAAGATTAATGCCCTTCAATATCTCTCTGCCATTGATTGAGGCATGCAAATCTTTTATTTCTATTAAATTTTCCATATATAATTTCTCCTTTTTCTTAACTTATTTATTCTCAATCCACTGTTTTCTCCACATTGAGAATCCAAAAAACGCAAGCACCAGATACCCCACGGCTACTATTGGCATAAACGCAAGACCTGCAAGAATATACAGCACTCCATTCATTACATTTACCACAAACCAGCAAGCCCAACAATCCAGTTTTTTTTGTGCCGACAGGTATTGGGCAAGCAATATGAATGATGTAACAAAAGCATCGAGATAAGGTTGTCTGGCCATAGGGAACAAATCCGGCCAATACACATTGAGCTTACTCAAAAAGAAGCCCCAACATATTGTAAACAACGCAATCACACATAGATACACTACTCTCATGCTGTTTGTGAGAACGGTTACCTTGAGTCGTTCTTTTCTGTCTTTCTCATTCTCTTTTGGATTGGTCCATCTGTAATGCCCGTAAAAGTTTATCATGAGCGAAATGGGCTGCAACAGCATGCTCGAATAAAGATGCTTCTGCATAAACATTATAAATAACAGAATATTATACAGATATCCAACCCAAAAATTGGCAACTTTTCCTCGTGTTGCCAAAAACACACAACTCAAACCGGCAAGGACAGAAAAAAATTCAAGGAAACTTATTCCCTGTCCGCCAATACTAAAAAATATGTTCTCTATACTTAACATTCGGCAAATTTTTTAGAGATAATTTTATTAACCCACGCTTCCTTCCAAAGAGACCTGCAACAGCTTCTGAGCCTCAACGGCAAACTCCATAGGCAACTTGTTAAGCACCTCTTTTGCATAACCGTTTACTATAAGTCCTACCGCATCTTCCGATTTTATACCGCGCTGACGACAATAGAAAAGCTGGTCCTCCCCAATCTTTGAGGTTGTTGCCTCATGCTCCACTATCGCACTCTGATTATCATTTTCTATGTAAGGGAATGTATGAGCACCGCATTTGTCGCCAAGCAACAGGCTGTCGCACTGCGAAAAATTGCGGGCATTATTAGCGTTAGGAGAAATTTTTACCAGACCTCTGTAACTGTTCTGACTAAAACCTGCAGATATACCCTTGCTTATTATACGGCTTCTCGTATTCTTTCCAAGGTGTATCATTTTGGTTCCTGTATCGGCCTGTTGGTAGTTGTTGGTTACCGCAACCGAATAGAACTCAGAGACAGAATTATCTCCTTTTAGGATTGTACTCGGATACTTCCATGTAATTGCAGAACCCGTCTCTACCTGTGCCCAAAAGAGTCGGCTGTTGGCCCCCTTGCATATTCCGCGCTTGGTTACAAAATTGTATATGCCACCCTTGCCGTTCTTATCGCCCGGGTACCAATTCTGTACGGTTGAATATTTTACCTCGGCATCTTGCAGCACAACTATCTCCACAACAGCCGCATGTAACTGGTTTTCATCTCTTTGAGGAGCAGTACACCCCTCAAGATAACTCACATAAGAGCCTTCGTCTGCAACAATTAGCGTGCGCTCAAACTGTCCGGTACCCTTTGCATTTATTCTAAAATAGCTGCTCAACTCCATAGGACATCTTATTCCCTTTGGAATATAACAGAAAGAACCGTCGCTGAAAACAGCAGAATTAAGGGCCGAAAAATAGTTGTCACCTATAGGAACAACAGAGGCAAGATATTTCTTTACCAAATCGGGATAATCTCTCACAGCCTCAGAAAAAGAGCAGAAAATAACCCCTTTTTCTGCCAATGTTTCTCTAAATGTGGTTTTTACAGAAACAGAATCAAACACAGCATCTACAGCAACTCCGGCAAGAACATTTCTCTCATGAAGCGGAATACCCAGTTTCTCAAATGTTTCTGCCAACTCCGGATCTATCTCGGAAGCCTCCTTCTTGGGAGCAGGGGCTGCATAATATATAATATCCTGATAGTCTATCTCAGGAATATCGAGATGCGCCCATGACGGCATCTTCATAGTCTGCCATTTGGCAAAAGCCTTGAGCCTAAAATCCAAGAGCCATTGAGGCTCCTCTTTTTTACGGGAAATCAGACGTATTATATCTTCGTTCAAACCCTTGGGAATGAACTCCTGATCTATCTTTGATTCAAAGCCGTGCCTATACTCGGCATTGGCTATATTTTCTATTATATTATTTTTATCCATAAGGTTGCAAAGTTAATTCATTTTAAATATTTTTACAGAAAAAAACGAAATGAAAAAGGAAAAGGTTAAGGATAATACAGCAAAAAGAACACAAATTGCAGAAATCGGGAAAAATGAGCTTCTAAAACGTCTGTTTGAGGGGATAGGATATGAAAATCATGAACTGGACAGAATATCTCTGCAAAACACCAATATTATTACAGAATCCGCCCTTTTATTGGAGGGCGTAGATTTTGATTTGGTATATACACCGTTAAAGCACTTGGGATATAAGACAGCTCTTTTTGCAATGGGGCCGCTATATGCAAACTGCCACGCTCCGCTCTCCTTAGCCTATACGCTCGGCATCTCAGCCCGCTTTGCAGCAGAAGATATTGTGGAATTTTTTACAGGTGTGGTTGCTGCAGCTAAAGAGCATAACATTAAGAACCTTTCGCTCGATCTAAAATCATCTATAACAGGCCTTGCCATTGGAATCACCGCACAGGGAGTGCAAGCAGCCGAAGTTACAGCCTCTTTCCCAAAGATTGGCAAAAACGACCTGCTCTGCATAACAGGGAACCTTGGTGCTGCTTATATGGGTCTTCACGTACTTGAAAGAGAAAAAGCGGCATTCAACAAAATTCCTGCAGACCAGGCGGCAAACTATATTCAACCCGATTTAAGCAAATACAAATATGTGCTGAGCCAGTTCCTTAGCCCTGAGATAAATCCAAAAACAATAGAGCAATTTAAAGAAGCCGGTCTATATCCATGTGCCGGGTACTTTATTACACGCGGTCTTGCACACGCGGTAAAATCGCTTTGCGAAAACGCAGGCTTGGGAGCAAGAATATTTTTAGACAAAATTCCTATAGCATCCCAAACATTTGAAATGGCCAAAGAGATAAACATAGATGCCATTACAGCGGCCCTCAACGGTGGAGACGACTACAAATTTCTCTTTGCAATACCTCTATCTGAACACGAGAAATTCCATAAGGAGTTCCCAAATGTAGATATAATAGGTCATCTTACCGCAAAAGAGAACGGAGCCGCCCTTGTTACCCCTGAGGGGGCATTGATTGAGCTTAAATCTCTATAGAGGCTGCGGCAGGAGTGTAAAAAACTTACCTGCCTATAATAAACTTTGGACTTAAAAACATATTATGAAAGGGTTCCTTTTAACCATTGCTCTACTACTGCTTTCCGCTTCTTTTGCCGATTTACAGGCACAGAATAGTGATAAAAGTCACAAGCTGGATTCGGTTGTTGTTTCAGCTTCTGTAAAAAGGGAGCTTAAACCAACCCAGATAAGTGCTGTAAGCGTTCCGGCATCAACAATATATGCAATGCCTGCAACATTGGGAGAAACCGACGTCCTCAAGTTTTTTCAAATGCAACCGGGAGTACAAAGATGTGGAGACGGTAATGTTTCATTATTCATAAGAGGCGGAGCAAGTTCACAAAATCTGTTTCTGATAGACGGTGTAACTCTTTACAATCCGGAACATTTCAAAGGGTATGTCTCTGCAATAAATCCTATTGCCGTGAGCGACGTACTCTTTTACAAGGGAGGATTCCCGTCAAAATACAGTAACAGACTGTCGGGAATAATTGATATAAGCACAAAAAGAGGTGATTTTAATCAATATCACGGTTCTGTGAATGTGGGTATGTTCTCTACATCTGCAATGGTTGGAGGTCCTATAATAAAAGACAAGCTATCTTTTGCCGTATCGGCAAGATTATCCTATTATAAGGAGGTCACATCTACCATTATGGATTGGCTGTACGACAAAGCTGACGAAAGCGATGATGGAACAAAATATAATTTTCCGTTCGAAAAGGTATCTTTCTATGATTTTAATGCAAAAGTATCATACAAACCAAACAGACATAATATTATAGACTTTACACTCTATAGTGGCAAGGACAATAACGTACTCAGCGATCTTAAACAAATCAGTAGAGAAATAAATACACAAACAAAATTACCGGAAGAATTTATACGTACCGAAAAATCTTCGGAGAAATGGGGAAATATTCTGCTGGGGATAAACTGGAATTATTCTACAGAATCTGTAGATGTTAACAGCAATCTGTCTTACTCTGCATATTTTTATGATGAGCAGTACCACTTTGCCAAAACATACAGTCAATATGATGACACCGGTTCTGAATTGACGCTATGGAACAAAACAACTGATTTCTCTCAATATAAATCAGATGTAAACAAAATACAGTTATCTAACATTACCAAATTCAAAAAAGGATTTTTTAATGGTCTTGAAATAGGCTTCGATATAGGATATGCCCTTTATAATCCCTATTACTCGGCATATAACCACAAAGAATATTCTTATATGCAGGAAGAGAAGATAAGCACTCTTAAAGCAGGAGAGAGAAATATAACAACAGGCGGAATATTTGCTGCATATAACTTTAATTTTGGAAAAGTCCTACAGATGGATATAGGATTTAGAGCTACTTTACATGCCGTTAAAGGCAAAAGCTATCTCTATCCCGAACCGAGAGCTAACATAGCTGTTAACATTACAGATAAATTATCATTAAAGGCTGCTTACAGCATTATAAGCCAATCGGAACATAAAATTTCCACTGCAGATTTATTGGAAGACTCTGATATCTGGCTTCCTTCGGGAAAAACTATAAAACCGGCCGTATCGAGCCAGATTGCAACAGGTATATTTTATGATTTTAAAGGTAAAAGAGGATTTAAAATCTCTTTGGAAGGCTACTATAAGGATATGAAAGATATCATAGAGTACAAAGAGGGGGCTTTATCGGTATTTAACGCCAAAGATTGGGAAGAGAGTGTTGCGGTTGGCGCAGGATGGGCATACGGTGCAGAATTGTTGCTTAGCAAGTATAAAGGTTCAACAACAGGATGGATATCCTATACGTGGAGTAAATCTCTTGAGAAGTTTGACAGAGAGGGACAAATGATAAACGGCGGAAAAACATTCTATGCGCCACACGACAGCCGCAACAATATAGCTTTAAACATAACGCAACACATAAGTAAGAACTTTGACTTATCGGCAACATTTTCATACTATACAGGACGGTATAGAACTATATCCAATATAGAATACAAGATATTGTATCTCACTCAATACTATCCATCGTATGATACTCCAAATATTCCGTTGCACCCTAACTGGTCTTGGTATGCCATAAATTCTGCTTCACAAAGAAACAATATTAAATTAGATGATTATCACAAACTGGATTTATCTTTGAGCTATTACATTTTTCATAGAACAGGTAAAAGTACGGTAACGATAGGAGTAACCAATCTATACAACAATTACAATATTTCATTTTTAAGAGGAGATATTCCATTGATAAAAGTTTGCATGTTTCCTATAATGCCGTCTTTGTCTTACTCTTATAGTTTTTAGAAATATTAATTACCCTTAACCATGAACATTTTAAACTCTTTATATAAAACAACTTTAAGCCTCTGCATTATTTTGTGTTTTATAAGTTGCGAAGAGACTTGGGACTACAGTTACGGAGAAAAGAACAGAGTAAATGTAGTAATTGTTGCTTTTGCAGACTCTCTGATATATGGCGGTGGTTGGGCTATTCCTGACCGTCTTAATCCAGATATACATACAGGCTTGGGAGACGGTAATAGATCTATCGTGGGACAATCTCAAGCCTATTTCTCCGTTAACGGTGGAGAAAGAATAAAATTTGAAAAGAAGGAGGGCTCCGACATATATAGCGGTGATCGGGTATTCTCATATTTATATGATTTTAAAGCGGGGGACAAAATAGATCTGGACCTACGTTGCGGAACCACTTATACCCCTATTACAGCCTCTGTCGTTATGCCGGATAAACCGGAGATTGAAGCAGAATGTATCGGATACGAAATAGGACTGAGCCAGAAAGGATACAGCGATTCTTTGATGATTGTAAAACTAAAAATAAAGGACAACAGTCGTAAAGAGAATTTTTACATGCTTAATGTTGCTTCTTATTCTGTAAAATTGGTAGATGTAAAATACAATAAGTTTCCCGATAATATAATACAAAGAAATGACTCAATCATGCATACTTGGGGTGGAACAGATTATTTCTTATCGGCCGAACCTATATTAATCGGCAAACAAGCGGAGTCACCAGAAAATATCTCTGCAAAAGAACTGATACATCCATTGTTTGACGATGCAACTTTTAATGGTAAAAATTATGAATGTATTATAAAGTGCAAAGTTCCACAATATGCTTTGCCGGAAATGGGAGATATTACCGCCACTTTTGTGAAGGAGAGAAAACTATTGGAAAATAAGCGTTATACTGTTATTCGCTTAGATGAACTATCAGAAGATTACTATAAATACCTTAAGCATGCCGAAACAAAAGACAGAACTGCACTTCCCGTTTCAAATATTAACGGCGGATATGGAGTTTTGGGAGCTGTAAACCGGAGCGAAATAATAAGATTAGACGTAAAATAACCTATTATAACTTTAAACAAAAACCAACTATGAAAAAGACACTATTAACCGTATCGGTGCTTCTCGTCTTAGCCATTGCAGCATGCGAGAAAGATGATAATGGTCCTATAGACAAGTATTATCCGGAACCGGAAAATCTGGCGCCAAATGAAGTTGCACTCAACGATTCAATAGTTATAGGAAACACTCTATTTACAGATGAGATGGCTGTTAAAATGCTGGAATGCAAAGAAAATGAAGCCTGGTACATGTATGAACGCGACATGGTAAAACTAATCTCTGAATACTACATTTATACGTATGATGATAACGGCCGCAGAATATTTATAAAATATAACAAGAGCTCCTCAAATAAATATACAACAACAGGTGTAAGTGGCGAGTTGGCTATTGCCGGATTTTATAGCAACGGTAAATATGTTCTTTATCTGCCAACTGAACACATTACAGACAAGCCTTGGAGTAGCACCGGCTACAAATCGTCCGAGAAAAACTACACCTTAGAAGATAAATACTTGAAATGTGGAACATTGCCCGGATTAAGCATTGCCGCGGAACCAACTCCACTTAAATTGGTTTCTGTGGAGAAAGACCGTATAATTTTTGATAGCGAAATTTATGTTCCTGCAGAAAAACGTATACAAGGTTGTCGTTATGTTGCATATAAAAAGAGATATAAAAATCTGGTCAACACTGCAGTAAATAACTCAATTTTCTAATAAAAGAGAAAATCACAAAAGTGCAGGAACCTTGTTTATGTTGGTCTCCTGCACTTTTTATATTTTTGGCAACATTACCTATTTTTTGGGGCAATATTACCATACTAAAACATTGCCATTTTACATATTCACCTGCACATCAACTTTATATTCTATATTATGATGTGCAAGAAAGTCTATCAATTCCGGGGTTACATCTACTTTTTGTTTTCTTGAGAAGAAATCCACCGCTATCTCATGTTCATAATCAAGAGCTTTTACCGAGAGAGCTTTTTTACCTTTATTTGCCTTTAATGCCTTTATCAATTCGGCCCTAAAGTTTTTGTCTATTACCGTTACGGGAATATTTATTGTAAACTCTTTTATAAACTCCTCTTTTGTATTTGCAAGCAGTGTTATCTTTCTTATTTTTAACTCACACTCAACAGGTGCGGCATTCTCTTTACTCTCTTGCTCCGACGGTTTTCCGTAAATTTTTGGCATAATAACACATTTTACAAAAATTGCGTTACTCTCCTCTATAAACGGCATAAAATTCTCGTAATCTTTTCCAAACAGACTAAAGTTCATACTTGCCGAGTAATCTTCGAGAGAAAAACTCATCCATGGCTTACCACTCTTTTGCGATACTCGCTTGCTTACCGAACTTACCAATCCCGCAACATATACCTCTTTTTTATGCAAAGAATCATCGGTAGAGGCTTTGGTAACCAAGCCTTGTACATCTGCAAGCGAATACTGTGCAAAATTGCGTATCTCAAACTTATACATATCTAAAGGATGAGACGAAAGATACATACCTACCAATTCTTTCTCTTTTTTAAGGAATTCAAGTTTATTATACTCCGGCGAAGGTATAGGAATATCTGGCGGTGTTGGTTTAAATCCCTCATCGGAATCTCCAAACAATGAATTGCCATTACTCAGGGAGTCGCTCTGCAGCTTTGATCCATAACGACATAGAGCCTCTATGAATATTTCATTCTTTGAATTAGGCAAAAAGAACTGGTCTCTTCTTATACCTTCAAACGAATCAAAGCCACCTGCGTATGCCAACGATTCTATAGTTTTTTTATTTACAACCCCTTTTTCCGAAGCCCGCTCTATAAAATCGAATATATCTGCATACGGTTTCTCTTTACGACCTTCTACAATTCCATCAACAACAGCTCCGCCAACGCCTTTAATTCCGGCCATGCCAAAACGTATATTACCCTCTCTGTTTACCGTAAAGCGTTGCTCGCTTTCATTTATATCAGGCCCTAAAACGGCTATTCCCATTCGTTTGCACTCATCCATGAGCTTGGTTATCTCCTCTATATTATTGAGGTTCTTACTCAAGTTGGCAGCCATAAACTCTGCCGGATAGTTAGCTTTAAGATAGGCGGTTTGATACGCTACCCAAGCGTAACAAGTTGCATGTGATTTATTGAATGCGTATGCAGCAAAAGCTGTCCAGTCATTCCATATTTTTTCTAATATTTCCTCCGGATGTCCGTTCTTTATTCCACCTTCAAAGAATAGGGCTTTAAGCTCCATCATTTTATCTATCAGCTTTTTACCCATCGCCTTACGAAGTCCGTCGGCCTGACCTTTTGTAAAGTTTGCCAATTTCTGCGACAATAACATCACCTGCTCCTGATAAACGGTAATTCCGTAAGTATCTTTGAGAATATCTTCCATTTGCGGAAGATCGTATTCTATCTTCTTACGCCCCTGTTTGCGATCTACAAAGTCCGGAATATAATCCATAGGGCCGGGACGGTAGAGGGCATTCATGGCAATAAGGTCTTCAAATCTTGTTGGTTTAAGCTCTCTAAGCCATTTTTGCATGCCGGGCGACTCAAACTGGAACACGGCAACGGTATCTCCACGGCTAAAAAGTTCGTAGGTAGCCTTATCGTCTATTGGAATAGTATCTATATCAACATCTATACCTCTGTGTTTCTTCACATTGGCAATAGCTTCTTTTAATATGGAGAGCGTTCTCAGACCAAGGAAATCCATTTTAAGCATTCCCACATCTTCTATGAAAGAGCCTTCATACTGCGAAACCCACATATCTTGTCCGGTCTCTTTGTCTTTGGCTATACATATTGGAATATGCTCGGTAAGATTATCTCGGCCAATTATAATTGCACAGGCATGAACTCCTGTATTCCTTACAGTTCCCTCTAACTTTTCTGCATACTTAAGAGTCTCTTTAACACCCGGAATAACAGACGATTCCAACGCATCTTTCATTTCGGGAACTAACTTTACACAGTTTGATATATTAACCTTAACCTTCTTTTCTTCAATAATTTCTTCTCCGTTTTCGCCTGTTTTCTTTATTATCTCAGGCGGAAACTTATCCGGTACTAATTTGGCTAATCTATCAGATTCAGAGAGCGGCACCTGCTGTATGCGTGCAATATCCTTTATAACGCTCTTTGTAGCCATAGTACCAAATGTAACTACGTGAGAAACATGATCCTTGCCATACTTGCCCTCTACATACTGAAGTACTTTTCCGCGGCCGTCGTCATCAAAATCAATATCTATATCCGGCATTGATATACGCTCAGGATTAAGAAATCTCTCAAACAGAAGGTCATATTTTATAGGGTCTATATGCGTGATTCCCAAGCAATACGCAACTACCGAACCGGCCGCAGAACCACGTCCCGGCCCTACCCATACGCCCATACCGCGAGCCGCCGCTATAAAGTCCTGCACAATAAGAAAATAATCAGGGAATCCCATTCGCTTTATTGTGGCAAGCTCAAAATCTATCCTCTCCCTGACTTCTGGAGTAATCTCTTTGTAATTTTTTTCTGCTCCTTTATACGTAAGATGCCTCAAATACTCGTTTGAATCGGGGAACTCTGCCGGAATCTCAAAAATAGGAAGAATGTGGTCACAATCTATTTTGTAACGCTCAATCTTATCGGCTATTTCAATGGTATTTGATATTACCTCCGGATGCCCCGGAAACAGAGCAGACATCTCCTCTTCTGTTTTAAGATACTCCTGCTGAGTATATCTCAAACGTTTAGGGTCGTCATAATTGGCATTTGTGGTAAGACATATAAGCCTGTCATGCGCCGGACCATCTTCTTTTCTGGTAAAATGAACATCGTTGGTTGCAATCACCTTTACGCCGCACTCCTGCGAAAGCTCAAAAATGGCCTTATTAACAATAACCTGCTGCTCATATACATCCTCGGCATATCCGGGTATCTCTGTTTTATGCAATTGAACCTCAAGATAATAATCATCTCCAAACAGCTCCTTATACCACATTATACTCTCTTTTGCCCCTTCTATATCTCCTCTTTTTATCTTCTGAGGAATCTCTCCACCCAAACAGGCCGACGAACAGATAAGATTCTCGTGATATTTGGCCAACAGCTCTTTATCTATTTTTGGTTTATAGTAAAAGCCCTCTGTATATCCGAGTGAAACTAATTTTACAAGATTATAATATCCTGCCAGATTCTTTGCCAGCAGAATAAGATGGTGAGCACTCTGGTCTTCTTTTCCTCTCTTTGAGAATCTGCCCTCAGGATTAACATACACTTCACACCCTATAATAGGTTTTATATCCGGAAATCCTTTTGCCACCTTAAAGAACTCCTTAACACCAAACATATTGCCATGGTCTGTAATGGCAAGAGCAGGCTGGTTATCCTCCTGAGCCTTTTTAAAATGACTTGCAATAGAAGAGGCTCCGTCGAGGATAGAATAGTATGTATGTACGTGTAAATGAACAAATGACATAGATAGCAGAAGTTATTGATAAATGCTCACAAAGATAATAAGAAGCTACTTAATTTAAAACCTGCCCCAATTAAGACGATGCCTAAAATTTTACGGAATACCTGTTAGAATTTATTTCTCAAAAAGTTCCGACAGATTTAAAATTATTTTACCCCATAAAATTTATGCATCCTAACAAGGTTTATCGGATGAGACAGGATTTGTCGGGTGAGCCAGAACAAACATTTTCTGATTAGACATACATACACAAAAAAAACCGAGCCTTAAATGACTCGGTTTCTATGTTGAGATACCAGGATTCGAACCTAGACAGACAGAACCAAAATCTGTAGTGCTACCATTACACCATATCTCAATTTTGGGATTGCAAAGGTGAGAACTTTTTTTGTAAAAACCAAAAAAAATCACTCAATCAGAGCTTTTTCTAAAAATATTGAGTAATAAAGTTTACAAATCTTTCTCCATAAATAATAAAGAGTATTAACCACACGCCAAATCTTGCAGCCTTTCCCAAGAAAATGAATGCGATGCACTTTGTAAAATTAAGTCTGTAAAAACCAAGGCCTATTGCAAATACATCTCCTATAAACGGCAACCAACACAAAAAGGCAAGATAAGGCCCGTATTTATCTATCTTGGCCTTCTGCCGTTCAAGTTTTTCACGGGAAACATGCAGCCATTTTTCTATCCACTCCCATTTGCCCAAATAACCCATAAAATAAGATGTAAGACTTCCCAAGCTATTACCTATTGTTGCCACTGCATAAGTAATTAACGGATTCCCTCCGGCAACCAATGCTCCAATAAGCAGAATCTCGGCACTGAACGGAATAACCGTTGCCGCTAAAAAACATCCTATAAACAATCCTACATATCCTAACTCCTGTAAACACTCCATTGCTCTGCCCCTTATCTTTTATTCCTAAAAAATTCTGTAACAATACTCCCGCACTCTTGTGCCAAAACACCGCTCACTACAACAGTTTTAGGGTGTAACAGATTGGGAGAAAAAAGAGTGTACCCCCGCTTGGCATCGGATGCTCCATAAACCACTTTGCCTATCTGTGACCAGTTTAAAGCAGCAGCACACATGGGACACGGCTCAACGGTTACATATATAACACAATCATTCAGATATTTGCCGCCTATATATGATGCAGCCATTGTTATTGCCTGCATCTCGGCATGCGCGGTTGAATCATTAAGAGTTTCGGTAAGGTTATGTGCCCGGGCTATTATTCTGTTGTTGCATACCACAACCGCCCCTATAGGCACTTCATCTTTCTCCGCCGCTTTGAAGGCCTCCTTTAAGGCCTCTTTCATATATTTAACGCTGTCGGGGTTATATGTATTGTTTTCCATTGCGCAAAGGTAATATTATTTGTGTCAAAATGGCAGAAGTTATACGACTTTTCATTTGGCACTTCTTTTGCGTTTTGGGGTGGTGTCTTTCGGTTGCAGGATTTGCCCAAAGCAACAATAACCGAAACAGACTTAAAAGATGTAAAAACAATAAATAAAAACGTATAAGTATGACTATTAAACCATTAGCAGACAGAGTTTTGGTAGAGCCTAAGGCTGCCGAAACAAAAACAGCAGGCGGATTGATTATTCCGGATAACGCAAAAGAGAAACCACAAGAAGGTACAGTATTGGCCGTTGGCCCTGGCAAGAAAGATGAGCCTATGGAGGTTAAAGTTGGCGATAAGGTACTTTACGGAAAATACGCAGGTACAGAGATTAACGCAGAGGGCAAATCATATATGATTATGCGTCAATCAGATATCCTGGCCATTATCTAAAGATTTTTGCGCACACATTGCCCATAAACAATAAATACAAACATTAAAACAAGAAATCATGTCAGCAAAAGAGATAAAATTCAATATGGATGCACGCAGCCTTATGAAAGAGGGTGCAGATGCATTGGCAAACGCAGTTAAGGTTACTTTAGGACCTAAAGGAAGAAACGTTGTAATAGATAGAAAATTTGGTGCGCCTCACATTACAAAAGACGGTGTTACAGTAGCCAAAGAGATTGAGTTGGAAGATCGTTTCCAGAATATGGGAGCACAAATGGTTAAAGAGGTTGCTTCAAAAACCAACGACCAGGCCGGAGACGGTACAACAACCGCAACCGTACTTGCACAGGCAATAATTAATGTAGGTCTAAAGAATGTTACCGCAGGTGCAAATCCTATGGACCTCAAACGCGGTATAGACAAGGCAGTTGCCGCTATTGTTGAGAATCTTAAGAAACAGAGCAGAGAAGTTGGCGACGATTATTCAAAGATTGAGCAGGTTGGTACTATCTC
Organism: uncultured Muribaculaceae bacterium; assembly: GCA_964621625.1. Classification (GTDB taxonomy): domain Bacteria; phylum Bacteroidota; class Bacteroidia; order Bacteroidales; family UBA932; genus Egerieousia. Next base: position 53,802 of record CAZULV010000003.1, on the reverse strand, counting down.
TGCAAACAACGATGCTTTCATTGGCAAACTTATAGCCGATGCAATGAGCAAAGTTAAAAAAGAGGGTGTTATTACCGTTGAAGAGGCAAAAGGTACAGCAACCGAGGTTAAAGTTGTTGAAGGAATGCAGTTCGACAGAGGATATATTTCTCCTTATTTCATGACTAATCCCGACAAAATGGAGGCAGTTCTTGACGCTCCGCAAATTCTCATTACCGACAAGAAAATCTCCTCAATGAAAGACCTTCTTCCTATTCTTGAGCCAATTGCAAGAGAGGGAAAAAGCTTGTTGATTATTGCAGAAGATGTAGACGGAGAGGCTCTTACCACATTGGTTGTAAACCGTTTGAGAGGAACATTAAAGATTGCAGCCGTTAAAGCTCCTGGATTTGGCGACAGAAGAAAAGAGATGTTACAGGATATTGCAACCCTTACAGGCGCAATAGTAATTTCTGAGGAGAGAGGTTTCACCCTCGAAAACGCAACTCCTGACATGTTGGGTACAGCAGAAAAAGTTACTGTAGATAAAGAGAATACAACCATTGTAAACGGTGCAGGCGATAAAGATGCCATTGCCGACAGAGTTGCCCAGATAAAGAAACAGATTGAAACAACAACCAGCGACTACGACCGTGAGAAACTTCACGAGCGTTTGGCAAAATTGGCCGGCGGTGTTGCAGTTCTTTATGTTGGTGCTGCCTCTGAAGTTGAAATGAAAGAGAAGAAAGACCGTGTAGACGATGCTTTGAGCGCAACCCGTGCAGCAGTAGAAGAGGGTATAGTAGCAGGTGGTGGTGTTGCTTATGTTAGAGCAATAGCAGACTTGCAGAACCTTAAAGGCGAAAACGAGGATGAGCAGACAGGTATTAACATTGTTGCCCGCGCAATAGAAGAGCCTTTGAGAACAATTGTAGAGAATGCCGGAGTTGAAGGCAGCGTTGTTATCCAAAAAGTTAAAGAGGGTAAAGATGATTTCGGTTACAATGCCCGTACCGACAAATATGAAAACCTGTTGGCTGCCGGTGTAATCGACCCTACCAAAGTTGCCCGCGTTGCATTGGAGAACGCAGCATCTGTTGCAGGAATGTTCCTTACCACAGAGTGCGTAATTGCAGATAAGAAAGAGGAAGTTCCGGCTGCCGCAATGCCTCAGATGGGCGGCGGAATGGGCGGAATGATGTAGTCTGCAACAGTTTACGATATTCCGTAATAAGCAAAAGAGTTGCCCCAAAAGAGATAAATTCAACTGTAGAGAGAATTTTCCTTTTGGGGCATTCTTTTTTATATAACTTCTATTAAGCCTCTAAGGCCTCTTTTAAATCTATTCCCAAAGCCTTGGCCACACCCTTGCCGTATTCAGGGTCTGCCAAATAACAGTTCCGCACATGACGCTGTTTTATAAAGAGGGCTGCATTGCCCATAGCTCTTGCGGTATTTTCAAAAAGGAGCTGCTGCTCTTTTGGTGGCATAAGACGGAATAAAGCTCCCGGCTGACTGTAATAATCGTTATCGTATTCACGCTCATTATAATTGTAAACATCTCCACGCCCCTTTAACGGAGGCTCTTTCATTTGAGGCGAATCTTGCCATTCTCCATAACTGTTTGGCTCATACCCCAATGTTGCTCCATAATTTCCGTCTACACGCATTGTTCCGTCTCTATGATACGAATGAACCGCACAACGCGGCTTGTTTACAGGAATCTGCTCTATATTTACCCCCAAACGGTAACGCTGAGCGTCTCCGTAAGAGAAAAGACGTCCTTGCAGCATTTTGTCGGGAGAAAATCCAATACCATCTATAACATTTACAGGATTGAATGCGGCCTGCTCCACTTCTGCAAAATAATTCTCAGGATTGCGGTTAAGTTCAAGAATACCAACATCTATGAGCGGAAAATCGCCATGCGGCCAAACTTTAGTTAAATCAAACGGATTTATTCTATAATCACAAGCCTGCTCCTCGGTCATAATCTGAATCTGAAAAAGCCATTTTGGATAATTGCCGCTCTCTATACTCTCAAATAAATCACGCTGGTGCGACTCCCTATCCTTTGCTATAATGGCTTCGGCCTCTTGGTCTGTAAGATTTTTAATCCCCTGAAGCGTGCGCAAATGGAATTTTACCCAAAAGCGTTCATTTCCGGCATTTATAAAGCTATATGTATGGCTTCCAAAACCGTGCATGTGCCTATAAGAGTAAGGAATACCACGCGAACTCATTGTTATTGTTATCTGATGCAGTGCCTCCGGAAGCGAAGTCCAGAAATCCCAATTATTGTTTGCACTGCGCATGTTGGTCTTTGGATCGCGCTTTATGGCATGGTTCAAATCGGGAAACTTTAGCGGGTCTCGCAAGAAAAATACCGGTGTATTGTTTCCAACCAAATCCCAATTGCCGGTATCTGTGTAAAATTTCATTGCAAAACCGCGTATATCCCGCTCAGCATCGGCAGCCCCACGCTCTCCTGCCACGGTAGAAAAACGCACAAAACACTCGGTCTGTTTTCCAACACTGCTAAAAATAGAAGCTCTCGTATATTTTGTAATGTCGTGTGTTACAGTAAATGTACCATAAGCACCGGAACCTTTGGCATGCATACGCCTCTCGGGAATGACTTCACGGTCGAAATGTGCAAGTTTTTCAAAAAACCAAGGATCTTGCAACACCATAGGACCTCGCAGCCCGGCAGTCTGTACATTCTGATTATCGGCAACAATCCGGCCGTTTGCGGTAGTAAGTTTTTTCTTTTCCATATCCGTATCTTTTTAAGATTAATACTTTGCCGCTGTTTTAAGAAACTGTACCCTCTCAAACATTTGAGGATGTTCTATATTGGCATAATTCAATACTCCGCAAAAATCAGAAACAGAGGCAAAACCCTTCTCTTTCATAAAACGTTTAAGCCCCTCAATAAATGTAGAGACAACAAACGGCCCTTGCTGATACAGCACGCTGCATAACTGCACGGTTTTGGCCCCTGCAAGCATAAGTTTTATAGCCGAATTGGAGTCATGTACCCCCGTAGATGCGCTAAAATCAAAATTACGCACAAGAGAGGAGAGTATGGCAATCCACCTCAACTCTTTAAAATACTCACTTTTACACGAAAACGGATTTGCCGGCACTATCTTTAACGAACGTAAAGAGATATCCGGCCTATAGAAACGGTTAAAAAGAACAGCCGCACATGCGCCATAGCCTTTAATAGAAGAGACAAAAGCAGAGAGATTGGTAAAATTTTCGCCAATCTTTACAGCAACCGGTATATTTATACCCTCAGAAACCTCTCTTACTATTGCCCTGTACGAATCTTCTATCTCAAGGCTGCTCTCCCACTCAGAAAGCGGCATAGAGTAAATATTAAGCTCAAGGGCATCGGCCCCTGCCCTCTCAACCTCCTTTGCAAACGCAGTCCAACTCCCGCACGTAAAGCAATTTATACTTGCAATTACAGGAATCCCTATTTTGCGTTTGACCACCTGTATAAGTTCTGCATATCTGCCAACAGAATAATCCGTAACATAACGCTGCAGAAAATCGGCATTCTCGGGATACTCAGCCGATTGCGACTCCAAAAAGCCGGCCTCATTGTTTATCTGCTCTTCAAACAGAGACTTTAAAACAATAGCCCCGACCCCTGATCGGGCCAGAGCTACTATTTTTTCAATATCTGCTGTATAACCGCTGCTTGCGGCCATAAACGGGGAATCAAGCTCTATTCCCATATAGTCTACAGAAATATCCAACATATAAATAAGAATTAATTATTTAATAGTCAGATAATCCTATAGTCTAAATCACATTATCTGACTTTTTCAAGCAAATATTTGAGATTAACCTTCTTATCTACAATCTCTGCCAATTTTTCAATTGGAACTCTCTCCTGCTCCATTGTATCGCGGTCTCTAAGAGTAACGCAATTGTCGTTAAGGCTGTCGTGATCTACAGTAACGCAAAGCGGTGTTCCTATTGCATCCTGACGGCGGTATCTCTTTCCTATACTGTCTTTCTCATCGTACTGACAGTTAAAATCATACTTAAGTTTGTTCATTATCTCCCTTGCAAGCTCAGGCAGACCATCTTTCTTTACCAAAGGAAGAACTGCCACCTTAACAGGAGCCAAAGCAGGATGGAATTTAAGAACAACTCTCTCCTCTCCATTCTCCAAAGTCTCAACCTTATATGCACCCGACAGTACAGCCAACACGGTTCTGTCTACACCGATTGATGTCTCTATAACGTATGGAACATAACTTTCGTTCGTTTCAGGGTCGAAATATTGCAATTTTTTACCTGAGAACTCCTGATGACGACCCAAATCGAAGTTGGTTCTCGAATGGATACCCTCAAGCTCCTTAAAGCCAAAAGGAAAATCAAACTCTATATCTGTAGCCGCATTCGCATAATGCGCCAACTTGTCATGGTCGTGATAACGATATTTCTCTGCCCCCATACCAAGTGCAGTATGCCATGCCAAACGAGTCTCCTTCCATTTTGCAAACCAATTAAGCTCCTCGCCCGGACGTACAAAGAACTGCATTTCCATCTGCTCGAACTCTCTCATCCTAAATATAAACTGACGGGCAACTATCTCATTTCTAAAAGCCTTTCCTATCTGAGCAATACCAAAAGGAATCTTCATGCGGCCTGTTTTCTGCACATTAAGGAAATTCACAAATATACCCTGTGCGGTCTCAGGTCTCAGGTAGATTATTCCAGACTCCCCGGAAACACTACCCAATTGAGTGCTGAACATAAGATTAAACTGTCTTACATCTGTCCAGTTCTTTGTTCCCGAAATAGGACACACAATATCGCAATCTAAAATAAGCTGCTTAAGCGCATCCAAATCATTGGCATTAAGCGCGGCAACCATTCTCTCTTTGCAGGCATCTATTTTGGCTGCATTTCTTAAAACATTAGGATTTGTAGCACGGAACTGAGCTTCGTCAAAGGCATCGCCAAATTTCTTGCGGCCCTTCTCCACATCTTTGTTAATCTTCTCTTCGAGTTTGGCAATATAATCCTCGAGCAACACATCGGCTCTGTATCTCTTCTTAGAATCCTTATTATCTATAAGCGGGTCGTTAAATGCGCCCACGTGTCCGGAAGCCTCCCAAATTTTAGGATGCATGAAAATCGCAGAATCTATACCTACAATATTCTCATGCAGTCTAACCATAGAATCCCACCAATACTTTTTAATATTGTTTTTAAGCTCACTACCCAACTGTCCGTAATCATAAACAGCACCTAAACCGTCATAAATTTCGCTTGACGGAAAAATGAAACCATACTCTTTTGTGTGGGCAATCAGATTTTTAAATAATTCTTCCTGTGTCATAATTATCCTTATTTTATAATCCTCATATAATAATCTCTACTAAAACAGACCTTTCAGGCCCGGCTTACCGCCTTTTACCTCTATTTTCCCTTAAGATATCTCTTAATTGCGGCAATTGGCTTTCCTATAACCGGATGCAGATATTTTGGAGCAATCTCGGCAAGCGGTTCAAGTGCAAAGAGCCTCTCATGCAGCCTTGGATGAGGCACTTGCAATGAAGGGGTATCTATTTTACAGGCAACATATCTGCCGTCTGTATATTTGTCGAACAACAAAATATCAATATCTATAGTGCGTGAGGCATAAATTCTCTCGCCTTTATCGTTATAGGCATTTTCCGGCCTTACGCGTCCCAACTCCTTTTCTATTCCAAGACATACATCAAGAACCTTACAGGCATCAAGCTCTGTAAGACACATAAACGCCTGATTAAGAAACTTGTCATTAGATTCAAAACCCCAAGGTTCTGTCTCATGTACGGCAGATGTATTTATTGCTTCCGACAAATCCTCTACCTCCATATAATCGGGCAATAGCCTCTCAATAAGCAGTTCAACCGCATCATTGAGAATCTGTTCCCTATTACCGGCATTACTGCCAAGAAGAAGATATACCCTGTTCATAAGACAAATATCTAAATTCACTCATAATAAACCATTAAAGCCACCCGAGCTCAACCAAAGCCTCCTCGCTCATACGGCTTTTATCCCAAACCGGCTCAAAAACCAGCTCAATGGCGCAATCGGTAACACCCGGCACATCATTTACGGCATCATGCACCTGCTCCACAACCTCGTCTGCCATAGGACAGTTTGGCGCGGTGAGTGTCATCTTTATAAATACCTTATGATCATTGTCTATATTAATCTCATATATAAGACCCAAGTCGTATATATTTACCGGAATCTCCGGGTCGTAAACCTGCCTCAAAGCCCTTACGACATCTCTTTGCAAACTCTCTATTGTCATAACCGATTATCTGTTTTCAAAAGCAAGGGCATACATCTTAATCTGTTTTATCATAGAAACCAATCCGTTGGCCCGTGTAGGAGAAAGATTCTCCTGAAGCCCAATGGCCTCAATAAACGATAAATCAGAATTGAGTATATCATGCGGAGCCTGTCCGTCGTACACTCTTATAAGAAGAGATATTATGCCTTTTGTTATAATAGCATCGCTGTCGGCTGCAAAATAGAGCTTTCCGCCCTCTTCTCTGCAACTGAGCCATACTCTGCTCTGACATCCCTTTATAAGATTCTCCTCTGTCTTTGATTTTTCGTCTATTACCGGAACATTCTTGCCGAGTTCTATGATATATTCGTATTTATCCATCCAGTCTGTAAAAACCGAGAACTCTTCTATAATCTGCTCTTCTATTTCGCGAATGCCCATAATCATGTAGATTTGTATACCAAACAAACAAGAAACTGTTCTAACTATATGATAGCCAATGTACAGTTTCTAAAAAAACAGAGCCTCGTAGTGGAATCGAACCACCAACCTCATAATTACGAAATATGTGCTCTGCCAATTGAGCTAACGAGGCCTGAAAAAATTCGTGCAAATATACAGAATCCTTACCAATTACGTTAAGAAGCCGTTTAAAATTTATTAAAAATCACGTTATAAATTACCTGCCAAGAAATTCGGCCGTTTTTTGCCGCCTCCGAGGGCTTAACGCAACATCTGAACGGCACGTTTAAGACATTGTATAAAATATTCTGCCTCCTGCAGGGTATTATACGGAGCAAAAGAGGCTCTTACCATACTTGTTACGCCAAAACGGTTCATCAACGGCTCTGCACACATAAGTCCCGTTCTTACGGCTATACCCATTTTATCGAGTATCTGTGCAATATCTCCGGGATGACACCCCTCTATATTAAATGAGAAAAGCGGGATTCTGCCGGCAGCATTACCATAAAGCACAGCTCCGTCTATCTCTTCCAAAGCCTTTTTCATATAGGCGATTATACTCTTCTCGCTCTCTGCCACCACTTTGCCGAGCTCGCCCGATTTTAATTCAAAAGCAAAATCCAAAGCCGGTTTAAGAGCTGCAGAACCTATAAAGTTGGGCGTTCCGGCCTCAAACTTTAAAGGAAGTGGAGCGTATGTTGTTCTCTCTAAAGTAACCGTTCCAACCATATCGCCGCCACCCATATAAGGAGGTATGGCATTAAGGAACTTCTCTTTTCCGTAAAGTATTCCGCTGCCCGTCTCTCCATAAATCTTATGGGCAGAAAAAACATAAAAATCGCAATCCAAGGCCTGTACATCCACATTTGAATGCACAATTCCCTGCGCACCATCTACCAAAACAGGTATTTCATGTTTATGTGCAATCTTTATGAGTTCCTCTATAGGATTAATAATCCCGAGCACATTTGATATATGGGCCGCAGCAATTATCTTTACGCGCTCATCTATAAGCTGTTCCAACTCGCCAAGCTGCCACTGTCCATTATCGGAAATATGTATAACCTTTAGCTCCGCCCCTGCCCTTTCGCATGCAAGTTGCCACGGAACTATATTTGAATGATGAGAATCCTCCGTTACTATAACCGAATCGCCCGGACCAAGATATTTTGCACAAAAACTCGATGCCACCAAATTTATTGAGGCTGTGGCACCGCTTGTAAAAATTACATTCTCACGAGCAGGAGCATTAATAAACTCTCTTACCCTCTCCCGAGCCCCTTCATAAAGATTCGTAGCCTCGTCGCTAAGCTTATACATAGCCCTGTGCACATTGGCATTTATACCGCTGTTCATCCTGTTGAGCAGCTCTATAACCTCTAACGGCTTTTGCGAAGTTGCGGCATTATCGAGATAAACCAACGGTTTGCCATATACACTCTGCGCAAGGGCGGGCACTCTTGCCCTTATATCGTCAATCGTTTTCATCTAAAAATCCAACTATGTGTATGAATCACTCTATTGAACCTGCAAAATTAAAAAACTGTTTTAAGAAGCGGCCTAAAATTCAATAAAAAATATAAATTTGCAGAGAATGTTTTAAAGATAATATTTTAAAAGAGAGAGAATTTTTAAGCCATGTACGATTATATTAAAGGAACTATTGCAGAAGTCACCCCAACAGAGGCCGTTATAGAGAATGGAGGAATAGGATATAAATTGCAGATTTCATTGCAAACCTATACAGATATTCAGGGCCTGACAGATGTAAAACTATATATTTATCACCACCTTAGAGAAGATACCGAACTTTGGTACGGATTCTACAAAAAAGAAGAGCGCAATATTTTTACCATGCTTATTGAGGTTTCAGGCATAGGTCCCAATACAGCAAGAATGATGCTCTCGTCTATGACCGACGAGGAGATAAAAAACGCAATTGTTGCCGGTGATGTAAACAGGATAAAAAGCATAAAGGGAATAGGACTCAAAACCGCCCAAAGAGTTATAATAGAGTTGAAAGACAAAATAATAAAAGGAGGTACAAATCCTGTTGAAAGTCTGCTGCCTAATCAGAACCATGCAAATAGAGATGAGGCACTGTCGGCCCTTGTGCTATTGGGATTTGCAAAAAACGCTGCAGAAAAAGTACTGCAGGGTGTAATAAAAGAGAATCCAAACTATTCTCTCGAAGAGTTAATAAAAATCTCATTGAAGCGTTTATAATTCAAATATTTTAATACATTTGTGAAATTTTAATATTTTGACAGTTCAAATAACAGAAAGTATAACAATTTTAAAATTAAAACTATGAATATTCCGGCAAATTTAAAGTATTCTAAAGACCATGAGTGGGTTAAAGTAGAGGGCAACGTAGCAACTGTAGGTATTACAGATTTTGCACAAAGCGAACTTGGAGATATTGTTTTCGTAGATATACAGACCGAGGGCGAAGAGCTTGGTGCAAACGAGGTATTTGGAGCAATTGAGGCTGTAAAAACAGTGGCAGACGCACTTATGCCAGTTTCGGGTAAAGTTATTGAAGTTAACGCAGAGCTCGAAGGTGCTCCCGAGTCTGTAAACACAGATCCTTACGGCGCAGGCTGGATGATAAAAGTTGAGATGTCAAACCCTGCAGAGCTCGACAATCTTCTCGATGCAGCAGGTTACGAGGCTATCTGCAAATAACATAATTTATCAGAATAAAGAAAGGCCGGCATTTGTCGGCTTTTCCTGTGTAATATATTAAAGATGAACAGAAAATTTTCAGGAATATTTTTGCTGCTTGCAGCCTCTGTTTTTGTTTCGGGCAATGCATTCGCACAGAAGAAATCCGAGACAAAACTATACAAAACCGTTATAGCACAAGGAGATACTTTAGGCTTCAATAAATTTTTGGCAAAATATCCAAAATCGGTGTATGCGCCGGACATTGCCGCAAAGAAAGACTCTCTTATAAAGATTTATAATACAACAGTTTATTCTGTAGAACAGGCTAATACACTCTTTAAGGAGGCGTTTCTTGCCTCTGTTAATGCAAATGCCGTTGCAGGTAAAGATTTTGTTGCACTTCCGCACAAAAAAAACAATATAGAGTACATTACCGCAATAGTAGCCCCAACAGCAGACTCCCCATACACTTTTAGAATAGTAAAACTAAAACAAGAGGGTGATTCTTGGAGTACTCTCTCAGAGAAAACCGCATCGCGTTATATACAAGATGATGAACTCAATCTGTTTTCATTTGTTCCGCAAAACAGCATAGAGTGCGGAACGGCAGATATAGAGAGGGTAACCGTAGGAACAGAAGAGTTCCTAAAGTTCAATTATCTAAACTATACGAACACCACCTACCAACGCAGTAAATGGCAGAACAACAATGCAGAATTGGTTTCAAACCTTGTTTCGCTTTCAGATGGAGCCGTGTACAATGCAATGTTCAGCGGCGAAATATGTTCACAGACACTCTGCGGCAGCTGTAATGATGCCATACAGGGCGGCATGCTTGCAACCGAGCAGATAAATTATCTTGTGCGCCAATTTGCATCTCATCCTGCTCTTGCTCCGGCAAATAAGGAGAGGCAGATTACCAAAGAGGCCATAAAATGGTGGTACGATAATAATCCGTCGGGAAAAACAACTCTCAACTTTGGAGTTCTCGAAAAGGAACACCCTATTGTACAGGCTTTTCTTAATGATAAATATCAAGAGAGCTCTGCAAACAACACTGCCGCGTTTTTTAATATTATGGAAACCACTGTATTATGCGTTTACAACAAAAGTTCTAAACAATATCTTCTTGTATGGTGCGAACCGCAGGCAAAAGAGGGCAAAAATGCAAAAGAGCTTAACACAATATATTTTGAGAAGGGAAACACCTTGGTTCTCTATTATTATCAGGGAAACCGCACATCTAAAGAGAGAATTAATTTAGTAACCCGACAAAAACAATAATTAAAATAATAGTGAGCTATGGAACCTACCAGAATTTTTGATTTGTTAGACAGAATGCAGTCTTTGTTTCCAGATAAAACCGACATCCTTGCCCGCAAATATAAAGGGGAATGGCATACCGTGAGTGTTGAGCAATACAGAAACAATTCATACAGCATGGCTGCATACCTGCTCTCATGCAGGCTCAACAAGCAAGACAAGATTATAACAATATGCAATAACCGTCAGGAGTGGAACTATATAGATATGGCATGCGGTCTTGCAGGGCTAGTACATGTTCCTGTTTATCCTACGCTAAGCAACGAGGATTATCTGCATATATTTACCCATAGTGATGCAAAAATCATCTTTGCCGGAACAGAGATAATCTACGGAAGAATAGCTCCTGTTATAGAGCAACTTAAAGACAAGCCGAGGATTATAATCATTGATAATGAGATTGATAACATTTTGCAAAAAGGCAATGATGCCCATGCAGAATATGGAGAGGCCATTGAACGGAACAAACAAGAGATAAAGCCCGATGACCTGTTTACGATAATCTACACATCCGGAACAACAGGAATGCCAAAAGGTGTTATGCTTTCGCACTCAAACCTGCTGTTCAATGCTATTGGCCATGCCCGCAAACAGATAAAGAACTCCTCGCACAAAATGCTCAGTTTCTTGCCATTATGCCATATATACGAGCGCAGCATGAATTACGAATACCAATATCTTGGCATAAGCATCTACTATGCAGAGAGTCTTGCTACAATTGCTGCCGATTTGGCAAGCTGCCATGCCGACGGCTTCTGTGGCGTACCAAGAGTGCTTGAACAGATGTTTGTAAAATTAGAGAGTGCCGGCAAAAATTTGAGCGGATTAAAAAAAGATATATACCAATGGGCTTTTAGGTTTGGAACAGAGTTTGACATTTATAAAAAATCTCCCATATATCTTTTAAAACATAAAATTGCCGACAAGCTCGTTTACTCAAAATGGAGAGAAGCATTGGGCGGAAAAGAGATGCTTGTTGTTTCTGGCGGTTCTGCCATAAATGCAAAAATCATAAAGCTGTTTAACGCTGCCAAACTTCATATTTTTGAAGGTTACGGCATGACCGAGACTTCTCCTGTAATTGCAGTAAACAATCCGAGCAGCGGAGTAAACATAATAGGAACCGTTGGTATTCCGTTTGAAGGAACAGAACTTAAAATTGCAGAAGATGGCGAAATTCTAACACGCGGACCGCATATAATGTTGGGATACTACAAAGATCCGGAGTACACAAAGGAGGTCATAGACTCAGAAGGCTGGTTTCATACAGGTGATATAGGCTACATGCAAGATGGAAAATATCTTAAAATCACCGATAGAAAGAAGGAAATATTTAAACTTTCTGCAGGAAAATATGTTGCTCCTCAGGTAATAGAAAACTATTTGAAAGATAGCTCTTATATAGAAAACTGCATTGTTATTGGAGCAAACAGAAAATTTGCCTCTGCCATAATAACTCCAAACATAAGCAAGCTCCACTATTGGGCTGCAAAACACAAGATAGATTACACTTCTAACGAAGAATTAATCTCTAACAAGGAGGTTATTGGGAAAATACATTCAGAAGTAGAAAAGGTTAATACACGCCTCGCACCTCATGAGCAAATTAAAAAAGAGCGTTTGGTATGCGACGAATGGAGCGTTGCCAACAATACCCTCTCCCAGACTTTAAAGCTCAAACGTGCGGTACTCAATAAAAAATATGCCCACATTATTGAAGAAATTTACAAATAGGTTATCATGCACTTAAAATAAATAATCATCTGCTCGAGAAATTATGACAATTAGCACTAAAGATATGATTTCTTTGGCAACTCCCGCTGATTTTAGCGGAATACGGCAAATTTGGGAAGAGCAATTTCCTTTAGCCCCAACAGAAACCGAGTATTACAATACCGTTTTTGAGAACCTTATTCCGCTTTGCACAAACTATATCTGTAAAAAAGAGAGCCAGATTATCTCTACAGCCTCTTTTATGCCTATTGTATTTATAAACGAGCATGAGCAAATAACACTAAACGGACAATACCTCTTTGGTGTGGCCACAAAAGAGGTATTTAAAGGGCAAGGCTTGGCTTCTGAACTCATAAAAAAGGCATCCTGCGAGTTTAGAATTAAAGATGCCGATTTTATAATTGAAAGACCTGCAAATCAGAATTTAAATAACTTTTACATAAAGTTAGGATTCACAAATTCTATAAAAAAGCAAAAGCATACCTTTAACTGTACAGATTCTATCCATTTAACCGATACGGCTATTATTTCACAAATCAGAAACAACTTTAAAACACGGTTTGAATGGGCAAATAAAGATATTCTAAAGAGTCTTATAATGCTTGGAGAAGTTCAGCGGCACAACGAGCTGCAAACCGCAGAATTGTTTTTGCAAAAAACATATATTGCACTAAATATATTAAACAGGAGCATTTCTCCCGATTTATTTACAAATGCCTTTTTCTGCTTTACATTGGAATAAACACAGCCTGTTATTAATATCAATTAATGTGAGAACAAGCTCCCGGCACTGAATTAATTTGCAGATTACTCAAGAATCCGCAGAGTAAGCATCCGAAGATTACTCAAGACTTTAAAGAGATAAAACACTCCTCCCAAAACAGATTGCTAAATAATAAAAAAAGACAGAACACTTCGTCTACAAAAACATCAACACATCAATAAATCCATAAATCTATAAATAAGATAATATATTATAAACATCTGTTTATTAACAGTTATATCCATATTATAAAAACAATCACGCCATTGTTCCACGTGGAACAATGGTACAAAAATTGGCGAGGTTTTCAGCTCGTTAGAATTTTAATAGATTTGAATCTGATTCAGTAGCCAGAACACTATACTCTTCATTCCGAAGTCTTAAACTTCTTTGATAACAGATCAACTAATGCTTCTACAGAGGCTTTCAATGCCAAAATCAAAGTTTTTGAGCTCAACCAAGAGGAGTAATTAATATAAAATTCTCCCCACACAGGTTATATAAAATTTATGTATGATTTTTACTTTCCACAGGGTTTATCGGGCGAGCTATTGTGCCGCTTATATACAAAATCCACAATACAAACTTCCCGCAACCGCAAAGCATTGATAAATATGCATTATCTATCAATGCGCAAAGTCTACGAAGAGTATCTAAATAAAAAGACTCACAACACAAGGAGTACCCTTACTGAGAATTGTATACTCCCAAGAAAAGAAATAGCCTTATCAGGATGTATAAGTACATAAATGGGTAAAAAGAATAGTCCATTAAGAATGATACATACTCACAAGGTAAAAAAAGAATAGCCTCATTGGGAATGTATAAGTGCATAAAATGGGTGAAAAATAGTCCATCAAGAATGATATGTACTCACAAGGTAAAAAGGAATAGCATCATTGGGAATGTATACGCATAAGATGATAAGACGTATATATATCCACACAAAGAAGGCTCTTCCCGGCACATGCCACTTTCTGAATAGCCATAGAATCCTATAAATAACAAATGCTTTAGAACTATTCTTTGTACACCTAAAAGAGAAGATAGCACCTTTACAGAAGAACTCAAAAAAACGGTATAATTGCCAAAAATAGTTGGCGACACGACATATAATAATCTAATCAACAAACAGATAGAATAACTTTGATGAAATCAATTTTATCAAAATTATTTTTTATGCCAAAACAAGACGAGAAAGGTGTCCACATCGCAGTTTTCTTGACGTAATAAATGGTATCTATGCTTCAGAAATAAAGACTATAAAATAAAAATAGGAAAAATAGTCCGAACTCTTAATGGAGTCCTCCCTATTTTCCCCTTAATTTTTATTGATGTCACCAACTATTTTTGACAACATTACCCTATTAATATCTCGTATTGGTGCCGCCAACGACTCTTGAAAATGTTGCCATTTTCTCTGATGCTATCAACTATTCTTGTAATTATCCCAGTAATAAAGACAAAAAAAATAGGAAGAATAATCAGGATACTAAATGCGCCCCCTCACTATTCTTCCATTGATTTTTATTAATACCATCAACTATTTGCGGCAATATTTCCTCTAAAAGGCACGCTCACTCAAAGGGCAGCACAAACAACATGCGCTACCACACTGTTTATCTCCCAAAAAACACAAGCAATACCGAAATATCGGCCGGAGACACTCCTGGAATACGAGAAGCCTGCGCAATAGTTGTAGGCCTATGCTTTATTAGCTTCTGTCGGCTCTCTATAGATAGTGAGGTTACTTTAGAAAAATCAAAATCTTCCGGAATGGCAACATTCTCCAATCGCAAAATTTTATCTGCAATACGCTTTTCTCTCTCAATATATCCCCTGTACTTAACAGCAATCTCCACACTCTCCAAAATCTCATTTTCAAGAGAAAACCTCACAATCTCTTTTTCACAAGCAGCAGCTCCGCTATTTGCAGATACACTTTCAGATAAAGATTCTTCTTTCGCCAACTCGCATACCTCCTCTCCTTTTGCAGAAATAGAACACTCTGCCTTATCCTTAACATCCTTAAATTTCCCGGCAAGAGACACTGCCCTATCGAATCTAACAGGATTATACGGTAATTGCAAATTGCCGGATTTTGTATTAGCTCCTGTGCTGCAGTTTTCACCAAGAGAGTGTTCTATAAAATATTTTTCAGGAAACTCTTTTTCTACATTATCTATAACATCATGCACAAATGTTCCACGTGAAACATTTTTTAACAAATCCGTCAGCTCTACCTGAGGTCTTGCCAAAATTTCCGAGATTTTCTTTCTATTTGCAATAGCAGAAGAACCAACACTCTCTAAATATTCGTTCACCTCTTCCGGTAATACATGATTAGTGTCTAAAAATTCTGTAATGGCCGATACACTTTCATACTTCTTCTCCATTAATTTAAATCTGGATTCGGTAGCCAAGCCTATCTTGTAGCCTATTTGGGTCAAACGTCTGTCGGCATTATCTTGCCTTAAAAGAATACGATATTCGGCACGCGAAGTAAACATTCTGTATGGCTCATCAACTCCTTTTGTAACCAAATCATCTATAAGAACACCAATATATGCCTCATCTCGTTTTAAAACAAGCGGCTCTTTCCCTTGCAATTTAAGAGCAGCATTTATTCCGGCCATCAGACCTTGTGCTGCAGCCTCCTCATATCCTGTTGTGCCATTAACCTGTCCGGCAAAATAGAATCCATTTATAATTTTAGATTCCAATGTAGGTTTTAATTGCGTTGGCGGAAAATAATCGTACTCTACCGCATAAGCCGGGCGGTATATCTCTACCTGCTCCAAGCCCGGGATGTGGCGCAAAGCGTTAAGCTGAGTCTGTAGCGGCAAAGAGGAAGAGAAACCTTGCAGATAATATTCATGAGTATCCCAACCTTCTGGTTCTAAAAACAACTGATGAGAAGTCTTTCCTGCAAAAGTACGCAACTTATCCTCTATACTCGGGCAATACCTCGGACCTATTCCGTGAATCTTTCCTGAAAACAGAGGAGAATCTTTAAACCCGGCCCTAAGGATATCGTGTACCTCTTCGTTTGTATGCACCATATAACAGCAACGCTGAGAGACCCGCCCCTGTATAGGGGAAGGCACGTTGAGATACGAAAAACGGAAAGGAAGAGCATCGCCCTGCTGAACCTCCAATTTTGAAAGGTCTATAGACTTTGCATCAAGTCGCGGAGGAGTTCCGGTTTTCATACGGGCAGTCTCTATGCCCAAACCAAGAAGCTGCTCAGTGAGTCCATAAGAAGAGAGTTCTCCTACCCTACCGCCATCTGTAGACTCTTTTCCAATAAACAATTTGCCGTTTAGAAACGTACCGGCGGTAAGGATTACGCTTTTGCACGCAAATTTTGCACCCATAAGCGTTGTAACGCCTTTAATACACTCATTCTCAACAATTAATCCATTTACCACATCTTGCCAGATATACAGATTTGGAGTATTCTCTATAATATATCGCCAATTAAACGAAAAATATATCCTGTCGCACTGAGCGCGCGGACTCCACATAGCCGGACCCTTAGATCTGTTAAGCATTCTAAACTGAATAGTACTTGCATCTGTAACCAATCCTGTAGAACCGCCCAATGCATCAATTTCTCGCACAATCTGTCCTTTGGCAATTCCTCCAATAGCCGGATTACACGACATCTGTGCAATCTTATTCATATCCATTGTTACAAGCAGAACTTTTGAACCCATCTTTGCCGCAGCAACCGCAGCTTCGCAACCGGCATGCCCCGCCCCTATCACAATTATATCGTACTCTCTATCCATATACCTTATATATTATATAGCTTGCATTATATAGCCAAAAGTTTTTCTAATTGCACCAAAGCAGAATCTTCTGCCCCACGCATCTGCTGTATTTGCTCATCTGAATGGTCGTCGAGGCCAAGAAGGTGCAACACACCATGAATAATTACCCTATGCAACTCACGCTCAAATGTTTGATTATATTCCGCTGCATTTGCCTGCACAGTATCTACACTTATGTAAATATCACCGGATACATTTACCCCCTCACAATAATCGAATGTGATTACATCTGTGTAGTAATCGTGCCCTAAATACTGTCTGTTCATTTGCAGCAAATAAGGATCTGAACAAAAAATAATATTAATATCTCTACACTTTTTACCGCTCTCCACTATTACAGATTTTATCCAATTCCTGACAACAGATTTTGACTTAAAATTAAAATCGGTTTCCTCTTGAAAATATCTAATCATTATTAATTAAATTTTAAACAGCTTCTAAGTATAAAATCATTAAAAGTTACTACCTTTGCCTAAATAAAAGTAGACAATTGTGGCATGATATTGGCGCAATTTTCGTGCGCTAACAATCCGCAAAGCTACAATTTAGAAACTAAAAAATAAAACTTGATATTATTTAATCTTAAAAGAAGTTTACTATGGCAAAAGTAAGTGTTATTGGAGCCGGTAATGTAGGCGCCACATGCGCAAACGCAATGTTGCACATGAAATTCTGTTCAGAAATTGTTCTTTTGGATATTAAAGAGGGCGTTTCTGAGGGTAAAGCATTGGATATGACCCAAACAGCTAACTTGTATCAGTTCAACACCAAAATCACAGGTGTTACCAACGACTACAAAGCTACTGCAAAATCAGACGTGGTTGTAATCACCTCGGGTATTCCAAGAAAACCGGGCATGACTCGCGAAGAGCTTATTGGCGTTAACGCAGGCATTGTAAACGGTGTTGTAGAGAATGTTCTAAAATACTCACCTAACGCAATCATAGTTATTATTGCAAACCCTATGGATACAATGACATACCTTACTTATAAGAAGAGCGGTCTTCCTAAGAACAGAGTAATTGGTATGGGTGGTATTCTCGACAGCAGCCGCTTTACCACATATTTGAGCCAGGCTCTTAAAGCTCCGCAGAGCGATATAGAGGGTATGGTAATTGGCGGACACGGCGATACAACAATGATTCCTCTTATCCGTTTTGCAAACTACAGAGGTATCCCTGCAACCGAATTGCTCTCTAAGAGCGTAGCAGAAAAAGTTGTTGCAGACACTATGGTTGGTGGTGCCACACTTACAAAAATGCTCGGAACATCTGCTTGGTATGCACCGGGAGCAGCAGGAGCAGTTCTTGTAAAATCAATCGTTCTCGACGAGAAAAAAGTATTCCCTTGCTGCGTAGCACTTGAGGGTGAGTATGGCCAAAACGATATCTGTATTGGAGTACCTGTAATGATTGGCAAAAAAGGTTGCGAGAAAATCATTAAACTAAAACTCAACGCAGAAGAGCAAGAGAAATTCAATAAGAGCGCAGAGGCCGTAAGAAAGACCAACGGCGTACTTAAAGAGATGAATATTATCTAATTTTTAAGAAGCTGCCTGTATTTTATAAAAATCAGGCAGCTTTTTATTTGGTTTATCAACAATTATAGCGATTTTTAAGTGAGTATAATCCGCTAATTAGTAGCGTTTTATAATCTTTTAGCAAACTTTATCAACATTTTTTGTTTTAGATTATAAATAATTTACTAATTTTACCGTCGCTTAAATACGGAAAATACGCTAAAAATATGGAAATTAAAAAATCACCGAAAGCCAATTTGGAGAGTAAAAAATTACTTTTCAGAGAAATTGGATTAATCATTGCTCTTTTGGTTTGTTATGCCGCTTTCGAGTGGAGCACCTCAGAGAAACAGGTAAGCACTTTGGAAGCCGAGCAAGTAGTAGCCATTGAAGAGGAAATCATCCCTATTACACAAGAAACTCCTCCCCCTCCACCAGAGGCACCTAAAGAGCCGGTTGTTTCAGACTTTATCGACATCGTAGACGATGACGTACAAGTAGAAGACAATCTCCTCCTTACCACTGAGGACGATGCAAACTTGGCCGTTGAGATCAAGGATTATGTACCTCAGGCTGTAGAAGAAGAGGAAGTAGAGGAAGAAGAGATTCCGCTTGCAATTGTTGAGGAGAAACCTAAATTCATGGGTGGAGACCAGAACGAGTTTACAAAATGGGTGTTCAAAAACATTGAATATCCTGAGATTGCCAAAGAAAACGGAGTACAAGGCCGTGTAACATTGCAATTTACCGTTGAACCAGATGGTAGCGTTACAAAAGTTGTAGTTGTTAGAGGTGTAGACTCTTCTTTGGATAAAGAGGCCGTTAGAGTTGTATCAAGCTCACCAAAATGGACTCCTGGTAAACAAAGGAACAAACCTGTTCGCGTAAGGTTTACATTCCCTGTTATCTTCCAATTGAGATAATAAACAAGCAAATCCAAATGAATAACAGATAGAGCGGCTCTGCACAAGGGCCGCTTTTTTAATGTCCTTTATAGCTTTTTTAGAACCCAAATAGTTTTATTCCTGCTAATAATGTTATATTTGTAACAAAGTCTAAATTATAATTCTTTTATGGAGTTTTTTGCAATATCTAATGGAATTCCTGTTCATATTTCTGATTCTCAAAAAGGTGAACAGACAATTGTTTTGCTGCACGGATATCTTGAGACACTGTACATCTTTACAGAGTTTTCATTTTTATTAGAGAAAAAATACAGAGTAATATCTGTTGATTTGCCGGGACATGGCCTGTCGGGTTCTGATAAGGAGATAAACAGCATGGATTTTTGCGCAGCTGTTATTATGGATGTAATGGATAAATGTAAGGTAGACAAGGCTTTTATTGCCGGGCACTCCATGGGAGGATATGTAGCACAAGCCTGTGCGCAGAACTATCCGAAGAGAGTTAAAGGCCTTATTCTCTTAAACTCTGTACCTTTTGCCGATTCTCCTGAGAAAAAAACAGATCGAGAGCGCGAAATATCTCTTATACAATCCTCTATGCTAAACAGAATTGCCGAGATAAGCATTCCTCGCATGTATGATCCTGAAAATTTGCGCAAACTCGACGAGAAGATTGCAGAAACCATTGAAATTTGCGAAACACACGATCCTAAGGGAATTGTAGCCTCCCTACGCGGCATGATGCAGCGCAAAGACTATTCGGAGTTTATAAAAAAGGCAGCATCCGGCTCAAAAGAGAGCACAACCGGAGGTGAATGCCCAATAACCACAGATGCCGGAGCAAACCCTCTACCTACCCTGTTCATTTATGGAAATAACGATAAATTCAACCCGATAGAACGCATTAACGGTATTATTGAGGAGTTCCCTATGGTTGAGGTAAAAATAATTGAAAATACCGGCCACAATTCATTTATTGAGCAACCGGATAAATGTGCAGAAATAATCTCTGCATTTATAGACCGAGAATAACTACCAAAGAAAATTATCAAAAGGCCAGCGGCCAGCATGAATCTCTGCAACCATTTTGTATAAATCGTTGCGGAATTTATCTATATGCAGCTTTTCTCGGGCAGAGATAAATATTGCCGGAGTATTCTCTTTATACATCCACGAATTTTTCAACTCTTCGAGAGTATAGTTTTCGGGCTTTTTCTCATCGAGCATAAACTCATCAGGCTCAACATATTTATAAGCATCTATTTTGTTGAATATCATAAATGTAGGCTTATCCCCCGCCCCTATTTCCTGCAAAGTCTGCTTAACAACCCGTATCTGCTCTTCAAAATTAGGATGAGAAATATCCACAACATGCATAAGAATATCGGCCTCCCTAACCTCATCGAGAGTACTTTTAAACGACTCAACAAGCTGATGCGGCAATTTACGTATAAATCCTACAGTATCACTCAAAAGGAACGGCACATTCTCTATAACCACCTTACGCACAGTTGTATCGAGCGTTGCAAACAACTTATTTTCTGCAAACACATCGCTCTTGGCCAACAGATTCATTAAAGTGCTTTTTCCAACATTTGTATAGCCTACAAGCGAGATACGCACCATATTTCCCCTGTTTCCGCGCTGAGAAGCCATCTGCTTATCTATCTTCTTTAGCTGTTCCTTAAGACGGCTTATTTTATCGAGAATAATACGCCTGTCGGTCTCTATCTGGCTCTCACCAGGGCCTCTCATTCCAATACCTCCACGCTGTCTCTCCAAGTGAGTCCACATACGAGTAAGACGCGGCAAAAGGTATTGATACTGGGCAAGCTCAACCTGAGTTTTGGCGTAGGCTGTTTTGGCTCTTTGGGCAAAAATATCAAGAATGAGATTTGTTCTGTCTAAAATGCGACAACTCAATTCACGCTCTATATTTCTTAACTGCGAAGGGGTAAGCTCATCATCAAAAATAACCAAATCTATCTCATTCTCAATGATGTATGTCTTAATCTCCTCTAATTTACCTGCTCCAATATATGTTTTTGAATTAGCTCTGTCTAATCTCTGAATAAACCTTTTCTCTCCGGTTACGCCCGCTGTCTCGGCAAGAAATTGCAATTCGTCGAGATACTCTATAACCTGTTCCTCGGTATTATTGCTTGTAATAATAGATACAAAAACTGCTCTCTCCATTCTCTTGTGTTTTAACTAACCTGCCTCTTTTTAAAAAGCTCCGCAAAGTTATTGTAATTCTGCAAAAATACAGACTATCTCCTAAAAAATCTAAAAATACCGGCAAACAACACTCTCTATTTTACACTCACTTTCACATCTTTGTTGTATTTTTGCATGCAACATTAAAACTTTTACTTATGAAACATAATTTTTTGCTTTGCGGAGCTTTTATTCTTTCTCTATTTATTTTTAACAGTTCTGATTTACAGGCTCAGAAAAAAAGAATGCGCGACTACGGAATAAACACCGGTATTTTTAAAACAGGCCAATACAATGCCATTACCGATGTTCCGGGTGTAACAGTAGGACACGTTACCAAAATAGAGGGAGAAGATATGCGCACAGGCGTTACCGCAATTATTCCTCACCAAGGCAATATTTTTAGAAATAAAATTCCGGCTGCAATATATGCAGGAAACGGTTTTGGAAAATTAGCCGGAGTTACCCAGGTTATGGAACTCGGAAATATAGAAACCCCTATAGTACTTACAAACACTTTAAATGTTGCAGAGGGCATAAGCGGCTTGGTTGAGTACACATTATCTCAACCCGGCAACGAAAATGTGCAATCTGTAAATGCAGTTGTTGGAGAGACAAACGATGGCGGAATAAACAACATACGTGCAAGATATGTAACAAAAGAGGATGTGCTTAAAGCTCTTTCTGTTGCAAAAAGCGGACCTGTTGCAGAAGGCTGCGTTGGAGCAGGTGTAGGAACTGTAAGTTTTGGTTTTAAAGCAGGCATAGGTACGGCATCACGCGTTTTACCAAAGAGCCTTGGCGGCTATACAGTTGGAGTTCTTGTACAATCTAATTACGGAGGCGTTTTAGAGATTGCCGGAGTTCAGATAGGACAACTGCTTGAACACTACCAGTTTCAGAAAAATGTAATGCAGGATGTAGACGGTTCTTGCATGATGGTTGTAATTACCAATGCTCCTGTAGATGCCCGCAACCTCGAACGCATAGCAAAAAGGGCAATGATGGGTCTTGCAAAAACAGGCGGAATTGCCTCAAACGGCAGCGGAGACTATGTAATTGCAATGTCGGTATGTCCGCAAAACCTCATTAACGAAAAGACCGAAACATACACCCCGCAGCTTCTTCATAACGACGATATGAGCGCACTGTTCCTTGCAACAATAGAGGCTACATCTGAGGCTCTCTGGAATGCGTTATTTGCAGCAGAAGATATAAAAGGCTATAACGGCAAATTGGTAAAAGCACTTCCTATAGAGAAGGTAGTTGAGTATATAAAAGCGGCAGAAGTAAGCAAACAGGCGAATAAATAACGGCCTTGAACAAGACCACATTACAGAAAAACAGACAATACCTAAAATTGTTGCCTAAAAGTATGCGAATGAATCAAATTGAAATGTTTGCATTATTTAGTTTTTATTATCTTTGTATAATTAAAGTTTTTTAAACCTGTGGCAATGATGGGCAATTTTAAGATTGCAGCGCGTAACGGCTTGAACAATAGTAATATACACTTGTTCGAGGAGCCAAGTTTGTATTTACCACCCAAATATATCCAATCATGCAAATAATCAAAACCAATATAGACGGAGTAGTAATAATTGAACCAAAAGTTTTTGGTGACCATAGAGGCTACTTTTTTGAGTCTTTCTCCGAAAGAGACTTTAACTCACAGGTACGCGAGATAAAATTTGTACAAGACAACGAGAGCAAATCGTGCTACGGAGTGCTAAGAGGCCTTCACTTTCAGAAACCTCCTCATGCTCAAAGCAAATTGGTAAGAGTGGTAAAAGGTGCTGTTCTTGATGTGGCCGTAGATATAAGAAAAGGCTCGCCTACATTTGGCAAGCATGTAGCAGTAGAACTTACAGAGGAGAATCACAGAGAATTCTTTATTCCAAGAGGCTTTGCACACGGATTTGTTGTACTTACAGACGAGGTGATTTTTCAATACAAATGCGACAACTTTTATGCTCCTGAACACGAAGGGGCAATTGCATGGAATGATCCCGACCTTGGTATAGACTGGAAAGTGCCTGCAGACAAGATTATTCTCTCAGAAAAAGACACAAAACATCCAAGACTCAAAGAGGCAGAGTGGCTGTTTGATTATAACGAGAATCTGTATTAAAATTAAAACAAACTTGCATATAATGAAAGGAATCGTTCTTGCCGGTGGTAGCGGAACAAGACTGTATCCCATCACCAAAGGTGTTTCAAAGCAATTGATGCCTATTTACGACAAACCAATGGTGTATTATCCCATAAGTGTTCTCATGCTTGCAGGAATAAGAGATATTCTAATTATCTCTACTCCACACGATTTACCCGGTTTTAAGAGACTTTTGGGAGACGGCAGCGATTATGGAGTAAACTTTACCTACGCAGAGCAGCCTTCGCCCGACGGCCTTGCACAAGCATTTACAATTGGAGCGGAGTTTATTGGAAATGATAGTGCATGCCTTGTACTTGGCGACAATATCTTTCACGGCTCCGGCTTTACAAAGATGCTCAGAGAAGCGGTAAGAACTGCAGAAGAGGAGAAGAAAGCTACGGTGTTTGGGTATTGGGTAAATGACCCCGAGAGATATGGTGTGGCAGAATTTGATTCCAAAGGAAACTGCCTGAGTATAGAAGAAAAGCCGGCACATCCAAAGAGCAATTATGCAGTTGTCGGGTTATATTTTTATCCGAACAAAGTTGTTGAGGTTGCCAAAAATATTAAACCGTCGGCCCGTGGCGAATATGAAATTACAACAGTAAACCAACAGTTCTTATCAGACGGCGAACTTAAAGTTCAGACATTGGGCAGAGGATTTGCATGGTTAGATACAGGAACTCACGATTCTCTCTCTGAAGCCTCAACTTATATAGAGGTTCTTGAGAAGAGGCAAGGCTTGAAGGTAGCTTGTCTCGAAGGAATAGCATACCGCCAAGGTTGGATTACAGAGGAGCGTATGCGCGAGCTCGCACAACCAATGCTAAAAAACCAATATGGTCAATACTTATTAAAGGTAATAGACGAGGTAAAGCAGACAGGTAACCCAAATTTAGGTTAAACATGAATGTATTAGTTACAGGTGCTAACGGCCAATTAGGAAACGAAATGCGTATATTGGCAAAGGAGAGCCAAGACTCGTATATTTTTACCGATGTAAATAACGTTGAGGGTGTAGAGACCGTATTCCTCGATATCACAGACTTTAATGCAATTCGCAAAATTGTAAGAGAGTGCAACATTAATGCTATTATAAATTGTGCTGCATACACAAACGTAGATGCGGCCGAAACCAACGAAGCATTGGCCGAAAGGCTAAATGCAGATGCTCCCGAGAATCTTGCAAAGGCCGTTAAAGAGGTTAACGGTCTTTTAATTCATATTTCTACAGATTATGTTTTTGGGGCAGAACCGTACAACACGCCTTGCAAAGAGGAGCAAACAGGAACACCAACAGGCGTTTATGGTGTAACCAAACTTCATGGGGAGCAGAAAATAATTGCAGCAGGATGTAACTATGTTATTGTAAGAACAGCATGGCTCTACAGTGAGTTTGGCAAGAATTTCTGTAAGACAATGATGAATCTTACTGCTACAAAGCCTGAACTTAAGGTTGTTTTTGACCAGGTTGGAACACCAACTTATGCTTTGGATCTTGCAAAAGCAATAACAGTTGTACTTAACGATTACGCTTCTACTCTATGCCAAAGCAAAGAGCAAGGGGCGGTATCTTATGCTAAAACAGGCATATACCATTATAGCAACGAGGGTGTGTGCAGTTGGTTCGACTTTACCAAAATGATTGCAGAATACAACGGCACCACAGCATGCAATATACAACCTTGTTACAGCCTCGATTTTCCAAGCCCTGTAAAAAGGCCTTCTTATTCTGTGTTAGACAAAAATAAAATAAAAACGGTTTTTGGCGTTAAAGTGCCGTATTGGACAGATTCGCTCAAAAAATGTATATCAAACCTCAAAAGCTCATAAATCACTATGGCAAAACGTAATATAGTTATAACAGGTGGTGCAGGATTTATAGGCAGCCATGTTGTACGTCTTTTTGTAAAAAAATATCCAGAATATAACATAATTAACTTAGACAAATTAACATACGCGGGCAACCTTGCCAATCTAAAAGATATTGAGGGTAAACCCAACTATAAGTTTGTTAAGATGGATATTTGCGATTTTGATGCTTTCTACCGGCTTATGCAGGATGAGAAGGTAGACGGAATCATTCATCTTGCGGCAGAAAGTCATGTAGACCGTTCCATTAAAGACCCTTTCACTTTTGCCAAGACAAACATAATGGGCACTCTTGCGCTTCTTCAAGCAGCAAAATTGTATTGGGAGTCACTACCTGAAAAATATGAGGGTAAAAGATTCTATCATATCTCTACCGACGAGGTATATGGCGCTTTGAGCATGAACCATCCCGAAGGGATTGAACCTCCTTTTAAGACAGTGGCATCTTCCGAAGGACACAAAGCTTACGGCAACGATTTCTTCTACGAAACCACCAAATATAATCCGCACAGCCCATACAGTGCAAGCAAAGCAAGCTCAGATCACTTTGTGCGAGCATACCACGACACTTACGGTATGCCTACCATAGTAACAAACTGCTCAAACAACTACGGTCCTTACCAGTTTCCTGAGAAATTGATTCCGTTGTTTATTAACAATATACGCAACCGCAAACCGCTTCCTGTATATGGAAAAGGGGAAAATGTAAGAGACTGGCTTTTTGTAGAAGATCACGCAAGAGCCATTGACGTTATTTTTCATAAAGGAAAGATTAACGAAACATACAATATTGGCGGCTTTAACGAGTGGAAAAACATAGACCTTATTAAGGTAATGATTAAGACCGTAGATAAGATTCTCGGCAATCCTGAGGGTTACTCGCTTAATTTAATTACGTATGTAACCGACAGACTCGGCCACGATGCCCGTTACGCCATTGACAGCACAAAACTCCAAAAAGAACTCGGTTGGGAACCAAGTCTCCAATTTGAAGAAGGTATTGAAAAGACAGTGCGTTGGTACTTAGATAACCAGGAGTGGATGGATAATATCACCTCCGGGGAGTATGAGAAATACTATGAGGATATGTATAAAGAAAGATAAACATCGTCATGGCAGAAGATAACAAGGAAGATCAGAAGGGACTTACTCAGTCTCATCCCAAGTTTATAAAGGAGATTGTTTTTAATGAAGAGAGAGAGGTTGGTGCTGTTGAGTTTACACTTCAGAGACCAAATGAAAGTTCTTCAACTCCTCAGAATATAACTCTTCAGATTCCTTTACTTGAAATTGTTCCAATCCCGTACATCAGGATTGATGATATTCAGGTAGATTTTGATGTGAATGTTACAGCTAATGAGAACTCAACAGAAAATAATGAGTAGATATCAATAATTGTTATACTAACTTATGAAAAAAATTTTAGTAACAGGTGGTGCAGGATATATAGGCTCCCACACACTGATTGAGTTATATAATGCAGGTCATACCGCTGTGGTAGTGGATAACTTGAGCAATAGTAATTCTATATCACTTAAGAGAGTGGCGGAGATTATAGGAGTAAAAGAGATTCCTTTCTATAAAGTTGATATTAGAGACAAAGCAGGCATAGAAAAGGTATTTGCTGAGCACAAGTTTGATGCGTGTATTCACTTTGCAGGCCTAAAAGCAGTAGGGGAAAGTGTAGAGAAACCTTTGGAATATTACAATAATAATATAGTTGGAACTCTCGTTCTCATTGAAGTAATGAGAAATCACGGATGTAAAAACATTATATTTAGCAGTAGTGCAACAGTATATGGTGAACCTGTAGAGATTCCAATAACAGAGAATTGCCCTAAAGGGACTTGCACTAATCCATACGGTTGGACCAAAAGCGTGTTAGAACAGGTGCTCATGGATGTACAGAAGGCAGATAATGAGTGGAACGTGGTTATTCTTCGTTACTTTAATCCTGTAGGTGCACATCCTTCCGGCAGAATTGGTGAGAATCCTAATGGTATTCCTAATAACCTTATGCCTTATATCACTCAGGTGGCAGTAGGCAAGAGAGCTGAGCTTGGAGTGTTTGGAAATGATTATCCTACTCATGACGGTACCGGTGTTAGAGATTATATCCACGTTGTAGATCTTGCAAAAGGACACGTTGCTGCTCTTAAAGCTATCAAGAATAAATGTGGTGTGGGCATATACAATATGGGCACCGGTCATGGATATAGCGTCTTAGATATGGTGAATGCTTTCGTAAAAGTAAATGGTGTAGATGTGCCACATAGTATTAAACCTCGTAGAAGTGGTGATATTGCTACTTGTTATTGCAATCCGGCTAAGGCCAAGACTGAACTTGGATGGGAAGCCAAATTTGGTATAGAAGAAATGGTTAGAGATAGTTGGAGGTGGCAAAGTGAGAATCCGGAGGGGTATAAATAAATCATTATTTATACCCCAACCAGCTTATTAACTTGAATATAAATATTTTAAACATAAACAATCATGAGTATTTTTAAGGATAAAGTACTTCTGATAACAGGAGGAACTGGTTCTTTTGGCAATGCAGTTTTGCGACGTTTCTTAGAATCAGATATAAAAGAGATTCGCATCTTTTCGCGCGATGAAAAGAAGCAGGATGATATGCGTCACCACCTTCAGGCTGCATACCCAGAAGTAGCGCACAAAGTGAAATTCTACATTGGTAATGTTAGAAATAGGGAGTCAGTAGATATTGCGATGAGAAATGTAGATTATGTATTCGCAGCAGCAGCTTTGAAGCAGGTTCCTTCATGCGAATTCTTCCCTATGGAGGCTACGATGACCAATGTTATAGGAACAAACAATGTACTCTTGTCTGCAATAGAGCACGGTGTTAGGAACGTTGTGGTTCTTTCTACAGATAAAGCAGCTTATCCTATCAATGCCATGGGAATCTCAAAGGCGCTTATGGAAAAAGTTGCTATTGCTAAGGGGCGTGAACTTGGAGAGGGTGCAGAGACAATAATCTGCTGTACACGATACGGAAACGTAATGGCTTCACGCGGTTCTGTAATTCCGCTTTGGGTTGAGCAGATTATGGCAGGCAAGCCTATTACCATTACAGATCCAAACATGACTCGTTTTATGATGACACTCGACGATGCTGTAGATCTTGTCATCTATGCATTTACTCATGGCCATAACGGAGATCTTTTCGTGCAGAAAGCTCCGGCAGCAACACTTGAAGTTCTTGCAGAAGCACTCAAACAGATTTATTCTAAAATTAATCCTAAGTATGAAAAAACCGAGGTGAAAATAATTGGTACTCGTCATGGAGAAAAACTTTATGAAACTCTTGTAACTCGGGAAGAGATGGCAAAAGCAATTGATATGGGTAACTACTATCGTATCCCTTGCGATAACCGTGACCTCAACTATGACAAGTTCTTTACAGACGGAAATGAGGATGTATCTAAGATAGAGGACTATCACTCACATAACACAGGCCGTCTTGATGTTGAAGGCATGAAAGAACAACTTATGAGGCTTAGATTTATTCAAGAGGATCTGGGCCTTATTCCAAGAGCAAAAGCAAGAGATATCCGTTCAGAGTAATATGAAAATTCTTGTTACAGGCGCTAAAGGTTTTGTCGGTAAAAACCTATGTGCTCAACTAAATAACATAAAAGAAGGCAAAGCAAAATGCTATGGCAACGTCACTGTAAGCGAGGTCTTCGAGTACGACATTGAATCAACAGAAGAAGAATTGGATCGTTACTGCAAAGAATGCAATTTTGTATTCAACTTGGCTGGAGTAAATCGTCCTCAGAATCAGGAAGACTTTATGAAAGGGAATTTCGGCTTTGCATCCCTCCTGCTTGATACACTTAAAAAGTATAACAATACTTGCCCTGTGATGATTTCAAGTTCAATTCAGGCAACTCTTGCAGGAAGATTCGGAACAAGCGAATACGGGAAGAGTAAGAAAGCCGGAGAGGAACTCATGTTCGATTATGGAAAAGAAACAGGTGCAAAGATTCTCGTATACCGCTTTCCTAACTTATTTGGAAAGTGGTGCAGACCTAACTATAACTCAGCAGTTGCCACATTCTGCAACAATATCGCCAATAATCTTCCAATTCAGGTAAACGATAGAAGTGTAGAAATGGAACTTCTTTACATAGATGATTTGGTTGATGAAATGATTAATGCTCTTAAGGGAACAGCTCACAAATGCGAATTTGACGGTGTTGAGACAGTTCCCACAAGAAATGGCAGATACTGCTACTGCCCGATTACCCACAAAACAACGTTAGGAGAGATTGTAGATTTAATTTATAGCTTTGCTGAACAACCAAAAACTTTAATGATACCTGAGATTTCCGCAGGCTCATTTGCGAAAAAACTTTACAGTACTTACCTCAGCTATCTATCAAAAGAAAAGATTGCTTTTCCTTTAAAGATGAATATTGACGATAGAGGTTCTTTTACGGAACTAGTTCACACACTCAATTGTGGCCAGGTAAGCATTAATATCAGCAAACCTGGAATAACTAAAGGGCAACATTGGCACAATACAAAATGGGAATTCTTTATTGTAGTAAGCGGTCATGGCCTCATTCAGCAACGTAGAGTAGACTCGGATGAAGTTCTCAATTTTGAAGTTAGAGGAGATAAGATTGAGGCAGTACACATGCTCCCGGGTTACACTCACAATATTATTAATTTATCAGAGACTGAAAATCTCGTAACAGTCATGTACTGCAACGAGATTTTCGACCCAAGCAAACCAGATACTTACTTTTTACCAGTAGAATAATGGAACTAAAAATAGATTATAGCACCGTTCATTTTAAAAACGATGGACGCCTCAAACTTTTGATAATAGTTGGCACTCGCCCGGAAATAATACGGCTTGCAGCTGTAATAAATAAATGTCGCAAATATTTTGACTGTATTTTAGCTCACACAGGTCAAAATTATGATTATAACCTTAACGGAGTATTTTTCAAAGATCTAAAATTGGCAGATCCTGAGGTATACATGGACGCTGTAGGTGATGACCTTGGCTCAACAATGGGCAATATCATTAATGCATCATACAAGTTGATGGTGCAGACTAAGCCTGATGCAGTTCTTGTACTTGGAGATACAAACTCCTGCTTATCTGTAATTGGGGCTAAAAGACTCCATATTCCTATATTCCACATGGAAGCAGGTAACCGTTGTTTTGACGAGTGTCTTCCGGAAGAGACTAACCGTCGTATCGTAGATATTATCTCGGACGTGAATATCTGCTACAGTGAGCACGCAAGAAGATACCTCAATGCAAGCAGTGTTGCACCACAGAGAACATATGTTTCAGGTTCTCCAATGGCAGAAGTGCTTCATGAAAATCTTGCAGATATACAATCATCAGATGTGCACGCTCGTCTTGGACTTGAAAAAGGTAAGTACATCTTACTTTCTGCACATAGAGAAGAGAATATTGACACAGAAAAAAACTTCATATCACTATTTACTGCCATTAACAAAATGGCAGAGAAATATGATATGCCTATACTTTACAGTTGCCATCCTCGTAGTAGAAATCGTCTCGAAAAATCAGGATTTAAATTAGATTCACGAGTAATCCGTCAAGAGCCTCTCGGATTCCATGATTACAATTGTCTTCAAATGAATGCTTTTGCAGTAGTGTCAGACTCAGGTACTCTTCCCGAAGAGAGTTCATTCTTTACAAGTATAGGACACTCTTTCCCTGCAGTTTGTATCCGCACTTCAACTGAACGCCCTGAAGCACTTGATAAGGGATGCTTCATCTTAGCTGGAATTAATGAGCACGACCTTCTTCAAGCAGTGGATGTAGCAGTAGAGATGGTTAAGAATGAGGATAATGGCATTCCTGTGCCTAATTATGCAGACGAGAATGTAAGCACCAAAATTGTAAAACTTATTCAGAGCTATACAGGTATAGTGAACAAGATGATTTGGAGGAAGGAGTAAAAAACTTAAGCAGGTGAATAGCTGTAATGATGTAGGTGTCCCATACATCACTAAGTCACGCATAGCAGACGAGAGCTCAACTCGTTAATGTAATCCTACCAAGGTAAGACAGAGTTCGATTAGAAGGCACAGTGCGGCATCAATGAGAAGCTTCGCCACAGTTAAGACTGGCAGAAGAACAATCCAGAAGGTTTTGTTACAGAATATTTTGGAGCCTTTTAATCTTGGAGTAGTCTTCTAAAATATTTAACTAATGTCCTCGCTCAAAACAAACGTTTTATTAAACTATATAAATACAATCACAGGTATAGTATTTCCTGTAATTACCTTTCCCTATGCCTCAAGGATTTTATTACCCGAAGGTATTGGTATTGTAAACTTCCAGTTATCAATTATTGGATATATTATTTTGTTTACGAGTTTAGGTATTCCACTATATGCTGTTAAAGAAGTAGCAAAGTATAGAGATAACATAGCATTAAGGAACAAAACTACAGTTGAAATTACTATACTATCATTACTATTGAGCCTTTTAGGCTATGTAGCGATATTCCTTATCAGCAAATTCATTCCCCAAATAAATGAGAATATCTCTTTATTTTATATTCTTAGTTTAACAATACTGTTTACTTCACTTGGAGTCAATTGGTTTTATCAGGCTATTGAAGATTTTAAATTCATAACTATTAGGGCCGTAATTATTAGAACATTAGCTGCATGCTGTTTATTTTTATTTGTTAAGGAGAAAACAGACCTGGTGATTTATGGAGTTATTACAGTCGGATCAACAGTTGGAAATAATCTCATAAATTTTATTCACCTACGTAAGTTTATATCTTTGTCAACAATCAGAGGACTCAATCTAAATATTTTTAAGCACCTAAAACCAGCTTTACACATTTTTGTTTTGAATCTTATAACAAGTATTTATGTTCAATTAAACACAATAATGTTGGGATTTATAGATGGCGATTACGCTGTTGGAATATATACTGCCGGAAATAAGATTCCTCATATCATTTTATCCTTAGTTACATCCATGGGGGTAGTTCTATTACCAAGATGTTCAAATCTTGTAGCTACTGGAAATTTGAAAGAGTTCAAGTCGATATGTAGTAAAAGTATTAGGTTGGTTCTTGCTCTTTCCTTACCCATTACTGCTGGATTGATTTTACTAGCAGATCCTATTATTACGATTTTTTGTGGTGAAGCATTTATAAATGCTATACCTGTTGTGTTCTGGACCGCACCTGTTATATTATTTATTAGTTTGACAAATGTTTTAGGTATTCAGATTTTATATCCTCTCGGCAAAGAAAATGTGGTTATTTTAAGCACTTTATGTGGAGCTATCGTAAATCTATTTCTAAACTTAATATTAATTCCAAGGTTTTCCGCAGTAGGAGCAGGTGTATCTACTTTTACTGCAGAGTTCGCTGTACTAGCAATTCAGGTTGTTGTAGGTAAAAAATATACCCATGTAAGCATACTTACTAAAACGAATCTAATATATTTGATAGCTACTATTTTAATGACTATAACAATAACACCTATTATATGTTTGGTTAATAATGATTGGCTTCAGCTATTTCTTACAATAGCTACTGGTGCAATAGTATACGGATTGATACTTATCTCTTTTAAAGACGACATTATTTTAAGCATATTGAAATATATAACAAAAAGATAATGATACACTATGACTATTTAATTGTCGGCTCTGGCCTTTTCGGAGCCACATTCGCTTACAAAGCTAAGCAGGTAGGCAAGAAATGCCTGTTAATTGATAAGAGGCCACACCTTGGTGGCAATATATATTGTGAGAACATAGAAGGCATAAATGTTCACAAATATGGCGCTCATATTTTCCATACTTCAAATAAGGAAGTTTGGGAGTTTGTGAATAGTATTGCTGAATTTAACCGTTACACAAACAGCCCTGTTGCAAATTATAAGGGAGAACAGTACAACCTCCCGTTTAATATGAATACTTTTAGCCGTCTTTGGGGTGTGAAGACTCCTGCTGAAGCTCAGGCTAAAATTGATGAGCAGAAAGCAGAAGCTGTTGAAGCGTTGAATGGTCGTAAACCGGCTAATCTTGAGGAACAGGCTTTATGTCTAGTGGGAAAGGATATTTTTCAGAAACTTATTAAAGAATATACAGAGAAGCAGTGGGGGCGTGATTGTAAGGATCTTCCTGCTTTCATTATTAGAAGACTTCCGGTGCGACTTGTTTATGATAACAACTATTTTAATGACAAATATCAAGGAATCCCTATAGGTGGTTACAACAAATTGATTGAAGGTCTTCTTGATGGAGTTGAGTGTAAAACAGGAGTAGACTTTTTTAAATCAAAATACAGGGATTGGAAGAAATTTGCTGATAAATTAGTTTTTACTGGTCCTCTTGATGAATATTTTGATTATAAGTTTGGTAAACTTGATTGGCGCACAATTAGCTTCAAAACTCGTGTGGAAAATACTCCAAATTATCAGGGAAATGCCGTTGTGAATTATACTTCGCATGATAAACCATACACAAGAGTGATTGAACACAAACACTTTGAGATGTTCAATCAAGACGTTTATAATTGTCCTAAAACAGTGGTATCTGAGGAGTATTCTACTGAGTATAAAGAGGGAATGGAACAATACTACCCTGTAAATGATGAAAGGAATAATACACTTGCTGAAACATATAGAGAACTATCAAAGAAAGAAAAGGATGTAATTTTTGGAGGCCGTTTAGGTCAATATCGTTATTATGATATGGCACCTATTGTAGAAGAAGTTTTATTATTATTTAAATGATATCAACTGTCTTAAATTTACTATTTTTTGGAATAATGCTCTTGTCTTACTATTTTACAAGAAGACGAGTCGATGTTCCATTCATGTTAATACTTCTATATGCAATTATTGCGTTGATGGGGGTTATCTTTCTGCCAGACTTTTCTGAAAAACGACAGATAGAATTGTGGCCATTTATATATTTAGTATTTGTATGTTATTTGTATTTTATACCTATCATAAGAGCTAAAGGAGTATATAATTATTCATCAGATATAAAAATAACATCTGGGTTAAAACTAATGTTTGTCCTCTACATTCTGTGTGCTATAATTAAAATCGGAGGAGACTTTGTTTTTGTCAAGAATGCAATTCTTAATGGCGATTGGCTTATGATGAAAGCCGATTTATATAATGGTGTTTCAATAGGTAATCGAAATAGTATTATTGCTTACCTAGCAAATTTATATGTATCAGTTTTTATGCATGCTATTCTAATCTATTCGATGTATACTTTTACTAAGGCAGATATATCAATAGTAAAATCCATATTTTTATTGTTCATAGCTTTAACTCCATATATCATGGAATGTATTTTATACGTCTATAGAGGTGGATTATTAACGATATCATATCTAATTTTAATGACCTTCCTTTTGTATTACAGAAAAATGGTCTACCGCAAGAGAATGGTACTAATTATAGGACTTTCAGTAGTAGCATCTTTGATTCTTGTTCTAACATTGGCGATTTCTTTATCCAGATTTGGTGAATCTGATGCCGGTGGATCGATTGTTAGTTATCTCGGTC
Organism: uncultured Muribaculaceae bacterium; assembly: GCA_964621625.1. GTDB lineage: Bacteria > Bacteroidota > Bacteroidia > Bacteroidales > UBA932 > Egerieousia. Next base: position 18,472 of record CAZULV010000003.1, on the reverse strand, counting down.
AATCTATGCTAGTTTTTAATGCTGGTATTGCAACCCAAATATCATCTTATGCTAATGGAAGATTTTTTTTCTTGAATTTTCTAGGACTTAACAAGTCTGATGTGTGGATTGATTCACTATACGGTATTTCAACAAGTAATGGCTCTGCTTTGAATACATTTGTTGGCTGCTCATATGTTGACTTTGGCCCTTTTTTAACGATTATAATAGCAATTATTATTTCATATCTTCTATTACGGATTTTTAAGAAAAAGTCAATCAGTTTTGCAGATTTGTATTTGTTTACATTTTATTTAGACTTTTTAATTTTAGGAGTATTTCATTGCACAGAAGGCTTCTCCCTGAGAATATTTATGGCTACGGCACTCTATATAGCTTTAAGATTTATGGGAAAGCTTAAATTCTATTAGTTGTTTAACTTTTAATAATATGGATATGAATGTTTCTATTTTAGTTTGTACTCATAAACTTACATATATACCTAAAAGTAAAATATTGTTTCCAATTTTTGTGGGTAAGAGTCGTAATAATATTATTCTTCCAAAATCTTATATATCAGATAATACTAAGGATAACATATCTGATTTAAATGGTTCTTATTGTGAATTGACTGGACTTTATTGGGCATGGAAGAATATTGATAGCGACTATGTAGGATTATGTCACTATCGGAGATATTTTAGTTTTAGATTCAAAGGGATATTAAAGCAGATATTTAATCGCTTTTTTCATTATTGTGGTCACATCTATTATGCTGTTATTTCTCAGCCTAAAGTTGGCTTATATTATCCATATCAATACACAGTTCGTACTGAATCCGAACTATCTAAAGTAGTCGAAACTTTCGAGCGCAATCTTGTTAAGTGGATAAATGATAATCCTAATTGCGATTTGTTCGCTTTAAAACCAGTAGATAAAGGAGCAATGTCAAATTATTTTCAATTTTCTTCCATATCAGGCAGTCATCATCTAGAAATAATTAGAAAAGTGATAGCGAATACTTTCCCAGATATTTTACCATACTACAACAAAACATTATCATCTAATAAACTCTTCTATGCCAATATGATAGTAATGAAAAAGGAGCTTTTCCAGTCTTTTTGTAAATTCCTATTTTCTACGTTAGAAGAATACAATAGTATTCTGTTACAAGAGGGATATTACTTGGATAAAGAAGAGAAATCAATATCCAGAATATCGGGATATATGGGAGAATTGTTAACAAGTTCTTTTATTTCGTATTACATCGCTAATAATAGAATTGAAAAAAAGTACAAATTATTATATCAGGTTCAGTATGATCCTAGATAACGGTTCAGTTATGTTGAGAAGTATTATATTCCACTTTCTATCTTTATGTGGCAGGGGATTGTTCCCTGTATATAAAATTATGCATTTTATATCGAAATATACTAGACTTCTGCATGCTCAAATTATAAAATATTCGTTATCAAAACCATATCCTCTTGTTTTATTTTTAGGCAGAAAAGTAAATTTAGTTGGATCTAAATATATAGTATTTGGTAATAGAGTTAAAATAGATAGTTATTCGACAATCTCAACATGGCACTCCGAGAAATATAGTCCTTTATTAAGAATTGGTGATCATACAGAAATAGGAGCTTTTGCACATATAACTTGCATAAATAAAGTGACAATTGGAGACAATGTTCTTATAGGAAAATTCGTTACAATTACTGATAACTCGCATGGTAGTAATACTTATGTTGAATTAGATGTTCCTCCCTCAAAACGAAAATTAGACTCTAAGGGAGAAGTAATCATTGGTGATAATGTCTGGATCGGAGATAAGGCTACAATATTACCAAATATAAAAATAGGTAAAGGGGCCATCATTGGGGCAAATACTGTTGTTACAAAGGATGTCCCTCCTTTTGTCATAGCGTGCGGTAATCCATTAAGAATTATAAATATACAAAAATATGAGTAAGTCAAAAGTTATAGCGTTTTATCTACCTCAATTTCATCCCATACCAGAGAATAACCAATGGTGGGGCAAAGGTTTCACAGAATGGACAAATGTGGCTAAGGCTAGACCTTTGTTTAAAGGACATCTACAACCAAATATTCCATCTGAACTAGGTTTTTATGATTTACGTTTATCAGAATCAAGAGAGCAGCAAGCTTTGTTAGCGAAAGAATATGGTGTAGATGCTTTTTGCTATTGGCATTATTGGTTTGGTAATGGTAAACAATTATTAGAAACTCCTCTAAAAGAAGTCATAAAATTAAAAAAACCAAATTTTCCATTCTGTCTAGGTTGGGCAAATCATCATTGGGAAAAGAAATCATGGAATAACGAAGTGTCAATCTTTAATAGAGAACGCTTAATTTCTCAAAACTACTTCGGTGAACAAGATCATATTGATCATTTCTATGAAATGTTAGAAACATTTAAAGATTCAAGGTATTACAAAATAAAAGGGAGGTTAGTATTTCTAATATATGATATAGGAAGTATTCCAAAATTCAAAGAATTTATGCGACTTTGGCAGACTCTAGCAACTAATAACGATTTACCAGGTTTTTATTTTATAGGAACTGCTAGAGATAAGTATAGTATCGATTACGCTATAGAATCTGGTGTGGATGCTGTACTTTATGAGAATTTACATTCTACAATTTCTAATATATCCACTAATCAACATCGATTCCAAAATATAGTCGCCACCATTTTGAGAAGACCGTTATCCGTAATGTCTTATGAGAAATTTATTTCAAAGCTTGATTATTCTTTTGTAAAAAATAATGTTAAGGTATACCCATCTATCTATCCCAATTGGGATAGTTCGCCAAGAAGAGGTGTAGCAGGAGATATTTTAACAGATGCAAATCCGAATTTGTTTCAGAAGCATGTATCAGAAGTAGTTGATATGATGAGTTGTAGAGATTCAGATGATAATATTATATTTTTAAAATCGTGGAATGAGTGGGCTGAAGGTAATTATGTGGAGCCTGATTTACGTTATGGTAGAGGTCGCTTAGAAGCTTTAAAAGTCGCACTAAAAAAATAATTTTAAGCGTTATAATGTATATGAAAAAAATAATGCTAGTCTTTGGCACAAGACCAGAAGCAATTAAGATGTGCCCACTCGTTAAGGAGTTTCAGAAACGAGCCAGTGAGTTTGAAACTATAGTATGTGTAACTGGTCAGCACAGAGAGATGCTTGATCAGGTTCTCCAGATTTTTGAGGTAACACCAGATATTGACCTTAATATTATGAAGCAGGGGCAGGACTTGACTGATATTACCGTACGCATCCTCAACGGTATGCGTGATGTGTTTAAGGAGTGTCGACCCGATGTGGTGCTTGTACATGGTGATACCACCACTTCTACAGCCGCAGCTCTTGCAGCATTCTATGCTCAAATACCTGTAGGACACGTGGAAGCCGGTCTTCGTACACACAACATCTATAGTCCATGGCCTGAGGAGATGAACCGTCAGGTAACAGGGCGTATTGCTACATACAATTTTTCTCCCACACAACTTTCTGAGAGAAATCTCATTGAGGAAAAAGCAATGGGTAAGATTTACGTAACAGGTAATACTGTAATTGATGCCCTTCACTATGTAGTGAACAAACTAAAGAATGATGAGACTGTTGCCAAAGAACAAGATGCAGTTCTTCTCAATGCCGGTTATGATGTTAATCGTTTAGTAGACGGAAAGAAATTAGTGCTTATTACGGGTCACAGACGTGAGAATTTTGGGGATGGTTTCATACGTATGGTGACTGCTATGAAAGACCTTTCAGAGAAATATCCAGAGGTTGACTTTGTTTACCCAATGCACTTGAATCCTAATGTTCGTAAGCCTATTCATGAAGTATTTGGTGAAGACCTTACCCGTCCTAATTTCTTTTTCATTGAACCACTCCAGTATCTTGAGTTCGTTCACTTGATGTCTAAAGCAGCCATCGTTCTTACTGACTCGGGAGGAATCCAAGAAGAGGCTCCAGGTCTTGGCAAACCAGTACTTGTGATGCGTGACACTACAGAGCGTCCAGAGGCTTTGGAAAGCGGTACTGTACACTTGGTGGGAACAGACTATGATAAGATTATGAATGAAGTAAGCACCTTGCTTGAGGACGCTGAGGCGTACGCTAAGATGTCTCAGGCTATTAATCCTTATGGTGATGGTTTGGCTTGTGGTAGAATTGCAGATGCGTTGAAGTAATGAAGATAGGAATTATAACTCCGGCTAATCTCTGGAACTGCCCATATGTTGACATTTATCGACGAATATTAGACAGAGAAGATGTTTCATATGATATTATCACATGGTGTCGAGATGGCAAGAATGAGGATGGTTGTATACAATTTAAACATCAAAGAGCATTAAACAATCAATTGCAAAAGTTCTTGTCATATTTCTCTTTTGCCTCTTTTTTGAAAAAAACAATTAAAAAAAATAAATATGAGAAATTGATTATTTTTACGCCTCAAACAGGAATATTCATTTCATCATTTCTAAAAAAATATTATAAAGATAAATATATTTTTGACTATCGAGATCTTTCTATTGAGCAGAAATGGTGCTTTAAAAAGTCATTTTTACGCGTGTTAGATAATAGCGCAGCGAACGTTATCTCCTCCCCGGGATTCAAAAGATGTCTTCCTCCGCGGGATTATTTACTATCGCATAATTTTGATATTAACGCAGTAAAAATGGCTATTGGAACTCGTGATAAAAGCCAATTTGGATCACAAGAACAAATCGATGTATTAACGATAGGCGGCATTAGAGACTACTCATCCAATGTACAAGTACTTGATATGCTTGCCAACAATCCTCGTTTTAACATTAGATTTGTTGGTAAGGGGGATGCATCAACTTTACTTGAGAAACATAGCAAGCAATGTAAAATAAACAATGTTAGCTTTGTTGGCTTCTATCGTAAGCCAGAGGAAGCAGAATATATTAAGCAATCTACTTTTATGAATATCTTTTATCCGAGAATTATTACACATGATACTGCTCTGTCAAACAGATTCTATAATTCTCTGATATATAGAAAACCGATGATTGTAACCAAAGATACCTGCCAAGGTGAATATGCTGAAAAATACCATGTAGGTATTGCTTTAAAGGATTGTTCAAATATTGAGAATGATCTTATCTCTTTTATGAGACAAGATTATGACGCTTATGCAGAACGTTGTGACAATTTATTAAATGGATTCCTCAAAGATCATGAATTGTTTGAGGAAACCATAATAGAATTTATTCATAAATAAACAACTCCTAATTTTTCAGTGATTTATTGATGAAGAATATCTTAATAATCTCGGCAGTCTTCCACCCAGAGCCTCTTACTTCAGCAATGATGAATTATGATCTTGCTATAGAGTTAGCAAAAAAACATAAGGTTACAGTACTCAGGCCGCGACCTTCAAGACCTATTGGTAACAACTATCAGCATAATGACACATCGTATCCGTTTGAGTGTGTAACGATAGATTCATATACTCATCCCCAATCTGAACTAATCGGACGATTTAAAGAAAGTACTAGCTTTGGATTGGCATGCAAGAAATATATACGTGAGCATAAGGGCGAGATAGATGTCATTTATAATGATGGTTGGCATTTATTCGGCCTTTATATTGTTGCACGAGAGTGTGTAAAGCAAAGAATTCCATATGTTGTGCCTATACAAGACATCTATCCAGAGTGCTTGTTTACAAATAAATCTTATCCTGCTTTTGCTATAAAGCTTATTTCGATGTTCTTAAATCCAATTGACCGATATTATCAGCAACACGCCTATAAAGTCCGTACAATTTCGGAAGAGATGGCGGACTATTTAGCGGGTACTCGTGGGGTAGCAAGAGATAAATATTTAGTATTAGATAATTGGCAGAATGATGAAGACTTTAATTATTCTCCTATAACACACAAAAAGACTATTTTTGGATATGTGGGTAGTGTGAATGCTCATTCTAATACAGAGTTGATTATACAAGCATTTGCTATGGCCAATTTACGTGATTGTGAACTGCGTATATATGGAGGTGGAAATCATAAAGAGAGCTGTGTGAAACTTGTGAAAGATTTAGGATTGAGCAACGTACTGTTTGATGTAGTAGAGAAAAAGCAGGTGCCGAATGTTCAGTCAAAAGTTAATGTTTTGGTTTTGGCTCTTCCAACTGGAAATGGAGGTCTATGTCTTCCATCAAAAATGACAAGCTATATGCTTTCTGGTCGTCCGATATTGGCAAGTGTAGAGAATAGTGCAACTACTCGATATATCAGAGAAGCCAATTGCGGTATTACTGTGGAACCAGATAATGAAAATGCTCTTGCAGATGGTTTTCGTAAGTTTGCATTAATGAGTATGATTGAACAAAATAAGTTAGGTTGGAATAGTAGGATATTTGCAGAAAAACATTTGATGAGGAAGAGTAACCTTCCAAAGGTGACAGATGCATTAACCGATGCTAAATGTGATATTTAAGTATAGTTGAGGATATGGCAGAAGAAAAAAAAATGAATGGTTTCAGAGCTCGTTTAGATTACGTACTAAAACATAATCAGACTATAAATAAAATATTTAGATGTTGCGTAAGTGCATTCATGCATGTATGGGGGTGTTTTATCCCTATGGACAGAAGAATGATTGTATTCAGTGGGCATAGTCGCAAATATAATGATAGTCCAAGAGTGCTATATGAATATATGATAGCGCATTCTGAATATAAGGACTATAAGTTTGTTTGGGCTCTTGAGGATCCTGATAATGTAGATGTGCCTGGTCCGGCAATTAAGATAAAAGCTGATACTCCACAATATTTTAAATACACCCTTAAAGCAAAATATTGGATTACATGTGTGAATATCGAAAGGAGTCTTCATTATAAGAAAAATAAGTGTGTATACCTTAACACATGGCATGGGGTTGCTTTCAATTGCATAGGTAATGCTGCTGGTGGTCGTCAAGATTACGATTTCAGCAATATAGATTTCTTCTGCTATGAGAGCGAATATCAGAAGAATATCTTTATGCGTGATTTCAATGTTAGAAAAGAGGCACTTATTCCTACTGGTCTTCCAAGAAATGATGGCTTATATCATGTTTCAAAGGATGAAATAATAGATATTAAAAAGAAATTAGGTCTTCCTTTAAACAAAAAGGTAATTCTATATGCTCCAACGTGGCGTGACAGTTATGATAGGGGAGCTTCATATTCTATCAAACCTCCAATGGATTTGGACAAATGGGAGAGAGAATTGAAGGATGAGTATGTTTTGCTATTCCGTACTCATGCATACACAACTAAGCTTCTTGGTGTAACATTTAATAAGTTCTGCCTTGATTTTACCTCATACCCTGTTATTAATGATTTATTCAAGGTCGCCGATGTGCTTATCTCTGATTATTCGGCATGTATTGCAGATTACTCTATCCTAGAACGTCCTATAATATGTTTTGCATATGATTATGCAGACTATAAGTCAACAAGGGGTCTATATATTGATTTTAGCAAAGAAATGCCTAATGGTATATTGGATACTGAAGATAAGGTAATCTCTCATATCAAGACAATGGATTATGATTCTGAATGTATCAAGACAAAATATATGATAAAAAATAAGTTTACATATCTCGGTGGAAATGCAACAGAAATGTGCGTAAGAGCAATGTTTAATAAGTAAAACTAACGTTATGATAAATTTTACAGTAGGCCCTGTACAGTCATCCGAAGCCGTTAGAGCTATTGGTGCTGAGCAAGTTCCATATTTTAGAACGGCAGAATTCTCTGAGTTGATGTTAGAGAATGAAGCTTTAATAAAGAAGTTTGCAAAGAGTGGAGAAAATTCTCGTGTAGTATTTATGACTTGCTCTGGCTCAGGTGGAATGGAAACAGCTATCTTGAATACACTTACCCCCATAGATAAAGCTATTGTAGTGAATGGAGGCAGTTTTGGAGAACGTTTTGTTGAACTACTTGAACTTCACGAGATTCCATTTACAGAAATCAAATTGGAAGCTGGAAAGGCTCTCAAAGCAGAACATCTTACAGCCCTAGAAGATCAAGGATATACATGTTTTTTGGTCAATAAGCACGAGACATCAACGGGTGTCCATTATGACATCAACCTTATTAGTGATTTCTGCCAAAGAAATGGTCTGTTCCTTATTGTAGATTGCATCAGTACTTTCCTTGCAGATCCTTTCGATATGGAGACACTTGGTGCAGATATCATGATTACCGGTAGTCAAAAGGCACTAGCTTGCCCTCCTGGTATATCTGTGATGTGCTTATCTTCTCAAGCACTGGAACGTATAAAGAACACTAAATGTAAGTGTCAATATTTTGATTTAAAGCTTGCTCTTAAGAATCAAGAAAGAGGACAGACACCATGGACTCCTGCTGTGGGCATCCTTCGTCAGATAAATGCTCGTTTGAAAGAAATTGATCTGCAAGGCGGTGTAGATGCAGAGATTATACGTACTGCTAGTCTAGCTGAATATTTTCGCAACAAACTTGTTGAGAATGATCTTCCTTTTGAAATAGTCAGCGAGTCGTTGAGTAACGCAGTAACACCTCTTCATCCGACTACGGCTAGTGCAAATGATATCTTTTTAAAGATTAAAGATGAGTATGGCATGTGGGTTTGTCCAAATGGAGGAAGTATGAAGGATACTGTTTTCCGGGTGGGACATATTGGTTATCTTACAACAGAAGATTATGATAAGCTGATTGATGCGTTCTTAGATTTACAAAAAAGAGGTATAATCTAATATTTATATAGATGAAGAAAGTAATAACTTATGGAACATACGACCTTTTTCACCAAGGACACTATAATCTTCTGAAAAGGGCAAAAGAGTTGGGTGATTATCTTATCGTTGGAGTTACCACAGATAATTTTGATCTTGAACGCGGCAAGATGAATACTTGCAATAACGTAATGGAGAGAATTGAGGCCGTTAAAGCTACAGGACTTGCTGACCAAATCATTATAGAAGAATATAAAGGTCAAAAGATAGATGATATCTTAAAGTACGGAGTAGATACCTTTGCCATTGGTTCTGATTGGATTGGCTATTTTGACTATCTGAAAGAGTTTTGTAAAGTAGTGTATCTTCCAAGGACGGAGGGAATCTCGTCAACACAATTAAGACAAGACCGTTCTATGGTAAAATTGGGAATTATTGGAACAGGAGGTATTGCAAGAAGATTTGTACCTGAATGTGAATGTGTAAATAATATAAAGGTTGTAGCATCGTTCAATCCAAATACTAAACTGAATGAAGAGTTCTGTAATCAGTTTCATATTGAAAACCAATCCAAAAGTGTAGAAGAACTTCTTTCTGTATGCGATTCGGTATATGTAGCATCTCCGTACGATACGCATTATACCTATTGTAAGCAAGCTTTATTAGCTGGGAAAAATGTACTCTGTGAAACTCCATTTGTGTTGTCTCTAAATGAAGCAGAAGACCTTTACGCCATTGCCGAGAAAAAAGGGTTGGTACTAATGATTGCTTTAAAGACAGCCTATTGTCCTGCTTTTTGCCACTTATATTCTTTGTTGAAATCTGGCGTGATAGGCGATATTGTTGAAATCAATACGTCATCAACTACACTACTTGAAGAATGCGATTATCTTGTAAGCAATGGCCGTTATGGCGGTAGTATGGTGGAAAATGGCTGCTTTACCTTATTGCCTATTATTAAATTCTTTGGAACAGATTTTAAGAATATCAACTACTATTCGCGAAATATAAACAACGTGGATATATTTACAAAAGGGGTATTGCTGTTTGAACACTCAGTTGCTTCGTTTCAAGTTGGCTTAGGTGTAAAAACAGAAGGTAATCTTGTGATTTCGGGGACGAAGGGTTATGTCTATGTGCCTGCTCCATGGTGGAAGACTGATTATTTCGAGGTTCGTTATGAGGATCAGAATCAGAATAAAAAGTATTTCTATCCATTCGTAGGGGAGGGACTGCGCTATGAAATTAAGGAGTTTGTATCATCAGTTCTCACAAAAGAACATATTTATCCTAAATTAAACAAACACGAAGTTTTGGCTATATGTAGAGTGCAAGAACAATACCAGAATAGAGTAAATGTTTATAACTTATAATCTGTATTGCAATAATAAATTATATTCTTATGGTGCGTCTACAGATTGTTTCTTCCATAAGTAGGTATGTGCTAAGATTGCCATACTGGAATACAAAGATTCAATTAAAATATATCGGTATTGACGATGCTAATAAATCGAATTCGCTATGGAAATCTAAGTATGTGTAAAGTAATACAGATGGAATATATTCAGAAGTTAAATATCTATTACAGGCACTTTGCCAAATAGGAAAGTTAGTGTTTTAAGCGTGATGGCTATTCGATTCTTATTACGGTAAGTATTATTTGTTTGCCATAAGATGCCATCTTCTCAGTGGTCATAACTAAAAAGGTTATGATTTTGATGCATAGGTTATAAAAGAAAGGTCTTATTATATAAATATGAATCAAATACAGCATTAAGAAGCGCACAAAAGCCCAAGCATAATGATAAACTTTTGAATTTCTTAAAGCGAAAACTCAATCTACGTTTTTTCATTAAAACAATCTAATAAGCTCCATATATACCAGAATCCTTTGATTGAAAAAATAATGAAGAAGATGAAGAGACTATCAAACTTAATACTTGTTATTAACAATTACAGTACGAAACAGCAATCTTATGTTCTGCATAAAGCTATAAAATCTTTCAATCTCATTGAACCAAAGTTTATCAATATTCAAGACTCTTGGTGTAAAATTAATGCAAAGGTTAGCAAAAAGAGGCAGCCTATTGACACTTTTAAAACATATAAATTTAAAACCAGAGAGAAGAAGCAAGTCAAATTCCTTAGCTTTTTAATACTATATCTTTCTGTCGTTTTAGCATGCGATAAACTGCCCGATGAATCAATAGTACAAGATTTACCATCTTATTATAGTGAGTATTTGGATAGTAGAGCGAATGAGATTATTAGTGCAAAAGAACAGATTCCGGAGTGTGAAGCCTTCTTTTGGATTACAGACATTCATTGGGAACCAGACTTGAATGCCCGTAGGTCTCCAGCAATGATTCGATATCTATCATCTAAAATCGGGGTCGACAAAATCCTTAATGGTGGAGATACAGGAAATTCATCAGTAATCTGTTCAAATGCAATCAGTAGATTAAGAAATGCAATCGGCTCTAATAAGGTATATTCCGTAAATGGCAATCACGAAATCAATGATGCTTCTAGATATGAGAAACCTTTTGAACGAGTACACAAAGCACTTCGCACTCATTGCAATGATATTGTTTACGGAGATAAGAATAAATCTTACTATTATTTTGACAATACAAAATCCAAAGTGAGATATATAGGCCTTTCAACATTTGGCCTATTCGTCAATAATAAATACGAGTCGGCCTATACAGAAGAACAGTTACAATGGTTTAAAAAGCAGGCTCTAAATAATATAGATACTGAATGGACTATTATTATCTTTACACATGCATTATATGCAGTAAATTCTCCTTCTAATGAAATATACTCACTATCTCAACCTTTTATAGATGCAATTGATCAATATCAAGGTAGAGGGAAAATTGCATGTGTACTAATGGGGCATTCTCATATTGATAGGATACATATTGGTAAATCAGGAGTACCTTACATACTTTCACAATGCGACCGAACAAAATCATATAGGAACGATATAAATGTGGATAGAATACCAGGCACTATTAGCGAAAATCATTTTGAAGTGGTGCTATTGGATAAAAAGAAACAAGAAATTAGACTCTTCTCCATCGGGGCAAATGCAAGAAATGGTATAGACGATAATCCAGGCGAGATGGTGGATGTAAGAATCTTTAATTATTAAATGATGAAAAGGATTGTTTGCTTATATCTAATTTTATGTATATCTGTAGCACTACATGCTCAGAATGGCTTTTTTTTAAGATACAAAGGTTTTTTTGATATAGAGGGTGGTATTGCTTACAACTTGAATACAGCACACACGGTAAGCACGAATAATATGCAGCTATTCACTACTTTTACTACTACGCATGGTATCAAGTTTAACCAGTGTTTTATTGGACTTGGTATAGGATATTATCACTCATTTATAGATAAGGAAAACATCTACCCTATATATGGAGCATTTCGTTATACTTGGGAAAAGATTCGATTGAAACCATTTGCCGGTGTGCGTTTGGGCATTGCATACGATCCGTATTGGATTAATAGAACGCAGATGTATGGTGCTGTAAATTTTGGTGTTGAAATATATAAGAATTTGCAACTGGGCTGTAGAGGAACAATTTTCAGTCGACCAAGCCGATATTTTACTGCTAATGCTTCTATGGTGTTAGGCTATGCTTTTTAATATTTGATTATCAAGATTATGAATAAACTACTATTTACAGGTGCTTCAGGATTTTTGGGGCATAATATTTTGCCAGTTTTAAATAAGAAGTATGAGATTGTCCATACAATTGGCTTGGGGCAGGAGGATGATATTAAAGTAAATCTTGCCAAGGAAGTACCGCCAATAAATACACATTATGATATAGTACTACATGCCTGCGGAAAGGCTCATGTTGTGCCAAGGACACCAGAGGAGGAGAAGGCTTTTTATGATGTAAACTACGAAGGCACTCGTAACTTATGTAAGGCATTAGAAAAAGTCGGTTCTCCTAAGGCCATTGTATTTATTTCTACTGTCGCTGTTTATGGTTGTGAAAATGGAGAGTTAATTACTGAAGATCATCCTTTAAATGGAGATTCTCCATATGCCAAGAGTAAGATAATGGCTGAAGAGTACTTAACAAAGTGGTGTTCTGAGCATGGAGTTGTGTTGGGCATCTTACGTCCTTCTTTGTTGGCAGGTAAAAATGCCCCTGGTAATCTTGGTGCTATGGTAAATGGTATTCGAAAAGGGTTTTATTTGAATATCGCAGGAGGTAAAGTTCGTAAAAGTATTTTGATGGCAAAGGACATTGCTAGGATTCTTCCTTTAATGATTGAGAAGGGAGGTGTGTATAATGTATGTGATACCAAGCAGCCTACATTTGGAGAGATATCCTATTCTGTGGCTAAGCAATTAGGAAAACATAAACCAATTTCCATCCCTTATTGGATGGCTTGGTGTATGGCTAAGGTTGGCGATTTGCTCGGTTCTAAGGCACCAATCAATAGTTATAAGTTGTCTAAGATGACAGAATCATTAACGTTCTCTAATGAAAAGGCTCGTAGAGAACTCAGCTGGGAACCGCTAGATGTGTTAGAGAACTTTAGGATAGAATAAATCTGTTACTAAATAAATCCAACCTATTTTCATTTTAATTGTTATATTTGCAAAACTTTTACAAATATTTGATTGAAATGGTTGTTGAAATAAAATTAAGTAACTTCTTTTCTATTATGGACGAAGTGGTTTTGGATATGCGCGCAGCAAGTATCAAAAACAAAAAATCAAAGAATTTAGAAAAGAATACATTTCCTTATCAAAAAGGTCGATTACTAAAGACTATTGCTATTTATGGTGCAAATGCCTCTGGAAAGAGCAGTATTATCAAGGCCATTAGAGCATGTATACAAATGATTATTAATTCTCACAATAATAATGAGAATACAGTGTTTCCGTTTGCACCATTCAAGTTTGGCGGAGCAGATGAATTGAGCAGTTTTTTTATTCGATTCTATACAGACGGCGTTGAGTACGAGTATTCTTTTAAAATGACTCAGACCAAAATTGTAAAAGAAGAACTCTATCATTATCCAAATGGCCGGAGATCTAAAGTTTTCAGCAGAGATGAGACTTTAGGTCCTGTCAAAAAAAATATATATGATTTTAGAGATGCGATTACTCGTCCCATGGATGTGGTTGCAAACACATCTCAAAAGACTCTGTTTGTTTCTCGTGCCAGTCAGATGGGACGCGAAGTAGCTCAGAAAGTATTCCGCTTTTTCTATGAGAATTTCATACTTAATTTCTATAATTATAACCCGCTCTTATTGGGAAAGTTATTAGATGAAAATAAGGAGCAATTACTAAATGTTTTACACATTGCAGATAGTGATATAGTTAATGTCAGTAGCAGACATGAATTAAAGCCTTACACAACCGCTGTATTTGGTCCGTTGAACAACAATACTATTTTGTCTGTTGATGATATTCAGAAAACTCAACTCATTATAACCACATATCATAAAAATAATCCTGCTGTACCATTCGATTTTAATACAGAAGAATCAGATGGCACTCAACGTTTATTTTACATGATGCTAACTATATTGGATATTGTAAAAAATAATAAAATTTTGTTAGTAGATGAGATTGAGGCAAGCCTTCATATAAGATTAGTAGAATACATTATTAAGCTGTTTTATAGAAGTGAGTGTGCGCAGCTGATATATACCACCCATAATACTTATCTGTTAAACAATAACAAAATTCGTAAAGATCAAGTATACTTTACTAATAAACGGGCTGATGGCTCTACAGATTTGTATTCTTTGTTTGATTATAAGGATTTTAGAGATACTCTGGATCTCGAAAAGGCATACTTACAGGGGCGTTTTGATGCTATCCCTTATATAAATGATTCAATTAGGTTTTAGTTATGGCGAGTCATGTTCGTAAATCTAAAGCCAAGAAAATGCGGCCTATTTTCTTTGTATTCTGTGAAGGAGAAACAGAGGTTGCTTATGTTAATTATTTAAAATCCAAATATCGTGTACCGGTAGAGATTATTCCAAGGAAGAGCGATTCAAACATTTCTTGCCGCTATATTGATAATTGCAAAAGATCATATTTAACAACGGCTTCCGATAAAATATTCCTGATGTATGATTTGGATGTAGTCGGAACTTTAGACAAATTGGTTTGCATTCCGGGTGTCATTCTTCTTGTATCGAATCCGTGTGTAGAATTGTGGTTTTTACTGCATGACCAAGAGTGTAATGTAGAAATGGATTCTAAAAAGTGTGTTAAAAAGTATGAATCGGTATCTGTTAACTACAAAAAAGGCAGGCTAAACTCATTCGACTTGCAATTATTTAATACAGGAGAAGATATTGCTATCGCAAGGGCAAAGAAAATGAGTGGTTTCATTAATCCTTCAACAACTATTTATAAGTTGATTGAGGCTTTAAGGGAGGAATGTCTGTAGATTATTCATGGTTTTATTAACCGTTTTTACCATATACATAAAAAGTGTTCAGAATTTATTGGTTTCGTGCTTAAATTTCTTACTATGATATACTGTCTTTTATTTGTTCTGCTGGTATTTGCAGAACTTTTTTATTTTAAGATTGCAGACAAGTTTAACATTATTGATAAACCAAATGAGAGGTCTTCACATTCGTCTATTGTATTGCGAGGTGGTGGTGTGATTTTCTCGTTGGCAATGGCGGCTTGGGCTGTGATGATGGTTATGCAGGGAGAGTGGGGTGTTGTGGTGGAGTATTTGCCGTTCTTGGTTGGATTGCTGTTGGTGGCCGGTGTGAGTTTTTGGGATGATGTTAAGTCGTTGCCGGATTCGGTGAGGTTGGTTGTGCAGTTTGTGGCAATGGCGTTGATGTTCTGTAGTATGGGTATTATGCACTGGAATATGTGGTGGATTGTACTTGTAGCATCTATTGTTTGTGTTGGTGCTACAAATGTGATTAATTTCATGGATGGCATAAATGGCATTACTGCAGGATATGCTTTGGCTGTATTGGTGCCGTTAGCATTGGTTAATGAATCTACTGTTAATACCGTTATAATGGAAACAGATACTGAACATTATGTTAGCGGTTTTATTGAGCAATCATACCTTATTGTTGCCATTATTGGAGTGTTGGTATTCTGTTTGTTTAACTTTCGTCCAAAAGGTAAGGCTAAGTGTTTTGCCGGAGATGTAGGGTCAATTGCGATTGCGTTTATTATGCTTTTTGCCATAGGTAAGTTGGTGGTAGCTACCGGAGATGTTACTTATCTGATTTTCTTGTTGGTGTATGGTGTAGATGGTTGTTTAACTATTTGCCATCGTATTTTGCTGCATGAGAATCTTGGTGAGGCACATCGCAAGCATGTATATCAGTTAATGGCTAATGAACTTAAGATTGGCCATGTTAAGGTTTCGTTGTTATATATGTTTATGCAGTTGGCTGTGTCGTTTGGTTTTATTTATCTTTGTCAGGATTCTGTAGTGGCTCATTGGTGTTATTTAATTGGGTCTGCTGTAGTATTGGCCGTGGCGTATGTGCTGTTTAAGAAGAAATATTACCATTTGCATGAAGAGTATTTAGCATCTATTAAAAAGTGTAGTTTATAACTTTAGTTAATTTAATTGCGTTGAGCTATGACTGCGAAAATTGATTCGGCTCTTTTGGATGGTTTAACTGAGCAAGCGAAGGCTTCTGAGCGTCTTCGTATGAATTTAGATTTGCGTACTTCTAATGTAGATACTTCGCAAAGAATGTTAAATGCTATTGAACCAGGTTCTGTGATTCCAATTCATAGACATTGTTCTACTTCGGAAACATTCGTTGTGTTGCGCGGTAGAGTAGTAGAGGAGTTTTATGATGATGCGGGTATTTGTTATGAGCGTGTTGAGGTTGTTCCATGCGGGCCTGTATGTGCGCTCAATATCCCGGCCGGTACTTGGCATACGCTTCGTGCTCTTGAGAGCGGCACTGTAATTCTTGAAATGAAAGATGGGGCATATGAGCCTATTCAGGAGTGTGACATTTTGAGGTTCTGAGGCGAAAAATAAACCTTATCACACTTTGTACTTGCCACGTAAGCATCCGATAAAGTACATTCTCTTTTATTTTCTATACGATTACACCTTGATATAGTTGCTCAATAGGGAAAATCATGTCCAAATTTTTGCCCCATACTACATTGCCTTAAAAAATAAAATTAGGATGATTTGTAAAAATATAGGAAAGGTGTATATTTGTCGGGTTAAAAAATCTAGGAAAAGTGTAAAAACCTATTAGTAAAAATCTGGGAAAGGTGATTATGAAAAGGAAGATATATGATAAGCTTCTTAAGTGGAAGAATGAGAAAGATGGAACAACAGCCCTTATGATAGAGGGAGCAAGACGTATAGGGAAGAGTTATATTGTTGAGAAATTTGCAGAAAACGAGTATGACTCATATATCTTAATAGATTTCAGTAAGGCACCTGCTCGTGTATGTGGATGGTTTGATGAATATCTGGAGGATATTGATACTCTTCTCCAGAACATACAGCTGCATTATAAGAAGCAGCTCACTCCTCGCAAATCATTAATCATTTTTGATGAGGTACAGAAATGTCCACGTGCGCGTGAAGCAATCAAGGCATTAGTGGAAGATCATCGTTTCGATTATATTGAGACAGGCTCTCTTATATCCATTAAGAAAAATGTGAATGATATACTCATACCTTCAGAAGAAGATGGTATTGAGATGTATCCGATGGATTTTGAAGAATTTCTGTGGGCAATGGGGGATGAGCTTATGTATCCATACATACAAAAGTGCTTTGAGACAAGTAAACAGATGGGAGATTTTCATCGTGAGGCAATGAGATATTTCCGTCAGTATCTGATTGTGGGAGGAATGCCTCAGGCGGTTAAAGAGTATGTCAAATCAAGGGATTTCGCGAAAGTGGATGCTGTTAAAAGACAAATATTGAGATTGTATAGAAATGACATAAATAAATATGCAGGTTCAGCCAAAATCAAGGTGTCGTCTATATTTGAAGCTATCCCTGGCCAGTTACAAAAGAATGAAAAGAAGTTCAAACTTGCAGCTCTTAATGATGAAGCCAGAATGAGAGATTATGATTCAGCATTTTTCTGGCTGAATGATGCTCGTCTGGCGAATATATGCTACAATACCACTGCTCCTAATATAGGATTACAGCTTAATGAAGAAAGAACTACGCTCAAATGTTACTTCTGTGATACCGGACTCCTTATCTCAATGGCATTCAACGCCAGAGGTATAGTCCAGAATGAAATTTATCAGAAACTAATGTTTGACAAACTTGAAATCAATGAGGGTATGCTTGTGGAAAACATAGTTGCGCAAATGCTAAGAACTGCCGGCCATAGTTTGTTCTTTTATAGCAGTTATGACAAGGAAGACGCAAGCAATCGCATGGAGATAGATTTTCTAATACAGAAAGAATCCGTGACCTCCAGACATAACATTTCGCCAATTGAAGTAAAAAGCGGCACAAACTATACACTGAGTTCATTGGCTAAATGTATCAACAAGTTCGGCCGATACCTTTCTACTCCATACGTTCTTCACTCAAAAGATCTTGAGATTGAAAACGGCATAACCTATCTGCCGTTGTATATGACGCCACTCTTATAAGAGTAAGCATCCGATAAAGTACATTCTCTTTTATTTTCTATGCGATTACACCTTGATGTAGTTGCTCAATAGGGAA
>CAZULV010000002.1:0-118029 GCA_964621625.1 uncultured Muribaculaceae bacterium | reverse complement strand
AACTTTAACTTATTACCATTAATTACATAATCATCTCCGGTCTCTTTAGAACAAGCACCCAAAGACAACACAACCATCAGGGACAAAGTCCACACAAAACGGCGAGCAGACAATCTCATAATCCGCCTTGCTTGTAAATCACACAATCTCTTACTTTTTAACATTATTCACAGTTAAATAATCAACACTTGTATTAACTCTCTATTCAAAATAGAGACTGATATGCGCTATGCTATGTATTCTGCTATTTTACAGCTATATATCTTATAATATTTAAGAAAGTGATTCAGCAAGCAAGAATATGTAAAACATCTTAGCAAAATAATCAGGTAACAAACTTACTATCATGCGGTATAAATCTTCAAATGCTGAAATAGCGCAGAAACAATGTTGTTATTGTAGTATTTAAGCATTCTGTTTAATATCCTTATTCTCAATAAAAATCCTTTATAAAAATCAAATACATTTTCATATACTCTGTCGGGATGAATGAATGCAGAAACAAACCAATGAGTAAATCAAACAAAGTATAACTAATCCAATGCCTGAAGTTCATAATATTACCAATGGCACTATTGAGCAGGATGTAGCATAAAGTGTTGAGGGATTGTACAAATAAATGAGCCGCAGATGTACTCATTGGCCGAAATAGTAAAAACATTGGCAGGATATGATAAAAATTGAGAAAGATTCTCTATTTACATTTGCCACCGAAAATAAGGGGTGTATCCTGGTTATATAGATACGTCAGTCTCTTTTTTGAATAGAGCATTGAGTGCGGATAATTTGTTGAGTATGCTAAAGCCTCTAAACGAGGTTGTTATAAATAGCTTTTCTTGCTCTTTGCTTTGAGAGTCTTTTAGAATCTGGTAACTGTTACAATAAACAAAGTTTATATTCTGAATGTCAAAATTATAGTCTCAAACATCCAATCGGCACAACATACACTCCATCTGTTCGTTTATAGGCAAAGTCACCAACACCTGTCAGCACCATACAAAAAGCAGGGGCTTTCATTCGGGAGGTGTCTATGATATTTGAAAGTGCCATTAAGGTTTTTGCACCGTCCTCAATCAACTTTTCTCCTCCTAACTTTATTTCAATAAGACCATATGAGCCATTACGCAAATGTACCACAGCATCACATTCCAAACCATTCTTGTCTCTATAATGATATACAGAGCCATCCAAGGCATCGGCATAAACCCTAAGATCTCGAATGCACATTGTCTCAAAAAACAACCCAAATGTATTCAGGTCATTAATTAAATCATTAGGACCTAGTCCAAGAGCAGCCACGCCAACTGACGGGTCGACATAGTACCTTGTGTCTGATGTGCGAACAGCGGTTTTATTTCTTAAGTTGGGATTCCACGCCGGCATATCCTCTATTACGAATATTTTCCGCAAGGCAGTAAGGTATGAATCTATTGTTTCATCACTTACATTCTCCGGTTCATTTGCCGATATATCGGCAAGGATTGTCGCGATACTTGCTTGAGAGCCTTGGTGTCTGGCATAAGAACGCATAATTCTCTTTGCCCGTTCGGCATCTCGTTTTACGTTGTCAACTCGTGATATATCGCTATTTGTTATCGCTTTATAATATTCTGTTGTCTGCAATAGTGCTGCCTTTTCTGTTTTCTTTTGCAAAGCCTTAGGCCACCCTCCACGGCAAACAACAAAAGCAAGCATCGACAATGTAAGTTTATTCAAAGCTCCTATTTTATCAGGTGTAAGAAACAAATCCGATAGGCTTATCTCACCAGTGGAGTCGCCGGATTCCCACAAACTCATAGGGCGCATGGTAAGCCATCCGTATCTTCCAGTACCTGTATGATGAATATCTTTGGCTTCAGCAGGCACCGCAGAACCTGTAAGCATAAATTGTCCATCTTCGCCTCTATGGTCTACCTCAAATCGAATAGCATCCCAAAATTGAGGAACTTCCTGCCATTCGTCAATCAAACGAGGAGTTTTCCCCTCAAGCAAAAAGCTAATATTTGTTTGCGCCATCTGTTTGTATTGCTGCTGTTTGGTAGGGTCATCCATATAAATAATGCTTTTAGCCTGTTGTTCTGCTGTAGTTGTTTTGCCACAAGCCTTGGGGCCTTCTATCAAAACAGCACCCATTGCCTATAATTTATCACGTAGCAGTTGATCTGCTATTCTATTTTTATATTCCATAGAATTGTATTTGGGTGTAAAGAGAGTATATTTCTTTGTAATTCAATTTGTTCTTGAAGATTTTTTGGAAAAGTAGCGAATTTATGTTTGGAAATTTGGCTTTGTTTTGATTGGAAATTTGGCGTATAATTATTTTAAACTTTACAATGGTGCTCTTTTATGGCATTTTCATTGGAAAATTCCCAACTTCCGACTCCATAGCAGCTATTAAACGTTTGCCAAAACCGTTTTAGTCCGGACTTATCTTTGTGTACAAAATATCTTTCGGGAGAGGTAAATTTTGTCCGGCGAAGCATGTCTAAACAAAAAAAGCACTCACGGTAAGAATCGTAAGTGCTTGATTTTTAGTTGTAGCGCGACCCAGGATTGAACTGGGGACCTCATGATTATGAATCATGCGCTCTAACCAGCTGAGCTATCGCGCCATACTCATTTAAAGACAAGTGTAACAACTTGTTTCCTCAAAAAGAGGAGTGCAAAAGTAGCATATTTTTGATAAAATCCAAAAATACATTTGCATTTGTTGAGATATCAGGACTCGAACCCGAACCAAGAGAGCCAGAATCTCTTGTGCTACCATTACACCATATCTCAATACGTAAGTCTTTTTAAGAACTTTTTTGCCCAAAAGGAAGATGTGTTTTCCGTTTTGAGCGCACAAATGTAAGCATTTATTTTTTTTCTACCAAAACTGTTGCGTAAACTGCAACGGCTTCTTCTCTTCCAACGAAGCCAACTCCCTCAGTAGTAGTGGCTTTGATTGAAATAATATTTTTGTCAATTTTTAACACCGAGGCCAGACATGAGCGCATTTCCATGATATGAGGGGCAATTTTTGGCTTTTGCAGAAGTATTGTACAGTCTGCATTTACAAGTTCATATCCCTGCTCCTTTATTAATGCGTATGTGCGTTCTAAAAGTATTTTGCTGTCTATTCCTTTAAACTCGGCAGAAGTGTCGGGAAAATGTTTGCCTATATCACCTAATGCCAATGCCCCAAGCAGAGCATCGCATAGTGCATGAATAAGAGTATCGCCGTCGGAATGTGCTACGCAACCTTTTGTGTGTTCAATGCGTATGCCGCCTATATAAAATGGAAGTCCGTCTGCAAGCAGGTGAACATCATACCCGTTTCCTATCCTAAAATTCATCTTTCAAACTTATTTGCAGGTTTTACAAAGTGCAAAAATATTCATTATTATTTGAAACTGTTTCTTATCTTTGAAGTTTAAACACAATTTTTTATGGGAATATTTTTTAAAACCCCAAAACACAGGGTATTTGAATACAAACCGCTTTATTACGACCCAAGGAAAGAGGCTCTCGATGAAAAAGTGGAGAATGCACGCAAGCGTGAGGCCGGAGAGTATATCCCCGGAGAGCATATAAGAAAGGGATTCAGCAGAATGAAATTCGATTCAAAGCGAAGTGCCGGAACAACTCCCATGGTGCGTTTCTTTACAATTGTGAGTCTTGCTGCGCTTATTGCCGCCTTGTTGTATTTTACCGATGCCATAAAATTCTTGTTGGAATTGTAATTTGTAACAGACTTTAACAGATAAAAAGCAGTTTAAATGATAAAGGTATTGCCAAGTCATATTGCCAATCTTATTGCAGCCGGAGAGGTCGTTCAGCGTCCCTCTTCTGTTGTAAAGGAGCTTATGGAAAATGCCGTAGATGCAGGTGCAACACAGGTTATTCTTATTGTGAATGACAGCGGTCGTACCCTGATTCAGGTTATAGACAATGGCGTTGGAATGAACGAAGAGGAGGCAAAACTCTGCTTTATGCGTCATGCCACGTCAAAGATAGAGAAAGCAGAAGACTTGTATTCCATTGATACATTCGGGTTTAGGGGTGAGGCCCTTGCCTCTATTGCCGCATGTTCCGACGTTACTCTAAAGACCAAAAAAGCAGGAGAGGAGACGGGAACAGAGGTGCATATTGCAGAAAATAACATACTCTCGTCTGAGCAGACCAATTGCCCTCAGGGGTGTAACATAGCAGTGCGCAATATTTTTTACAATATACCGGCCCGACGGAAATTTCTCAAATCAGACAATGTTGAGTATCGCCAGATTGTGTCGGAATTCATAAAAGTTGCACTTACACGTTACGATATAGAATTTAAGTTTATACACAATTCAAAAGATGTGTATAATCTTGCTCCGGTATCAAATCACAAGCAGAGAATTACACAGGTTGCAGGGCGTGAAATAGCTAAAGACCTTATTGATATACAGACCGATACTACCGTTGTGGGAATACGTGGATTTGTAGGGCGTCCGTCTCTTGCAAAAAAGAATCAGCCAAACCAATATTTCTTTGTGAACGGCCGGTTTTTTAAAAGTCCGTTGCTCTATAAAGCGGTTATAAAGGCATATTCCAATCTTATCCCCGACGGAGCAATCCCTTCATACTTTATATTCCTGCATATAGAGCCGTCGAATATGGATGTAAATATACATCCCTCCAAGACAGAGATTAAATTTGAGAATGATACTGTAATATTTGAAATTCTTAATGCCGCAGTAAAAGAGGCCATTGGTGAAGGTTCTTTTATACCGGCAATAGATTTTGATACTGAGGGAGTTCCAGAAATTCCTGTGTTGCCGCACGATAAAAAGTATGTTGCGCCTCCAAAAATAGATTTTGACCCGCTGTTTAATCCTTTTAAAGAGGAATTAAAGGCAAGAACCGGAGCCGGAGTATGGCAAAAGAGCGGCACGAGAGGCAACAGTGAGTTTGCCTATAATGATTTTGAAGAGTCTGTGTTAAACACTCCAAAGGAACTACCCGAACAAGAGCCGGAGCATGATAAAATTAAGAGTTATTTTAAAGAACAAAATTCATACGGCGGCGTTTTTAACGAGGAGACATCGGGTGCCAATCCAATGCTTATACTAAAGGGTAAGTATATTGTAACAACGGTTAAATCAGGACTTTTGCTTATAGATGTAGCCAAGGCCAAGGAGCGTATATTATATGAGAGATATTTAGACTCCATAACTGCTGCAAAACCTGTGATTCAAGAGAATCTGTATCCTCAAACCATTGATTTAGACCATAATTCATATACGCTTCTTATGGAGGATTCGCAGAAGCTCAAAGATATAGGATTTGATATAAGACCTTTTGGCAAGGATTGTATTGTGGTTTACGGCTTGCCGGCAACGTTAGGCAACGAAGAGCTTGATGTAAGACAATGTATAGATAATCTCATTTTTAACCTCGGACAGGCAGATTGTGATTTAGAACGTGGATTTAAAGAGAAGATTGCATTGGATATGGTAAAATCGAGCAGAAGTTCTGCCAAAATTATAGGAGAGGCCGAGGCGCAGACCATTATAGATAGTCTGTTTGCATGCAGGGAGCCTCATGTTGCACCGTCGGGTGGGGCTTGCATGAGTATACTCACAATGGAAGAGATTGCAGCAAGAATTTAAAAACAGAATATCAGAGCCTTTAAATTAATTGTGCAATACTTTTAAGTATGATAATGCAATGGCTGTAGGAAAATAGGATTGATTATATTATTTACAAACGTTAGATAAACAGATTAAAATAGAATAAAATAGAATAAAATGTTTGACAGAATACCTCCGGTTGTAAAAAACCTTATAATAATAAATGTAATAATGTATGTGGCAACCCTGCTTATAGGTAATGTCATGTATGAAAAGTTCTCGCTGTTTTATATTGGTTCAAATTGGTTCAGGCCGTATCAGTTTTTAACCCACATGTTTATGCACGGAGGATTTTTTCACATATTGTTTAATATGTACACGCTTTTTATATTTGGAAGCGTTCTCGAAAACGTGTGGGGAGGAAAGAAATTCTTGTTCTATTATCTTGTAACAGGTATAGGTGCGGCTCTTGTACACAGCGGAGTAATGTTTATTGAGGTGAGCAGTCTCATGAACTCTTACGAAGCGGGCAATATGATGGCGCAGATAAAATTGTCTCAAATATATAATACTCCAACAGTGGGGGCTTCAGGGGCAATATACGGACTTTTGCTTGCATACGGAATGCTCTTCCCTAATAATATAATGCAGCTGTTTTTCCCTCCTATTGCTCTTAAAGCAAAATATTTCGTGCTTATATTCGGAGCGTTGGAGCTGTTCCTCGGCTTATCCGATTCGGGAAGCAATATAGCTCATTTTGCTCATTTAGGAGGTATGATATTCGGATATTTCCTTATAGTATATTGGAGAAAGAACAACAGGATGTATTATTAGTGTATGTCTTCTGCAAGAAACAATAGAACAAATAAAAGAAAGACACCGTTTTTGTTTGCCTTTTCTTTTAGGTTTGTGCTTGTTATTGCGGCACTGGCTATGGTAATGTCGTATCTGTCGGTCTATATAAATCCTGTAAAATCGAGTATTCCACTATTTTTCGGATTATATTTTATTCCTATAGCGACAGTGAATTTTCTGCTCTTTCTTATAGCCTTGTTGCACAGAAGCGGTTCGGCGTGGATTCCGGTTATTGTGCTTTTACCCGGTTTGTTGTATGCAGAAACTTTCTTTAAAGTGGGAAGCACTCCAAAGGCCGAGAAAGAGGGAATAAAATTAAAGATAGAGAGCTATAATGTTGGAATGTTTGCTGCCGGAAAGGTTATGGACAGCCGTTTGGATGGCAATAAAATCTCACGAAACAAAGCGCGTGGTATATGTAGGGATTCCGTAATGGCGCATTTGCGCAGCAATGCTCCGCATATAGCCTGTTTTCAGGAATTTTACGTAGAAAACAAAAGACAGATAGATACCATATTGGATAAAGAATATCAATACCGATATTATCATCTGTTTAAGATAAAAAACGGACACTATTTTGGTAATCTCATACTTAGTAAGTTCCCTATAACCGGATCGGGCAAAATAAGTTTTCCAAAAAGCACAAATCTGTCGATTTATACAGATATAAATCATTACGGCAAAACGGTGCGTGTGTACAACAATCATTTAGAATCGTATAATATATCGTTTACGGGACTTATAAAAAAGTTCAATAATAATATTTCCCATAGGGATTCTATTGGAAATGAGATAATAGAGGTGCATGAAAAAATGCGCGGAACATTTATAAAACGCACAGAACAGGCCGGAAAGATACTCGAAACCATAAATGAGAGCCATCTTCCCACAATAATATGCGGCGATTTTAACGATACGCCAATGTCGTATACTTATCATCTGCTTTCAAAAGGGAGAAAAGACTCGTTTAAGGAGGCAGGCAGCTGGTTTGCAGGCACGTATGTTCCTGTATGGCCTCTTTTGCGCATAGATTATATACTGTTTCCGGAGAATTGCGAGGGCGTTTGCCATACAACGCATAAAATAGAATATTCAGACCATTATCCTATAAGCGCAGAAATAATAATTTAACAGATACAGAAATGAATGCTCAAATAGATGCAGCAGTAAAAGTCCTCAAAGAGGGCGGAATAATTATCTACCCAACAGACACTGTATGGGGGATAGGATGTGATGCAACAAACGAAAAGGCAGTAGAAAAAGTATATGAATTAAAACGCAGGGCCGACAGTAAAAGTCTCATAGTCCTTGCTGCAAATACCGATATGGTATGCCGGTATGTGAAAGAGATGCCGGAGATTGCAATTTCTCTGATTGAGGTAAACGACAAGCCTATGACTATAATTTATCCGGGAGCTATGGGCCTGGCTAAAAATGTTGTGGCAGAGGATGGTAGCGTTGGTATAAGAGTTCCAATGAGCGACTTTTGCGTAAAGCTCATTACGCGATTCAAACGTCCTATTGTATCTACCTCTGCAAATATCTCAGGTTCTCCGGCTCCTGCATATTTAGAAGATATAGAGTCCGAAATACTAAACGGAGCAGACTTTGTTGCAGACGAATCTTGCGAAGACAATGCAACTCATAAACCTTCCCAGATAATAAAAGTAGGGCTTACAAACGAAATAGAGATTATAAGAGAGTAGGCCGGTGTAATAATCAGCCTATTACGGTGTATACCATGCTGCAGGAAACAACGGCAGCGGTTTCTGTTCTCAGGCGTGATTTGCCAAGGTGTATTGGGATAAAGCCGTGTTTGGTTGCAAGTTCAACCTCATGTGCAGAAAAATCACCTTCCGGTCCTATGAGAATTATTATATGAGGTTTTTGCGGCAGATTTGCAATCTCTGTTTTAAGGTAGCTTTCCAAGGCCTCTTTTACAGATGATTTAGTGGATTCGCCGCAATAAGCAATTAGTTTTAACGGTTTTATAGAAGAGCCGTCTGTTTCTAAATCCGAAGATGCAATAAAATCTGCCACGCTGCAGCACTCGAGCAATTGCGGAACAGCCCCTTTTAGCGATTGTTTTGCCGCAGAGAGAAGAATTTTGTTGCAACGCTCAGGCTTTATGGATTTGCGCTCGGAGTGTTCTCCTATAACCGGCACTATAGTGTCTGTTCCTATCTCTGTGGCCTTCTCCAAAAACCATTCGTACCGCTCCATATTTTTGGTTGGGCATACGGCCATTGTAAGATTATATTCATGCGCCCCAAAATTTTCTGAACGGCTTATAATCAGGAGTTCCGTGCATTTTTTATGAGCCTTAACAATACGGCATTCGAGCAGGTTGCCGTATCCGTCTATTACATTTATAATATCGCCCTCTTTGTGGCGGAGAACCTTTGTGCAGTGGGTGCTCTCCTGCTCGTCGAGAGTGCAAATATTATTGCAAATATCCTGTGTGTAAAACAATTCCATAAAAGCCGCTGTTTTGGTTAAGTGCAAAACCGCACAAAGATACAATAAACAATATTTTAATCAATGAAATCTGAGTATCTTTGTCTTTTACGTTTCCCGTCTGCTAAACAGCGGGATTTTTCTACTGTTTAAATTATAAATATTTGATTATGACTTTACAAACTCAATCTACACGTTATGTGGCCCTTGATGTGTTGCGGGGCATGACCGTTGCGGGAATGATATTGGTAAACAATCCGGGCTCATGGGCGCATATATTTCCGCCGTTGGCACATGCAAAGTGGGCAGGATGTACACCTACAGATCTTGTTTTCCCATTTTTCCTTTTTGTGGTTGGTGCAGCAATGGCTTTCTCATTTGCAAAATATAATGAGGAACTGTCGGGAGCAAGTGTAAAAAAACTGTTAAAGCGTGGTGCTCTGATTTTTCTTGTAGGCTTTGGACTTAACTGGTTTCCGTTTTATCCTACTTCGCCTAATCCCGATTTATCTATATGGGAAAACTTTGTGTACAGATTGGAGCATATAAGGATTATAGGAGTTCTGCAGCGAATTGCCATGTGTTATGTTCTTGGCGGTTTGGTTGCTTTGTGGCTTAGAAATACCAAAAAAATAATTGCAGCAATGGGTGTTCTTATGATTTTGCACTGGGTAATTCTCTACTTGGTTGGAGATTCTTCTGCAGAGTGCGTAAATGGAGCATCAGGTGTATTTTCTCTTGCCGGACAGGGGGCCGACAGTATTGATATAGCAGTTTTTGGAACAGCACACATATACAAAGGATTTGGAATTCCGTTTGACCCTGAGGGACTTTTGGGTTCTTTGTCGGGAGCATGTACTGTGCTGTTAGGATTTCTGTTGGGCAATATGATACGTACAGAGAGCAATAAGATAGAAGTTGTTGCAAAATTGTATACCATAGGTCTTGTATGTGTTGGCGCAGGCTTGGTGTGGAGTACTTGTTATCCTATTATAAAGGCGTTGTGGACAGGCTCTTATGTGCTTTATGCAGGAGGTTGGGCTGCAATAATGTTGGCGTTCTTTATCTATTTTATAGACATAAAAGGAAAAGAAAAAGTGTTTACTCCGTTTAAGGCTTTGGGTATGAATCCGCTCTTTGCCTTTGTAATGGCGGGACTTTTTGCCAAGATTTTGGGAATGATGATTAAATGGAAATATACCGTTGTATTGCAAGACGGAACTGTTACCGAGAAGACATGGAGCGTGCTTTCGTGGTTCTATAACAATGTATGTGTGGCAATTGTAGGGGAAAACAACGAATTTTCGTCTCTGATATTTGCACTGGTGTATGTAGCGGTATTTACCATAATGGCAATGGTACTGTATAAAAAGAAGATAGTGATTAAATTATAAAATCTAAATTTTGTATATGGCCTACATAGGATTGCTATCGGATACCCATTCTGTTTTTGATGAACCTTTGCGCAAATTTCTTGAACCTGTTGATGAGATATGGCATGCAGGTGATTTTGGAAACATAGAGACTGTAGATGCAATAGCCGGCTTTAAACCTCTCAAAGGGGTTTATGGCAATTGCGACGACAAAACAGTACGTTTGAGCCAGCCTCCTGTGCAATGGTTTGAGATAGAGGGAATGAAGGTGCTTATGATGCATATCGGGGGCTACCCGGGGCGTTATGACTACAAGGCTATGCAGCTGATATATGCCCACAGGCCGGATATTTTCATTTGCGGACATTCGCATATACTTAAAGTTATGAACGATAAGCGTTTGAATATGCTTGTGATAAATCCGGGTGCGGCAGGAATACAGGGATTCCATAATGTAAGAACAGCTTTGCGTTTTAAAATAGAAAACGGAACAATAAAGGATATGGAAGTTGGAGAATGGGAGAGAAAATATCCGTCGGGTTATTAGAGATGATAAAATACAAATATTAAAACATATGATATTATTAAAGAGATATTTATTACTATTAGTCTCTGCACTAATATGTTGTGGGGGTGTTTATGCTCAGCAGACGCCTGTGACAAAAGCAAACTATGAACTGGCAGAACGTTTTTCGGCCAAGAAAATAGGTGCTATGGTCTTTTCTACTGCAGTGAGGCCGAATTGGTTTAAAAATTCGGATAAATTCTGGTATGAATACAAGACTGCAAGCGGAACAAATTATTACATTGCAGACCCTGTAACCGGAACAAAACGTGAAATTTGGGATATGAGCAGACTTGCCGCGCAAATTTCTGAAATTACAAAAGACCCTTTTGATGCGCAGCATCTTCCTATTGCAAAACTCAAACTTACAGATAATGATAAGGCTTTTGAGTTTGAAATAAAATCATCTGTAATGATTCCTAAGAAGGAGAAGCCTGGAGAGAAAAAGCCGGCCAAAGGGGCAAAGGAGAATAAGGTTTTCCGTTTTAAATGGGATATTGCACAAGGCAGACTTGTGGATATAACCGAACAGGAAGCCGAGAAGGATTTTCCGAGATGGGCAAATGTATCGCCGGATGGCAAATATGCAGTGTATGGAAAGAACTACAATCTTTGGTATATGGATATGGAAAACCTTAAAAAAGCTGTTGAAAATGAGAAAGACTCTACAATTGTGGAGCATAGGCTCACATTCGATGGCAATAAAGAGTTCCCGTATGCAGGCAGAGGTATGTATGGCGGCAATCACGAAGAAGATACAACAAAGCGCACAGTGGCCTACGTGGCATGGTCTCCTGATGCAAAGCACTTTGCTCTTGTGAGAAACGATATGAGCAAGGTAAAGGAACTTTGGGTTATAGATGTGCTTGCAAATCCGCGTCCTAAGCTCGAAGGTTACAAGTATCAGATGCCTGGCGAACCGGGGCCTAAAGCATATTTGTATCTATTTGATTTTGAAAACAAAAGCTCAAAAACAATAAATATAGATGCGTTTAAGGACCAAAGCGTGAGCATAGAGGTAACTCCGGTTTCTGCAACAGAGCGTGCATACGCAAAATGGATTCCTTTCAAGTGGTTGGGAGACAACGGAAAATTCTATTTCAGCCGCCAGAGCCGAGACCAAAAGCGTGTGGATATTTGCTGTGTAGATGTGGCAACATGCGAGTGCAAGGTAATTCTGCACGAAGAACTCAATACTTATGTAGAGACAAGGGATTTGGAATTTTTTAATAACGGAACAGAGTTCGTGCATTGGTCTGAGCGTGACGGTTGGGCACACCTCTATTTATATAGTGCCGACGGAACACTTAAAAACAGAATTACAAGCGGAGAATACCATGTTGAGCAGATTCTTGGAGTAGACCAGGCAAAGAGAGTAGTATATTTTACAGCTTGCGGAAAAGAGCAGGGGATAAATCCTTACTATATGTATGCCTATAGCGCATCATTGGATGGGAGCAATGTAAAACTGTTAAATAAAGGAGATTACGACAGTAAAATTGAAATGTCCGACGATAACCGCTATTTTGTGAGCAACTATTCAAGGGTGGATTGTACACCAAAGAGTGCTGTTTATGATAATACCGGGCGCAAGATTCTTGATTTGGAAGAGGCCGATTTGAGCCAGTTGTTTGCACGCGGCTACAAGTTTCCGGAAATATTTACGGTAAAGGCGGGGGATGGTGTTACCGATTTATATGGAGTAATGTATAAACCGTTTGATTTTGATTCTACCAAGTTATATCCTATAATAGAATATGTGTATCCAGGACCGCAGACAGAGGCCAACAACTCTTCATGGAGCAAAAGCATGGATAGAATAGACCGTCTGGCCCAGTTGGGATTTGTGGTTGTAACAGTTGGTAATAGAGGCGGACATCCAAACCGTTCTAAATGGTATCACAATTTTGGTTATGGCAATCTTAGAGATTATGGTTTGGAAGATAAAAAGGTTGCAGTACAGCAGCTTGCAGCTCGTTATCCATTTATAAACGGCAAGAAAGTTGGTATACACGGCCATTCGGGCGGAGGATTTATGTCTACTGCCGCAATTTTAAAATATCCCGACTTCTTTACTGCAGCGGTTTCGTGTGCCGGCAATCATGATAACAGCATCTATAACCGCTGGTGGAGCGAGCAGCATCATGGAGTGCTTGAGGAGATTACAGAGCAGGGAGATACCACTTTTAAATATAGTATAAATACTAATCAGCAGTTGGCGCAGAACCTTAAAGGACATCTGCTTCTTATAACCGGAGATATAGATAATAATGTTCATCCGGGTGGTACTTTGCGTGTTGTAAATGCTCTTATAAGGGCCAACAAGCGTTTTGATATGCTTGTGCTTCCGGGACAGCGTCATGGTTTTGGCGATATGAACGAGTATTTCTTCTGGAAAATGGCCGACCATTTCTCAAAATATCTTTTAGACGATAACACTCCTCGTCCTACAGATATTGCTGAGATGAATAATAATTAGCAGCATACTTTATAGCTATTTGCCCGACGGTTTTGCAGTGTATTATAGTGCAAATCCGTTGGGCTGTTTTTTTGCAATATTTTAATTAATACCCTTTTGTTTTATACGGGTGTAAATATAATATGCGTATAATCAGCGTGTTGTTTGATATTATTTAAAATTTGTATATTTAATTATTTTTTATATACCTTTGCGGCCGTTTTTTGAATAATAAAATTTAGTATCGATGATTAAGAAAAACTTAAAGACTTTAGCAACTTTCGTAAAGAGAGGATTGGCAGTTGCCGCCATTTGTGCGGTATCTCTTCCTGCCTTTGCAGAAGGTTACCAGATTAACAGCCAAAGTGCAAGACAGGAAGGTATGGGACATACAGGCGTTGCCCTTAAACTTGGAGCTGAGAGCATGTTGTTCAACCCTGCCGGAATGGCTTTTATGAATTCTAAATGGGATATATCATTGGGAGTAACCGGAATATCATCAAAGGTAAAACACAGTCAAGGAAATTACAAGGCAGAAACAGATAATCCGCTCAGCACTCCGTTATTCGGATATATAGGTTACAAACCGAGCAAAAATCTTGCAGTTGGAGTAAGCATTACAAATCCTGCAGGAAATTCTGTTGTGTGGCCCGACAGTTGGGCAGGTTCCGGTCTTATTCAGGAAATATCGCTCAAATCTTTTTGCGTACAGCCTACAGTTTCATATAAATTCGGAGATATTGTGAGCGTTGGAGCAGGTCTTATGATTGATTTTGGAGACTTTAAACAGAAAAAATCGCTTGTGGCCGCAGGCGCATTTGACCAATTGGGTGCTTTGGCCTCTATGCTTCCTCAATTTGGCAGTATAGGCGCTGCAATACAATCGTTTGCCGGACAGGATATTGCAGGAATAGAATTGTCTGGAGATTCAAAAGTTTCTGTAGGCGTTAACATTGGTGTGTTGGTAAATGTTTCTCCTAAAGTAAGCATAGGTGCATCTTACAGATCTAAAGTAAAAATGACAGTAGAAGAGGGCTCTGCCGAGTTGTATTATGCAAATGATAATGCAAAGAGCGTTATAAATACATTCACCGGTTTGGATTTCTCAAATCTTGCAGGTGCATTACCACCGGCCGTAGCTTCTAAACTCGATGTTAATTCCATTAAGGCGCAGCAGATGCAGTTGCAGGCTATGAACGTGCTTGACGGTGCCGGTTTTGAGGTGTCTCTCCCTATCCCGAGCATTACAAGTATTGGAGTAGCTTACAAGCCAACAGAAAAATGGACTGTTACCGGTGATTTTCAGTATACAGGATGGAGTGCATACGATAAATTGGTAGTTAAGTTCGACGAGTCAACCGGAAACTACACTTTATCAAGCCACAAAGGGTATGACGATTCTTTTACAATAAGAGTAGGTGGTGAGTATGTTGTTTCTGATTTTGCAACAGTAAGATTGGGTAGCTATATAGATACCACTCCGGTGCAGGAAGATAACTATAATCCTGAGACTCCTGGTGCATTGGTATATTGTGCAACAGCTGGTGCATCACTTTCACCTTTAAAGTTTTTTACAATAGACATAGCCTTTGCATACCTTACCGGAAAAACCATGCATGTTTCATGTGCCGATGTGAGCGGAACCGGAATATACTCGGGAACATACAAAAAGAGCGCGTTTATGCCGGCCATAGGTTTGAGATTCAAATTCTAAATAGTATACAGGGTAATATTTCAGATATATAGGGGAGAATTTTTTTTTAGAAAAATTTTTTTAAAAATATTTGATTGCCGTTTTGGGCGGTATAATTATAAAATCAGATATTTATTTGAACTAATCCCTCGATTTTTACCTAAACCATTCAAGTTTCAGAATTTACGTATATAATTTTACGGAAATTTTGAAACTTGTTTTTTTATGTTGTGTAAGGTGTTTTGTGCGTGTTGCAGTGGAATAAACGCTGTATTGGTAACTGTTGAGGTTGATGTGTCGCCTGGAATTTCATTTTTTTTAGTCGGTCTTCCCGATATTGCGGTAAAAGAGAGCCAGCAGAGAATAGGTGCGGCTCTTGCCCATTACGGTTATAGGATTCCAGGGAGAAAGATTATTATAAATATGGCTCCTGCCGATATGAGAAAGGAGGGATCGGCGTTTGATGTTGCAATAGCTGTGGGAATATTGTCTGCATCGGGGCAGATACAGCAATATGAGATTGCACAGGAGCGATTGTCGGAATATATAATTATGGGAGAGCTTGCTCTCGACGGTTCGTTACGCAAATTTCCTGGAGCATTGTCGGTTGCATCCGAGGCTGCGGCTCTTGGCTTTAAAGGGTGTATTTTCCCGCCCGATTCTGCCTCGGAGTGTGCAGAAATAGACGATATAGCTATATATAGTGCTGCTAATATAAAAGATGTTTTAGAGATACTTGCCTCTCCGGATAAGGCTAAAGATAAACTTGTAGCCAGTAGTGGCAGCTGTGTTAAAGGTGATAATAATAGAGATGGCAATGAGTGGCTTAACAGGCAATATGAATATGATTTTGCCTGTGTTAAAGGGCAGCAGATTGCAAAGCGCGGAATGGAAATAGCTGCGGCAGGAGGGCATAACATTATGCTTGTAGGCAGTCCGGGTTGCGGTAAAACGCTTATGGCCAAATGTCTGCCCTCTATATTGCCCCCTTTGAGCAGAAAAGAGGCTATTGAAACAAGTAAAATTTATTCTGTTGCAGGATTGTTGCATGAGCAGTATGGATTTATGAAAGAGCGACCATTCAGGGGGCCTCACCATACAACAACAGTCTCATCCTTTACAGGCGGTGGCAAGAACGGTTTGCCGGGAGAAATCTCTTTGGCTCATAACGGAGTATTGTTTTTAGATGAATTTGCCGAATTTCCGCGGCAGATTATAGAGGTACTCCGTCAACCTATGGAAGATGGCAAAATTCAGATAAGCCGTGTTAAAGGAAAGTATCTCTATCCTGCCGATTTTATGCTTGTAGCCTCTATGAATCCGTGCCCTTGCGGATTTTACGGGAGCCAAGATACGCCATGCCGGTGCAGCAGTTATGCTGTATCCAAATATCTGTCGCATATATCTGGTCCTATATTGGATAGAATTGATATACAAATTTTTATGAAGCCTGTTTCTGCGCATGAAATTGCCGGTTGTTCACAATCTGCCGGCGAATGTATAAGCAGCAGAGAAATGGCAGAGAGGGTTGCTTTTGCCAGAAAAATACAACAGGAACGCTATAAAAATGAGGCTTTTTGCACCAATGCCCGTATTCCGGCTTCTAAACTCGATTTTTATTGTAAAACAGGACGAAAAGAGAAACTTTTTATCCAGGATATAATCAAACGGCTCGGTCTGTCTGCCCGAACTTATAGCAGAATATTAAAAATATCGCGCACAATAGCAGATTTGGATGGAAAGGATTTTATATCTTTGGCCCATATTTCATTGGCAATACAATTTAGAAATCTCGACAGGACATTATTGCCGTAAATAGTTACCGTTATGACAGAAAAAACAATTGAAATAGCAAGTCTCAACGATATAGAAAAAGCTGCGGCAGAGTTTGTTGAGTATATTTCTCAATCAGATGCGCAGAGCAATATTTTTGCTTTTTACGGGCAGATGGGGGCAGGAAAAACCACATTCATAACAGCGATATGCAAGACTCTTGGTGTTGAGGATATCGTAAACAGTCCTACTTTTACGATAGTGAACGAATACAGGGCTGCCAAGGGTTTCCCTATATATCACTTTGATTTTTATAGGATAAACAAGCTGCAAGAGGCCTATGAAATTGGTATAGACGAATATTTGGGTTCTAACGGACTTTGCCTTATAGAGTGGCCTGAGAAAATAGCAGAGATTCTGCCTTCGGATATAATAAATGTTAATATAGGAATTACAGATAACGGTTCAAGAACCGTAACAATAAAATACTAACAGCTTTTATCGTACACCCTGCAGAGGCAACTATTTTGGCAATTGTACCACTATTTTTGAATGAATCTTCTGAGTTGTTGTGCCATGTTTGAGGCAAATACAAAATCGTTAAGCTCTTTGCAGTCTGAGTGCAGTATCTGTTTATTGCTTCCTTCCCACAGTTTGCGGCCTTTGTAAATAAAGCCTATTTTGTCTCCAATCTCCATTACGGAGTTCATATCGTGCGTGTTTATAACTGTAGTAATCTTGTATTCCTGAGTTATTTCCTGAATGAGTCGGTCTATAAGGATTGATGTTGTTGGATCCAAGCCTGAATTTGGCTCATCGCAAAACAGATATTTTGGATTGAGGGCAATTGCACGGGCTATACCAACACGTTTCTGCATTCCTCCGCTAAGTTCCGACGGCATCTTTTTGTGTGCATTTACAAGATTTACCCTTTTTAAGCAAAAGTTTGCACGCTCCATCTTCTGCTCATAGCTCCAGTCTGTAAAAAAGTCCATAGGGAACATTACATTCTCCTCAACGGTGGCAAAATCAAAGAGTGCACTTCCCTGAAATAGCATTCCAATCTCTCTTCTCAGGTTCTTTTTCTCTTTCTGCTGCATTTTTGTAAAGAGGTTGTTGTCGTACCAGATTTCTCCTCTGTCGGGAGTGTGTAAGCCAACAAGACTTTTGAGAAGTACCGTCTTTCCGGAGCCGCTTGCGCCTATTATGAGCGAGCACTCTCCCGGATTATAAGTTATGGAAATATCCTCCAATACAGTTCTTCCGTCAAACTCCTTATATAAATTTTTTACAGAAATCATCCGTTCCGGTTTTTAGTCAGTAATTATTCTTTTACAGCATTATTTTCGTGAGCACAAGATTGAATACTAAAATCAGTCCGCTGCTTATTACAATTGCTTTTGTGCTGGAGCGGCCCACACCGAGGGAGCCGCCTGTTGCATAGTAACCGAAAAATGCAGATACAGATGTTATTATAAAGCCGAAAACAGCCATTTTTGTCATGCTGTAGTAAATGTAAAAAGGCTTGAATGCAAATTGCAGTCCATCTATATATTGGCTATAATTTATTATTCCGGTAAATATAACAATGGCGGCTCCGCCAATAAGGCCGAGCATGAAACTCAAAAGCATAAGCAACGGGCTCAATGTAGTTGCTGAAACTATTTTAGGCAATATCAGATAATTGGCCGAATTTACCCCCATAATATCCATGGCATCAATCTGTTCTGTAATTCTCATGCTGCCAATTTCCGACGCTATGTTTGAACCAATCTTTCCGGCTAAAATAAGGGCTACCATGGTAGAACAGAATTCGAGAGCAAGCATTTCGCGGGCCATATATCCTATATACATTTTGGGTATAAATGGATTCTCCATATTGTTTGCCGTCTGTATTACAATAACGGCACCTATGAATATCGAAATAATACTTACAATAGGTATGGAGTCGAGAATAAGTTTATACGCCTCTGTTGCATACTGTTTCCAGAAAATACGCCACTTGTCGGGTTTCTGAAAAACCTGAGCCATTAAAATACAATATTTGCCTATAAGTTCCAGACTTCGTTTCATGGTATTTGAAGACTATTCTGTCATGCCCAATTTCTCCATAAGCGCTTCCGGTTTAGGATCGCGGCCTCTGAAGTTACGGTAAAGTACATCTGCATCCTCTATATTTCCGCGAGAAAGTATGTTTTTGCGGAAGCTCTCGGCAACCTCTTTGTTAAAGATGCCTTTCTCTTTAAATAGCTGGAAAGCATCGGCTTCGAGAACCTCAGCCCATTTATAAGAGTAATATCCTGCAGCGTATCCTCCTGCAAAAATGTGTGAGAACGAAGGTGAAAATGCTACGCCCTCAATTACAGGCATTATTGTACATTTTTTGGTTACTTTTGATTCATAAGCCACAACATCCTCTTCCGGCAAATTGGTTATTGTATGCCAAGCCATATCTGTAATGCCGAATGTAAGTTGTCTTACGCTTGCGTAACCGCTGTTATAATTCTTTGAATCAATGATTTTCTTTATAAGCTCGTCTGGAATTACTTCTCCGGTCTTATAATGTTTTGCCCAAGAAGAGAGGTACTCTTTCTCAGTTGCCCAATTCTCCATAATCTGAGATGGCAGCTCAACAAAATCGCGTGCAACGCTTGTGCCTGTGAGTGTGCCGTATTTGCCTTCTGCAAGAATACCGTGCAATGCGTGTCCGAATTCATGCAAAAGTGTTGTTACCTCATAGAAGGTTAAAAGAGACGGTTCTGTTTCGGTAGGCTTTGTAAAGTTACATACTATAGATATGAACGGACGCTCCTCAACACCCTCTTTTGTAAATCTCTGGCCTCTGAACTCAGTCATCCATGCTCCGCCGCTCTTGCTTTCGCGAGGATAGAAGTCTGAGTAGAATAACGCCATGTGTCGGCCGTTTGCATCGGTTACGTCGTAAACACGTACATCAGGATGATAACCCGGAATATCTTTTGCCTCTGTAAATTTTAGTCCGTAAAGCGAGTCTGCCAAAGCAAAAACAGCCTGCTGCACATTCTCAAGTTTGAAGTATGGTTTGAGAAGTTCGTCATTTACAGCATATTTCTCATTTTTGAGTTTCTCTGAATAGTACGAGAAATCCCACGGCATAAGTTTGCCCTTAAGTCCGTTTTCATTCGCATACTTTTGAATTGCTGCAACATCCTTTTTGGCAAAAGGAAGTGATTTTACAAGCAAATCATTAAGGAAATTGTTTACTGTTTCTGTATTCTTTGCCATTCTGTCTTCCAAAGCATAATCTGAATACAGCTTGTGGCCCAACAGATTGGCCTCTTGAACTCTCAACTCTGCAATTCTCTTTACAATAGCTTGATTATCATTCTCTCCACCAATACATTTGGTGTTGCTTGCTCTCCACATTTTCTCTCTAAGCTCTCTGTTTGCACTAAACTGCATGAAAGGCCCCATGCTTGGATATTGCAGTGTAAATACCCATCCCTCCAGATTTCTGCTCTTTGCCTCAGATGCTCCTGCTGCAATAACGTATGCAGGAAGTCCTGCCAACTCTGTAGAATCTGTAACGTGGAGCGTGAATGCGTTTGTTGCTGCAAGTACATTGTTTCCGAATTTTAACGAAAGCAGGCTTAACTCTTCCTGAATTTTTGAAAACTTCTCCTTGTCTTCTGCTGCAAGGTTTGCTCCGTTGTTGGCAAACTGCTTATAGGTAAGGTCTAATAATCTGGCCTCTTCTTGTCCTAAATTAAGACTGTTGCGTTTTTCATACACAGCTTTGATTCTTTCAAAAAGTTTTTCGTTAAGAATCATAGACATGTTAAACTCTGTAAGTGCAGGTGAAATCTCCTCTGCAACTTTCTGCATCTGCTCATTTGTGTTGGCCTCGTTAATGTTAAAGAAGATAGATGATACATTACCGAGTTTCTCTCCTGCATAATTCAATGCAAGAATAGTATTTTCGAATGTAGGTTCTTCTGTATTATTTGCAATAGCCTCAATCTCCTGCTTGCCTTCTGCTATAGCTGCCTTAAAAGCCGGAAGATAGTGCTCTGTCTTAATTTTATCGAATGCCGGAGCATTATACCGGTGTGTGGATTTTTCTAATAATGGATTAGACATATTCTCTGATTTACAAGATGTTAAATATAGCGCGCAAAACGCTGTAACAATTAAAAATAGATTTTTCATATAGAGTCAGTTATTTATCGGATTAATTTGTTTGTATAACAAGATATTTTGTCTGTTCCCAAAACGCGTTTGGTTCAGAAATTATAAGAGACACTTCTCCTGTTTCGGAATCTGTCTCCAAGCTGTAGGTTCCCTTAGGATGTATAGATAATACCTTTGCCTTGGGTGAATTTGTGTTAATGGCAGAAATCTCTCTATAGTCAATCTTTACAAAAATATCTCTTTCGGCCTGATAGGATACTTTGGCAGATTTAAACAATCCCCCCTTTGTAATAACTCCCGCATCAATGAGATCAGACTTGCTTCCTACTATATAATATACCGAGTAGAGTTCTTTTTCCTGAACAGCAACTTTATTCTTTAGCTGTGTACCCTCTTCGTTAAGTTCGTTTACCTCATTTTTTAGATTGGAAACCACCTCTCCCAGTGTAGCCACCTCTTTTGTCTTTATCTCCAACTGTGTGCTTTTCTCATTGAGCTGTGCTGTGAGATTCTCTATAAGCTGTGATTTCTCTTTGAGCTCTTTTGAAATGGCATTAAGTCTCTTTTTGAACTGCTGGGACTGTATTCTGTTATCCTTTTTTAAATCTGCTATCTGTTTCTGATATTTTTGGATAGCCTCTTTAACGGCATTCATGTCGTTCTTAATCTGCTCTTTGGAGTTTGCCGGAACTTCCATACCGTCCTGAGTCTGTGACTGTACGGCAATAATATTCTCGCTTTCCCGTATGAATTTTAATCCGGCCTCAACCTCATTTAATGTGGCAAAAACCTCATCAAGTTCACCGGCCTGAAGCCCAAAATCGGCTTGTAATGAATCCAATTGCGCTTTAAGTGCTTTATATTTGCCGGAGTTTTCTACGCATGAAGTACCTAAAACAGAGCCGAGCAATAATAATGCAATAACTAATCTACTCATGGTTTCTTTATCTTTTTGAAAATAAGAGCACCAAAAGTAGATATTATTTTGCACAATTGAGACATAAAAGAGAGAAATTTTAGTAAAAAGCGTGATTTTTCTTCGTATAGGAAAGTAGCATTGGCGCAGATATGAGTCAAATGAATGTTACGGCTTTTCATCAGATGTTTTTCCCGATATTTTCTGTTATTAAAGTAAACCCTACAGCTATCGCTACAGAATTTTTTATCTGTTCTTCCGGTAATTGTTTCTCCGCAAATAAGACATTGCTTTTGTACACACTCTTTCATATTCCTTTTGCCCTGTAATTAATGCCGACAGTGTTGTTTTTCTTATTGATTTATACTCTTCTATAACGCTGCATTACCCTATATTACACCGTATTGCACCATATTAAGCTATATTGCATCGCATTGTATCAAACGCGCAAACGTATATTTTGTGTAACAAGAATTTATTGCTATAAAGAGTACACATTGTTCATTATTATGTTACAATGTGCAAGTTATAAAAACCACAGTATCATTCTTTGTAAAACAGGCATGGAGCGTTAAAAATACTTTTTTATAAAAATTTTCACATCATTTACGCCGTTTTACAAGCATGTCGTTTTTATAGAAAAACAAAATACCTGCTTGTGATTAGAGTCTCTAATATATGAGGCGAGAGCCCGGAGTGTTATCGGACCGGTTAGCCGCCATTAAGTTTGTAACCGATTTTAATCGATTATAAACGTTTATAATCGGTTAAATATCGGATAATATGCGAGAGAGGTTTTTACTTTGCTGTCAAACAAATTTAATTGTGTTATGGAAAAATCATTAAACAAAGTGGAGCTGAAAGGCAATGTAGGGCAGGAGCCTAAAATGTTAAAAATGGAAAACGGGGGAACTGTAATAAGATTTTCTCTTGCAACACACGAAAGTTATAAGACAAAGAGCGGAGAATGGAAAGAGGAGACTACTTGGCACAATATTGTAGCCTGGGCATCAAAGGGAATGCCCAATTTCAGCAATATAAAAAAGGGCACATTTATAGAACTTGCCGGAAAGATAAGATATGTGAAATTTAAAAACCAGTCTGGAGAAGAGAGGTCTGTTACAGAGATACAGGCCCTTAAAATTGTGATTCCATTAGCGGAGTAAAGCCAAGGTGGTTTTTAAACAAACATGCACAGAAAAAATAAAATTCAAACGGCTTGTCGGTTGTTTATACAATAGATAATGATGTAATAATTTGTATATTTGTGCCCTTAAACATTTCATATCATGGAAAGAGAAATTCTATTGTACAATACACTTAGCCGCAGGAAAGAGATTTTTAAACCTATAACACCGGGAATGGTTGGCCTTTATGTTTGTGGACCAACTGTTTATGGCGATGCTCATTTGGGACATGCACGTCCTACCATTACATTTGACGTGTTGGTAAGATTGTTCAGGCATTTAGGGTACAAAGTGAGATATGTACGTAATATTACCGATGTAGGTCACCTCGAAAATGATGCCGATGCGGGAGAGGACAAGATTGCAAAGAAGGCAAGGTTAGAGCAGTTGGAACCTATGGAGATAGTACAGACCTATACAATCAAGTTCCATGATGCAATGCGTAAACTAAACAATAATGCCCCGAGTATAGAGCCGAGGGCGAGCGGACATATAATCGAGCAGATTGCATTGGTGCAAAAGATATTGGACGCGGGGTTGGCTTATGTAAGCAATGGTTCGGTATATTTTGATGTACAGGCATATAACAAGCGGTTTAAATATGGAGCTTTGTCGGGAAGAAGTTTGGATGAAATGTATGCAAATACAAGAACGCTCGACGGACAAGACGATAAACGTTCTTCGTATGATTTTGCACTATGGAAAAAGGCATCTCCCGAGCATATTATGAGGTGGCCTTCTCCTTGGAGTGATGGCTTCCCCGGATGGCATTTGGAGTGCTCGGCAATGAGTGAGAAGTATTTGGGTGAGGAGTTTGATATTCATGGAGGAGGAATGGACTTGATGTTTCCTCACCACGAATGTGAATTGGCACAGAATACAGCTTCAAGAGGTAAAGGCGGTGTTCATTACTGGATGCACAACAATATGATTACCATAGAAGGCAAGAAGATGGGTAAGTCATACGGCAACTTTATAACTTTAGATGAACTGTTTAATGGAGCTCATCAGAAACTTGTGCAGCCGTATTCTCCTATGACTGTGAGATTCTTTATTTTGCAGGCTCATTACAGAAGTACTCTTGATTTTAGCAATGAGGCCCTGCAGGCTGCAGAAAAAGGACTTAAGAAGATTTTGCAGGCAGCAAAGGATGTAAAGAACCTTCAGGTTTCTGCAAACGCTGCCGAAATCAATGCAAAAAGCGGTGCTTCTCAAGATATTGCAAAAGAGGTTGAACAGTTGAAAGAGAATGTATATGCTGCATTGTGTGATGATTTGAACACTCCTATAGCTTTGTCGTATCTGTTTGATGCAGCAAGGATTGTAAATAGTGCAAAAGATGGCAAAGTTGCTATTGGTGCAGAACAGAAAGATACTCTCTTGTTCCTTTTCTCCGATATATTGGAAAATGTGTTGGGAATAGAGGATGAACAGGCTTCGGAAGGGGCGTCAAACGGTAATATGCAGGTGCTTGAGGGACTTATGGAGATGGTTTTAGCAGAAAGAGCCGAGGCAAAGGCCAATAAAGATTGGACAAAATCCGATTATATCCGAGATAAACTTAAGGAGATAGGTGTTCAGGTAAAAGATACCAAAAACGGCGTTGAATGGACTCTATAGCAAGAAAAATTTACAGAAAACAATAATTTGCCTACATTTGTTTTTGATTTTTAACTCCTGAACTTACAATTATCTTGAGACTATTATACAATATAGGAATAAGGCTTTACCTGTGTATTACCGGTATTGTCGGGTTGTTTAATCCAAAGGCTAAATTGTTTCACGCCGGGCAAAAGGGGCTTTTAAAAAGAATAAAGGCAGAAGTTGGGCATACCTCTCTGCCTATAATTTGGGTCCATTGCTCTTCTGTTGGTGAATTTGAACAGGCGAGGCCTATAATAGAGTGGTATAAAAAGGGTGGCCACAAGTATAAAATATTGCTCACATTCTTCTCTCCGAGCGGTTACGAACTCAGAAAGAATTATGAATTTGCAGATTGGGTTTATTATCTTCCCATAGATACATCTTCCAATGCAAAAGCATTTGTTGAGGCTGTAAGACCTGCAAAGGCCATATTTATAAAGTATGAGTTCTGGTATAACTATTTAAGAGAGCTAAAAAGAAATAATATTGAAACTTACATAGTTGCGGCAATATTCAGGCCCACTCAGCAGTTCTTTAAATGGTACGGTTCATTTTTTAGAAAAATGCTTGAGTGTTATACCCGTTTTTTTGTGCAGGACAAGCAGTCTGCGGAGTTGTTGCAAAGCGTTGGATTTTCGGAGAACGTAATGATTTGCGGAGATACCCGTTTCGACCGCGTTTACGAAATCACACATAACAGCAAAACATTCCCTGTAATAGAGCAGTTTGCGGCAGGAAACAGTCTCACTTTTGTGGCCGGAAGTTCTTGGGAACCGGATGAGGAGATTATTGAAGGGGCTATGAAGCATTTCAATAATATGAAGCTCATTATTGCTCCTCACGAAATAGGAAAAGAGAGAATAGCCTCTATCGAGCAGCGTTTTTCTGGTTATAAAGTTGTAAAGTTTTCTTCGTTTAAGAATGCTCTGTCGGGAGCAGGTGAAAATGATGCGCAAGGAGCTTTAAGTGAAATGGCCATGCGTGCCGTAAAAGAGGCCGATGTGCTTATCATAGATTGCATTGGCATATTGTC
The DNA here is from genome assembly GCA_964621625.1 of uncultured Muribaculaceae bacterium. Lineage (GTDB taxonomy): Bacteria > Bacteroidota > Bacteroidia > Bacteroidales > UBA932 > Egerieousia. The sequence continues at coordinate 92,311 of CAZULV010000002.1, read as the reverse complement.
GTCTATTTACAGATACGGAAAGTTTGCGTATATAGGTGGAGGCTTTGGAGTTGGAATACATAATATACTCGAAGCGGCCACATACGGTTGCCCTGTTGTATTTGGACCTAATCATAAAAAATTCAAAGAGGCTGCAGACTTGTTAAAATTGGGCGGTGCAACTTCTGTAAAGAATGTAACCGAATTGTATTCCTTATTTAAAGTATATAAGACTGCACCGCGTGAGTTGCAACAGAAAGGCGAAATTTGCAGTAAGTATGTAGAGTCTAATCTTGGTGCAACCAAAAAGATAGTTTCTGTAATTGAAAATCTTAGCAACAGTTAATATAAACAATATAATCATGACAAATAAAACAAATGTATTTGTTGCCGCCGCTGCATTGTGTTTGTGGACAATGGTTTCATGTTCAAACAATTGTAGCGTATGCGGACAAGTTAAAGAAACTCTTGATGTTTCTAAAAGCGCACCTGCGCTTGCCGAGAATCAGAATCCTTCAAATGAAATTGCATCTTTTCCTGGAGAGGAGTCTGTTAATTATGCCACAGATATTGTTACCGGTGCACAATCGGTAGATGAGTACGTTCCGCTTCTTAAAGGTAAAAGAGTATGTATTCTTTCAAACCAGACAGGTATGGTTACCTCTAAAGTACACGTACTTGATACACTTATCTCTTTGGGTATAAATGTAACATGTATAATGTCTCCGGAGCATGGATTCAGAGGTGATGCCGATGCCGGAGAGCATGTTGGCAATTCTATTGATGCAAAAACTGGAGTTCCTATAAGATCTTTGTATACAGGCAAAGAGAGAAAACCTTCAAAGGAGACAATGGATGAGTTTGATGTACTGTTGTTTGATTTGCAGGATGTAGGAGTGCGTTTTTACACATATTATGTAACAATGGTAAATATGATGGCTACTTGTGCCGAGTATGGAAAAGAGTTTATAGTTCTTGACAGACCAAACCCTATAGGTTTTTATGTAGATGGACCTATTCTCGATATGAAATACAAATCCGGAGTGGGCGGACTTCCTATTCCAATCGTACACGGCATGACACTTGGCGAATTGGCAGAAATGGCAAACGGTGAAGGTTGGCTGCGAGACAAACTGCAATGCAAATTATCTGTTGTGAAATGTAAAAACTATACACACGCAAAATTGTATCGTCTTCCAATAAAACCGTCTCCTAATCTGCCTGATATGCGCTCTATATATCTGTACCCATCTACATGTTATTTTGAGGGAACTCCGGTTAGTCTTGGCCGTGGAACCGACAAGGCATTCCAGATGTATGGACATCCTAATATGAAAGGTTACTCGTTCTCATTTATTCCGCGCAGTATTCCAGGCGCAAAAACTCCGCCTCAACTTAATAAAGAGTGCTTTGGTGTAGACTTGAGAACAGCGCCTTCAATTGCACAGATAAATGAGAAAGGCGTTAATTTGGAATATGTTATAGATGCTTATAACAACCTGAATCTCGATGACCATTTCTTCCGTAAAATGTTTGAGTTAGAAACCGGACAGGATTATGTGCGCAAGATGATAAAAGAGGGTAAAAGTGCCGATGAAATAAAAGCTATGTGGGCAGAAGATGTTGAGAAATTCAAAGAGCAACGCAAACCTTATCTGCTCTATCCGTTAGAGTAACAACAGGATTTATACCAAACTATACAATAGACGAGGCCGGATCAAGAATTTTGATTCGGCCTCTTTATGTTGGTATAATTGCCCAAAATGCGGTAATGTTGCCAAAAACAGTTTGTAAAACCTTTGCTCTGCAACTAAAGAGAGTTACAATGCAGGCCTAAAGTTTGCTTTTCTTGGTTATTCTCTTGCGCAACCGTTTTTGCAGCTTCTCCTCTTTTCTAATCTCTTTCTTTAAAAAGCCCTGTTCTTTTTTGACTTTCTTTTTCTCGCCTTTTGGTAACGCGTCAATCTCCTCTTTTGTAAGAAGCTGTGCTTTTAGAGAATCGGCTTTAGCACTGCACTCTTTCTCCCTCCTTATTAGGTCTATAATCTCAGGAGAGAGGGTTAAAGCTATGGCAGAGCTTGTATCTGTCTGAATATAAGTATTATTGTCTGATAAAGAATCTGCAGGTAAAGAATTGCTCTCTCGTGCTGCCATAAGAGAATCTCTTTTTTCTACTTCGCTATTCTGTTGCTGTTCTCTCTCTTTGGCAAGTTCTGCAGCAAAACGCAGAGAATCGGATTCTGCTTTATATCTTAAGATTGAGTCTCTTGTTTGTGCAAAATATATGGCAGTATAAGGATAATCAGGAAAGACTATAGATTGCATGCGCTCTCTTTGGGATTTGCGTATGGTTCTGTCTGTAACGTCAAAACGAGAGACCGGACGCTCGTCTGCCCGCCAGATAAACCCGCGCAGACGCTGATCTTCTATTGGCAGATTATATACAGGAAACGCATTGTTTTGCAGATTCTCAACGTATTTTATCCTTTGAATCTCTCTGTCTTTTATGCGTGCCGATATTATCTTGCCCTCTTTCTGGTTCATTATTGTTATAACGCTGTCTTCCTGTATATAAAAAATCATAGAAGCACCGCCCAAAGCATCGTATCTGTAAATATCATTGTCTTTAAAATAGGCAATCATTTCTGCCCCCTTAATCTGATTGAAATGTACAGAATCTTCCTGAGAAGCAATAAAGGCGTTTGAAATGAGGTTGGCTCTGTCGAGTACACTGTTTTTAAAGACAACCTGCATGCTGTCTGAGGTAAACTGATGCTTTACATTATTCCACATTACAGGTTCTACGTAAAGTCTTGCCATAGAATCTATTCCGGTATATACCATAGAGTCGCACAAGGCCTGAATATCATTTTTGAACACCTTTACATTGTGCCATGCGTCAATAAATGTTATGGCAGTAGTGTCTTTTACAACTTCGGCCTCTGCAGATGGTTTTGCTATTGTCAAAGAGTCTTGAGCCGTTGCAATGTTTGCGGAATCTATACCAACATCCATATTGTTCTCCGGAGCATCGGTAATCTCATTCTGTTGCAGAGATGTTGTATCCGTTATATTCCGGTTTTCTAAGGTGTGGCGCGGGCCGTTAACAAAAGGCGAATTGGCCGCATTCTCTTTTTGTTGTCTGTTTGCAGCAGCTTCAGATTCAATTTTACCCAAAGGGTCTATGTCTGACAGTTTCTTTCTCTGCATAGCTCCGGCAATAATCGAAGAATCAATATCGCAGTATCGCACAGTGTAGTATTTGAGTGTATCGGCCGCAAGGAACATGGTATCTCTAACACCGTTCTCTACAGTGTACATTGCCACAGACGGTTTTTTCATAAGCTCTATTTTCATAGGCTCTGGATTGTAAACGGCCTCATCTGCAAAACAGTAAGAAGATTGTACGGTGTCTAATATCTGAATATTATCATGTAACCGTGCAACTCCCGTATTTCTAAAATATGAGAGTGTATCAGCCCAAAGTTCCTGCTCCTTTGTAAGAATATAACTATCTTTTTTAAAGTGGAATATATTTTCAGGCCTGTCAAATTCACCGTCGTTTGCATAGAGCATATTATCGGCCTGCCATGCAGTTGTTCTTTTTCCCAAATATGCCTTATTTAAAACTGTATTGTAATCTATCTTGTCAGAAATTATAAACACAGAATCTGTAAACATCTGCACATTTCCCATAAAAGAGAAAGTTTTGTCGGCTGAGCGGTACTCTCCGTTGCGGCTCTCTATGAGGTTACCGTCGGTATTGCGCATTGCGCCTCCGGAATAGAATGTGGCTATACTGTCCTTGGTGTTGTAGTCGAGATAATTGGTGCGTAATACATTACCCTCTTTATCAAAGAGCTCTACCAATGACCCTCTGAATTGTGCAAGGTTTTCATCTACAATATAATCTATCTTATCACTTGTGAGAGATGTGTTTTCCTGAATAATCTGTACATGCCCTATGGCCTTTATAATATTGGTGTTTACATTCCACAGAGCTGTATCGCAGAGTAAATAGGTATTGTTGTGCAGGAATCTTGCCGGACCTATCACTTTTCTATAAGAAACGCCATCTATCTCCTGTAACTTTGCCGAACTTGCCTCTACAAGGCGCACAAGAGAATCCTGCGATGTCCTGTTTTGTTGGGCATGCAGGTTTAAAGACAGTAGCAACAGACTGTATAACAGTATTATATTTATTCTCCCCGACATGGCAATTCAGACGTTAAATTTTTCAATTAGATTACCTATTTTACCCAGCCCTCTCTCTCAAAATCACACTTCTTGAACATGTCGTCAATAATTATGAGAGTGTTTTTCTGTTTTTCGGCAATAAAGGCATCAATTGCTTCAACCTGTTTTTGGTTGTTTGCAATGTTCTGTATAATGCTAAAATCTTCCTTTATATTAGCAACGTGAGACGGAATAATCTTGTCTAACCGTATTATTTTGTAGATAGTGTTGCCGCGGCCTTCATTATCTACAGATTCAAACGGTGCAGAAATATCTCCCTCTTTCATATCTTTGAGTACCGCATAATCGGCCGGTTTGAGCTGGTCTTTTTCAAAGAAGAGCGAGCCTGTATTCTCATCGGACATCTGTCCGCCGTTTATGGCAGATTTAGGATCTTGCGAGTAGAATCTTGCCGCCATTTCAAATGTAATGCTGTCTACGGCCATTTTATGTTTAAGACTGTCTAAGGTCTTAAAGGCTTTATTACGGTCATTAGAAGTATATTCAGGTTTGAGGAGGATATGACGGGCATTAAACATATCTCCGTCTTTCTCAATCATTTGTATTATATGAAATCCGTCGGGAGTCTCTACGATTTGTGAAATCTGGCCCGGTTTAAGGGCAACTGCTGCATCTGTGAATGCCGGCCAATAAATATTTTTTGGAGCCATTCTCAACTCTCCGCCTCTTGCCGCACTTCCCGGATCTTGCGAATATAAAGTGGCCAATGTGCTGAATCTCTCGCCGTTAATTATTCTGTTTCTAAACTCGAGCAATCTCTCTTTTACCAGCATTGCAGCCTGTTCCTTGGTAGGGTAGAGCACAATCTGGCTTATCTTATACTGTGTGGAGATAATAGGAAGGCTATCTTTATCTACTTTCTTATAAAATTTTTCTACGTCCGACGGAGTCATTTCGCCTGCACTCTGCATTACTTTTTGTTGCATCTGTTGGGTAAGGCTCTGCTCACTCAGAATATCCCTCCATTCACTCTTTAATTTGTGTACGGGCTTTTTGAAATAATCCTCAAGAGCCTTCTCTCCGCCCAAAGAGGCCATTACGTTGTTAATCCTATTTGTAAGTTCTGCCTCAACATTTTCTGAATTTACAACGAGACTATCTATTTTTGCTTGATTCAGAAGGAGTTTCTGGGATAGCATATTTTCAAGAATTTCGCATCTCATATTGCGGTCAGAAACCATACCCTGCGCCATCATCATCTGAACCTCAGACTCCAATTGCGAAATGGTAATAATCTCATTGCCTATAAGTGCGATAGTCTTGTCTATAAGTCCGCCATTATAAGTCTGGGCGTAAAGGGCATGTCCCAAAAATAACGACAATCCCAAAACGAAACTCTTAATTATCTTCATTTTTTATAAAATTTATTTTATTGCTGTTTATGGCATCGTTAAAAATATCCTTATGCAGGGCAGATATAAGCTCCTGTTTGCGTCGGCTCAGTATAATTTCGTCTATTCTGTCTGCATTATATTCATAAGGGGTTATTTCTCCGGGCAATACATACTCTATAACCTGTAAAAAGTTTGAATATGACGAGTCTCTCTTCTCTGCAATTTTCTTTTTTGAAATATCTCTCCATAAATCGGAGATATCCACTTCCATATCTCGTGCCACTATTGGCATATCTACCCATTTATTTGCATAATCATCATACTTGTATGCTGTATTATAGGCAAGCTCTTCTAATTTGTCTATGCTTGCGGCATCGTTTTTTGCAGAGAGCGTTTTTATTACTTGCAAAGAGGGAGAGCTGTTGTGCATCTTTACAAATCTGCCCTTTATAATGCCGTTTTTTGTTATGAATGACTCCTGATGCTCAGTATAATAGGCTCTTTTCTCAGTCTCCGAAATAAGAGTATCCAGCCTCTCTTCTACATATTTTGTTTCGTATCTGAAAACAAGCAATTGTGTGCGATATTCTTCAAGCAGAGCTGCTACATCTTTATCATTTTTAGGCAGTTTCTCTTCTGCCTTGTTGAGCATAAGCTGCTTGAGAATCCATGAGTTTACATACTGCTCTGCAAAAGATACGCTGTCTAAAGCCGACGCACCGCGCGGCATTACTTTTTCTACATCACTCTTATACAACACCGCATTGCCAACCTGTACAACCTTTTCGCCTTTTGAAACCATTTCAAAAAAAGAGCAGGAGCACAGCAGAAGCAACGCGGTTGTTAATAAAAATGCCTTTGCCATACAGTATTAACGGCTGTAGTTAGGTGCTTCACGTGTAATAGTTACATCGTGAGGATGGTTCTCAATCATACCGGCATTTGTAATTCTCACAAACTGGGCATTACGCAACGCTTCTATATTGGCGGCACCGCAATATCCCATTCCGGCCCTTAATCCGCCTATAAGCTGGTAGATAACCTCTGCAAGAGTTCCTTTGTAAGGTACTTGGGCTACGATTCCCTCCGGAACGAGCTTCTTTATATCCTCTTCCATATCCTGGAAATATCTATCTTTAGAGCCTTGCTGCATTGCTTCAAGAGAGCCCATGCCTCTATATGATTTGAACTTTCTTCCGTTTAATATAATAGTTTCTCCAGGAGACTCTTCAACACCGGCAAACAGAGAGCCTGCCATAATGGTGCTTGCGCCTGCAGCCAATGCCTTTACTATATCTCCCGAATAACGGATACCTCCGTCGGCAATAATAGGAATGCCTGTTCCTTTAAGAGCATCTGCCGCAAGCATCACGGCTGTGAGCTGAGGAACTCCAACACCTGCTACAACGCGTGTTGTACAGATAGAACCGGGACCTATACCAACCTTTACTCCGTCAACACCGCACTCTGCAAGGGCCTTTGCAGCCTCTCCTGTTGCAATGTTTCCTGCAATTATCTGAAGATGAGGGAATGCAGCTTTAAGTTCTTTTATAACTTTAAGTACATATACAGAGTGACCGTGTGCTGTATCAACTACAACGGCATCTGTATCAACCGAAACCAATTTTTCTACTTTGGCAATAGTATCTGCTCCAACTCCCACTGCAGCAGCGGCCAAAAGGCGGCCTTTGGAATCCTTGCTTGCTATAGGATTGTCTTTTATCTTGGTAATATCTTTATAGGTAATGAGACCTACAAGAGTGCCGTCTTTGTCTACAACCGGCAATTTCTCAATTCTGTGTTTCTGAAGAAGATGTGTTGCCTGAGCTAAATCGGTACCGCTTGTTGTGGTAACGAGATTCTCTTTTGTCATAATCTCGCTTATAGGAGTCTTGAGATTGTCTACAAAACGTAAATCTCTGTTTGTTACAATACCAATGAGCTTTCTCTTGTCATCAACCACCGGAATACCACCAATATGGTTGGAACTCATTAATTTAAGTGCATCTGCAACTATAGCGTCGCTCTTAATTACAACAGGGTCGTAAATCATTCCGTTTTCTGCCCTCTTTACTCGTCTCACATGCTCCATTTGACGTTCTATAGGCATGTTCTTGTGAATGATTCCTATACCACCCGAGCGGGCAATGGCTATTGCAAGTTCGGCCTCTGTTACCGTATCCATGGCAGCAGACACTATAGGAGCTTGTAAAACAATATCTCTGGAAAAATGGCTACTTACATTTACTTCGCGAGGAAGAACCTCTGAACGGGCAGGAATCAACAATACATCATCGAATGTTAAACCTTCCGGAATAATTCTATTGGCTAATAGTTGCATATCTGGTATATTTTTAAAAAGCGAAGGTACTAAAAAATATAAAATCACAAATATAAAATCACAAATATAAAATCGTGCAATATTATTGACCACATCGGGCATACAATCGGCCCTGCCATGTGTTACGCTCCTGCAGTCTGCGTTCTAACAGTCTGAGCAGTTCGGTATTGCGTATGAGTCCCCAAGGTGTATGATTTACAAATCGCGGAGGTACCTCTCCTGCAAATCGCTCTATATACAAATCGCTTCGCAACCTCTCCAAAAAGTCTATGAAAAAATCTATGTATCCGTCGAGTGTAAAATTTACAAAATCTTGCGGAGCAGTCTCAAATTCGCGCTCCATGGCCGTACCTTTAATTATTTGGAGCTGATGGAATTTTACCGTATTTAACGGAAGACCGCTTATAATAGAGGCTGTATCTCTCATCTGTTCGAGACTCTCTCCCGGAAGCCCGAATATAAAATGAGCCCCATGAAATATGCCTCTTGCCGCTGTTGCCTCAACAGCTTTTACTGCGGTTTCAAAGTCGTGTCCGCGATTTATGCGGCGTAATGTTTTGTTGTAACAGCTCTCTATACCATACTCTATAATAACAATCTTTTCTTCCGACAGTTTTTGGAAATAATCTAATTTCTCTTCATCTATGCAGTCTGGACGGGTTCCTACAACAATACCCTTAACAAGAGGGTGCGCCAATGCCTGAGAGTAAATATTTTTTAAATGTTCAAGCGGAGCGTATGTGTTTGAAAAAGATTGGAAATAAGCTAAATAATCGTGAGTGTTGCGGTATCTTCCTTTGTGAAATTCTATACCCTCATCCAGTTGTAAGGTAATGGATTTGTCGGGAGTGCTGTAATTGGGATGAAAAGCAGCATTGTTGCAGTAGGTACAACCGCCTCTGCCTACCTTTCCGTCTCTGTTGGGACAAGTAAAGCCGGCATCAATAACTATTTTTTGAAGCCGGCATCCGTATTTCTCTCTAAAATAGCCGGTAAAGGCGTTATACCGTTTCTCCATTCCTTAAATTATTCAAACAATTTCTCTTGCGGAATCTCCAAACGTACCTTAAAAACGGCTTTTTTGTACGAGCCTTCCCCAATAAGCGGAGCATGTGCGTCCGACGGGAATACAACAATAAAATTATTTGTGCCGAGACTTACATAATTATCCGGAGTATCTGGCAAGAAAGCGATGTCGTTATCTGAATCATATTTTGCGGCAGAGTCGTCGCAAAGGCACCTGTCTTTAAAGCCTATGGTTTCTGAGCCATCTATAAGAACATGTATATCTATGTATGAATCATGTATCTCTAACGGACAATTCTCCGGTTCTACACCTTTGAGCTCGCCTGCGGCAATTGTGCAATATATCCTGTTGCCATCTATCTCGTGGCGACCCTCGCTAAGCTCGTTAAGATTGTTTTTGCGTATAAAATCGTAAATCTTGTCGAACCCCGGAACAAGGGTCTTGTATTTCTCAAAACTTTTGACAGAATCTAATATCATGTTTATCTATTTTTATTTGAGTGCAAATATAGTACAAAGAAACGAAAGAGAGTACGGCATTGCCGGATGCAACTTTTTTTGAGAAAAGCAGGGTGTAAAAATCCGTGTGGAAATGTTGATATTATTGAGACAGATGATTATCTTTGCAGGCCAAACACACTATCTAACTTAATTTAAATGAAAAAAATATTACTATTTTCAACTGTTATGGCTTTTGCAATGAGCAGCTGCTGTAACCACTCGTCAGATGCTGTAGCCGAGAAATTTCAGGATGTTTACAAAGGCGTAAAAGCTGTTCATGCACCGGACGGGCGTTCAAAGACCTTTGATATAAAAATCGAGAAGGAGAATCAGAACTATGTATTGCGCGGTTCAACTACCGAGCAAAAGGCAAAAGATTCTCTGTTGGAGGCTTTAAAGATAAATAATATTTCGGTGGCCGACAGCGTAAAAATGCTTCCGGATGCCGCTCTCGAGGGTAAAATTTACGGTGTGGCAACACAATCTGTTGTAAATTTCCGTACATCTGGCAAATACAGTGCAGAGTCTGCAACTCAGGCTATGATGGGAACACCTGTTACCGTTCTTGAGAAAAAAGGTGGCTGGACACGTGCAATTACCCCGGAAGGTTATATCTCTTGGGTAACATCCGGCAGCTTAGAGTATATGAACAAAGAGGAGTTTGATAAATACATGTCTGCTCCAAAAGTTATTGTAACAGATAAGTACGTTACCATGACCGAGCAGCCGTCTGCATCATCTCCAATGGTAAGCGATGCTGTTTGGGGCAACATATTCATTGATTTAGGAACATACGGAGCATGGCAGAAAGTCTCTATAGCCGACGGTAGAACAGGTTACCTTCCAAAATCTTCTGTCAGTAATTTTGATAAATGGCTCGACAGCCGCAACCCAACCCCGGATAATATAATTGCAACTGCAAAACAGTTTGTGGGAGTTCCTTACATGTGGGGCGGTACATCTATAAAAGCCGTGGATTGCAGCGGATTCTGTAAATCTGTTTACTTCCTTAACGGTCTTATTCTTGCAAGAGACGCATCTCAGCAATGCTATACAGGTGATGATGTTGATATTGCAAAATATGTAAACGACAGCACATATACAGTAGAGGCTCTCCAAAATCTTAAAAAAGGCGATTTGATTTTCTTTGGTTCAAAGGCAACTCCTGAGAAGAAAGAGAGAATATCACACGTTGGTATTTACATCGGTAACGGAATTTTTATACATTCGGCAACAAAAGTGAGAATAAACTCTCTCATTCCTACAGATGAAAACTATTACAGCGGTTCAAAGAGACTCGTAAGGGCTCAGCGTATAATAGGAAATGAGGATAAGGGCAAAGGTATAATGACCATTCCTGTAAAATATAAAGCAAATTAGAACAAACCATAGAACAACATGATAACAAACAGACGTAATTTTCTAAAGTCGGCAGGTATGCTCACTGCAGCAGCTGCATTATTTAACCCTGCAACAATTTTTGCACAAAAAGGTGTAAGAAAATCGGGTGGAAGCAAAAAAATGGAACTCTCGTTTGTTCCTTACGATGCACAGATGAGACATGCTTTTGCAATTGCTACATCTGTAAGAACAACCACTCCTATAGTTCTTACCCAAATTACATACGACGGTGTAACCGGTTACGGAGAGGCTGCAATGCCTCCATATCTTGGTGAAACTCAGGCATCTGTTATAGAATTTCTTAAAAAGGTGGATTTGAGCAAATTCAGCTCACCTTTCCTTATAGAAGATATTATGGCTTATGTAGACAGCATTGCAATAAACAATACTGCTGCAAAAGCTGCCGTTGATATTGCCCTACATGATTTGGTAGGAAAACTTATTGGCCAGCCATGGTGGAAAATCTGGGGATTCGATCCTACAACCTGTCCTAACACCTCGTTTACTGTAGGTCTTGATACAGAGGATGTTGTAAAAGAGAAAACAAGAGAGGCATCTCCATATAAAGTTATAAAGGTAAAACTCGGACGCGATGAGGCTACCGATAAGATGATGATTAACACTATCCGTTCGGTAACAGATACAGTAATATGTGTAGATGCAAATCAGGGCTGGAAAGACAAACATTATGCTCTTGATATGATACATTGGCTTAACGAGCGTAATGTAAATATGATTGAGCAGCCTATGTCTAAACTGCTTCTCGACGAAACAGCTTGGCTTACAGAGAACAGTCCGCTTCCTATTATTGCAGACGAAGCATGCCAAAGACTCAGCGATATTCAGAAACTTAAAGGTGCATACTCCGGAATCAATATCAAACTGATGAAATGTACAGGTTTGAGAGAGGCTCGCGAGATGGTAACCTTGGCACAAGCTCTGCACATGAAACTTATGATAGGTTGTATGACAGAAACTTCATGCGCGATTTCTGCTGCAGCTCAGCTGGCTCCTAAGATGGAGTGGGCAGACCTCGATGGTAATCTGCTTATTACAAATGACTGTTATACAGGAATGAAGATAGTTGACGGCAAGATAACCCTCAATGATAAACCGGGTATTGGTATTGAGAAACTCTAATTTCTTACTATCTTTGCCCGCGAATTTTGAAAACAATTTAAAACCATAAAGAGTATGGCAAATTTAAGAGTTATTAAAAAAGATGTTATATACCTTATAAATGAGGTAATATCTGATTGTTGGGTATTCATGTACCTTAACGACGGTGCAAAACAGGACGAGGCAAAACAAATCATAAATGATGCCATAGCGCTTGGCGACAACCTATTTGACCAGATTAACCACTATCCTAAAGAGGGTGTTAAAAAGCATTTCAAACAGGTTAATGAGAAGCTTCTTGCAGAAGTTGACGCTCTATTCAAAAGAATAAGCGAATTGGCAAAATAGCGGTAGCATAACGCTTATGCTTTATAAAAGAGATTTCCGGCTCTGTCGGGAGTCTCTTTTTTATTGCAGTTTTGAGCAATTGGGTTCTGCTTCTATGTTAAGGGATTCGGCTCAGCAGATATGAGTAATTGCGCAAAGCTTTAGATAACTCCTTTTCTCGCCGGCCACATGCCGTATTTACAAGATTGTGAAATTCCCTGCTGTGATTGTAGTGAATCAGGTGGCAAAGCTCATGTATAATTATAAAATCGCACAATGATTCGGGCAGATTAACCAAGTGCATATTGAGGTTTATATTTCGCTTGGAAGAGCAGCTGCCCCATTTGGATTTGTTGTTCTTTATAAACACCTTATTATAATTGAAAGGAGATTTTAGTGTTTTGCCGTCTGTGTCTGTAAGAAGTATGTGTGAATTGAGATGATTAGCCAAATAAGCCAGCCTGTTTGGTAATATTTCATGAGCTTTCTTTCTTATTCTGTTGAGTTCCTCTTTTGTATATGGGGTGTTGCTGTAGGAGCCAGGCTGTTCTTGTTTGCGTGATTTCTCCTTCTCTAACAGACGATTATATATTTTTAGAATCTTATCGGTGCTGCTATCTACAAATTTTTGTGCCTGTGCGTATGTTGTAAAAAAAGGCAGAGAAACCCGTATACCTTTGCTTATATTTATGGAGATACTTATGCGTTTGCAGCGTATTTTCTTGGTGTATAATATATTGCCTAAAATAGGATGTGTTATTTCTTTTTGCATAAGTGCGCTCTTTATTTATAAATGAAATGTACTGCAAATGTACGCTAACGTAAAATTCATTCATAAAAAAATAGCTGTTTTAGCTTTAAGAAAAAGCAAATAGTTGTGTAATATTTTGTATTGTTTTTTAACGAACTATTGTCTGTTAAGTTTTTTTGATTACCTTTGCAGTCCCAAAATTGGGAGTAAAAACAGTATAAACATTTAATAATCTTAGCAAAATGGCAGAGTATTTATCACCTGACAAAAAGCAAGAGATTTTCGGTCAATACGGAAAGTCTAATACAGACACCGGCTCAGCAGAGAGTCAAGTTGCTTTATTTTCCTACCGTATCGCTCACCTTACAGCGCACCTTAAAAATAACAAGAAAGACTACAACACTCAGAGAGCGTTGTTGAGACTTGTTGGTAAAAGACGTCGTCTTCTTGATTATTTGAAAGCCCGCGATATTGAGAGATACAGAAGCATTGTGAAGGCCCTTAACCTTCGTAAATAATACAACAGTGGGGAATTTGGAAAAGACATCCGAAAAAGGATGTCTTTTTTTGTGTCATTGTTTGTATTTTTCACATAAGTTTCTGTATTTTTGCAACTTTATATAGATATATGCCATGTTTGCCAACAAAGGTAGCTCGCGGCAAGCAGTGGCGATGTTAGAACAAATTAAAACTCCCGTAGGGGGAGGCGGGCTACATAAATCTGATAATGAATATAGTAAAGAAATCCATCCAACTAAACGATGGTAGAACAATTGAAATTGAAACCGGCAAATTAGCCAAACAGGCAGATGGATCTGTTGTTGTAAAAATGGGTAACACAATGTTGTTGGCAGCGGTTACCTGTGCAAAAGACGCCAAAGAAGATGTAGATTTTATGCCTCTGCAAGTAGATTACAAAGAAAAATTTGCTGCAGCAGGACGTTTTCCAGGCGGATTCATGAAAAGAGAAGGAAGGGCTTCTGATGCCGAAATTCTCGTTGCACGTCTTATAGACAGAGCTTTAAGACCGCTATTTCCGGATGATTTTCATGCAGAAGTTTATGTTACTGTAAATCTTATTTCTGCCGACAAGGAGACAATGCCTGATTCATTGGCAGGTCTTGCCGCATCTGCAGCTCTTGCAGTAAGCGACATTCCTTTCGGAGGTCCTATTTCTGAGGTGAGAGTAGCAAGAATAAACGGTGAATTTTGTATAAACCCTACATTCTCGGAGCTTGAAAAGGCAGACCTTGACATCATGGTTGCAGCAACCATAGATAATATAATGATGGTTGAGGGTGAGATGAAAGAGGTTAGCGAGGCTGTTATGCTCGATGCAATCAAATTTGCCCATGAAGCAATAAAAGAGCAGTGTAAAGCACAGCTCGAACTTATGGCAGAAGTTGGCAAAACAGAGAAAAGAACTTATTGCCACGAGAAAAACGATGAGGAACTTAAAGAGGCTTGTCATAATTATTGCTATGACAAATGCTATGCAATTGCAAAAGGCGGTACTTCAAAACATGAAAGAGGTGATGCCTTTGAGGCTTTGCAGCAAGAATTCCTCGAAACTTTGCCGGAGGAGGAGCAGGAAGAGAAAGCAGCTCTTGTTGCCCGCTATTTCCATGGTGTAGAGAAAGAGGCTATGCGCAACATGATTCTTGATGAAGGCGTAAGGCTCGACGGCAGAACAACCACACAGATACGTCCTATCTGGTGCGAAGTTGATTATCTCCCTTGTGCACACGGTTCTGCAATCTTTACCCGCGGTGAGACCCAATCTCTTACAACAGTTACTTTGGGTACCAAACTCGATATGAAAGAGACTGATGAGGTATTGGTTCAGAAAACAGAGCCTTTTGTACTCCATTACAATTTCCCTCCATTCTCAACCGGAGAGGCAAAAGCCCAAAGGGGTATAGGCCGTCGCGAGATAGGTCATGGTAACCTTGCATTCAGAGCTTTAAAACCTATGGTTCCTACAGGTGAGGAGAATCCTTATGCAGTACGTGTAGTTTCAGATATACTTGAGTCAAACGGCTCATCTTCTATGGCTACTGTTTGTGCAGGTACACTTGCCCTTATGGATTCTGGTATAAAGTTAAAGAAACCGGTATCCGGTATTGCAATGGGTCTTATTTCCGATTCAAAGACAGGAAGATACGCAGTTCTTTCTGATATTCTTGGTGATGAGGATCATTTGGGAGATATGGACTTTAAAGTTACCGGAACAAAAGACGGTATTACTGCAACTCAAATGGATATTAAAGTAGACGGTTTGTCATACGAGGTTCTTGAACAGGCTCTTGAGCAGGCCCGTCAGGGTAGAATGCATATCATGGGTGAGATGATGAAGTGTATAAGCGAGCCACGTGCAGATCTTAAGCCTCACGCTCCAAGAATAGTACAACTTGTTGTTCCTGGTGAGTTTATAGGTGCTATTATTGGAAAAGGCGGAGAGGTTATCCAAAATATACAGAAGACTACCGGAACAACCATTACAATTACCGAGGAGAAGAACGACAAGAACGAGGCTGTTGGCGTTGTTGATATTTTTGGTGAGAATAAAGAGGGAATGGATGCTGCGCTTAATTGGATTAAGGGCATTACAACTGTTCCTGAAGTTGGTCAGATCTATAAAGGAAAAGTTGTTTCAATTCTTGAATTTGGAGCTTTTGTTCAGATTCTTCCAGGTAAAGAGGGATTGTTGCACATATCCGAAATAGATTGGAAAAAGGTAGAAAAGGTTGAGGATGTGCTTAATGTAGGCGATGAGGTTGAGGTTAAACTATTGGAAATAGATGGTAAGACCGGTAAAATGAGACTTTCTCGTAAAGCTCTCATTGAGAAACCTGAGGGTTATGTTGAGCCGGTACGCAGACCTCGTCCTGAGAACGGCGGCCACAAGAAACCTTTCAATAACCAGAAACCGAGAGGAGACAGAGGTGAACGTAACGACAGAGGCGAACAGCGCAAGTCTCAAAACGGACAACCTGCAGAAGAGTAATTCTTTGGTTATATAATAATAAAAAAGACGGCTTCAAGGCCGTCTTTTTTTGTTACTCTACCATATTCTACCATGCGTTGAGAGGGCGTCCGCTCATAAGCTGTCTGGCAGCAGCTTTAACCTCTTCGAGCACTTTTTCGTCTCCTATATTGCTCAATACTTTATCTATAAGATCTACGATAACAGCCATGTCTTTCTCTACAAGACCGCGTGAAGTTATTGCCGGACTTCCTACGCGTATACCTGATGTCTGGAATGGAGAGCGGCTGTCGAACGGAACCATGTTTTTGTTTACTGTAATGTCGGCCTGAACAAGAGTCTTCTCTGCAACCTTTCCTGTAAGATCAGGGAATTTTGTTCTAAGGTCTATAAGCATAACGTGGTTGTCTGTACCGCCAGATACTACTTTGTAACCTTTTGCAATAAAGGCTTCGGCCATAGCAGCTGCATTTTTCTTTACCTGTATCTGGTATTCTTTAAATTCCGGCTGTAATGCTTCAAAGAATGAAACGGCTTTTGCTGCAATGCAATGCTCAAGCGGTCCGCCCTGGATTCCCGGGAATACGCTTGAATTAAGAACTGCCGACATCTTCTTTACTTCTCCCTTAGGAGTTTTTATTCCAAACGGATTATCAAAGTCTTTACCCATAAGAATAATTCCTCCGCGAGGTCCTCTTAATGTCTTGTGGGTTGTAGATGTTACGATATGTGCATATTTTACAGGGTTGTCTAACAAGCCTGCGGCAATGAGTCCTGCCGGATGGGCCATGTCTACCCAAAATATGGCACCTACTTTATCTGCAATGGCACGCATTCTTGCCCAGTCCCACTCTCTTGAATAGGCAGATGCGCCTCCTATTATTAGTTTAGGCTTATGTTCCAGAGCCTGTTTCTCCATATCGTCATAATCTATGAGACCTGTCTCTTCATTAAGATGGTATGCAACGGCTTTATAGAGTATGCCCGACATATTTACCGGAGAGCCGTGTGTAAGATGTCCGCCATGAGAAAGATCAAGTCCCATGAAAGTATCTCCTGGTTTTATGCAAGCCATCATTACAGCCATATTAGCCTGTGCACCTGAATGCGGCTGCACATTTGCATATTCGGCATCAAATAGCTGGCATATTCTGTCTATTGCAAGCTGCTCTATCTGGTCTACAACCTCGCAACCACCGTAATACCTGGCTCCCGGGTATCCCTCTGCATATTTGTTTGTGCAAACAGAGCCTAAAGCCTCCAAGACCTGATTGGAAACGAAGTTTTCTGAAGCTATAAGTTCAATGCCGTGAAGCTGTCTGTTTTCCTCTTTCTTTATAAGTTCGGAAATTTGAAGATCTTGTTTCATATTATTTTGAATTATGTTATCTGATAAAAACGGATTTAACAACAAATATATATTTTTAATTTCATTTTTTTAATAGAATAATATTTATTTTTTTTGCGGTACATAAAATTCTAAAATAAAACGTATCTCAAATGTACAGAAAATTAAGGAATGATGAATTGGGGCGCATCTCTGCAGAGGAGTTCAAGCAGGCAGAAAAGCTTAAAATAACAATTGTTTTGGATAATGTGAGAAGCCAGCACAATATAGGTTCTACATTTCGCACGGCCGATTCATTTTTTATAGAAAAAATAATTTTGTGCGGAATTTGCGCAACACCGCCAACCGCCGAGATTCATAAATCGGCACTTGGTGCAGAATTTTCTGTAGATTGGGAGTATTTTAAAGAAACTTCTGATGCTGTAAAATCTTTAAAAGAGCAGGGGTATAATGTAATAAGTGTTGAACAGGCAGAAAACTCTGTTTCGTTAGAAGATTTTATCCCTTTGGCTCATGAAAAATATGCACTTGTGTTTGGTAATGAGGTTAAAGGTGTGCAGCAAAGTGTTGTAGATGAAAGTGATACTGTGTTGGAGATTCCTCAGTTTGGAACAAAGCATTCGTTAAATATATCGGTGTCTGCCGGTGTGGTAATGTGGGAATTTTGCAAGAAACTTAAATTGCAGTAACAGGAAATTTAAAAAAATATAGTAAAAAGCAGATGGTCGCGCAGTACGATTGTCTGTTTTTTTTGTTATCTTTGAAGGCGTCCGTTCTTTACAAAATATAACTTTTCTTTACAAAAAGGTAATGTTGTATTTGTAAAATACGAATAAAACATAAAACTATTAACTAAACTATTTAAACTATGAAGAAAATTTTTCTGCTCGCGTTAACAGTTCTCGTAACAGGAGCATTGTTTGCGCAAACGAGAATTACCGGTATGGTAAGTTCTGCAGAAGATGGCTCTCCGGTTTCTTTTGCGAGTATAGTTGTAAAGGGAACCACAATTTTGGCCACTTCTAATGATAATGGAGAATATGCTCTGGATAATGTTCCTGCAGATGCTGTTCTTGTATTTTCATCAATAGGTTTTAGAACAATAGAGATTCCGGTTAATGGAAAAGCTATTGTAAATGGTGTTCTTTCGCCTGATACTCAGGCTCTCGATGAGGTAATGGTTGTTGCATACGGTACAGTTAAAAAGGGTTCTTATTCCGGTTCGGCTTCTGTAATAAAGGATGATGCCATGAAGGATGCTCCGGTTGTAAACTTTGAGCAGGTATTGGCAGGTAAGGCTCCTGGCGTACAGGTTGCTTCTTATTCCGGACAGCCGGGTGCTCAGGCAGATATAAGTATTCGTGGATTTGGCTCATTTAATGCGGGTAACCAGCCTCTATATGTAATAGACGGTGTTCCTGCAACCAGTGGAGACTATAGTTCAGGAAATATATCTACAAGTGCTATGAACTATCTTAATCCAAGTGATATAGAATCAATTACAATATTAAAAGATGCTGCTGCAGCTTCTCTTTACGGTTCACGTGCTTCTAATGGTGTTATACTTATTACAACCAAAAGAGGAAAATCAGGTAAACTTACCTCTACATTTAAAGCAAGTGCCGGTTTCTCTTATTTTGCATATAACAACTATGATATGGCTTCCGATGCAGAAATGGAGGAACTGCACAGGCAGGAATGGTATCATTACGGCCAGGCAAGCGAAGACCGCTGGAGAGATTACGGCAGTCTCGAAAATTATGTAAATAACAGGGTGCAGAAGTATTTTCCGGCACAGGACCATGAAAAATATATTTATAAAGATTGGGAAGATGTTCTGTTCCGCACAGGTATAGCTCAGAATTACGAGTATAGCGTATCCGGAGGTGGAGAAAAGGGAAATATTTATGCATCAGTGGCATATACAGACCAGCAAGGTGTAGTTTCTATAGATAATTTGCAAAGATTCTCTACTACAATTAATGGAGAAACAGCTTTGGGCAAACATGTTAAGATTGGCGGTAATGTGCAGTATTCATGGCAATTCCAGGAAGGACACCAGGATGGTGCTTCATCTAAAGACAATCCTTTTTATATATGGAAAGTACTCTTGAATGACAGATGGCCTTATGCTTATAAATCAGACGGTTCGTTGTATATGGAGCCATGGAATACCTCTTTTGCAACAATAAATCCTGTTGCCTCTTATGATGCACAGATAAATGATGCCCGTCAGAACCGTTTGCTTTTAAAAGGTTGGATGGAGGTAAAATTTACCGATTGGTTAAAAGCCAAATCTATTATAAGCAGCGACTGGCTGTATGTACATGACAGATTCGGATGGCTTTACGGACATCCTAACTACACAGCGTATGGCGAAGGTTATATGAGCGACCGCCACAGAAATGTAAACAGAATGGTTAGCTCAACAACATTGAATTTTGACAAGACTTGGGATAAACATCATGTGTCTGCTTTAGTAGGTTGGGAGGCAGAAGAGGAGAAATACCGTATGACAAGGGTTGGAAAGATAGATTTTTCTTATGCAGGTGCAGAGGAATCTATATTCGGAACCAATTTCGAAGATGGTTACTCATACAGCAGAGAGGAGAGCCTGTTGTCGTTGTTAAGCAGTTTGAGCTATGATTACGATTCGAGATACTATATTACAGGAACATATCGTAGAGACGGTTCTTCGAGATTAGCTTCTAAAACACGTTGGGGAGATTTCTGGTCTGTTTCCGGTTCGTGGAGATTTTCAAATGAGAAGTTTTTGCAATTTAATTGGTTGAATGACGGTAAATTAAGAGGCTCTTACGGAACAAGCGGTACATTACCATCTGATTATTTTGGATATATGGCCGTTTACGAGTATGAAGCATACGGAAATGTTGGTGCCAGCTATCCGGGTAATCTTGCAAATACAGATTTGACTTGGGAAAAGAACAAGAACTGGAATATAGGTTTGGATGCAACTATTTTTGATAGATATACTTTCTCTGTAGAGTATTTTGAGAAAAAGACTACCGATTTGTTGCTCGATGCAAAAATCCCTTCAACTACAGGTTTTTCAACCACATTGTCTAATGTTGGATCAATGATTAACAAAGGTTGGGAAATATCTGTGAATGTGGATATTCTAAAGAAAAAAGATTGGGATTTGTCTGTAGGGGCCAACTGGTCTACAATAGATAATGAGGTATTGTCTCTTTCTACAGAGGATGAGGTTCAGACAGATAGACCTTTTATCTGGAAGAAAGGGTACTGTTTTTATCAGTATTATACCAGAAACTATATGGGTGTAGATCCTGAAAACGGTAATCCTATCTATTCCGAGGGTTCGTTCTATCAAAAGGGAGATGTGTTGGATCAGGATGTAACATTAAAGAATGGTAAAGTATTAAAGGAAGGCACAGTAGCTCCTTATGATTTGTATAACTACGGACGTGCAAGAAACCGTCAGAATGCAAGTTCTATGATTATAGATGGAAAGACCGCTCTTCCAAAGGGATTTGGTGGATTTAATGTTGATTTGAGATGGAAAGATATAACATTTGCAATGGCATGGTCTTACAAATACGGACACTATATCTGGGATAATGGTTTTGATGATTTTATGGCCGACGGTTACTATACAACCCACAGAAATATACTTGCATCCCAGACCGATACATGGAGAGAAGACAATACCGACGGTTCTATTCCAAAACGTATTATGGACAACAACCAGGGTGGTTATTACGACTCTACCAGAGCTTTGCAGAAAGGCGATTATTTAAGATTGAAGAATTTGACTATATCATATAATCTGCCTAAGACTTTTGTAAACAGACTAAGCCTCACAAATGCACGTGTTTATGTTGCAGGTTCTAATTTGTTGACCTTTGCAGGTACAGAGATAGACCCTGAAATACAGTCTAACGGATATTATAACTTTAATATGCCGGCACTGAGGACTTTTACATTAGGTTTAGAAGTTAGCTTCTGATAAGACTAAAATTTAAAAACGTTTATTATGAAAAAATTTATATGTAATATAGCAATTGCGGCAGGAGTTTTATTAGGGGTTTCGTCTTGCGACGGATTTCTTGATAAATTGCCGACAGATTCTGTGGTTGCAAAAAGCGCCATGAAGACCCTTGCCGATGCAAAAGTTGTTGCCAACGGTTTGTATACAGAGTTAAAATATTATACAATGTACGGAACTTATCTTCCTCAGATGGGAGATATGAGGGCGGATAATTTGTATCCTATTAATTCCAGCGGCTCAGGACGTACTATCTATACTTTAGAGTATGAGCCTACTCAAAGTCCTTATTTTGGATTGTGGACAAATTATTATACAACAATAATGAGAGCAAATACCATTATTGCTAATATTGGAACTCTTGTTGTTGAGACACAGGAAGATATGGCTGTGAAAGATGATATTTTGGGACAGGCATACGCTGTTAGGGCTTTATGTTACTTTGATTTGGCCAGACTTTACGGCTATCCGTATCTTAAAGATAACGGAGCGTCGTTGGGAGCTGTAATACTTACCACAGTTGTTTCTCCTTCTGAATCTAAACAGCCAAGAAGTACCGTTGCACAGACTTATACACAAATAGAAAAAGATCTTGCAGAGGCTTTGCCACGTTTGTCTACCGATAAAAATGACGGTCATTTCAATTATTGGGCTGCAAAGATGCTGCAAGGCAAAGTTGCTCTGTATAAAGGTGATTATTCAACAGCATTCTCTGCTTGTAAAGAGGTTATAGAGGAGTCTCCTTACAGATTGGTTCCAAATAGTGAGTACCTTGCGTATTGGGGAAAACAGTGCGATGATGAGTCGGTATTGGAATTGTTGGTAACAAATACAGGTGATATAGATAATGACGGCGGTTTCTATACAATTTACCACGATTTATGGTTTGATGATAAGGCTGCAGGCCATGATATAATTCCAACTAAAAAATGGAGAGAATTGTTTGCCGATACTCCTAATGATGTAAGAGCTCAAATGATAGCTTACGACGATGTAAATGACGGAGTTGTTAAGACAGGAGAGTATTGGTTAAAGAAATTTATAGGAAATAAAGATTTGGGATATACATTCCGCAGAAACAATCCGAGAGTGTTTAGAATTACAGACGCGTATCTTATGGCAGCAGAAGCCGGAATAGAGTCTGGTCAGCAGATTAAGGCCAATGAATATCTGAATGCTGTAATACAAAGGGCAGACCCTACAGCTCAAGATGTTGTGGCAACTTACGAATTAGTACAACTTGAGCGTCAGAAAGAATTTATTGGCGAAGGTCACAGGTTCTTTGATGTAATGAGGCGTGGAGGCACTATTGTAAGAGACGAGAGTATTGATAGACATGATTTTGCCGGAAATCCAAGACAGGTTATCACCTGGGATGACATGCGTGTTGTTCTTCCTATTTCTGCTACAGAGAGGATTATATATCGTGAGCTTCAGCAGAATCCGGGATATAAAGAGAATTAGGAGATAGAATAAAGGTAGTATTACCGATTGATTAGTTAAAATTAGTTTTTTAATATTCCCTTGCGAGACTTTTCGTGAGGGAATATTTGTTGTGTATCATTGAGATTTTGATGTGGAGAGAAAACTAAAAAAGTTTTACAAACACTTACTTACAAAAATTGTTTGTAAATCTGTTTGCAAAACCTCTAACTTTTTGATTTTTAATCTGTATTGTGGAGCATATCGGACTCGAACCGATCACCTCAACACTGCCAGTGTTGCGCTCTAGCCAGATGAGCTAATGCCCCATGCGGTTGCAAAGATATAATTTTTGGAGATTAATTTCCAAATATCTATTGAACATTTTTACCCTCTTCTTCAAGCGCTTTGTTAAAGCAATGGCGGCAGATTGGTTCGTATATGTCTTTTTCTCCGAGTTCCACCAATTTGTCGCTGGCAGAGAGTCTGTGTGAATGATGTGCAAGATTGCCGCATTTTACACAGATAGCATGAACTTTTGTAACATATTCGGCAACAGCCATAAGATGGGGCATTGGTCCGAAGGGCTTGCCAAGATAGTCCATATCCAACCCCGCGCATATAACCCTTACTCCACGGTCGGCTAATTGCTGGCAAACGTTTACTATGTTATTGTCGAAAAATTGCACTTCGTCTATACCAACTACATCTACATCGCCTGTGAGGAGTAATATGCTGTCTGACGATTCTACAGGTGTTGAAAGAATTGTATGTGCATCATGTGAAACAACCTCTTCTTCTGAATATCTTATATCTATTGCTGGCTTGAATATTTCAACTTTCTGATTTGCAAATTTTGCTCGTTTGAGCCTGCGTATAAGCTCTTCTGTTTTGCCGGAGAACATTGAGCCGCAAATAATCTCAATCCAGCCTGAACGTTTGGCGTTTTCTAAAAACATTTTTTACTATTTTTGTTGCGGTACAAAGATATAAAACTTGAGGTATGGATAATGTAAAAAATAGCTTTGAAGAGTTGAAAAATTTGTTATTGTCGGCAGTGGATTTAATGGAAAATATAGGAGAAGAACTGGAGACCCGGGTGCTGGTTATGGAGAAGAAACTTTTAGAGATGGAGAGGCGTATGGAGGAGTATGAATCAATTAAGAAGACCGACGGATTTGAGGATATTCTCTCTGCAGGTGGAGTTGTTTCGGCTGCCGATATGGTGGGGGAAGGTATTGTGGCAGAAGATGTTGCTGTGGAGGATGATGAGTTTGAAATAGTGGAAGACAGAGCGTGTGGGGCAGATATAGGAGTAGTTGCGGTAGTAGAACCTGTGGCAGAAGAAATAGTTGAGGCGGCAGAATTGGTAGCGGAAGAGGTAGTTGTAAAGGAAGAAGTGGTTACAGCAGCAGAAGAAGTAGTAGTAGCAGCCGCAGAAGAAGTATCAGCAGCAGTAGTAGCAGTAGCAGCCGCAAAAGAAGGAGAAGAAGCGGCCGAAGAAGAGATGTTTGAGTTTAAGCCAGAGCTTGTAACGGAAGAGCCGGTAATAAAAGCCGTTGCGGTAGTAGAACCTGTGGCAGAAGAAATAGTTGAAGCGGCAGAATCGGCAGCGGAAGAGGTAGTTGCTGAGGAAGAAGTGGCAATGGCGGCAAAAACAGAAAATGACGAGGTAAGAGCCGTTGAAACATCTGCGTTGGGGGCAACAGAAGACGAAATAGTTGCTGCGGTAGAGGATGAGAAAACGGATGATATTTATACAGAGAGAGTTGCGGCAGAAACGAATGTTATAAAAGAAGAGACCGGTACAATTTCGGTTAATGATGCCGCCAAGCCCGACTGGTATGATTGGGAAGTTGATTATCCGGCAGCGTATATAGATGATATTTATAAAGGTATCAGCTTTAACGATAGGTATGAATTTGTGAAAGAGTTGTTTAATGTAACCGGAAATTTGTCGGAAGCAGAAATTGTTTTTAAAGAGACCTTAGACGATATTAACTGTATGGATAATTTTAAAGAGGTTGTTGCCTATATAAGACACCGATTCCCGCAATGGGATGAGCAGAGTGATGAGGTCTATAGGTTTTATATGATTGTAAGAAGAAAATTCAATAATTAACAGATAATTGTAATATGGCAAAACTTTATTTGGTTCCTACGCCTGTGGGCAATCTTGAAGATATTACTTTGAGGGCGTTGAGGGTTTTGAAAGAGGTTGATTTGATTCTGGCAGAGGATACCAGAACGAGTTCGGTACTCTTAAAGAAATACGATATTCATACAAAAATGGAGAGTCATCATAAGTTCAATGAACACAAGACTTCGGCAGGGGTGTGTGAAAAAATATTAGGTGGTTTGAATGTGGCTCTTATTTCAGATGCAGGGACTCCCGGAATTTCGGACCCCGGATTTCTGCTTGTGCGTACATGTGTGGAGTCTGGTGTTGAGGTTGAGACCCTGCCCGGGGCTACGGCCTTTGTTCCGGCTCTTATAAATTCAGGTTTTCCGTGCGACAGATTCTGTTTTGAGGGCTTTTTGCCGGTAAAAAAAGGTCGTCAGACCAAATTTAAGGAGATGGCGGCAGAAACACGTACCGCAATAGTATATGAATCGCCGTATAGATTGGTAAAGACATTGGGGCAAATTGTAGAATTTATGGGACCCGACAGATATGTTGCCGTTTGTCGGGAGATTTCAAAGGTGCATGAAGAGTGTAGAAGAGGTACGGCACATGAACTTTTTGAGTGGTATTCCAAAAATGAACCGAAAGGCGAAATTGTAATGATAATTGCGGGGGCGGATTATGAGAGAGGAAAAGAGTTACAGCCGGAGGAGTAGCACAGAGAACGGAAACGGCAGAATCTCAAGGAGCAAAGCTCTCGGGGTGATTGCCCTCATGTTGGGATTGTTTATATTTCAGATAACCGTTTTTATTGTAGAGAGGGTAGAAAGAGCATCGTCCTATAAAGAAAGCAATGAGGAAAATAGGGTTGAAGAGTGTAAAAAAGGCTCTCTTGTTTCAGAAAATAATTTTGGTAACATTGTGGTAAAGGAGCGTTTTGAGTTTGACCCAAATACAATTTCTATAGATAGCCTATGCAGGCTCGGACTAACTGAAAAACAGGCCGGCTCCATTATAAAATATAGAGATAAAGGGGGAAGATTTCGCAAACGGGAGGATTTTGCCAAAATGTATGTGATAGACAGTTGCTTGTATGAGGAGCTGTCGGGTTATATAGTTATAAAAGAGAGGGGAAAAAAGACGGAAAAAACAGAATGCATTAAGAGACAGGTGCTTGAGAGAGAGGGTGCTGTAGATGCGGCTGCACAAGAGAAGAAGCCGGAGTATAGGTCTCGGTTTATTGTAGAATTGAACAGTGCCGATAGTGCAGAGCTTGTAAAGCTGTATGGCATAGGTGGTTATTATGCTAAAAAGATACTTTTGTACAGGGCAAGGATTGGCGGGTTTTATGCGCCTGAGCAACTTATGGAGATAGAGGGGATAGATAGTGTGCGTTTTGCACGTTTTTCAAAAAATGTTAAGGTTGATGCCGCTGCCATAAAGAGATTCTCTTTTGATACTGCAGGAAAGGCATTTCTTGTAAAACATCCATATATAGGGGCGTATGCGGCACGCGGAATAGTGCTTTTGCGCGAGAAATTTGGTGCAGCCGCCTGCACGTTGGAAAATCTGGTAAAGGAGAGAATCCTTACAAAGAAAGCCGCCGAAAATTTGTGGTATTACGTGAATTAACGAGTATAAAAGATAGTGGGCAGTGTAAACAAGTGTGTCTGTAAAGTTAATAAATTCTTTACTTGACACACTTTAGTTTACAGTCTCCACTTTAATTTACAGTCTCAATTTACAGCCTCTACAGTCTTGTATGGCATAGGTGTTACTCAGGAATATTACATCATATTATGGGCGTGGAATAAGAGCAACACCGAGTTTTGTAAGGCAGAGATGTTACTCAGGAGGATTACTCTCTGTTGCGATTCCGCCTTCTACGATAATAGGCTCACTCCACGGCTTAACAGTTACTGAATTTACTTTCACTTCATTTTTGCCCACTTTCAGATTATATGTGTAGCTGTATCCGCCACTAAATCCCGGCTGACCTGTGACATATAAAATTTCTTCGGGAGTAGAATTACCAACTTTAACAGTAATTTTGAGCAATTTCTCACCGGGCCACACATCGATAGACGGCGTAACAAGAGCTACGGCTGTATCACCCTGTTGCAAATCTTTGTAGTTATAAGGTTTGACAAGATTACAATGCTCCTCGCCATCTCCTTTGGCAACAATTTCATTTGAATAGGTTACATTAATTATTTTGTAAGGTGAATAGATTTCTACATCGCATTTGGGATTCAAGCCTTTATATTGGTCGCCAAAAGAGCTTATTTTAACACAAATACGCGCTGTGTGTCGCTGCATGGCAAAGCTTACGGAGTTATTATCACCTTTTGTTACCTTGCCGGAAAAAGTCATAAAGTCGGCTTTGGCTATTTTATCGGCATCGCTTTGATCGAGCGGCAATGTAAAAGAAGTCATGGATACATATTCTTCGCTCGGATAAAAGGCTTGTAAATCTAACTCAGTCTCACCGTTTTCCCATCTTAAATAGGGGTAATCTACAGTCATCCATGTAGGAGCCCATTGGCTGCCGTTAAATGTGTACGGAAAAAATTTTACAACATCGTTACTAACATTCCTGCCTGCCTGAATTTTATCACCCGATTTGAATATGGTAGAGTTTGCATCCTGTGGTGCTGTGCGTGACACTGCAATACCACTTACAGAAGGCTGTATACGCACCGCATTAGAATCTGCATCGTATGGGCTGAGTATATCGTCGTCGCTACTGCAGGCAGCCACAGATGCGAGCAAAACCAAAGCTGAAATATAATTGTATATCTTCATTTTCATTGCTATTATTTAAGTGTGTTTATGCTCCTATTTTAATTGTAGATGTTTATTCTGTTTCTAAGTCTGTTGTACCACCATTTGCCCAAGCGGAAGCTGTGATTCCGGCTCCGGACATCTGTATCACATCTTTACCCATTTTTAGTTGGATGACATACGCTTTCCCGCTTTCAAACAAATATGTTTCATTATGAGTGTAAGAGAATGTTCTGCTATCAGCCCCTCCTATAGTGGTAATTGTTACTTTAAACTGTTCTTCTCCCGGTGCATAGAAAATATCCGATGTTTTATATGTGCCGTCTGTTTGAGAATTACCGGCGGTATGGCTTTTCATACTAAAAGTAAGATCGTTCGGGGTTGGATTATCTGTCGGGTTTTCACTATCATTGTAAACATTTCCTGTAGACACATCGATATATCCTTTAGCTCTGCTTGAACTGATGGTAACGTTGCTTATAGGATTATCTGTTGAGCCGTTCTGGTAGAATTCGTCGGCAATAGCTATTTCAATAGCAACCTTGCAAAATACATGTCCAAATTCAATCTCAAGCTCTTGACTTTCATTAACAAGATTCTTAGCCAAGCCTGTTTTACTCGTCCAAAGCAAGTCTGTTGGAGCAGTGCTTGTTAAATCATAGGAAATCTTATTATTAGAACTCGAAACATCACTGCTATACGGAGCGTAAGCATAATATTCATAGGATACTTTATCTCCTTCCCACAACATTGGACTATATGTGGTTTGAGACCACCCGGAAGTGTTATTTGTGAATTTAACATTGGGATAGGCATACTTATTATTAGTTGCGTTATGTTCCCATGAATAAGAAGAGCTCGGACGGATGTATAGACCAAGATCACTTCCACTGTAAGGAACCGGTGTTGTGCCGGTTTCGGTACGCGTTGTGACCAATTGGTTTACCGATGCCGATATGCGTATTTCGCCATCTTCCGGCAGCGCATTTTGCGGAGCAAAATCATCATTTGTACACGATGTAAAAGCTGCAAGGTTAAGGGTCAAAGCTGTGAGCAAGATTAATCCCTTTGTAAAATGTGACTTATTCATATATTCATTTTTTGGTAGTTATACCTTATTTTTTAATACTTTAAGTTTATCTCGTAAATTTTAGTCGGCTACACCGGTGATTGGGTTTGTGATTTCGTCCCACGGATCAACGGTTACACCGCTAAGGGTGATAACGTTGCGACCTACGGTAAGATTGATTGTAGTTACCTTGCCGCTTGTAAAATCAATGTCTGAACTATGCGTATAGGTATAATTCTTACCATCGATTATAATAGTGATTTCGTTCACATGCTCTTGCGGAATGACGATAGAACTGTATCGTGAATTCTCAGCCAATTCAGGAAGCGTCTGATTGCTGCGACTATCTTCGATAGGTGTTACCTTTTTTGTTAAGAGATTTACTATAGCTTTATTGGCTGCATTGATGAGTTGTACTGAGGTAACGGTAGGTACGATGTTCTCGCCTGCTTCGTCTACGCCCCATTGGTTGCGGTACGTAAGATTGATATTTACTTTCGCCATTGTGTGAGTGAACGCCAAAGGTACGGTGCCGTAACCCGCGAGAATACCGGATGTTTCAGTTGCTACGAGTAGATCGCTTGCCTCTTCATAGGCAGGATTGAGCGTATAAGCATATTGGGCAAGGACATCGTCAAATCCCTTGCCTTGCTCAATGGCGGGATAGACACCTATAAAATAATGCTTTTCACGCATGTCTTTCCATAACATCTGAGGCTCTGCAATCCATGAGTCGTTGGAGAGGATGTTGTGCGAGTTGTTCACTACGCGGTTGTCTTTGTCGGGAGCTGCAATTTTTCCATCTGCATCTGTTCCGGTCCACGCATAGACGCTGATTGTATCTCCGTTCTCAAAACTTTGGCTGCCTGAGACATCAGTTGCTACGCGGCTCATCGTGCCGATTTTGGTGGATATCGTAATGTACTTAGACTGTTGCGGTTCATCATCATCGTTGCTGCAGCTGCTCAACGAGAGAAGTGCCGCTATAATAGCAATAAGATAATTTTTTCTGTACATTTCTCTTCTTTTTAAGTTTTTTGTTGTTAGTACTTGCTAATTTATATATATGTTGGTTCTCAATATGTGCCTTTTATTTTTTTGCAATTATACCATTTTTTAGAACGCCTCTTCGCCTATTAAAATAATGGACATTGGTATTTTGTCTCCCTTTTGCCATTCGGATTTATTAGTGTTGGCAGTACTTATAGCACGAGACAACGTTTTAGGAGTCTGTGATGGAGCAGCATCTTTACCAACCTTTATGTTAAAGGTGTATTGAGTGCCGGCACTTACAGTAAGTCCGCCAGTTGGAACTTTCGCCACTAATTGGTTGTCTCCTGTATAATCTCCAATAGCTATTTTAACAAAATCACTCCCGACTTGATATGTACCTGCCGGAATGTAAGCACGATACTCGTTGGCTGCCCATTTAAATGCAGTGACCTCAGAAACACTGTTATAGTTTGTTGTTTCTACATAGAATTTTGAGATTGTTTCACTACTGTTAAACTCGTTGCCAAGAGTCACAAAGAAAATTACATTGGCAAAATAATGCTCAAAGTTGAGCGATAATGTTTCGCCTTTTGTTGCAGTTCCTTTGGCTATCATTACATCGGCATTTTTATATTTGTCTTCATCGCTTTGGTCAGACGAGAGTGTAATAACATAGTTGTCTGGAGATGTGGCGTGAACATAATTGCCACAATATGCCAAAACTGTAGCAGGCAGAACGCTTGTCTTGATTGTGTTCTCTGTGTTCCACGTACCGAGACTGAAGTTATACTGCATACTGTGTGTCTCATGAGTGTTGTTAACATTGTTCCATAACTCTAAATAGAAATTATCGGTAAATGGTGCTACTGTACCCTCATTAGATGTGCTACGTGTAACAATGCTGAGCATCTCCTCGTAAAGTGAAGTGTCATCCTCTTGCTCGCAAGAGGCAAAGCTAAAGGTAAATAAGATTAATGTTGCATATAATGTTAATACCCTTCTCATATTGTTAGACTTTCTAAACTAAAATATCCTTTGCTTTTTATTTTCTATCTTGCCTTTCACCCCTCTGTACAAGTTCTGTAATCAGAACCTTATCATCGGAGCAAAATTACATAATTTATTGAATGATTTGCGGTAATGTTGCCAAAAAAAGTTGGTAATGTCAATAAAAATTAATGGATAAAACAGTATACAAAAAAAGCGGCCGTTGGGCCGCCTTTGTGTATAAATCGCTTGGATTAAGCAAATTATTTGTTTAATGCAGTTGCAACATCCACAGCAACAGCAACGGTAGCACCTACCATTGGGTTGTTTCCTATTCCAAGGAAGCCCATCATCTCAACGTGAGCAGGAACTGATGATGAACCTGCAAACTGAGCGTCTGAGTGCATACGGCCCATTGTGTCGGTCATACCGTATGAAGCAGGACCTGCAGCCATGTTATCAGGGTGAAGTGTACGGCCTGTACCGCCACCTGAAGCAACAGAGAAGTACTTCTTACCCATCTCTATACACTCTTTTTTGTATGTACCTGCTACCGGATGTTGGAAGCGGGTAGGGTTGGTTGAGTTACCTGTGATAGATACATCAACACCTTCGAGGTGCATGATTGCAACACCCTCTCTAACGTCATCGGCACCATAGCAATTGACTTTGGCGCGAGGACCGTCGGAATAAGCTATTTTGTTTACAACTTTAACTTTGCCTGTTGCATAGTCAAACTCAGTCTGACAATAAGTAAAGCCGTTTATTCTTGATATGATTTGTGCAGCGTCTTTACCTAATCCGTTAAGGATACAACGGAGAGGCTCTTTTCTTACTTTGTCTGCCTTTGCTGCAATTTTAATTGCACCCTCGGCTGCTGCAAAAGACTCGTGTCCTGCAAGGAATGCAAAACATTTTGTCTCTTCTCTCAAAAGACGTGCTGCAAGATTACCGTGTCCGAGACCTACTTTTCTGTCGTCGGCAACAGAACCTGGGATACAGAATGACTGAAGTCCCAAACCTATTGCTTCTGCAGCATCTGCAGCGTTTTTGCAACCTTTTTTAAGAGCTATGGCTGCACCTACTACATAGGCCCATTTTGCATTCTCAAAACATATAGGCTGTGTCTCCTCGCAAGTTTTGTAAGGGTCCAAACCGTATTGCTCGCAAATCTCGTTGGCTTCTTCTATGCTCTTTATGCCGTTTGCATTAAGAACCGCGTTAATCTGGGCGATTCTGCGGTCTTGACTCTCAAATTTTACTTCTCTTATAGCCATTTTCTTTCCTCCTTATTCGTTACGTGGGTCAATGTGTTTAACTGCACCTTGCTCAGCGGTGAAACGTCCGTATGTACCGGTTACTTTCTTTAATGCCTCGTTGGCATCTGTACCTTTCTTAATCTCTTCCATGAATTTGCCCATGTGAACAAACTCGTATCCGCATATCTCATCGTTTTTGTCTAAGGCCAAAGTCTTAATGTAACCCTCTGCCATCTCAAGGTAACGAGGACCTTTTGCCAAAGTTCCGTAAAGTGTACCTATCTGGCTTCTAAGACCTTTGCCCAAATCCTCAAGACCTGCGCCAATGATAAGACCGCCCTCTGAGAATGCAGACTGTGTACGTCCGTAAACAATTTGAAGGAACAACTCTCTCATTGCTGTGTTTATAGCATCACAAACAAGGTCTGTATTGAGAGCCTCAAGAATGGTTTTGCCAGGGAGAATCTCAGATGCCATAGCGGCAGAGTGAGTCATGCCTGAGCAGCCGATTGTCTCAACCAAAGCCTCTTGGATAATACCCTCTTTTACGTTAAGGGTCAATTTACATGCGCCCTGTTGCGGAGCACACCAGCCTATACCGTGGGTCAGACCTGAAATATCTTTAATCTCTTTGCTTCTTACCCATTTGCCCTCCTCGGGAATAGGTGCCGGACCGTGATTAGGGCCCTTTTTTACAACACACATGTGCTGTACTTCATGTGAATAAACCATAGAAAATTTATTTAATCGTTAATCAATGTTATCCTTAACAAGAAGCATCATTATCTAAGGATAATTCAAAATTTTGCCTCTATTTTTTGTTCGGGCGCAAATATAGTGTATTTTTACATTTTATCGGTCTTAAAAGAGAAAATAAAATCTAATAAAAAAACCATAATTATATGAATTATAAATTTATAATGGCAATGGCAGCAGCTTCAGCCCTTTTTGTCTCTTGTTGCGGTAGTTCCGTTGGCAGCGGGCAGGATACCAAAATAATAACAAAAGAACCTATAGAGGTACCCGACGGCCGTCTTACTCCGGAAATCATGCATCGTCTCGGCAAAGTAAGTGATCCTCAGGTTTCTCCTGACGGTTCAAAAATTCTTTACGGAGTATCTTATACTTCTATAGAGGAGAACAGAAGTAATCGTGAACTTTTTATTATGAATACCGACGGTTCTGATAACCGTAAAATAACCTCTACACCAAAGAGCGAGGCAAATGCCCGTTGGATTGACGGCGGCAGCAGGATTGCCTTTTTAAGGGGAGGCAGCATGTATACAATGGATGCCGACGGCTCAAATGAAAAGAAGGTTTCCGGAATAGAGGGGATTGATGCCTTTGAGCTCTCTCCGTCGGGAGATAAAATAATGTATATAAGCAATGTAAAAGCCTGTATCAAGCCTGTTGATTTATATCCTGATTTAAAAAAATCGAGCGGACGTACAATTACAGGACTTATGTATCGCCATTGGGATCATTTTGTAGAGGAGATTCCGCA
This sequence comes from uncultured Muribaculaceae bacterium, assembly GCA_964621625.1. GTDB lineage: Bacteria > Bacteroidota > Bacteroidia > Bacteroidales > UBA932 > Egerieousia. The sequence goes on along the minus strand of CAZULV010000002.1, from coordinate 58,771 downwards.
TACATTCATTGCTTCCTTTAATGGAACAAGCCTGTCGGGGGCAAAAGATATATTGGGAGAAGGGGAGGAGCTTTATGAACTTCCTACATTGCCGTTTGGTGGTCTTGAACAGCTTTCATGGAGTCCCGACGGAAAATATATAGCATATTCTTGCCGTAAGGTTGCCGGAAAAGAGTACGCATTCTCAACAAATACCGATATATATCTTTATGATGTAGAGACTGCAGTTGCGGTAAATCTTACAGAGGGTATGGAGGGGTATGATACCGAGCCGCTTTTCTCTCCGGACGGAAAGAAATTGGCGTGGGTAAGTATGGAACGTAACGGTTATGAGGCCGATAAAAGGAGACTTTTTGTTGCGGATATGGAGCAGGTTTATGCCAATCTTGCAAACGGTGGTTTTAGAAAATTCATGAAAGAGCTGTCGGCCGATTATAAATATAATGTAGAGGCTATTGCATGGAATCCTGAGAGTGATAAAATCTATTTTAACTCGTGTGTAAATGCGGTTACTGCTCTTTTTGAGGTTGATTGCAATAAAGACTGCAGCAAGGTTTACAGAAAAAAGGCGGGAGAGCCAACCTATGAGACTCATTATGGCAATGGCGTAAGACGTATTACGGCCGAGGACCAGTGGTTTGATTTTGACGGTGTTCAGATTGTTGCAGATAAGCTGATAACAACGAATAAATGTATGTTGCGTCCGGCTGAGATAGTATCTGTGAATATAGCAGACGGAGCATGGAAGCAACTTACTTTTGAGAATAAGGAAACTCTTGATAAACTAAAGACTCCTGTTATAGAGGAGCGTTGGATGACAACTGTAGATGGAAAGAAGATGCATACATGGATTGTGTATCCTCCTGAGTTTGACAAGACAAAGAAATATCCTGCAATACTTATGTGTCTTGGCGGACCTCAGGGTACAATAAGTCAAGGTTGGTCTACACGTTGGAACTACAGACTCATGGCCCAACAGGATTATATTGTAATACTCCCTAACAGAAGAGGAACAACCGCTTTTGGACAAGACTGGTGCGAGCAGATTTCGGGAGATTATTGCGGACTTAACATTCAGGATTATCTTACTTCTGTAGATGAAATGAAGAAAGAACCGTATGTTGGCAAAGTGGCTGCAACGGGGGCCAGCTATGGAGGTTATTCTGTATATTATCTTGCAGGAGTACATAAGAACAGATTCTCGGCTCTTATAGCACATGCCGGTATATTTAATCAGGAGCAGATGTATATGATGACCGAGGAGTTGTGGTTCCCTAAATGGGATAACGGCGGAGCACCTTGGGATACAAACCCTACAGCGGTACGCCATTATAGCAACTCTCCGCACAAATTAATAAAGAATTGGAATACTCCTATATTAATTACGCACGGAGAGATGGATTATCGTGTTCCTGTAGAACAGGGAATGGCTGCATTTAACGCTGCACAGATGATGGGAGTGCCTTCTCGTATGCTGCTCTTCCCTGAGGAGAATCACTGGATTCTAAAACCGCAAAACTCGGTTCACTGGAACAGGGAGTTCTTTAGCTGGCTTGAGGCGTATTGCAGATAACAGTCTCTTCTGCAGGGATATATGCATGAGGAATGTATTTCTGCATTTGCGATGCAACATAACTTAATGAGGGCGTAGCATAGACTATTGCCCTCATATTTGTATTCTCTTGTGACGTAAGCGTTTTAAGCAGTTCGAGTTCGCCCGAATTTATGGCTATGCTCACGGCTTTTTTGTCCGCCGCATCAAAATAGTAAGAATACTCTTTTACAATTTCTCCCGTAGGATTATATTGCATATACTTCTTTGGTTTGAATGCTCCGGCAAAGCCTACGGCGGCAAGAATTACCGCCACAAAAAAGAGAAGGAATCCTAAGTTGTTTTCTTGTTGGAATTGCACGGAGATATACCCCATAACAACGCTTGCGGCCAATATTAAAACATAAACAGCTCTGTTTTTTGACCTTACCGAAATGTCTGTGCTTTCTGCCAAAACATTATCTATATATTTTATATTTGTATCACTCATAATTAATGTATTAAAATTTAGTAAAACCCATAAACAATAATTTGCGGAGATTTATGCAACCTCCGTAATAATATAAAAGTTAAATCTGTAACATGTTAAATGTTGAGCAGTTGGATTTTCTAAATTCTCAACCTGTTTAGAGTGTATATAAAGTATTCCCTCGCGCATGCATACCTTAAACCTGTATGCACTTCGTTAAAATTAAGAATTTCATTTGTAGAGACCGACGGGGCAATCTTATAGCGGGCCGTATAACCGGCACTCTCTATAATCTTTCTTACCCTCGAATATTGCAGCGGGGTTCTCTCTGTTATATAATTGGAATTTGAGGAGCCTTCGCAGAGCAGAGGCACCTGTAATGATTTTATGCAATATGTAATTGCTTTGCAGTCATTTGTACAATAGCTTTCAGACGGAGCATTGTCTTGCACATGGCAAACCCTTTTCTCTGCACATAAGATTAGTACAGAGAAAAGAAGTAATGCTAATAGTGTCTTTATATTTTTCATGAACTGCAATTCGTGGTTCAAATATAAACAATTGTATTAAAATAATGTTCAAATACCGTAAGCAGATTTTTTGCAAGGTGTTATCTTTTTGGTTTTGCTTTCAAATCTTTTGGCCTCATGTTGTATATTTTGCTTCCAAAGGCCGGTGCCGGTAAACTGTTTCCTCCTCTTGTTGCTTTCATCTCCAATTGCTGTGCATACAGCTGATGTATTGAGGCATCATCTCTGTTTGGATGATTATATGCAACATATCTGCTTATTTCAAGACACTTATCATGCCATTCTGCCGGATATTCTCCATAAAGGTTGGAACGGGCAACATAATAGAGAAACTTGCATACCTCATCATGTAAAGCACCGTTGTATGCCATAAGGCTGTCGGCAGCCTTTGCTGCTTTTGCATAATCCTTTGCAGAAAAAGCAAGATTGTAATCTATATACATCATTACAGCATCTTTGCCTATAAATTGTGGCAACGAAGCAACCATATTCTTGTCTTGTGAATATTGCACTTCGTTATAAAGTTTCATTGATGCTGCATTTTGGCCGTGTATCCCCGCCAATTTTACAAAATCTGTTCCAAATTTCTTGAAAACAGGATTTTCTGTACCTTTTACATATTTTACAAAAAGATCCCAGATTTTTTTGTTTTCAAGGGAATATCCGTCAATCCCAATTAAGCTGTCGCATATCTGCTCAACACTTTTATTGTCATGAATACTGCCTTTATACATTGCGTAATCTATAAGGAATTGTGGATTACGGTTGCCTTTGGCAAACTCTTTTGTCAGGTATGAAGAGCATAAAGTGCTGCTTAATGCAGATTTGCCGGTAAATATAAAAGTTTCAGGCTCTTGTCTGCCAGATGAACGGTGTATCTCTTCCTCTGTTTCCGGATTTATAAAAATATATGTGGGGTAACCCTTTATATTATATTTTTTTGCAAGCTCAATGCCTTGACCTTTCTCTGCATCAATCTTAAGACAAATGAAATTATCATTATAAAAAGAGCCTACACTATACAGAACAAACACCTGTTTTGCCATATTATAGCATGGACCGCACCATTCTGTATAAAAATCTATAAATACAGGTTTGTTTTCCTGTTTGGCAAGTTCGATAGCCTCCTGCCATGAACTTTCTTTAAAAGCAATGCCCTCTTGGGCACTCATGGTGGAGTGCGCAAGAAGGGCAATTACTACAACCAATAACTTTATCATAACAATTATTTTCTATCATATTGCGGCATATCCGGATTGAAATCCAGTATTTCCTGATTTATAGGGAATATCCATTTTGAATCGTTTGGAGCTAAAGTGTATGTAGAGCCATCTGCTTTATGAACTACAGTTTTCTTGAATCCCTCTTCGAGATTGAGACGCTTCATATCCATATAGCGGAATGCTCCTTTCATGCACAACTCACGGCGTTTCTCCTCCAATACTAACTTGAGAGCCTCTTCTTGGGTACCGGCCGTTAATGCCTCGTTGTTTTCTATTCTGTTGTCTCTAAGAAGATTTACATACTCAACAGCCTTTTCTTTTGAGCCTACTCGCGCTTCGCATTCTGCTGCAATCATAAGAGTTTCAACGGTTGTAAGGCCACAATTCTCGTCTACATACAAAACGTAGGCAACCTCTCCAGGGATGTACTCCATTCTTCCAAGATTTACATAATCTTCGGAGAAATAGTACTCTTTTCTCAAATCTTTAGCCCCTTCGGGAAGGTCTTTCTTGAATAATTCTCTAAGGTCATCACTCATACAGGTGCCATATCTTAAATCACCTGAAGAAAATCTTGCAAACAGAGCTTCCGGGTGATTAATGTCCGGCAATCGTTGCGATGGGTCTCCTTTAATATGCACACGTCCCCAAGTAGTTCCTTCTGTAATTTCGTAATCATTGAGATTGAGAAGCTGTTTGCGGGTTTTCAATACAATATTTGCATTGTCTAATGCTTTCTGATAGTCGCCCATACAGAGATATGTCTTTGCAAGAAGTGCATATCCGGAATTTTTGTCGGGATGTGTTGTAAAGTTTGTAATATCGCTCAAATTCGGCAGAGCCTCGGTTATGTCGGCTATAATTCTTTCATATACCTGAGCTACAGTGTGTCGGGTATATTTTTGGTTTATATCACCTTTTGTAAGATAAGGCACTCCATAATCGGTGTCGGCAGTTGCAGGATTGTATTGTGCTCCGTAGAGGTTTACCAAATAGAGGTACTCCATTGCACGGGCAATGAGCGCTTCTGCCTTTATCCTGAGTTTGTTATCTTGTGAAGAGCCTTCGGAAGACATAATAGAACTCACTATTGTATTGTAAGTGAAAATTCTGTCATACGCATCATTCCAAGTATAGTCTTTAGAACCGGCAAGGTAAATCTGTCCCGGTTGGAAAGAGTAGATATTCTTTACCTCATCGGATTGGTTTATGAATATGTAGTCAGATGCATAGTCGTCTGTATTGTCGAGAAACTTTACATCGTCTGTAAGATAACACGAATAGCCGTCTATTGTAGAGTTTATGTAGTTAAACATCTTTTCGTAATCTTCGTACGAAGAGGGTATTGTATATCCTTTGGGTTTGTTGTCGAGAAAATCATCGCATCCCAAAAGGAGTATTGCGGCAATCAGGGGAAGTATATATAATTTTATCTCTTTCATATATGTTGCAATTAGAAGTTAATATTTAGACCAACTGTAAATTCTGCAGGATAAAGAGTTCCGCGAGAAAGGCCTGACAGGCTTGTGCCCGAGTATATTTCGGGATCGAGGTCACTGTCGTTGGCTGCCCACCACCATAGATTTCTTGCCGAAAGAATTATTCTTGCACCGCTTATAGGTACTCGGTTAAAGAAGTGTTGCGGGAAGTTGTATGCCAATGAAATGTCTCTGAGCTTAATGAAATCACCTTTCTGTATATGTTTGTCGGCAGCTTTCCAGATATATTCTCCGTTCCTTACGGTAGACTGGAACATGAATGCAGGATTTATGCCCGGTTTGTTTTCGTCTCCGGGTTCTTTCCAGTAGTTGCTAAATTCGCGGAGTCTGTTGCTTACGGCATAAACAGGATGTGTGGTAATGCAATAACTTGATGCAATATCTCTGATTACATGTCCTCCGGAATAAATGAACATAAATGATAAATCAAATCCTTTATACGACAAAGTGTTTGAGAGTGATGCATTATACGGAGGATTAGCTGTTCCGGAGTAGACTAAATCATCCTTGGTAAGGTCTCTGTAGTTGAGGGTTTCGGAGCCGTCGGCCTTATAGGCAACAGGAGCACCTTGTTCATTCAACCCTTTGTATCTTACACTAAACAGTGCGCCCATAGGATAACCTACTCTGTTGTTAAGATCAGACCAGTAACTGCTTGCAGACTCGCTCGATGTCTCTATATCTGTAATTTCATTCTTGTTGTAACTGAATGTTGCCGAGCTTCTCCAAGAAAAATCGCCTCTCTCTATGTTTAGACTGTTCAACGATACTTCAATACCTCTGTTGTACATAGAACCAAAGTTCATGTTTACTGAGCTCCAGCCTAAAGTAGGGTCTAATGAATATGCGCCAAGTAGGTCGGTGGTATTTTTACTGTAGTACTCTATAGAACCGTTAAGTCTGTTTTTTAATAAATTAAAATCAACACCAATATTCAATACTTTTGTCTTTTCCCATCTTAATGATTCATTAGGTGGAGATGAGATATACATTGTATTCTCTTTTGTGTAGTAGTTGTTATTTCCAACACGGGCAATCAGATAAGGACCGTTTAGTTTAGGTATATTACCGTTTATACCGTAAGTGGCTCTTACTACAAGTCTGTCTATCCATTTATAATTTTTTAAGGCAAGATAAGAGGCTCCTGCAGACCATAACGGACGGTACTGGTATTTTGGATCGGTTCCAAACAGATTAGACTGGTCCATTCTTATACTTGCCGTAACGGTAAGACGGTTATTAAACCGGTATGAGGCATTGCCGTAGAATGAGACATATCTGTTGTCTATGTATGTAGTCGATGGAGTTCCTTTATCATGGCTCGAAAAATAGAAATATCCGTTTGCAGATTGTGTTCCTGAGAATCCGCTGCTGAGCAGAAGTTCATCTACTTTGCTGTATGAGAGATTGTCATCGTCATATCCCATTCTGTAGAAGCCATTGCTTGAGGTTACTACTTTACGACCTTCTGCTCCGGCAATTACCTGGAGAGAATGTTTTTCTGAGAATGTCTTGCTGTAGTCTATCTGTCCTCTTATTGTGTATGAAAAGTTATCTATATTGTTCTGTATAACCTGTCCGCCCAATGGAATATTATATGTTATTTTTCCGTCGCTTATCTGGGCTGCGTCATTTATCATTGTCTTTACACTCCAGTTGTCTTTTGTGTAATAGTCTTTTGTAAACCCGTTGGTAGTCTCTCTCTGGAATCTGAGGTTTACGTTAAGGCCGTCAATAATTTTTATTGTTGCTCCAAGGTTAAGGTTCAGATAATTCTGTTTTACGGTATAGTGTCTGGTAGATAGTTCGTTTACAGGATAATAGCTTTCATCTAACAGGCCAACTGATACGAGCCTCTCCATTTCGGCTCTCGATTTGTCGTGAAACCACTCTGCCGGTTCTCCGTTTTCATCTCTTAACATATAGTAAGATGCTCCGCCGGAATTGAGATAAGACATTCCGAGAACTCCGTTGTCATAGTCGTATGCAACACTGCTGCCCATGATGTTTGCATCAACCTGCAGCCATTTAAAGAAGTTAAAAGTGTTTTTTACATTAAATCCGTATCTGTTTTTGTATTGCGCTTTCTCGTATGGAGCATCACCGGTGTAGTTGAGCGATATGCTGTATTTGTATATCTCAGAACCTCCGCTGAACGAAAGATTGTGCTGATGCACTGTTCTTTTGTTTCTTAAGAACTCATCTTTTACCTGTTCGTAGCGGTCTCTGTTTCTGTATGGTTCAACTGCATTATCCAATGTAGCTTTATCTATGATTCCATCTCTGTAATCCAATAGCAGCAGCTGTACCGGATTCTGGAAATATTTTGCAGTTTTTCTTGATATGTTGGGATACACATCCATGAGTCCCATCTGATAATCTACAAGTTCACTGCTGTTCATAAGATGAGAATAGCTTCTGTCTGGAAGACCTTGGAAAGTTACTGTAGAAGAGTAATTTACTTTAGTGGCTCCTGCCTGGCCCTGTTTTGTTGTAATTACAACTACTCCGTTGGCAGAGCGTGCTCCATAGATTGATGCTGCAGTTGCATCTTTAAGTACTGTAATATTTACAATGTCGGCCGGGTTGAGCAGGTCTAATGGGGATGTATTGTCGCCGGAAACTCCCGGTTCTCCTTCAAACGGCACACCGTCTACAACAAACAGTGGATCTGAATCTCCATTGATTGTAGAGATTCCTCTTATTTGAATTGATTTTCCGGAGCCGTTTTTTACAATATTGAGTCCGGCAACCGAACCTTCTATTCTATCAAGTACATTCACATTTAATTTATTCTCCAATTCTTTAGGGGTAACAACGGCAAATGAGCCGGCAGCCCTCTCTTTTGATATAGTCTGGTAACCGGTAACCACAATATCGCTAAGAGCGGTCATATCTTGTTCAAGCGTAACATTAAGTATCTTTTTATCTGCCTTTACGCTTGTCTCTTTCATGCCTAAAAAAGAGAATTTTATAAAATCTCCATGCAGTGTCTCTATTTCATATCTGCCGTTTTCATCTGTAAACGAAACATATTTGCCGGAAGAAATTGCAACACCGGGCAGCGTTTCTCCTGTTTGTCTGTCGGAGACTACACCTGTTACAGTGATTTTTCTTGAATTGTCTTGTACCGACAAATCTTCTGCAACAGAAAGGATAATCTGTTTGTCGGCAATTTTCCAAGAAATACCTTTTCCTGCAAAGATTTTATCTAAAGCTGTGGTTAAGGTTTCATTTTTGCACTCTGCAGAGACCGGTTGATTCACATTAATAAGTTTTGTGTTGTACAAAAAATTGTAATCAACCTGATTCTGGATAATGGAAATAACCTCTTTGAGAGGCTGGTTTTTTACGCTTACCGTAATTCTTGCCTGAGCTGTTGCCGCTGAGGAACAAACTACGGATAGAACTAAGCATAGAAAAATTTTTAAAATCCGAGTTTTTTTCATAAAATTTGGAATGCTTTAGGATTAATAATTAAAAGTTTACACTAAAATAGCGGGTGAGTCTCCACTTGCCTGCTATTTTGTAGTATGGAGAATTATTCGGTTTTTATTTTTATCTATCGTATAGTCTATAGGAGAAGACATTTTAAGGTATTCCATTATCTGCTCCATAGAACAATTGCTTAGGGATGCCGTAAATCTGTACGTGTTTATTTCGCTATTAAGAACTGTTATATCAATGTTATAGAAATTCTTAAGCCTCTCTATTATCTGCTCCATTGATTCATCTTCAAATATAAGTTCTCCTTTAGTCCATGCTTGATATTTCTTTACTTTTATATCTTTTGCTATCTTTTCTTCCGTCGGGTTGTTTTTGTAATATATGTGTCTCTGATTTGGGAAGAGCAATAGAGAATCCCCTTTGATTGCATTCTCCGGTGTTTCTATTGATACTTTTCCTGTAATGAGAACCGTTTCTATTTTATTGTCGGAAGGGTACGCTTTTACATAAAAGGATGTGCCAAGGGCTGTAACATCTACATCTCCGGCTTTTACTGTAAAACTTTTCTTTTTGTCGGGCATTACAGAGAAAAAGGCTTCACCTTCTATTCTTACAGTTCTATTGTTTATGCCAAATGCTTTTGATACCAGTAAGCGGGTGTTTCCGTTAAGACATACTTGTGAGCTATCCGGCAAAATTATATTTAATCTTGCGCCCGGAGGCGAGAGATATTCCATTCCTACGGCTTGTGAATTTGTTTGGTCAATGGCTGTTATTGCAGATAATTCGCTTTTTAAAGAGCCGGCCTGTTTATGTAAATTGTAAAATACAGCACTTGCACCTACAATCAACGGTATGAGAAGTATTGCGGCAATACGTTGTAACCGTGTGTATAACTTTTTTATGGAGGTGCTTTTTCTCTCTTTGGAAATATGTTCTTTTACACATAGATACATCTGCTCAAAATCAACATTATCTATAGGAATATCTTCTTGCGGTATTTCTTTTGCCCATTTTTCAAACACGCGCCTGCCATCTTCATTATCAAACAGATAGTGCAGAATGTCTATATATTCGGCCGGAATATTTTCTATAGATTCATTTAGAAGTGCCGATATGGCTTGGGATATGCGGGAGTTCATTATAGTCGGGTTTTATATATAAATAATACGTCTGTATCGTGTTTTTCCGTGACACGTGGCACAAAAAAAAGATTCCGCTTAATTTTTTAAACGGAATCTAAATTTAAACAGCTTTTAATATTGTTTTGGGCAACACTTACATGGTAAGAGATGAGATAATCAGCATTGCTATTTCTTCTGACAGATGTTCTCTGAGAAATTTTAGCGCCCTGCGCATTTGCGTATCTACGGTATTTTCGGAGATATTGTACTTTTGGGCAATCTGTTTGTAAGTGAGTCCCTGGAATCTGCTCATGAGAAAGATACTTCTTCTCTGTTGAGGCATCTGTTCTATAAGCTCACTAAGCCTGTCTCTAAGAATGGCTGTTGCTTCATCATCTTCCGGGGTTGCAGACAGTTCATCAAAACCGTTCTGCAAATTTCCCAGCATTATTTTCTCTCTATACTTTTTTCTTAAAACATCGTAAGACGAATTTCTGGCAATTGTAAACAAGAAAGGCTTAATCTCTGAATCTGTCTTTAGAGAATTACGCACTTCCCATATTTTTATAAAAACCATTTGTGTAACCTCTTTGGCATCGTCATCGGATTTTAAAATTGAATATACCAATTTATATACATCCGGAGCCAAAGCGTCCCATAACTGTTTTAGTGCTGTAGGGTTATTGAGGGAAATATTTTTTACAACCTCGTTTATCACCTATTTTACCTTTACAAGCTCAACATCAAAAATGAGTGCAGAATATGGAGGAATAGACTGGCCTGCACCATGCTCGCCGTATGCAAGATTATAAGGAATGTAAAGCTGCCATTTGTCGCCCTCTTTCATGAGTTGCAGTGCCTCTACCCAACCTGCAATAACCTGAGTAACGCCAAAAGTTGCAGTTTCGCCTCTTTGGTAAGAACTGTCAAATACAGTGCCGTTTATAAGGCGGCCCTCGTAATGGCACTCTACGCTGTCTGATGCTTTAGGACTTTTGCCGTTGCCATTGGCAAGCACTTTGTATTGCAAACCGCTGGCAAGAGTAATAATACCCTCTTTCTTTGCATTTTCCTGCAAAAACTTCTCGCCCTCTTCTTTAAAAGCCTTGAACTGCTCTTGCTGAAGAGATGTAAAATATGTATTGAGAACCTGTTGTGCCTCGTTTGTAGATAACTCCGGTTTGCCGCTCTCCAAAACGGTTTTTAAAGCCTTTGTAAACTCTTCTACATTAAGGTTTTTTACTCCCGAAGCCAAGATGTTGTTGGCCACACTCATTCCGAGCGCATAACTTACTTTATTCATATATATCTGTTAAAATGTTTATAAAAATTCAATGAATCTCCCTTAAAGGGAACAAACAGGCTGCAAAGATAAGAAGCTGTTTAGAATTTTCGTACATTTGCGAGAAAATCATTTTGATTATCATTAATTCAATTTTATAGCTATGGGAACAATCATTTATATCATTGGTCTTGTTTTGTCTGTTATGGCTGTTCTTGATATATTCAAGAAGAATATTTCAACTCCTTGGAAACTTATTTGGGCGGTTTTAGTTCTTGCAACAAGCTGGATAGGTCTTGCTGTCTATTATCTTGTTGTAAAAGACAATCTTGAAAACTGGTGCAAATAACGGCTTCTTTACATGGAGAGCATACAGTATACAGGATTGAATTATGCTGCTGTAAAGGAGTTTGCCAAAGATAAAATTCTGGCTCCCTATTTTTGTATGGGCTTTAGTATGTTGTCTTTACAAACCAAAGATGGTTTTGTTACGGTAAACGAAGGAGACTATATAGTTAAAGGGGACGACGGCGAATTTTATGTGCAATAACCTAAAATTACGATAAAGAACTGCCCAAAAAGCTCTCAGACATTAGCCTGATTGTTATTTTGGGCAGTTCTTGTTATTCTTTATCTTTTTTGGGCAACATTACCCTTTTCTTCTTCTTTCATTCATTCATTCATTCATTCATTCTTTCTTTCTTTCTCTCTCCGTCTTATTATCAATATTATCCATGGCACTGGTGTTCTCCGTCTCCATGTGAATGACAACCTTCTCCAGAATCAGAAATTTCTCCCGACAGGTATTTTGTTACAACATCGTCTATATTGCCCGAACAGCCTCTGATTACTTTTATATTATTGGCAGACAGAACATTCTTTGCACCGTCTCCCATGCTGCCGGCCAACATTACACTTACACCTTCTGCCCTTAAAATTGGTGCTATGCCGGATTTGCATCCGCAGCCTTGCGGAGAAGGATAGTCTGTTTTGCCTATAACCTTATTGTTCTCAATAGTAAAGAGTGTATAATGATGACAATGTCCAAAGTGATCATCAACCATATTCTCACGCGTTGGAACTGCTATTTTTGTAGTAGTATTAAATGTATATTGTTGTGTCATAATATATTATTTATATGTTTATACGTTTGTGTGTTTGTGCCTTATAGAGTTGTTGTACGTGTGTTTTATTTGTGTATTTTATTCGTGTAAAACTGTATTTACCATTGGAATAATCATTAGAACATGCAGTTCATACAAAAACGCTGCAAAGATACATTAAAGACTGCATTCCACGAACTTCTTCCTATAAAGTAGAGAGATTTGCTCAGTTGATAAATTTTCTTGAGCAAATATTCTTTTTTTATGATAAAAAAAATACCTTTACGTTAAATTCAATAGATTGATTATGATGGCGGAAATAAATCGTCTTAAAATAGTGCTTGTAGAAAAAGCGTACAGGCAAATGGTTGGCGGAGCTGTTAGGTAAAAATCCGTCAACTGTACCTAAATGGTGTTCAAATGCAGCTCAGCCTGATTTGGCTACACTCGTGAAGATTGCAACCTTATTGGAGGTTGATGTACAAACTCTGATAAAGTTGCCCCAACATAAGTGTAAATAGCAGGATTATATACCAAGTTAGTTATTTGTGCATATTGCCTAAACAGCAAAACGGATTAGTTCCCAAGTTAAAAGTAAATGTGAATTGGTTGATTTATATTAAGAAAAGGAAGTATATATAATTGCAGAGATTGGGCAGAAATTAAGAACTGAGTACAAGGATTATTTAAAATGAACGACAATATTGTATGAAACGAATAAAAATATTCATAAGCAGTGTGCAGAGCGAATTTTCGGAGGAAAGAGTTATGCTATGTAATTATATCCGGACAGATGTTCTGTTAGGTAAATTTTTTGAACCATTTATATTTGAGGAAGTTCCTGCTAATGAATATCCTACAAACCACGTCTATTTGAAGGAGGTGGAACTTTGTGATATTTATTTGGGATTATATGGCAATCTTTATGGATATGAGGATGAGGAGGGCGTTTCTCCAACAGAACGCGAGTATGATTTGGCTGCGACACTGCATAAAAGCCGTTTAATATACATCAAAAGCATAGGAGAGGAGAAAAGGCATCCTAAAGAGGCAGCTTTAATTCGAAAGATAGAACGAGATATTGTGCGTAAAACTTTTGTGGATATTGACGGACTGCGAACTTCTGTATACGCTTCATTAATCCGCTATTTAGAAGAAAAGGAATATATTCGCTGGCGACCATTCGATGCGTCTAATGACAACGAAGCAACATTGGAAGATTTGGATGAAGATAAAATGAAGAATTTTATTCACATGGCTCGCTTAAAGCGTAATTTTCCTCTTCCTGTTGAGACATCTCCTATGTCTTTACTTACACATCTTGATTTAATAGACGACAAGGGAAGATTAGCAAATGCCGCAGTGTTGTTATTTGGGAGGAAACCTCAAAAGTACTTTATTACTTCCGAGGTTAAATGTGTACAGTTCTATGGAGATGTGGTTGAGAAGCCAATGCCTGCATATCAGATTTATAGAGGTGATGTATTTGAGCTTGTTGATCAAGCCACAAGTTTTGTGATGAGCCGTATCAATAATTGGGTTGGAACGCGTGCTGAGGGAGAAAAGGCAGATGTGCCAACACGTCCGGAATTACCTATTGATGCAGTTAAAGAGGCTATTGTGAATGCTGTATGTCATAGAGATTATACAAGTAATGCCAGTGTTCAGATAATGTTATTTCGTGATAGATTAGAGGTCTGGAATCCAGGCACATTGCCATATGGATTAACAGTACAAAAGTTGCATGGTCCTCATAAATCGTTACCTGCCAATCCGTTACTTGTAGATCCTATGTATTGGAATGGATATATTGAGAAAGTAGGTACAGGGACAGAAGATATCATAAACAAATGTCGCGACTATGGATTAAAAACTCCTGAATTTTATCAAGAAGAAGATTTTAGAGTTGTTATTTGGCGTGTAAATGAAGAAGGTGATCCAATGTGTTCCAATGGTGATCCAAAGACGCTCCAAAGCGTTCCAACGAATGAGGAAAGATTATTGGAAATAATAAGAAAAAATCCATCTACTTCAAGAGCAGTCCTTTCTAAACAGTTAAATATGAGTGAGCGACAAGTCAGAAAAATAACAGATATGTTGCGGAATAGTGGTGTTTTAATACGAAAAGGGGGAAAATCCGGAAAATGGATTATTAATGAGAGTCGTTTAACAGAGTAGAGAGATCCTATTCTTTAATAAGCTGTTACATTGCCAGTCTTTTTTTTCTGTAGTTTGCCGGAGATACACCTGTGTGGCGTTTGAAGTAGCGGCCCAAGTAAGATTGATCCGGAAAATGGAAATAGTCTGCAATCTGTTGTATTGTCATTTCGGAGAATGTGAGCATTAACTTTATTTCTTGTATTATACATAAATCAATCTCTTGTTTTGGAGTCTTGCCAGACATTGCTCCTGTTATCTCTGCAAGGTATCGTGGGGTAATACAGAGTTTTTTTGCATAGAACCCAACATCCCTTTCGTTTTTTGAGTTTTCTGCCAATAATACCATAAACCTGTTGTACAACTCCTCTTTGCGACTCTCTATAATACGTTCTCCTTTTGATGTATAGCGGCTTATCTTGTCGTATATGTCAAGCATTTTACTGCGCAGCAGATTTATTGCAATTATGGTTCTGAACCTGTTTTGAGAGTCGGACTTTACTCTATGGAGTATTTTAAAGTAATTTAATGTTGCTTCCTCTTCTCCATTGCGATGCGTGTGTACAGGAGTGGTATATATTGTATGAAAGAACAGTGGATCAAATTTTACTAAAGCATGGTCGAATATTTGTTGGGAAAAAATGAACATAGATAGTGTAAAATTACTGCTGCACTCTTCAAAAAGTATTGTCATATCAGGGAAAAAGAGCATCTCAGACCCTTTGGATATATTATATACCGCCGTGTCTACAATAAGTCTGGCATCTCCTTTTACACAGACACATACAGCGCCACCCTTTATTTTAATAGGGATGTTGCTTGGTTTGTTTAGGTTAAGTTCGGTTATAAGGAACTCGCTTTGGGAATTTAAAGCCCTGTCTATATTACTCTGTAATTTGTCCATTCTGCAAAGTTAATAATAAAATCTGTTCCTGTTTTGAACAAAATACCTCTATTTTTGAAACCGGTATAAAACTGTTTGCAAGTTACCTTTGCGCCCGCAAATTTTATATATGATGAAGAAGATTATTTTACTTGCCACTGTTGCTGTATGCAACATTCTTGTTACAGGCTGCGGACCAAAAGACCGCGCGCAACATCAGGAGGCTCCGGTATATGCCTCTATGAAAATAGAACCGATGAATATAGTTGTGTCTGATGCTTTTCCTGCATCTATAGAGGGACAGCAGGATATTGCAATCTACCCTCAAATATCCGGAACTATCTCAAAAGTGTGTGTTAAAGAGGGACAAAAAGTTAAAAAAGGGGAGTCGCTTTTTATCATAGACCAGGTGCCGTTTAAAGCGGCATTACAGATGGCCATTGCCAATGTAGAGTCGGCAAAAGCCGGTGTTGCAACAGCACAGTTGTTATATGACAGCCGCGTTAAATTGTATGAAGAGAGTGTAATTTCTGAGTTTGATATGCTTACAAGCAAGAATCAGCTTCTTACAGCCAAGGCCGGCCTTGCTCAGGCTGAGGCGGCACTGGTTAATGCGGAGAACAATTTTACATATACAAAAGTTTTGAGTCCGGCCGACGGTGTGGTTGGAACTCTTCCTTTCCGCGCAGGTGCGCTTGTCTCTCCGTCGCAGCCAAAACCTCTTACAACGGTTTCTGATAATGCAAAGATGTATGTATATTACTCATTATCGGAAACACAACTGCTTGAACTTACATCCGAACATGGTTCAATGAAAGAGGCCATAGCCTCTCTTCCAAAGGTGCAGCTCGAACTTGCCAATGGTAAAATATATCAGTACGATGGCGAGATAGAGACAATCAGCGGAGTGATAGATCCGTCTACCGCAAGTGTCTCTGTAAGGGCGGTATTTCCTAATAATGGCGGAATATTGCATAGCGGTGCTTCCGGAAGGGTAATAATACCGTCGGCACACGAAAATGTTATTGTTATTCCTGTTTCTGCAACATTTGAATTGCAGGATATTGTCTTTGTGTACAAAGTTGAACAGGGAAAAGCGGTTGCAGTAAAATTGGGTGTTGAGCTGTCGGACAATGGTAAGGAGTATATTGTAAAATCCGGTCTTGCGGCAGGAGATACAATTATTACCGAAGGTGTTGGACTTATACGTGACGGCCAACAGGTTAATATTAAATAGGGAGGTTTAGAGATATGAAACTCAGAACATTCGTAGAACGGCCGGTGCTGTCGGCTGTAATCTCCATTGTAATTGTGCTTGCAGGTTTTATTGGAGTTAAAGTTCTTCCTGTAGAGCAATTCCCGGATATTGCGCCGCCTACGGTAATGATTATGACCTCTTACCCGGGAGCGTCTGCCGAAACTGTACAAAAATCGGTTATAGCTCCGCTCGAAGAGGCTATTAACGGTGTGGAAAATATGGACTATATGCAGTCTACCGCCACTAACTCCGGAAATGTTGAGATTATGATTTATTTCAGGCAGGGAATGGATGCCGACATGGCTGCTGTGTATGTACAGAATCGTGTGGCACAGGCTACGGGTTCTTTGCCTGCCGAGGTTACAAAGATAGGCGTATCTGTAATCAAGCGTCAGAACAGTATGATTAAGGTTATAGACCTGCATGCAACGCCAGAGAGCGGATACGATACAAAGTTTCTTGCAAACTATTCAAAAATAAACATTGAACCTCAGATGAAGCGTATTAAAGGTGTGGGAACGGTTGTGTTGCTCTCAGACCAATACAGTATGCGAATCTGGTTCAATCCTGCGGCAATGGCTCATCATCATCTTGTACCTGATGATGTTATAGGTGTACTTGCAGAGCAGAATATTGAGTCTGCAACGGGTTCTTTTGGAGAGAGTTCAGGCTCTACATACGAGTATATAATGAAGTATTCGGGCCGAAAACAGACTCCTCAGGAGTTTGGCGAGATGGTGGTTTCTGCATTGCCAAGCGGAGAGGTTTTAAGGCTTAAAGATATAGCTCATATAGAACTCGGTATAGAATCGTATGGCTATAAATCTACAACCAATGGAAATCCGGGTGTAGAGATGATGGTCTTTCAGATTGCAGGCTCAAATGCAACACAGGTTGTGAATGATATTGACGAGCTTATGGCCGAGTGTAGGGAGACTATGCCTGAGGGTATGATGATTGACACTATGATGTCTGTAAACGATTTCCTTTTTGCTTCTATAAGAGAGGTTGTAAAATCGCTTATCCTTGCAATTATCCTTGTTGTTTTAGTTGTGTACTTTTTCTTGCAGGACTGGAAAGCCACGCTTATTCCTACTATCTCTATATTTGTCTCTATTATAGGAACTTTTGCTTTTATGGCGGTTGCAGGTTTTACAATAAACATGCTTACGCTTTTTGCCCTTGTGCTTGCGATAGGTACTGTTGTGGATAATGCAATTGTGGTGGTTGAGGCGGTGCAGGCCAAATTGGAAGTAGGCTACAGGTCTTCGTACCATGCAACAATAGATGCAATGGACGGTATCTCCTCTGCAATACTTACATCAACATTGGTCTTTATGGCTGTGTTTATTCCGGTTTCAATGATGGGTGGAACATCCGGAATCTTCTATACACAATTTGGTATTACAATGGCTGTGGCAGTGGGTATATCGGCAATCAATTCATTTACACTTGCTCCGGCATTGGGTGCAATTCTACTTAATCCTTATGTAAATGAAAACGGAGTTGAGATAAATAATTTTTCTGCCCGTTTCCGCAATAAGTTCAATGCCGGTTTTACAGCGGTTGTAGATAAATATAAAAACGGTGTAAACTTTTTCCTTAAAAGAATATGGCTCGTATGGACTATTGTAGCAGGCTGTATAGCGCTTCTTATACTCTTTATGTCTACTACCAAAACAGGACTTGTACCAAACGAGGATATGGGATCCATTATGGTTGACGTACAGGCAGCTCCGGGCAGTTCCCTCAATAATACAAACGAAAAACTTATGGAGGTGTATGACTGTATAAAGGATATACCTGAGATAGAGATGCTCTCTACAGTGGCAGGTTACGGACTTATCTCCGGTGCAGGCTCTTCATACGGACTCATTCAGATAAGACTCAAGAATTGGGAGGAGCGTTCTTCTAAAGAGAGTAGTGTAAATGCCATTATAGGGCAGATTGTAGGGCGCACGGCTCATATTAAAGATGTATCTATAGTTCCTATGTCTCCGCCGCTTATTACAGGTTACGGTATGACAAACGGTTTTGAGATGCATATGCAGGATAAAATGGGTGGAAACATTAATGAATTCTTTGAAATTACACAGAAATTCCTTGCAGAACTTGCCAATAGACCTGAGATTGCATACGCATATACCTCGTTTAACCCTAATTTCCCGCAATATCTTGTAAATGTAGATGCTGCAAAGTGTAAGAGAGCAGGAATTTCTCCGGCATCTGTACTCTCTACTTTGGCCGGATATTACGGAGGTGCTTATGTATCTAACATAAACAGATTCTCTCATGTTTACCGTGTTATGATACAGGCCGACCCTAAATACCGTATGACTCCCGAGTCTTTAGATAAGACCTTTGTGCGCATGAATGACGGACAGATGGCTCCTCTGGGAGAGTTTGTATCTCTTACAAAAGTATATGGAGCGCAAACACTGTCGAGATTTAATATGTATAACTCTATTGCTGTAAATGGTTCGGCTGCAGATGGTTACTCTTCGGGCGATGCAATTAAGGCCATTAAGGAGGTTGCACAATACACTCTCCCAAGAAACTATACATTTGAGTTTGCGGGAATATCGAGAGAAGAGGAGCGTACAGGAAACAGCGCTGCTGCCATATATGGAATATGTATAGTTCTTATTTATTTGATTCTGTGTGCTTTCTATGAGAGTTTCCTTATACCTATTGCTGTTATTATATCTGTACCGTGCGGTATTATGGGTAGCTTCTTGTTTGCAAAACTGTTTGGACTTGAGAATAATATCTATCTTCAGACAGGTGTAATCATGCTTATAGGACTTTTGGCAAAAACGGCAATTCTTATTACAGAATATGCCTCTTCGCGCCGTAAAGCGGGAATGAGCATTCATCAGGCGGCAATTGGTGCGGCAAAGGTACGTCTGAGACCTATTCTCATGACAGCCCTTACCATGATTTTTGGTATGTTGCCAATGATGTTTGCATCCGGAGTAGGTGCAAACGGAAATACCGCTATAGGAACCGGTACGGTTGGCGGAATGTTGGTTGGAACACTTATACTTTTATTCCTTGTGCCTGCACTGTTTGCTGTATTCCAGAGAATAGAGGAGAAGTTTAAGCCTGTGCAGTTTGAGGAAACTTCAGATAATCAGGTTGATTATGAAATTGAACAGGTGAGGCAGCTTAAAAAGGAGAGGGGTGAGCGAGACAATACTGTTAAGTTTTAAACAGCCTTTAGGTTAACGTAAAGTTTAGGATTTTAATATGAATAGAATGAAACGATTTATAGTAATGGCGGCAGTTGCCTTATTTGTGGCAAATTGCGGACTTTATAAAAAATATGAAAGGCCTGAGGCTATAGAGGAACTGTATAATTTGAGTGCGGCAAGTACAGATTATACAACAGAAGATTCTGCGTCTGTTGCCTATCTTGGTTGGAGAGAGCTGTTTACAGACCCTTATTTGCAATCTCTTATAGAGAAGGGTTTGGAGGCTAATACAGATTTGAAAACGGCAGAATTGAGGGTGGAGCAGGCCAAAACAGCCCTGAGTATTGCCAGACTTTCTTACCTTCCTTCCTTTAATTTTGCACCGGAAGCGGGCATTGGTGAGTTTAAAATTGATAAATATGATGTATTTCTTGGAAGAACTTACAATGTTCCGGTTGCGGCAAGTTGGGAGTTAGATGTTTTTGGCAAAAAGACCAATAGTAAAAGGGCTGCCGGAGCCTCTTTTGAAATGACAAAAGATTATATGCAGGCCGTAAAGACCGGGCTTATATCTGGAATTGCAACCCAATATTATACTCTGCTTATGCTCGATGAACAGCTTTGCATAGCTGTAGAAAGTGCAAAAAAGATGGGAGAAAGTGTTAGAGTAATAAAGGCAATGAAAGAGGCCGGTATGGCAAACGAAGTGGCGGTTTCTCAAATGGAAGGGGCATGGTATGAGATAAATACAGCGGTAGAAGATATAAAGAGAGCCATAAGCGAACTTCAAAACTCATTGTCTGTAACAGTTGGTATGACTCCGCAAAATATAGAGCGCGGAGTGTTGGATTCGGCCTCATTCCCCGATATGCTTGCCGGCGGTATTCCTGTGCAGTATCTTTCTCGTCGCCCCGATGTAAGAGCTGCAGAAAATCAGCTTGCAGCGGCCTATTATAATTGGAACGGGTCACGAGCCAAGATGTATCCGGCAATTTCATTGAGCGGAGTGGCCGGATGGACAAATTCTTTGGGTACTTCTATAATAAATCCGGGAGGATTGTTGCTCAATGCTGCAGCCTCGTTGGCGCAGCCGTTGTTTAACTCGGGAGCAATAAGAGGGGAGGCTAAAATAAACAGGACAGAGAGAGATGCTGCTGCTCTTGCATTTAAACAGGCAGTATTGGATGCCGGCGCAGAGGTAAATAATGCCTTGACTCTGTACCAGACAGCATTGGCTAAAGAGGAATTGCGAGAGAAACAGTTGGCATCCCTTGCTTTAGCTGCAGAAAAAACTCAGAAACTAATGCAATACACCTCTACGCCATATTTAGAGGTGCTTACAGCCCAACTCTCTCTACTTGATGCCCAAAATGCTTGTGCTCAAGATAAATTTGAGAAAATACAAGCTGTTATAAATCTTTATCGTGCTTTAGGCGGAGGACAGCAGTAGAAGATTAGCTTGAGAATTAAAAAGGGCAGTGACACAGATTTAGCTTTTGGTAACATTACCGGCTTTTGTGTCACTGCCCTTTTTAATGATATTTTTGGCAATTATGCCATATTTTTAGATAGGATTTGAGCGTTTATTGTAGCTTGCTCCCTTTAGAGGAACTATAGGACCGGTAAAACGTAAAGTACTGCCGGTAGATTGTGTAAATATAACATCTGCAATATTATTGTTGTTTCTCATTGTGATGTTATATGTGCCTTTCATCATTCGGCCTGTTACTACTATTCTTATTTTTACGTTTCCTTTTTTGTCTGTATTAACGCTATACTCGGAGTCTTCGAGTATGTTTGTATAGTTGTTGTCGCAGACAATACGGCCCTGGGCAAACAGGTTTTTGCCTTCACATGAAATAAAATTGTCATTATTTATGTTATTCTCTATCATGCCATCGCTTGCTGTATAAGAAGACGGAACCAACACCCAGGCTCTTGCATTAATTCCTGTTACCGCAGCTTCGTATGCGGCTTTGGCCCTTGCGGCTTTCTCCTCTTTGCTGAGCTTTTGTGCCATTATAGGTAATGACAACAATATTGCCAATAGCATTAATATGCTTTTTTTCATAATTGCTATGTTTAAAAAATATTAATCGTTATATACCAAAGAGGCCGGCCATAAAAGGCAGGCCGGTCTCTTATAGTGCTATTTTAATTTTATAGAGAAATCCACTGTTTTACACCGCAAACAGGTTTGGCAGTTCTTATGCCGCCAAAAATGTGCATATATGAACGTCCGATGTATGCATTCCAATAATCGCTGTAATTTTTCATTGATGTGGCATTGCTATTGGCAACTTTCAGTATGTTGCCATTTTCATCAAGCATTCTGTAATCTACGCGGCAATATCCGCTTGAGTTGAAAGTAGTCTTTACAACTCTTATGGTTACACGTTTGGTAGCTTCTCCAAAACCTACAGGCTCTCCCAAATTTGTCCATTCTTTAGTTCGAGCATGCTGATATTGATACTGGATTTTCCCTTGGTAAGGAGTTGTGGCATCCTCATAAAGCATATTTATAAACATAACAGATGCTACAGAGTCTGTATCAAAAGTTTCAGGAGTTGCAGAGCTTGAAGATGTATTCCAATAAGGGAATCCGTTGTCTACAACAACCGGAGCTTTCTCAAGATTGTGTACAATAACATTCTGTTTGCCCGGAGAAAGTTTAACATTTTGGTTATAAATCAAATCTCCTTTTCTGTATAACTTAAAGTTTACGTCTCCCGATTTTACTGCAAAGAAACGGCCGGTTGCACCTCCCGGTACGCCGTTATACGGAAGCAATTGACCGGAACCTTCTACACTTGAGTAGAGTACGTCATTAACAAATACAGAGTCTATGTAATGATCTGCATTGTTGGTAATAGGCTCAAAATAATGTAACTGAAACTCGGCATCGGTATCAGCTACCGGATCTGTATTAAATAGAATCTCGTGCTTGTCGCAAGATGCTATCATTAAAATCAGAGCCAATGAATATGTTAAATGTTTTAATATTTTCATTGTATATTGTTTAATCGTTATACTTTAACTTAAATTTAATTAAACTACGTCAGATACTAATTTTGAGGATAATCACCCGGATATGCAAACCAAGGAATAGAAGTGTGGTAGTTCTCTGCAGTACCCGAAATCGGTTTTAATTGTTCCAATGCTGCTTCGTTCCACATATATTCTGAGTTATATCTTGGGTGTATACGATAACAAGGGGAACCTTCGTTTTCTACATTGTAAGTTCCGCGTCTATCCTCAACCTGTGCAGGCTTCAAATACAATCCTTTATACACTTTCGTAGGATCTGAATCCCATTTTTGGTTTACTGTAGTTAATGACCAACCATTGTTTAATGACGGATATTCTCCGGTGTATTTTATGTCATAGTGATTTTTGCGCATATCCACCCAGGTCTCTGATGCACCCCAAGGGAATAGAGCTACAAATTTCTGTAACATAATATGAGACAAAGTAAGAGTACTTTCGGTAATACCGTTTACGTATGGGCCGGCTTTATACTCATTTGCTAACTGATTAAATGTTGCAACGGTAATAACGTCGCCACCCGGAAGCTCTCCGTAATTTGCGTAGATTTCGTTTCCATCATTATCTTTGGTAACTTTAGGTTTGCCAGGATAGAGGTATTTTGCTGTAAACTCAAGGTCTAATTCAATACCTTTCTTGAATGCTGTCAGGGCTGCTGTCTTATTACCGAGTCTGAATTGGGTTTCTGCTATTACAAACTGAAGCTCAGCTGCAGTCATTAGGATATAAGGAGCATCATTCCTGTACAACCACCTTCCTGTTCCATCAACTGAAGAACTTGAACTGCATCCTACTCCTGAGCCCCATACGTTAGGAGCATCTCCTATCGGGCCTGAATAAGATGTGAAAGAACCACCGTAATAAACCCATGATTTAATGGAATCGATATTATCCATGTTGTTATATTTTCTGGCATCGATAGTTGATATTTTGGCAGTTACACGAGGGTCAAAGTGTCCTATTGCATCAGAGGTGTCGGTTACGTATTGTACATCAGCTAATTCGAAAGGGAAATTCTTATCAACTTCCTCTTCTCCATCTCTAATTTCAGCCTGATATTTATCACCTGTAGATTCATCATACTTAGGCATTGTTCCTGTCATTACCTGAACTGCAAAGTCAGATGCAAAGAATCCGTCTGAACCTATACCTCTGTAAACACCCCAAGAGTTATTGTAATTTGAGAATTGGGCCTCTTTGCCGCCACCTTCTGTTGCTATTGTTGCGTTATCGCTGTTTGTCTGTAGTGATAATGCAGCATGTGTAAGCAACTCTTGAGCATACTTCTCTTTAAAATCTGATTTGTTTGTTAGCGAAGAGAGGTTTCTTGCAATTACACCGTGTGCAAATTTTATCCATTTGGCTTTATCGCCACCAAAAATAAGGTCGTTTGTCTTAACCTGGTTTGCATAAGGGGCTTTGTCTTCCATCTCGAGGTATTTGATAGCCTCTGTTGCCCATGCTCTTACCTGCTCATAAATTGCAGGCTGATAGTCATACTCAAAAGAGAGTACATTGCTCTGGAAAGCCTGAGTCATAGGAAGGTCTCCATGCATTTTAGTTGCAAAGTCCCAAGAAAAAGCCTTTATGGCATAACCTATACCTGCAAGAGTGTAGGCTTCGTCCTCAATAGCCTGCTTAATCATGTTTTCGAGATTAACGCCTTGTAACCAGTAAGTTACCCTAAACATCTCTGCAGCATAGTCGCCTACTCTATAGTGATAGTTGTTGGCGTAGCTCGAATAACCGCCGTATGTGCCGTACATCTGGGCCAAACCTGTAAGGGCTCTTCCATCCCAATATGTGCCTTCCCATGCAGCAAGAACTCCCGACAGGTAAAGGGGAGCCTCTACATAATCAGGGGCATCTACATTATCATTTACATCCAAGTAATCATCGCAGCTTACAGATGCAAAAGTGAATGATGCCAATAGTAATAATGTTAATATTTTTTTCATAATAATTCTCATTAATTTTTAGAATGTTAGACCAATACCAAATGAATATCCACGTGGATTTGGAATACCCCAATAGTCGATACCCATACCGCCGGCTCCACCAAGGGCTGCAGAGTTTGAGTTTCCAACAGGGTCTATACCGGAATAGTTGGTCCATGTTACAAGGTCTGTACCTTTAACCCAGATATTTGCACTTGATACAAAATTCTTTGTTACTCTCTGTATCCATGAACTTGGAACATTGTATGATAGACGCAACTCAGAAAGTCTCAAATAATTTACATCTTTCTCCAACCAATCCTCGTCTCCGCCTTTGTAGATAGAAGAACCGTAAGTAGAGTATGTAACTGCAATATTGTTTACAGTAGGGTTATCTGAATCTTCTTTACCATTCTTTAATACACCTTTAAATACAACAGGATCGCTTTGGCGTAATGTTACAGACTCCCAGCTTGAACCAGAGTCCAACAAGTCACGTTTTGTAGCATTTACTACAGTTGCACCCATACGTCCTGAGAACAAGGCAGAAAGACGGAATCCTTTCCAAGAGAAGTTTGTTGTAATACCAAACTCCAATTTAGGCTGTCTGTCGCCCAATACGCTCCAGTCTGTATCAATTAAAGGAAGACCTGTAGAAGGATCTATAAGAATATCACCTTTTTTATTTCTCTGGTAAGCCTTACCTGTCATTGTTGTTACAGGATTACCTACTGATATACCGTTTCTAAGGTTACCCGACAACCATGTATAGGCATTGTAGTATTCAGATACCGCGTCAGGAAGTTCTGTAACCTCTGATGTAGAGGAAGAAAGGTTTACACCTAAGTTCCATCTGAAACCGCTTCCTGTACGCAAGATGTCACCATCTATATGCAAGTCCCAACCGTTGGTGGTAAATGTACCTACGTTCATATTATTTAACACAAAACCTGTTCCGTAAGAGAGACGGAATGAAGTTACATACTGTTCCTCGCATTTTGTCCAGAAGTATGAGAAATCTGCATTAATTCGGTCGTTTAAGAAGCGTGCCTCTGCTCCAATCTCGTATGATGTTGTCATCTCAGGCTTCAAAGATTCGTTAGGTCCGTAGAATCCATAACGGAAACCTCCGCCAAGTGATTCGGTAGCTTCGAGAGACGGATAGATTGAGTTAGGAGTTGCATCTTTACCAACTTGGGCAACCGCACCTCTTACCTTAAGATAAGAAACCGCTGTCTGGTTCTTCATGAATGGAAGCTCTGTTGCAACAAAAGAGGCTTCAACTGCAGGGTAGAAGTATGAATTATTGTTGGTTGGCAATGTTGATGACCAGTCATTTCTGGCACGTAGAGTGACGAATGCCATATTATTGTATCCAAACTCCAATTGACCTGAGAATGCTTGTATTCTACGGGTCCTTGTTCTTGTTCTTGTTGTGATTGTAGCAGGATCGCAGTTTGCAAGGCCGTAGAAATCAATTACCTGGAAATTAGAACCATTGGTAGACAAGTTGTCTGTTCCGTTTTCTTGTTGGTGGTAACCTACCTGAGCCTGGAAAGTGAATTTGCCCCACTCATTGTTATAGCCGGCCAAAACATTCAAAGTCTGATCTTTCCACTGGTTTCTACTTAAGTTATAAGAACCTACTCCGTATGAAGAAGATGTTGGGTCTGCATACCAAGGATGTGTATGGTATTCATAGTTTCCAATACCTATGTCCCATCCCATAGTAGCTCTTACAAAAGTATGTTTGGTTGGGGTAGCGTTTAAGCTAAAGTTCACCATCATACGTTCGGTTTCGTCGTAGTTTCTGTTTTTATACAGGCCATACAGTGGGTTTCTCAAGTCGGTATCGGTGTAGAGGTCTGGATGACGCATTGTGCCGTCTTCGTTTTGCCATTTAGACATATCATCTGTCAACGGCCAACGTACTGCGCGGTAAAGAGGACCGCCGTTACCTTTGGTTGCTTTGGTGTTTGTTGTTCCTGCATAGCTCAAATTAGCATCAAAATTCAACCATTTTGTGATTTCGGCTCTACCTGTCAGGCTTATATTCAAACGAGAATAGTCTGTTGTTTTAACAACACCGGTTTGCTCTATATAAGCCGCAGCACCACGCACTGTAATTTTATCTGTACCGCCCTCAACAGAAATGTTGTGCTGTTGTGAGAAACCTGTTTGAAGAACGGAAGAAATATTGTCGTATAGTTTTGTTCCCTCCGGATAAGCACCACCAAAACGGCTTTGGCTATAAAAGTTGGTTACACCATACATACCGTTTGCATACACAGTCTGTATCTCAGGGTATCCATACGCTTTGTCCCAACGGAATGAATTGCTGTAGCTTACTTTTCCTTTTCCTTTAGAACCTTTTTTTGTTGTAATAACGATAGCACCGTTAGATGCATCCGAACCGTAAAGAGCCGCTGCCGCTGCACCTTTAAGAATTGTCATAGATTCAATATCCTCAGGGTTAATATCGTTACCGCGAGAAGAGAAGTCAAGATTGGCTGTGCCTACAACATCATCTATGGCAAAACCTTGTGAAGGGTCAAATGTAGAGTTGTTCATAGGTACACCGTCTATAACGTACAATGGCTGGTTGCTTCCGGAAATAGAGGTTATACTTCTTAACACAACGTTTGTAGAAGAACCAGGAGCACCACCGGTTGAGGTAACTGTCATACCGGCAACACGGCCTTGCAATGCGCTTACGAAACTTTCACGTCCTGATTCCGAAATGTCAGAAGCTTTTACATTCTGAACTGCAGAACCTACAGAACGGGCTGTACGTTTCATACCAAACTCTGCGGTAATTACAGCTTCCTGCAGCATGATTGCATCGTCCTTCATTACAACGTTAATTACTGAACGGTTGTTTACAGGGATTTCAGACTCCTGATATCCCATGGCTGTAAATCTGAGAGTGCCATTAGCCGGAACTTCAATAGTGTATTTACCATCTAAATCAGATGTTACACCTTTTGAAGTACCTTTTACAAAGATGCCGGCTCCAATAACCGGTTCGCCATTTGCATCTGTAATGGTTCCCTTTACATTTACATTCTGTGCCCAAGTTGCTCCTACTGATAAAATCATAGTTGCAACTGTCATCAATACAAATCGTATAGATCGACTTGAAATTTTTTGAATGAACATAAACTAAATTTTAGGTTAATAATTATTGTTAATATGATATTAGGTTTAGTTACTAATTGTACTTTTCTTATAGACACTCCTTGTGGCATATACATAAGAAAAGCCCGTCGGATAAAAATTGAAGCATCTCCAACAGGTTAAAAAGATTCATGTCGAAATTAAACGGTCGTTTATTTATAACATCCGAGGTAAGAAATACTTATAAAAAGGTATATTCAGTGAAAAGGTCTATTTAGTGGTAGGCCTCAAATGTTTTCTGTGTAAACAGTGAAAAATATTTAAGAGAACTTGTTATTTTTAATTCATTTGCATTATATTTGCTGTTGCGAAACCGTTGTTTCGGAAATGACCGTTTCGGAACTAAGATAGAAGAGTATGAGATTTTTTGATAGAACAGAGGAGATTGCATCGCTCAAGGAGATTCTTGAACTCTCAAAGAGCAATGCTCAATTTACGGTAGTAACAGGTCGCCGTCGCATTGGCAAGACATCACTTGTGTGGAAGGCATACGAAAATGAGCCTATACTTTATTTTTTTGTTACACGCAAGGCTGAGAGTGATTTATGTGCAGATTATCTCCAAGAGATAGAGAGTAAGTTGGGTATCCCTACAATAGGTAGGGTTGAGTATTTCTATGAAGTCTTTGAGTATTTGATGAAATTATCTATTGATCGTCCTATCTCGCTGTTCATAGATGAGTTCCAAGAATTCTTCAAGATAAACAAGTCGGTATATAGCGATATGCAGCGCATTTGGGATATGTATCACACGAAGTCTCATATTAACCTTGTTGTATGCGGTTCTATCTTCTCTATGATAACCAAGATATTCAGAGACAAAAAGGAGCCGTTGTATAATCGTCAGACACGTTTTATGTCAATTAAGCCATTTACTACCGCAGTATTAAAGGAGATACTAAGCGAATATAATCCTAACTATACGACAGATGATCTATTGGCTTTATACTCATTTACTGGCGGCGTGGCAAAATATGTTCAATTGCTTGTAGATGCAGGAGCTACGACTAAAACTAAAATGATAAATCATATAATTAAGGCCGATTCTGTATTCTTGGGCGAGGGTAAGGCTATACTTATAGAGGAGTTCGGAAAGGATTATGGAGTCTATTTCTCAATCCTGTCGGCCATTGCTCGTGGCAAAACTTCGCGCTCTGAGATTGAGCAAATTGTGGGTAGAGAGATTGGAGGTTATCTCACCAAGTTAGAAAAAGAGTATGAGGTGATTACCAAGAATCAACCAATTTTTGAGAAGAGCTCGACCAAAAATGTGCGCTATACGATAGAGGACAACTTCTTTGCCTTTTGGTTCCGATTTATCTATAAGTACAACTATATGCTCGAAATTGAGAATTATGACGCTGTAAAGACAATAATCAACCGCGACTACGAAACTTTTAGCGGCAAGATGCTTGAACGCTACTTTAAACGTGTGCTTGTGGAGAGTAAAGCGTACACTCGCATTGGCAGTTGGTGGGATCGCA
The DNA here is from genome assembly GCA_964621625.1 of uncultured Muribaculaceae bacterium. Classification (GTDB taxonomy): domain Bacteria; phylum Bacteroidota; class Bacteroidia; order Bacteroidales; family UBA932; genus Egerieousia. The sequence goes on along the minus strand of CAZULV010000002.1, from coordinate 29,408 downwards.
AGGGGGAGAATGAGATTGATATTGTTGCCGAGAACGAATTTGACAGTGCTGCCGTGTTTGTAGAGGTAAAACGCAAGGTGGAGAACTTTGATGCAGTTGCCCTAAACAATAAAGTTGATGTATTTACACGAGCCACCGGAGAATTCAAGGACTATGCTGTAACTCAAAAAGGGTTGTCAATGGCTGATATGTAAGACGAGCAATGATGTTCTCAAAATTAACGGAGTAGCCTTGAAACTTTGGGCTTCAAAACCACTCCGATAAATAAATTCAGAACATGTTGTTTTTAATTCATTTGCATTATATTTCGCTGTTGCGAAACCGTTGTTTCGGAAATAGCCGTTTTGCAACTAAGGTAGAAGAGTATGAGATTTTTTGATAGAACAGAGGAGATTGCATCGCTCAAGGAGATTCTTGAACTTTCAAAGAGCAATGCTCAGTTTACGGTAGTACCAGGTCGCCGTCGCATTGGGAAAATGTATCACACAAAGTCTCATATTAATTTTATTGTATACGGTTCTATTTTTTCAATAGTGCTGCAAATGGTAAATTATATAATAATACCGATTCTTTATTTTGGGCGAAGGCAAGGATAGGATAGAACAGAACAGAACAGTCGTTTTGTATTAACCACAAAATTATTTAGGAGTATCCCGACAGGTTTAGCTCAATTCCCCTCTTATTCTTTATTAGAGACATTTGTCGGCAGAGTATCGGCACTTCTTTTTCCTCAAATTTTACAAAGATTTATTATCTCTATTTTATGGGAAATATGCGCTTGGAAAGCAGTATTAGCCGTATTTTATTCATTATCAAAAATATTGAAACAGAATAAATTTGCATAGTTGAAAATGATTAAATACCTTTACAGCCCTTAAAATGCGTGGATAGCGTTTTAAGTAATACCTAATTTAAACTTGAATGATGAATTATATAAACATATACGAGCAAACACCAACGTCGTTTTTAAACGTTCGTTTTTTTTATACATAAATTTTAAATGTTCGTACCTGTTCCAAAGGCACTCAAAATAGGAGTGCTTTAATTTATATTGAGACAAAGCTTGTTAAAGGAAATGCCTAATAAATTTGCATAATTAAAAAGGATAAAATAACTTCGCAAGTTGAAAATTCGCTACGGAATAGCGCATTTTGAGACCTTAACTTAAATAAACATAATGGATTATATACAGAATATCATATATATTTACATGTCTAAAATAAACGACCGTTTAATTTCGACATGATTCTTTTTAACCTGTTGGAGATGCTTCAATTTTTATCCGACGGGCTTTTCTTATGTATATGCCACAAGGAGTGTCTATAAGAAAAGTACAATTAGTAACTAAACCTAATATCATATTAACAATAATTATTAACCTAAAATTTAGTTTATGTTCATTCAAAAAATTTCAAGTCGATCTATACGATTTGTATTGATGACAGTTGCAACTATGATTTTATCAGTAGGAGCAACTTGGGCACAGAATGTAAAAGTAAGCGGAACGGTTACCGACAAGAACGGCGAGCCGCTTATTGGTGTTTATGTTTTGGTAGAAGGAACCACAACAGGAGCATCAACCGATTTTGACGGTAAATACACTCTGGATGCACCGGCAAATGCCAATTTGGTATTTTCACTAATGGGAATGAAAAATTCAGTAGTTCCTGTAAACAACCGTTCAGTAGTTGATGTTACAATGGAAGAAGATGCAGTTCTTCTTGACGACGTTGTTGTAACAGCTTTGGGTATTAAGAAAGACAGAAAAGCTTTGGGATACTCAGTTACTGAGATGAAATCAGAAGAATTGTTAAAGAACAAACAAACCAACGTTGTAAACTCATTGGCAGGTAAAATTGCCGGTGTAAACGTAACACAAGGTTCTGGTGCCGCAGGTGCAGGTTCTGCAATCATCATCCGTGGTGGTAACTCAGCATCAGAGAGCCGTGATAACCAGCCTTTGTTTGTAGTAGACGGTATTATCTACGATAACTCTACTCCTAACGGTGGTGGTTCTGGTACAGACGGTGTAACTTCTTCTGCAACCACATTCTCAAATCGTGTAATGGATATTAACCCTGAGGATATAGAGAGCATGTCTGTATTGAAAGGTGCAGCAGCTGCTGCTCTTTACGGTTCACGTGCTGCCGATGGTGTTGTATTGATTACTACTAAAAAAGGTAGCGAGGGTGCTGTTAAAGTTAATTTCTCATCAAAATACACCTATGCAACAGTGGCTTCAACTCCAGAAATCCAATCAAGATTCGGTAGAGGTAGCTATGATACAAACGGTGATCTTCAGACAGACCTTATAACTTCATCTTGGGGTGAGGTAAATGACGGACCTGTATACGATAACGTTAAAGATTTCTTCCAGGGAAGTAACATTTGGGATAACAGCTTTAGCGTATCAGGCGGTCACAAGAACGGAAACTTCTATCTTTCTGCTTCTCGTTACGATCAAACAGGTACAATCCAAGGAACAGGTTATGACAAAACTACTTTCCGTTTTAACGGTGAGCAGAAATATGGCAGATTTACAATAGGTGCCAACGTTTCTTACTCAGTAGCAAATACCGACAAGACCCTTACTTCATCAGGTCTTTACAGCGGTGGTGGTAACGGTACTATGACTGCTCTTTACGGTTGGTCAAGAAGCGAGAACATGTCTAACTGGATAAATGAAGACGGTACTAAACATCGTATGTTCCCTAATGCTGCTCTTGAGGACGAGGTTGAGAACCCTTACTGGATTATCAACAAAAACAAGATGACCGACAAGAACGAGCGTTTGACCGGAGCTCTTACTGCAAGCTATAAATTCACCGATTGGTTGGATTTGTCTTACAGAATGGGTGTTGACTCATACCTTAACGATGCTTACACTTACATTGCACCTGGTGCTTCTGTAAAAGAGACATATCAAAATGGTCGTTTGAGCAAATCAAAAGTAAAATATAACTACCTTACAACTAACTTGATGTTGAACTTCCACAAGACAATTGGTGATTGGGATTTGGCAGCATTGGTTGGTACTGCTACAGAGGCTACAGACCGTTATTCTCAGACATATTGGGGATGGGACTTTGAGACTCCTGGTACAATATCATTCGAGAACATTTTGCAAGATAACAAGAGATTTACCGACGGCACAACCGAGAAACGTTTGGTTGGTGTATACGGTGAGATTAGAGCATCTTGGAAGAACATGGTTTACTTGACAGTAACCGGCCGTAACGACTGGACATCTACTCTTCCTAAAGATAACCGCTCATACTTCTATCCATCAGTATCAGGATCATTGGTATTCACCGAGCTTCTTCCTGAGAACGATGTCCTTACTTTCGGTAAAATCCGTGGTTCATGGGCAGAGGTAGGTAAAGACTCAGATCCATACGCAACAGCTACTCGTCTTTGGGCAGTTGAGAACGTTAACGGTGGCTTCATTGGAACAGGTAACAACTGGTCATCAGGTAACAAATATTTGAAACCAGAGAAACAAAGAGCATGGGAAGTAGGTGCAGAGTTGAAATTCTTTAACGGAAGATTAGGCGTTGACTATACTTACTATAAATCAGAAACCAAAAACCAGATTGCTTCACCTCGTTTGGCTCAATCAACAGGTTATATCTTGTTTGCTTTGAACTCAGGTTCTGTTAAGAACGAAGGTATGGAGTTGATGATTTCCGGTACTCCTATAGATAGAAAGAACTTTACATGGGATATCACATTGAACATGGCCGGTAACCGCGGTACTTTGGGTGATTTCGTAGACGGTGTAGAGTACTTCTATGTAACAGATACTCAGATTGGTGGTGTTAAAGCTGCTTCTATTCCTAACGGTGGTAATTTCTTGGCTCTCACCGGTAACTATTGGTTGAGAGAGACCACTCAGGTTGGTACAGGTAAATACACAGATAGCGGCGATGAGATTATGGAGACTGTAGAGGTTAAGAATGGAAGATACCAGATAGACCCAACTACAGGTTTGTATAAACTTCAAGGTTCTACAACCAATGTAGTAGGTAACCGTGAGCCTAAATTTACAGGCGGTTTAACAAACAGCTTCCGTTGGAAAGACCTTACATTGTCATTCCTTTTGGACTTCAGAATCGGTGGCGATATCTACAACGGTACTCAATACTATTTGACTTCTTACGGACAGTCTGAGAGGACTCTTGCTAACGACCGTGAGTTTGTTACCGTTAGCGGTATTAATGCCAACACAGGTGAGCCTTTAGAGCAGACCTATAGAAGAGGTGAGACTTATATCATCAATGGCAAGTCTTACTCAGGTGCTTATATGATTCAACAGTACTGGGACAGCTATTGTTCTAATGCTTACAACTTTATCCAGGATGTAAGATGGTTGAAACTTCGTTCATTGAACCTTTCATACGACTTTACTAATCTTATTAAAGGTCAGAACATACTTAAAGGACTTGTTGCTACATTCTCAGCAAACAATCTGTTTACTTGGACAAACTATGAAGGAGGTATGGACCCTGAGGTTGCAGCCGTTGGATCAACCGGTGGTTCTGGTTCTGTAGGTATCGACTATTGCGGTGTTCCTACTCAAAGATCATTCTCTTTCGGTCTAAATCTTACTTTCTAAAAATTTAAAAGGTTATAAAAATGAGAAAATTATTATATTCAATATTATCTCTAATCTTGATTTTTGGAGCAACATCTTGCGAGAACTGGCTTGATGTAAATACCGATCCGGATTCTCCAAACAGCCAGAGTGGTACCGTTGAGATTAGATTACCATGGATACAGTATTACTATGCGTATGCCTATGGTTGTACAAGCGTTAGAACAAATGCTACTACCCAAATGATTTCAAACACCAGTAGAACTAATCAGATTGCACGTTTGTCTCACTGGAATCCTAACTCATCTCCATCAACTACTCCTTACCAGAACTGGTTTGTAGGAGCTGCAGTAAATATTCCAGACCTTATCGAGAAATCTGCAGAAACCGGAGCAACTCACTATGAGGCAGCTGCATTGGTTATTAAATCAATGGGTTATATTATGATGGCAGACCTTTATGGTGAAATGCCATACACCGCAGCTGTAACTTCAGACGAGTCACCAAGCTTTGATACAGGTGATGTTATTTATGCAGGTTGTATTGCAGATTTGGACAAAGCAATAGAGTTGTTCTCACAGCCACAAACCCAGGGTGCTGTAAGCCTTGCAAACGGTGACTGCTGGAACGGTGGTGACGTTAACAAATGGATTAAATTGGCTTATGGTCTTAAAGCTCGTTGGTTGAATAACATGTCTAAGACAAGCCAATACGATCCTGATGCAGTTTTGGCAGCTTTGGCAAATGCTCCTCAATCTAATGCCGACAATACTAAGATGACTCACTACAATGTAGAGACTGCAAGTACTTGTATTACAGTAGGTGATGCTTACGGTCCTAACGTTGTTTGGGATACAGCAGCATGGGGAACAGCTCAAAGACTTCTAAGATGGTATGTAAATCTTCTTACCAACTTTAAAGGTTCTGGTGTAGAAGACCCACGTGCCGACAAACTTCTTCCTCACTCTATGATTAATGTACAATTGAGCGCAGACGGTTCAAGAATTACAAGCTATGAGTGGTTGAGAGACGAAGGCCTTGATAACCAAGGTATAGATGAAGGTTGGAGAATGAACAGACATGCAGCCGGAAACCTTAATAGCTATTTGACAATGGCTACCAAAGATGTAACAAAGGTTTATGCAAAAGCCAACATTACAAAATACTACAACTCTGTAGATGCATTTGTTACAAATGCCAAGAAGTATTATTCAGAGTCAAGCGCAACTATTGCTGTAGAGGCAGATTCTGTTAAGATTACTTATCATCCGGGTGCTATGTACGTAAATGACGTAAATCCACTTTATGTAGAAGACGTTAAATACGTTCAGCTTCGTGCAGATGCAGTATTTGAGACCAGCGGTTTGTCAAAAACAGATATGTGCTGCTACTACTCTGCAGTTTCTGCTAACACCAGAGCTGTAGGTTTGGTACAGGGTACAGGTGCATTCTACACAAGACCAGATTCAGATACAGATTTCTTGACTTATTCAGAAATGTGCTTTATCAAAGCTGAGGTATTGTTTAACAAAGGTGATAAAGCCGGTGCTCACACTGCTTACCTTGAGGGTATCAAATCTCACTTTGCACGTATGAACGAAAAACTTGAAAACTGGAAAGGTTTGGGTTGCTGTACAACTGCTTTAGGATTTGATGTATCATTTGCATACGCACCAATACCACAGTCAGAAATTGACGCGTACATGGCAAGTGCTGCTGTTGCTCAGACTTCATCAGAACTTACATTGTCTGACATTATGATGCAGAAGATGATTGCATTGGGCTTCAACTACCAGAACTACAACGATATGAGAAAATACAACTACAATAAGAACAATGCAAACTATGGAGTTGTATATACAGAAATGAAAGAGCCTGCATATAGAACACAGGACGTTTCTAAATTCTCATCAGACCCTAATAATAATTCATACTATGTGAGACGTTGGATGTTGCCTTCATTTGAGACTAACTACAACTCTCAGAATGTTAAAGCATTGTACCAATCATTGTATGGCGTAGAGGCAACAGATTACTCTGTTTACTCTCTCCCTATATGGTGGGATAAAGAGTAATACTTAAGGTATTACCACACGATAAAAGCTGTCGGAGTATCCGGCAGCTTTTTTATTTTTTCAGGTTCTTTACAGAATCTGTTGAGTATATTTGCAGGACATTTGATGATGCCGGAAGAGTGTTTCCCAAATCTTGTATTATGAAAATTCTTATTATTGAGGATGAGCCTTCGTTACGGGAACTTATGGTTAAAGAGCTCGTAAAAGAGGGGTATGTTGTTGAGCAGGCTGTAAATTATGCACAGGCAGTAGAAAAAACGGCAGTTTACAGCTATGACTGCATTCTGCTTGATATAATGTTGCCCGACGGTAACGGACTTAAAATTTTAGAGGAGCTTAAAAGGCAAGACAAACGCGAAAATGTTATTATAATATCTGCTAAGGATTCCATTGATGATAAAGTACTTGGATTGGAATTAGGGGCAGACGACTATTTGCCAAAACCTTTTCATTTGGTAGAGCTGTCGGCCCGTATAAAAAGTGTGATAAGACGCAGCCGAGGCGGGAAAAAAGAGATTGTATTTGGAAATGTTATGCTGTTTCCTGAGAGCCAGTGTGTAAACGTTGCGGGAAAGGAGCTTCCTTTGCTCAAAAAGGAATTTAGTATTCTCTCTTATTTTATGCAGCGTCCAAATCACTTGATAGATAAGGCAATGATAGCAGAGGCTGTGTGGGGAGACCATGCAGATCAGGCCGATAATTTTAATTTTGTTTACGGACAGATAAAGAATTTAAGGCGGAAACTGGCAGAATCTTGCGCCGATATAGAGATTAAGGCTGTTTACGGATTCGGATATAAATTAATGAAAACAGAGGATACGGATGAAGCTCATATATAAGATTGCCGCCCGATTGTCGTTTGTAATGATGCTGTTGCTCGCTTTGTGGACGGCAATATTCTATTTTAAGATAGTAGATGAAATAAATGATGAAACCGACGATTCTTTAGAAGATTACTCAGAACTTATTATTATGAGAATGCTTGCCGGAAAGCAATTGCCACAGGAAAACAGCGGCTCAAACAATAGCTATTCTCTTGTGCCTGTAACTGAGGAGTATGCAAAAATAAATTATTCTATAAAATATTACGATTCAGATATATATATTCCGGAGAAAAAAGAGTACGAGCCGGCGCGTATGCTCAAAACAATCTTTTTGGGAAATGATTCATTATGGTACGAACTTACTGTTGCAACTCCAACATTTGAACGCGAAGATTTGTTGCAGACCATTTTATGGTGGATTTGCTGCCTGTATATTGTAATTCTTGTAACGGGTGTATCGGTTACAATGTTGGTATTCCGTAAAAGCATGTGGCCTCTATACTCTCTTTTGCATTGGCTCGACAGTTATATCCCGGGTCAAAAACGCCGTTTAATATCAAATAATACAGATATTACCGAGTTTAAACGTCTTAACAATGCCGTATGGCAGGCAATATGCAGATATGAAGAGGCTTATGACAGACAAAAGCAATTTATTGGCAATGCCTCTCATGAGTTACAGACTCCTTTGGCAATTTTGGGTAATAAAATGGAGTGGATGCTTAATAACTCCAACCTTACAGAAAAACAGATGTCGGAGGTAATGGATATGCTCCGTACCCAACGTAATATTGTAAAGCTAAACAAAGATCTGCTACTGCTTACCAAGATAGACAATCATCAGTTTATGGGCGATGCCTCTGATATTAAAGTTGCAGATATTGTAAAGGAACAACAGTTGGTTTATAGTGAGATATATGAAGAAAAAGGCATTCTTTGTAATGTGCAACAGCTTAATGATTTGGTTGTAAGAATGAACATTTCTTTGGCAAATGTGTTAATAGCTAATCTGTTAAGAAATGCGTATATCCATACTCCCGATGGCGGAAAGATAGAGATTACTCTATTGGACAGAACACTTTCTGTGGCAAATACCGGTATTTCTGCGCTCGACGGAGAGCGTATTTTTGAGAGATTCTATCAAGGTGCAAAAAAAGAGGGTTCAACCGGATTGGGTCTCTCTATAGTAAAAGCAGTATGTAATGCCTACAGTATAGGTATAAGATATTCTTTTGCTAATGGAATGCATGTCTTTACGGTAACTTTCTAAAAAAATCAGAGATTTTGTAATTATTCCAAATTCTTTACAAAATCATATATCAATTTTGTGCAAAAGAAATATTTGTCGGTATGAAAAAAGTAATGATTTTAATGGTTGTCATGATTATGGCAGTGTCATGGCGAGCGGTTGCAGATGACGACCGTCCTATTTCTGTAAAAGAACTGCCGGCTAAAGCCTTGCAGTTTATCGAGGCTCATTTTAGTGGAGAAAAAATTGCTCTTGCCAAGATGGATAGAGACTTTTTTGAGACAAGCTATGAGATATTCTTTGTGAACAGTACAAAAATTGAGTTTTTGGGTAATGGAGAATGGAAAGAGATTGATTGTAGGTATTCGAAAGTTCCCGAATCGGTAATACCGCAAGCTATAAGTAAAAAGATAAAAGAACTTTATCCAAATACTTATGTTATTGAGATAGACAGGGATAAGCACGGATATGAGCTTAAATTGAGTAACGGTTTTGAGATAAAGTTCAATAACAGATTTGATATTACAGAAATAGATAGATAATGGTGTAACAGATTAATACAGAGAGATATGAAAAAGATATTTACAATATTGGCTATAGCCCTTTCGTTTGCATTAATATCATGCGACGATGATGATTATAATCCAATGGATTTAAATACTGCAATAACCGATTTTATATCGGCAAATTATGCAGGTTCGAGGATTATTGATGGCGAAAAAGAGCACGGTGGTGTAACAAAAGTAGATATTCTGCACAATAATGTAAAAAAAGAGGTCTATTTTAACAGAAACAACGAGTGGCTGTTTACCGAGTGGGATGTGCGCAGGGCAGATGTGCCTCAAAGTGTGTTGAATGCCATAGCTTCAACTGATTATGCTTTGTATATTATTGATGATGTGGATTTTATACAGTCTCCAAACGGGGAGTACTACCATGTTGAACTGGAACGCGGCAAGCATAAGGTATGGCTCTCGATTACAGCTACAGGCGAAATATTGCCTTAACATTATGCAGCCTTTGATAAAATTTAAAACAGATTCTTAACTTTGCAGCAACTTATTTTTAATAGAACTGCAACTATGAATCTATTGGAATTTTCTGATTTGCTAAAACAATTGCTTTGTGAGAATGAGGTTGTAAATCTTCCGGGTATGGGGCGTCTTGTTATAGAAAATATACCGTCACGCCTTGTTAATGAAGGTAAAACAATAACTCCTCCATCTGTGCAGATAATATTTGAAAGTGTTTATGATGAGTCTGATAAAGCATTATTTGACGCTTGTGGTAAATCGGGTTTGTGTGCTAAGAGTGATGTTGTAAATGAAGTTGCAGAGCTGTTACGTCAATTAAAGAAAACACTCATAGATACAGGACGTGTAGAATTAACCGGTTTGGGAGTTATTCGTTTTGGGGGCAGCGGCAATTTCATTTTTGAAACAAACGAATCGTTTGATGCGGCTGCCTACAGTTATGGATTAGAGCCTCTTTCCCTTAAAATAAAAGCCGAGTCGGAGATTGCGGCAGACGAGACTGTAAAAACAGATGTTCAGGCAGATATTCAAGCAGTCGCGCAAGAAGATGATTTGCAAACAGATGCTCTGGAAGATGCTCAAAAAGATTTGCAGACAAATGTGCAAGCAGACCCTCAAAAAGAATCAAGGGGTACTGAACAGACGGGACCGGAGCAACCAACATTGCTAAAGGCCGCCGAAAAACGCAAAACAGGCAAAATTGTATTTGCAATTTGCATAGCTTTGGGAGTAATTATATTGGCTATAATTTTGCTCGCAATATTTAAAGAACAATTAATGCCTTTACTTCAAAAATTGCTCTATTCTAAAGAAGAACTTAATATATTGGAACGGGCAGGGGAATTATAAGCATCCAACCGAAAGCCTCCTCAATCATAATGAATGTGGATAGCTACATATCGGTTTTATCGAGGGCTTACGAATAGCTTGTGTGCACTTTGCATCTCTATCACCTTTTTTCGATGTTTTGGCAATTTCAAGAAAAGATGCCAATTGTCGTTGTAGCACTCCATTCTTAATTCTTTTATCCTAACAGCATCTTTATCTCAATTTTACTATTTACTTAATAATTTCCCAATATCCAGACTTATCTGACCCAATTCGCTTAATGATGTTTTGTTCTTGAAGTAGTTTTATTGTCTGGGCAACCCATCTTCTTGAATAACCGGTTAGGTTTGCTAAATCCGTCATGGTTACTCGTGGGTTGTTGCTTATTTGTTCTATAATTTTGAGTGCACTTTTCGGTGCAGTTTGCAGTGCACTTTCGAGTGCAGTTTGTAGTGCACTTTCTGGTGTACTTTGTAGTGCAATTTTTAGTGAACCTCGTTTAGATGCTTTTAAAGAACCATCTTTATGTGCTATGTCTGAGATAATATTACCGGCAGCTTCATGACAAGGAATGGTTATTCTAAAGAAGGTCCGTTCATCATCAGTAACTACGGTAGCTCTTGGCGAACCATTATTCTCCAAAACATTTTGGATAGTTGGAATACCTGTACTGCGACCTTCTGTTAGATCCAACTCCTTAAGATATTCACCGAGCCTGCGATTACGATAGCGTTTAGATACGAAGATTTCACATCTTGAAATATCTGCGGCTGATATACTTCTATCGGGGCCGCCGACATTCTGTATGGTTATTCCTTGAGGTTCTACTGTAATAATCACCGGTTCCCATTCACGATAATCTCTATGATAGAGTGAGTTTGTTACACTCTCTTCCAATGCTTGGTATGGATAAGTGACGAATTTTTGGCTCCTACTGCTATCTGTTGTCTTTATCACCGTCTGCATAACAAGCATGCGATTCAGGTATTCCAATGTTCTATCAATTATCTGGGTGATAGATCCCTTAATTACAGGACCTTCGTATAAGTTGTTTGGATTATTCAACCGTCCTTCTGGAAAATATACCACTTCAACTTGTGTGCGCTTAAAGAATTTGCTTGGGTCTTCACAAAACATCATAGCAGCCACATTTCTAAGCATACGATTTTCCTTAGGGCCAACATACAAATCCATTTGCTCCAAAATACTTTCGAGAGGTTTTGTATATAGTTCATTGGCAAGTTTGCTACCTGCCTTAACCAAATATTCTCGTAATAGCAGCGTTGAAATATCCTCTATCTTTATGTTGGGATTACCACGTTCATCAAATGGTACACGACTTGCTAACTCGCGCAGTTCGTCAAGAACTTCACCTTTAGCTATGATACTGCTCGTGCCACTACGAACATAGAAATATTCCTTGGTTATACTTTTGGCCGTTACATTCTCTGGTACAGAATATGGTCGGTTGATGCCAGCTGGACACCATATCACAAGAACAGATTTACCATCCACCTCCTCAACGCTTGTGCGGGGCATATAGTAAGGCGAAATCTTGTTGTTGTAACCTATCATTTCTTGCAGAATCCCATCAATCTTTTCTATAGGTATACCTTCAACCGGGCGAATAGCGACTCCAGTTGCCTCGTCTGTATCAACACCAACCACAATGTAACCACCACCAAGATCATCAAAATCGTTAGCGAACGCACATACGCTATGGTATATGCTCGCAGGATTCCAGCCCTTCTTAAACTCGATTCGATTGGATTCTATCTTCTGCTTGTTCAGCAGGTCGTTTATATTTATTGCAAGTGCCATATATTAAATAATTTCAACTCTACTACATAATGTATATTACTAAAAAATATAGTGCCATGCACGAGACTTAGCATCGAACTCATCACGCGAAGCAGTACCCTTTGCTCCGCACTCATCAACAAACATAACCTCAGTGCAAGAAAGATGTTTGAGCTTGTTAATATCAATCTTTGGTCTCATTGCTGTAAACGTAATATATTTATTATATTTTGCAAAGCAAATGCCAAAAAAGTTTACGAAAGAGAGGAAAATCAGCTATAAGAATTGATAGCAAAAGAGGATGCCCCGTTATTGGAGCACCCTCTCTTTTTAGAATATATGTTGTACAATTATTGTTGGTCTGAATCCCACCATACGTTAATTGTCCAAGCATCATCTGCTTGATTCCATTGCTCAAGAGACATGTTTGCACCGGGAACATCGTTTCCTATAGCCTGAAGGTTCTCTGCGTTATAGTTGAACTCATGTGAGCATTGTCTCCATCTACGGAAATATTTGCCCTCTGGAATACCTTTTAATGCAGCAGCACTAGTGGCGTGATATGCAGGAATACTCCAACCGAAGAATAGATCTTTGTTAAAGTCGTATCTACGCATATCGTTCCAGATTTCAACAGAGAAATTAAGAGCAATACGTTTTTGAGTAAGGATGTGTCCTAAAGTAAGGTCAGAAGCAGTTCCTATACCGTTTGCAAGGAAGTTATCCATATCTGCTTGAGTAATCGCAGTAAATGAAGGACATCTTGCAAGAGAAGCATCCTCGTTGGTCCACAAGTTTAATTTAACGTTCATCTGCTCCATACTTGCTTTAATACCCTCTTTGTAAGCAGCAAATGCCTCGGCCTTATTGCCTTGGTTGTAAAGCACCTCAGCCTTTATAAAGCAGGCTTCTGAGTAAGTAGAGATATAAGTAGGAGAAGATACGCGAGTATAATATGTGCCTGATTCTGCAGCAAGAAGGTCATCTTCTCCTGCTGCACCTGTCAGTACATTTGCTCTTCTATAAAGGAGGTCTTTGTTTTTAGCGTAACCTTTAGATGAACTGGTTGCTTCTACATAGATTGTGTCACCTTTACGTTCAGGAAGTTCAGTTTTTATAAACCAACCGCCTTCTTGTACAGAATATGAAGCACGGATAGGACCGTTAACCAAACTTGGAGATGCTTGGGTTGTCATATCAACACCAAGAGTTCTTCTCCAACCATTAACCTGTTTATAATCTCCAGATTTTGCATTAGGAGAATATGCCCAAGGAAGTATCTTGTCTGCACGTGGGTCTTCTACGCCATAACCTCCAAAATTTGTAAGGTTGTCATATAGCATTTTAGTTGCCATGTAACCAGAGTTCATGCCTGAAACTGAGTACAGTGGTGAGTAATCTACAGGTTCATTCCAACCAAGCACATCGTGAGTTGTACCGTTATCATCAGTATGGTTAATGATAATATTGTCAGAATTGCTCTTAGGTCCATTTTCGAGAGCGGCAAGAATAGCTTGAGTGTCATATTTACCCTCTTTGTATGAGCCGTTACCTTTCTTAATAAGTTTGTTAATCCAACGTGCTTTAAGAAGGTTTCCGAATTTTATCCATTTCTGAACATTTCCACCGCCCCACCAGTCGCCTACAGAGAGTGCTGGAAGAGTAGCAGATTGAGACTTACCCATTAATTCGATACCTTCGTCCAAAGCTGCGAGACAGCCAAGATAAATGGTCTTGCCGTTATCATAAGAAGGTGTTGCATCTTCTCCAAGAGCTTCTGTGAAAGGCATTTCTCCATAAAGGTCGGTCATAAGCATGAAACCGTATGCGTATATAATTCTTGCAACGCCGGCATAATGGTAAGCACCGTCGGCCATTGCTTTTTCATACATATCTTCAATATTACATGCTGCTCCAACAAACCACCATTGGTAAGCAGTGGTAACTACTCCTTGTTGAGGATTCCAATAAGACATGTGCCAATAAGTTCCACCATCATAGTTACGAGTCCAGTCTCCCATAGACATAGATGAACGCCAAGCTCCGAATTGAGTAGCACTATTAGTATAGAACTCAATATGTGCCAAACGATTCTCGTATGTAGTACTTGCCGATGATGGATTTTCAGGGTCGGTATTAACATCGAGCCAATTGTCGCAAGATGTCAATGATATAGCCATCAAGCAAATACCGCACAATATAATTGATTTAATTAATTTCATAATTTTAATTTATTTATTGTTTAGTTTTAGAATGTCAGATTAATACCGAATGTCATACCAGATGTTGAAGGAATGCCGCAGTAATCAAAACCAACTGAAGAAGAACCACCAACTCCTGCTGCTGCTGCCTCAGGGTCGCCATTATAATTGGTAAATAACAGAAGATTGTTAGCCGCAACTGAAATGTTTGCTGCTTTGATTACACCAATTTTCTTAAGGAAATTCTTAGGAACATTGTATGACAGAGAAACAGAGCGTAATCTTAGAAGATTTACATCTGTAATATAGTTCATAGTCTCTTGTGAATAATAACTGGTATAATAGCTCTTAATGATATTATAACCGCTTGTTACTCTACCGGAGAACATATAAGTATCATTTGCATTCCAAGTATTTGATACGTGGTTGCCGTTTGCATCAACACCGCTAACTGTTAAGCTCTTATTACGAACATCTCCTGAGAATTTACTTGTACCAGCAGCATCCATGGCATACTGTGTGCCATTTACAACATCTCCACCAACACGGAACTCCCACAACATGTTAAATGTAAATCCTTTCCACGATAATGTATTGTTAAAGCCACCTGTGAATGAAGACTCTCTGTTACCAATCTCTTCAAGAGCTGTAGTGTATGTAGGCATACCGTTACCATCGAGAATAACATTGCCGTTATCATCTCTATTCCATTTTTTACCGGCAATTGCCATAAATTTACCACCATTAAATGAGGCTGCCTGAGCTCCTGCATATTGTACATCTGTTAAGTACATAACATTAAGACCTTCTGGAAGTCCATCCAATGTACCACGGTTGCCTGCAATATTCAAGCTCATATCCCAGGTGAAATTTTTGTTCTCAATAGGTGTTCCTGATATAGACAACTCCATACCTTTGTTGTATACGTTACCTGCGTTAATAGAGCAGAAAATGTAACCTGTTGACTGAGGACCGCGCGGACTTAAAATTTGATTATATGAGTCATTTGTGTAGTAAGCGTAGTCAAAACGCAATCTGCCACCCCAAAATGCCAACTCAAGACCTAACTCTGTTGATCTTGTTTTCTCAGGTTTCAAATAAGGATTACCACGAGTCCAATTGTTACCTACACCAATAGCTCCATTTATGTATGTACCTACAGGCCAAAGTGCTGTGTTTGTCTCATATGCTCCTGTATCTTTACCTACTTCGGCCCAAGATGCACGTATCTTACCAAATGTAAGGACGTCATTTTTAGGAAGGAATTCGGTAAATACTACTGATCCCGATACAGATGGGTAGAAATATGAACGGTTCTCTTTAGGAAGAGTAGATGTCCAGTCGTTACGTCCTGTTACAGTTAAGAAAACTGTGTTATTCCAAGATGCTCTTACCTCTCCAAATACACCTGCAAGTCTCTTTTGTGAAGCACCGTGAGAGAATGATTTGTTGTTATCAGTTGCATTTGCATATGAGAAGAAGTTTGGAACAGAAAAATTATAGGCCATCATAGACTGTCTGTCGGTTTCAGTATCTTCAATAGATGCACCCAACATTAAGTTTACGTCAAATTTGCCGAACTGTTTGTTCATATTTGACATGAAGTTATGTGATATATATCTGAAACGAAGTGTGTTGTCAGACATCATACCATTTTGCCATACTTGTTTAATTGCACCGCCCGGAGCAATTCTGTTAGAACTTGTTTGAGTATATGTATCCAAACCAAGATTATAAGACAAGAACCACCAATCGGTAACATCTGCTTTTATCTTAACAGAGCCTGTCCAACGTTGGGTATCGTCATACATATTGTTTTTGTTGATGATCCAATAAGGATTATCTTTCTCATCCCAAGGGTCTAATCTGTCGCCAAACATCTGATAACGTGTGCCATCTTCATTTAAGTAGTGTTTCATATCATCAAATGGTGACCATGTATAAACTGCGTTCAAGGCACCTGTTCCTGATGAGCCATACAGACCTGCCGATGTAAGGGTTTTATCTGTATGAGCCTCAGAGTAAGCAACATTTGCAGAGAAGGTAAATAAACCTACTTTTTGCTCGCCGTTGAAACGTACAGTATACTTATCATAACCGGTCTGAGGAACAACACCTGCTTGATCGTAATAAGAACCTGACAAATAATATTTACTTTTCTCAGTACCACCTGCAACACTAACACTTTCGTCGAATACGTAGCCACTCTGGAAGAAATTACCTATATTATCGTAAGTTTGAGCATTGGATTTCTCACCCCAAGAGGTGTATGCAAAATCATTGAATAATGTATTTACATAATTGCCGTTATTATCATACTGCTCTTCCATGTATCCTCTTGTGTATTGGGTCTGGACTTCAGGAAGATTGGTAACCCAAGATGTAGTAAATCTTGAGCTCACATTAACTTCAACAGTACCTTCTTTTCCACTCTTTGTTGTTACCAAAATAACACCGTTTGCAGCACGTGAACCATAAAGAGCAGCAGCAGCCGGGCCTTTAAGTACAGACATGCTCTCTATATCTTCTGGGTTAAGGTCCATTAATCTGTTAGAAGTGGTTGTTGAAGATTTTGTAGAACCGTCAAATGCAGAGTTACCTACAACAGAAGATGAGTTGTCGTAGATAATACCGTCCACTACAATAAGAGGCTGGTTGTCTTTACCCTCAGCGGCAGAAGTACCTCCACGGAGAATGATTTGAGCACCGGAACCTGCTCCTCCACCAGACTGAGTAATATTTACACCGGCAATTTTTCCGGAAAGAGAAGAAATAGGATTGGCAGTTTTGTTTTTCATCAGTTCATCTGCTTTAATGTCTGACACTGCATAACCTAAAGATTTTCTCTCTTTTTTAATACCCAAAGCTGTTACAACAACGTCGTCGAGAAGAACTGCATCTTCTTCCATTGTAACATCAACTACTGAACGGTTGTTTACAGGAACTACTGAATTTTTCATTCCCATTAGTGAAAATACCAAATTGGCATTTGCCGGTGCATCCAGAGTGTATTTACCGTCAAAATCGGTTGATGCTCCTGTTGTGGTTCCTTCTACCAAAACATAAACACCAATAAGCGGCTCGCCGTTCTTGTCGGTAACCGTTCCGCTTACTTTTACATTCTGTGCCCAAGTTGCTCCTACTGATAAAATCATAGTTGCAACTGTCATCAATACAAATCGTATAGATCGACTTGAAATTTTTTGAATGAACATAAACTAAATTTTAGGTTAATAATTATTGTTAATATGATATTAGGTTTAGTTACTAATTGTACTTTTCTTATAGACACTCCTTGTGGCATATACATAAGAAAAGCCCGTCGGATAAAAATTGAAGCATCTCCAACAGGTTAAAAAGAATCATGTCGAAATTAAACGGTCGTTTATTTTAGTCCGTCTATTTTTTTGTCGTATTTTTCACTTTTGTAAAAGTGATTTTTTCTAACTTTGCAAGTTATTTCATAAAATTTACGCATTGATAGATCGCAATACTATAGAAAGGGTTCTTGATGCCGCGCAAATCGTTGAGGTTGTGGGTGATTTTGTCTCTCTAAAGAAAAGGGGGACAAATTATATTGCGTGCTGTCCGTTTCATCATGAGAAAACCCCGAGCTTCTCTGTTTCTCCAAGCAAAGGCATTTTTAAGTGTTTTGGCTGCGGAAAGGCCGGAAGTGCCGTAACTTTTGTTATGGAGCATGAGCAGATGAGCTATACAGAGGCTATAAAGTATTTAGGACACAAATACGGTATTGAGGTTAAGGAGCGAGAGGAGAGTGAGGAGGATGTGCAGCAGCGTCTGTTTCATGAATCGTTGCTTATTGTAAATGATTTTGCCAAGAATTTTTATGTAAAGCGTTTGTGGGAGAGCGAAGACGGGCAAGCCATAGGTCTGAGTTACTTTAAAGAGAGAGGATTTAATGATGATGTAATACGTAAATTTGAGTTGGGCTATTCTCCAAATGAGAGGAGGGCTTTTACCCATCAGGCCCAAAAGAGCGGATATAAAAAGGAGCATCTTACGGCTGTAGGCCTTACAATAGAGAGAGAAGAGAGTGGAGAGTTGTTTGATCGTTTTTATGATAGGGTAATGTTTCCGTGGCGTTCTATAAGCGGAAAGGTTATTGCGTTTGGAGGCAGAACGTTAAGGAGCGATAAATCCATTGCAAAGTATATAAATTCTCCGGAAAGCGAGGCTTTTGTAAAGAATAAATCTTTGTACGGAATTTATGAGGCAAAGGCGGCCATTGTAAGGGAGCAGAAGTGTTATCTTGTTGAGGGATATACAGATGTAATATCTTTTCATCAGGCAGGAATAGAGAACGTGGTGGCCAGCGGCGGAACTTCGCTAACCTCAGGACAGATAGGTCTTATAAAGAGGTTTTCAAATAAGATAACCGTTTTATATGATGGCGATTATGCCGGAATCAAAGCCTCGTTACGAGGTATAGACATGCTTTTGTCGGAAGGAATGGAGGTAAAAGTTGCCCTCTTTCCTAATGGAGAGGACCCGGATTCTTTTGCCAAGAAGCATACGGCAGAGCAGGTGCGCGAGTTTCTTAATGAAAATGAAGAGGATTTTATTGCCTTTAAATATAAAATTTTAAGCAATGATATTGCAAAGGACCCGTTGCAACGGGCACGTTTGATAGGTGAAATTGTAAACAGTATTGCGGTAATTCCGGATGCTATTGTGCGCAATGTTTATGCAGAGGAGACGAGCCAACGGTTGAATATAAGTCAAGAGCTTCTGCAGCAGGAGATTAATAAGGTTAGAGGCCGCAAAAAAGAGGAGGAGTTCAAGGATAACCTGCGTAAGGAGAGGCTTGAGAATTATGATAAGATGCAACAGACCGGAGGAGGTACAGCTCAGGCAAATGACAATTTTGTAAAATTGGATGTTGCCGATGCAAAGAAGACTCCGCTTCCGGGTTTTGTTATAGATACATATTGCGAAGAAGCCGAAAAAGAGATACTTTATTATCTTATAAAATTTGGGCATCTCTCAATACATCTTGAGGAGGAATTTGTTTACGGAGCGCCTGATAAAGAGGAACAAAGCGTTGCGCAATATATATTGTCGCAGTTACAGAACGACGATTTGGAGCTGCAAAATTTAGTATATAAAAACATTTTTAACGAATATTTTAACCTTAATTCTGTAGAACCCGACAAAATATTCAAACATTTTATAAATCACCCCGACAGGGCAGTTGCCAAAAGTGTAGTAGATCTTATGGCTCAGCCCTATACCATTACAATAGAGCAATTTAACAAATCGCTTATACCAGAAAAGAATGTATTGGGGAAGGTAGTGCCCAAGGCAATCCTTATTTATAAGGCAAAAATTACAGCGCAGGCTCTTATGAATCTTGCTCAGGAGCTTAAAAAGGCACAGGATGCAGCGGATATACAATTGCAGGACACTATTGTAAGGCAGATAAATGAGCTTATGCAGGTTAGAACTGTTTTTGCAAAAGAGCTCAAGAGGATAATTTTTTAGTAGTATAAAATAATAACAGATATAATAATGGAAAAGCAATTTAAAAGACACTTGGTAACATCGGCCCTTCCATACGCGAACGGCCCTGTTCACATAGGACATCTTGCCGGAGTTTACGTTCCTGCAGATATATATGTGAGATATTTGAGACTAAAAGGAGAGGATGTGCTGTTTATCGGCGGTTCAGATGAGCATGGAGTTCCAATTACAATAAAGGCGAGGAATGAGGGATGCACTCCTCAGGATATTGTAGATAAATACCACAAGATAATAAAAGATTCGTTTGAGGAGTTGGGAATAAGTTTTGATATTTACTCCCGCACCAGTTCAAAAATACATCATAAAACCGCTTCGGAATTTTTTAGAAGACTCTACGATAATGGAAAGTTTATAGAAAAAGAGAGCGAGCAGTATTTTGATACAGAGTCAAATACATTCTTGGCCGACCGTTACATAAAGGGTACATGCCCTAAATGCGGTGCCGAAGGTGCATACGGAGACCAATGCGAAAAATGCGGCAGCACTCTTAGCCCCGACGAGCTTATAAACCCTAAATCAATGATTAGTGGCGGAGAACTTGTTAAAAAACCTACAAGTCATTGGTATTTGCCTTTAGATCAATATGAGAGCTGGCTCAAAGAGTGGATTCTTAATGGTCATAAAGAGTGGAAAACGAATGTTTACGGCCAGTGCAAAAGCTGGATAGACAGCGGCCTGCAACCGCGTGCCGTAAGCCGTGACCTCGATTGGGGTGTTCCAGTTCCGGTAGAAGGGGCAGACGGAAAAGTTCTGTATGTATGGTTTGATGCTCCTATCGGGTATATATCAAATACAATAGAGTTGCTTCCTAACGATTGGGAAAAATGGTGGAAGAGCAGCGATACCAAATTGGTGCATTTTATTGGAAAAGATAATATCGTATTCCACTGCATTGTCTTCCCATCTATGCTCAAAGCCTATGGCGACGGTTTTATTCTTCCGGAGAATGTGCCTGCAAATGAATTCCTTAACTTAGAGGGAGATAAAATATCAACATCACGCAACTGGGCTGTATGGTTGCATGAGTATCTTGTGGATTTTCCAGGCAAGCAGGACGTTTTAAGATATGTTCTTTGCGCAAATGCTCCGGAAACCAAAGACAATGACTTTACCTGGAAAGATTTTCAGACACGCAATAACAGTGAGCTTGTGGCAATTTACGGCAATTTCGTAAACAGAGCGGTTGTGCTTACACACAAATATTTTGGAGGTAAAGTTCCGGCTGTAACAAATCTTACAGATATTGATAAAGAGATTATTGCAGAGATTCCTGCTATAAAGGAATCATTGGAGCAGAATCTTAATAACTATAAATTCCGTGAGGCGTTAAAGGATGCAATGAATTTGGCCCGCTTGGGAAACAAATATCTTACAGAAACCGAGCCTTGGAAACTTGCCAAAACAGATATGGAGAGGGTTGCAACCATTCTTAATATCTCTCTGCAACTATGTGCCAACCTTGCAATAGCATTTGAACCGTTCTTGCCGTTCTCGTCGGCCAAACTTGTAAAAATGCTCAATCTTAACAAAATAGGTTGGAATGAGTTTGGTAGTTCTGAGATTCTTGCAGCAGGACATCAGCTTAATCCGGCAGAGTTGCTTTTTGCAAAAATAGAGGATGATGCAATACAGGCTCAGATAGATAAACTCAATGCTACAAAACAGGCAAATGAGGCAAAAGCAGCAGCCGAAGCAGCTGCAACTGCAGAAACAGCTCCTGCAAATGCTCCGCTCCCTCAAAAAGAGGAGTGTACGTTTGATGATTTTATGAAAATGGATATAAGAACGGCCACTGTTTTGGAGGCAGTAAAAGTGCCTAAAACAGATAAATTGCTCAAACTCACTATAGATACAGGTATAGATACAAGAACAATAGTATCTGGTATTGCTGAGTATTATACACCTGAAGAGATGATTGGCAAGCAGATTTGTATTCTTGCAAACCTTGCTCCACGCAAAATAAAGGGTATAGAGTCAAAAGGCATGATTCTTATGGCTAAAGACGAAAACGGAAAGATGAAGTTTGTAACACCTGCCTCAGAAGTGGATAACGGTGCAACTGTGGGTTAATAATAAAAATCGTTCATTTACCAATAGAATTTTTGATTTATGGAAAAAATAATACTTACCGGCGACAGACCTACCGGAAAACTCCATTTGGGACACTATGTGGGTTCGTTAAAAAGAAGAGTGGAATTGCAGGATTCGGGTGAGTTTGACAAAATCTTTATTATGATTGCCGATGCACAGGCTCTAACAGACAATGCCGACAATCCGGATAAAGTCCGTCAGAATATAATAGAAGTTGCTCTCGATTATCTTTCTTGCGGTCTCGACCCTGCTAAAAGTACAATATTTATACAGTCTCAGGTTCCTGAATTGTGTGAGCTTTCATTCTATTACATGAACCTTGTAACTGTACAGCGTCTGCAGCGTAATCCTACTGTAAAACAGGAAATTCAGATGAGGGGCTTTTCAGACGATGACGAAAATCAGAATAAGAAAGGCATTCCTGTGGGTTTCTTTACCTATCCTATAAGCCAGGCATCTGATATTACCGCATTTAAAGCAACAGTAGTTCCTGTTGGCGAAGACCAGAAGCCTATGTTGGAGCAGACAAACGAAATTGTTAGAAAATTCAACTCGGTTTATGGCCCTGTGTTAATTGAACCGGAAATATTATTGCCGGATAATGCCGCATGTTTGCGTTTGCCCGGAACCGACGGCAAAGCAAAAATGAGTAAATCACTTGGTAACTGCATTTATCTTTCCGATACCTCAAAAGAGATAAAAAAGAAGGTAAACAGCATGTTTACAGATCCTGAGCATTTGCAGATTTCAGATCCGGGACACGTTGAGGGCAATGTGGTATTTACATATCTCGATGCTTTCTGCACTCCGGAGCATTTTAAAAAATTCCTTCCTGAATATGCAGACCTCAATGAGATGAAAGAGCATTACCGCAGAGGCGGACTTGGTGACGGCACATGCAAGAAGTTTTTGTTTAACATTATGGAGGACTTCCTTCAACCGATTCGCGAAAGACGTAAATTGTATGAGCAGGACATAGAGGGTGTCTACAGAATGCTTGAGAAGGGGTGTGAAGAGGCTCGGGCAAAAGCGGCTGTAACATTGGAAGAGGTGCGTGCCGCCATGAGAATAAACTATTTTTCAGATAAAGAACTGATTTCTGCCCAGGCTAAAAAATATAGGGCAATGTAAATATGCAAGAGCTGCCCTCTTTATTATTTTGGGCAACATACCGCGCATTACCTTTTTTATAAATACAATTAAACCGAATCTAAATATCACTTTTGATTCGGTTTAATTTGTCTTATCAGTCTGGCTTTTATGCTTTTGCCACTTTGGCTGCTTGTCTTAGTCTGTTACGTTTTTGAGAGCTTCGCGTATTTTACCCTCTATCTCCTCTGCAAGTTCTGGATTATCTGTAAGAATTTGTCTTACAGCATCTCGGCCCTGTGCAAGTTTGCTATCGCCATAGCTGAACCAGCTTCCGCTCTTTTTTATAATATCAAACTCAACACCCAAATCTATTATTTCGCCTATTTTTGAGATTCCTTCTCCAAACAGAATATCAAACTCAGCTTTTCTAAAAGGTGGAGCCATCTTGTTCTTTACAACTTTAACACGAGTTCTGTTACCTGTAGCATCTTCTCCGTCTTTCAATTGTGTGGTCTTTCTCACATCGAGCCTCATGGTTGAGTAGAACTTGAGCGCGTTACCGCCGGTTGTGGTCTCCGGATTGCCAAACATTATACCAATCTTGTCTCTCAACTGGTTTATGAAAATACAGCATGTATTTGTCTTGCTTATATTTGCTGTGAGTTTCCTTAATGCCTGGCTCATCAAACGGGCTTGAAGTCCCATTTTTGAATCACCCATTTCGCCCTCTATCTCTGCTTTAGGAGTTAGGGCGGCAACAGAGTCTATTACAATTATATCAATTGCACCCGAGCGTATGAGACTGTCGGCAATTTCAAGAGCCTGCTCTCCGTTGTCGGGCTGAGAAATAAGCAAGGTATCTACATTTATACCCAATTTCTTTGCGTATGTTCTGTCAAAGGCATGCTCGGCATCTATTATAGCTGCAATGCCTCCGCTTTTTTGCGCCTGAGCTATTGCATGTATGGCCAATGTGGTTTTACCGCTGCTTTCAGGACCGTAAATTTCTATTACTCTGCCTCTTGGGTATCCTCCAATTCCCAAGGCATGGTCTAATGCTATAGAACCCGACGGAATTGTAGAAACTTCCCATTGCGGCTGGTCTCCCAACTTCATTATTGTTCCCTTGCCAAAGTCTTTCTCTATTTTGTCTAACGTAGCCTGTAATGCCTTTAGTTTCTCAACATTAACCTCTGCTCCTTTTCCTGCTTCTGCATTTTCTTTAGCCATATTTAAAAATTTTAAATTAATAAAAGAGTTCAGAAATTGTCTGTAAAAACACTTTCTTGTTTAAGCGTTGGCAAATATAGCCAAAACGGCCGGATTTTCATTATTTTTTTTTAGTCAATATCGGAAGCCTTTTTTACCTTTGCGCAGTTACTTTAAACCGGAATTCCATTGTAAATTATCCGAGTGTAAATTATCCGAGATGACAGATAACAGAAAAAAACTTTTGGGATGCACTCTTTCGCAACTCAAAGAGATAGTGAAAGAATCGGGCCTGCCGGCCTTTACCGCAAAACAGATAGCAGATTGGCTTTATAAGAAGAAGGTTACAGATATAGCGCAGATGACAAACCTTTCCAAAGCTGCACGAGAAAAATTGTCGGAACAATATATTGTAGGAATAGACAGTGCCATTGATGTAAAATGCTCTTCCGACGGTACAAAAAAGTATCTTTTCCCGTGCCATACAGGCAGTGCCATTGAGGCTGTAATGATTCCTGACGACGACCGCGCGACTATTTGTGTCTCTTCGCAGGCGGGGTGTAGAATGGGGTGCAGATTCTGCATGACCGGCCGTCAGGGCTTTAAGGGAAATTTGGAGACTGCAGAGATTATTTCTCAATTTATAAGCATAGATGAAAGCAACAATCTTACGAATGCTGTGTTTATGGGTATGGGAGAGCCTTTGGATAATTTAAAGAATGTGCTTGCCGCAATTGAGATACTTACCTCTGAGTGGGGATTTGCCTGGAGTCCAAAGAGAATAACCTTGAGCAGTATTGGCGTTATGCCGGCCTTGCGCACATTCTTGGAGAGTACCAAAGTGCACTTAGCAATAAGTTTGCACGACCCTTTCCCGGAGGAGCGGCGTATGCTCATGCCTATGCAAAAGGCTTTTCCTATTGAAGATACTATAAAGCTCATAAAGGAGTTTGATTTTACAGGTCAGCGCAGAGTGAGTTTTGAATATACCATGTTCAACAGGGTAAACGACAGTAAAAAGCATGCCGATGCCCTTGTGCGTATGCTTAGAGGATTAGAGTGCAGAGTAAATCTTATACGTTTTCATGCAATTCCCGATTCTGAACTTGCCCCTTCTCCAATGCCTGTAATAGAGCAGTTCAGAGATAGGATAAATGCAGCGGGGATAACTGCAACAATAAGAGCTTCGAGGGGTGAGGATATTCTGGCGGCATGCGGCATGTTGAGCGGCAGGCACAACAGTAATATTAAAGAGAATGAATAGTTTTAAAAAGATGTATAAATCGGGCAAAGAATTGTTTTTATTGCTTTCTCAACTGTGTAGAGCAGGTTTTGTTGCAGTATGTCTGTTTATGGTGTCCGTTGCGGTACTGCCGTTATATTCGTATGCGGCCTATTGTACGGTTGATTCGGATAATCACATTAAAGAAGGTGTGCTGCATTCATATTTAGAGAAGGACGGCTCAAATAATGAGAGACAAACCTATACCAAAGCTTCTACCAGAACTTTTGCCCAAAATACTGCCCAAAATACTGTTCGGAATACTGCCCAAAATACTGTCCTAAACTCTGAGCAACGTCCTAAGGTGGCGTTGGTGTTGTGTGGCGGCGGGGCAAAAGGGGCGGCCCATGTTGGCGTGCTTAAGGTTTTGGAGGAGGCGGGTGTGCAGGTAGACTTGGTTGTTGGAACAAGTATAGGCGGAATAGTTGGCGGAATGTATTCTATGGGATACAATGCTGTAAAAATGGATTCCATTATCCGCAGACTCGACTGGCCGTATCTTCTGAGCAATACCACATCGCGGAGAAACGCTTCATTTAGCAGCAAGCAGATGGACCAGCTTTATCTTCTTAAAGTTCCGTTCTATACAATAAGGCTTAATGATGCAGAGCCTTTAAAAGCTGCACCTGTTACAAAAGGCAAGAAAGATAAAGATATTACAAAAGACAAAGACATTACAATGGCATATCTGCCTGCCGGTATGGTAAACGGGCAGAATATATTCAATTTGCTGTCGGGACTTGCAGGAGGCTATCAGGATTCATTGGATTTTAATAATTTGCCAATTCCTTTTGCTTGTATAGCCACAGATTTGTCTACAGGAGACGAGGTGATATTGAATAATGGCTATATGCCTTTGGCCATGCGTGCCACAATGGCAATTCCCGGCTATTTTACCCCTGTAACAATAAACGGAAGGGTGCTTGTAGATGGTGGAACGGTAAATAATTTCCCTACAAATGTGGCCCGACAGATGGGTGCCGATATAATAATAGGCGTAGATATTCAGAACGATTTGTTTAAGGCCGATGAGCTAAATTCTATTACTCAGGTGTTTACGCAGATTATAGGGCTTATGGGAAATGAACAGTACAAGGCGAATATAAAACTCGCCGATATTTATATAAAACCGAATGTGGAGGGTTTCAGTACATTCAGCTTTAATAAGGCGGCAATAGATTCCCTTATTGCAAACGGGTATGCGGCAGCGTTGGAGAAAAAGGGGGAACTGGAGGCATTGGCTAAAAAACAGGCCTCTTACAGAGGCCGAACCGTGCACAAAAAGGCCCCTGCACCGGCAACGGAAATTATAAAAGATACGTTTAATGTGTCTGTTATAGAGGTGAATGGCGTTACCGCCTCAGATGCTGCATGGTTGCTTAGAGAGGGGGGATTAAAAGAGGGAACGCGTATCTCGGGCGATGAAATTAACAGGGCAATATCAATATTTTACGGAACAAATGCCTTCTCGTCTGTTTCTTATAAAATACAAAAAGGGGAAATAGAGGGGGAAGAGAGGTTGGTTCTCTATTTTAAACGCGGTCCTGCCAACATGTTTGCCGTTGGAGCGAGGTTCGATTCAGAAGAGGCCGCTTCTGTTCTGCTGCATTTGGGCATTCATACGCAAGATCTCTTTGGTTCGCGTCTGTCGCTAACCGGAAGGCTTAGTTATAATGCGTATGGAAAGTTGGATTATGCCTATGTATTTAAAAATTTTCCAAAGATAAACGTTTCGTACATGTTTAAGTCTACAGATATGAATATATACGAAAAAGGAGAACTCTCAAATTATATGTCGTTCTATAACAATAAATTAGAATTAGGGTTCTCTAACCGTTATCTGCGTAATTTTGATTTTCAGTGTGGAATAAGGTTCGAGGCTTTTAATTACAGACATCTTCTTTCAAATACCGGAGAGGCAATGCAAAACAATGATTCGGATTGTTTTCTGAGCTATTTTTTAAATGCCCGTATGGACGACAGAGATAACAAATATTTTCCTGTAAAGGGAATGGCCTTTGATGCCGAGGCGGCATTTTTCCAGCCGCATTTTTATAAAGACAATAGCTATTTTGCAGCCTTGAAACTCAATTTCTTGGCAGCGTTATCGCCGGCAGAGCGGTTTACTATATTGCCTGCCATATATTACCGTTCGTTTATAGGCAATGTAAAATATCTCCCATATATGAATTACGCCGGAGGTTCTGAATACGGACGTTATGTATCTCAGCAGATACCGTTTATAGGTATTAATTATGCCGATATATTTGATTCCAATATTCTTGTGGGACGTCTCGATTTACGAACCCGTATAGGCAAGAATCATTACATTTACGGTATGGTAAACTATATGAGAAGCGGCGAGTCTTTTGAGTATATGTTTAATAATCTTGGGTCGGGATATTGGGGCGCGGGTGTAAAATATTCCTATAACACGCCTCTTGGTCCTATAAGTCTTAATTGTCATTGGTCTGATTATAACGAAAAAGTTGGGCTTTATCTTAATCTCGGCTATTATTTTTAGAATTATGACAAAAGATTACGCATTAGACAGACTTAGAGCAATATGCAGCCGTTCTGAGTATTGCAGTGGCAAAGCTGTTGCTCTTCTAAAAAAATGGCAGGCCAAACCGTCTGGATTAAAAAAGAGGAGAGGTTCGGATGAGCAAATGGCAGCAGGCAAAGCGACAGGAGATGCAGGAAAGGCAGGAGAAGGAGAGTCTGGTAAAGAAGATGTATTAATAAGTGGAGGTAAAAAGCCCGGAGTGCCCGGCTTGTCAGACAGAGATATAGCGGAGATAATATCTGTTTTGGTCTCTGAAAGGTTTATAGATGATACCCGCTTTGCAAATGCTTTTGTGCGCGATAAGCTCCGCTTTAACGGTTGGGGCAAACAGAAGATTGTTTATAATCTCAAAAACTTTGGCATATCCGACGATATTATATCAGAAGCCATGCAGAAAAATTATTTTGCTGCAGATGGGGGAGAAGAGGGGAGTGAAAACGGGCTGTCGGGGCAAAAAGTGCTTGAAAAACTTATAGAGAAAAAGTGGAAATCGTTGCACAAAGAGGAGTCGTTGCAAAAACGCAGAGAAAAAGTAATGAGATTTGCAATAGGCCGCGGCTTTGAATACTCTGCCGTAATAGAAGCCTTGTCTGCGATAACAAAACAGGTTTAAAATCTTGCTGCCATAAACAAAGCTATTTCGTATCTTTATGCGGCAAAACGTGCCGGTATGTCGCTTAATGAGCTTGTAAGGCAAAATAATATGTTCGAGACTCAGATACCCAAACAGAAACTGTTCCGGGAAATGGAACAGGATATGTCTCCTCAGGACAGAGAACTGATGGAGTTCTTGAGAAACCGCAACAGGAAGAATTGACTGCTTATGAGAAAAAGCAAATGAGCGCCTCAGGTGGTAGTACGGACATCAAACCTGAACCTTTCGGCAAACAGAATGACACAGCTCCTCTGCAAAACGCTCATCCATCTGATGACAAAGCTAATGAACTTCCCTCAGAAAAACAAAAGCAAGCAGGCAGTAGAGCAATACAGTAAAAAATACGGAGTGCCTGTTGAGGTTGTGG
>CAZULV010000001.1:32928-187166 GCA_964621625.1 uncultured Muribaculaceae bacterium | reverse complement strand
CATGGCATTTAGAACCTGATGAATATATTGTAGAGATTGTAGAAGATGAGGAGACAGTGCCTGTAGAGGAAAATAAAAAATCAGAAGAGAAGACTACAAAGCCCGTATCTATACCTGTTAACGAAGATATAGTCCATTTAGAAGAAAGGCCGCGTTCAGACTTATTTACAATTCCGGTAGATATGATTCTAACAAAAATAGAATAGTTATACAAATGGAAACGTTTATTTTAATTTTAATGTGAATGTTAATATTCATATCCTGTTAAACAACTCAAAGAATAATTATTAGATACGCTAAACAGCCTTAACCCAAAATTTAATAAACAATTTGAGTGATACTTAACACCATTAAATTAAATCTAACTAATTCAAATGATACCATGTACTATATAAAGCCTATCTATTATGAAACAAAGTAAAAAACATATTAACATTGTAGTTATTTTGAGTTTGTTCATGGCATTTTTAACAGCTGCAACAAAGTCTGCAACTGCACAAGATGAAAAAATCCCAAATTATGAAAACTTTATAGGCACTTGGGAGTATAAAACCGATAAAGAGCATTTTATTTTAAAGACAAAAACACATTACTACACATACAAGAATAAAAAATATTATTTGGTTTTTGGCGTATATAAATATGTTAAAAATGGAGTTGTAATCCATGATTGCCTAAACAAATTAAAGGAATGCACTATAGAAGATGATTATGTAATATTTTTTGGACCATTTGGTAAATTCTCGGATAATATTCCTCTGACACAGTTATATATAAGCTACACCGAAAGAAGTGTTGAAGATCTATATCAATCCAAATCGTATCGCTCTCCGTTAACTTACATTCCCGGCAATCCTGCGCAACTCTCATGGCATTTAGAACCTGATGAATATATTGTAGAGATTGTAGAAGATGAGGAGACTGAGGCTGTAGAGGAAAATAAAAAATCAGAAGAGAAGACTACCAAGCCTGTATCTATACCTGTTAACGAAGATATGGTGCATTTAGAAGAAAGACCGCGTTCAGACTTATTCACAATTCCGGTAGATATGATTCTAACAAAAATAGAATAACATAACAGGTGGAAATGTTTATTTTAACATTAATGCTAATATTAATATTCATATCCTGCTAAACAACTCAAAGAATAATTATTAGATACCACTTAGCTCCCGATGAATAATTATTAGCTCAAAAGTTCGTATATTTACGCCTTGTTTTGAGTTGTATTTTATTATTTCACAATTAACTGACAATGAAAAATTTATCAATATTCACAATTTTATTACTCCTGACAGGTTTGCACAATGCAACTGCCCGTCAGACCACCATGTATGTACAGGATTCAACAGTTATAGAGCATAGCAATGCTGCAATCCGCACCGTAAAGACTTTGTCGGGAGCTTATTTTAACTCAAGCCTCGACAATGACAGGCTTGGAGGCTCAAAAATAGGATTTATAAGCGAGGATGTTATATTAAAGGCAGAAGAGGCTAACGATGGACTTTACAGGATTATTCTCTCAAACAACAGATACGCTTATATGCCAAAGGAAATGGTTACAGATACCATAGTGGACGCATCTATTTTGCAAACATGCGCATCACAATCTATGAACATTTCAAATAGAGGCACATACGACAGAGTTAAAATAGGCATGCCTGTAAAAAAACCTTATATCATAAGAGAAAACTCTAATCCAAGGCAACTTATAATAGAACTTTTTGGGGTGCAGAACAACTCTAATTGGATTACTCAATATCTCAATCTAAAATCAGTTGAAAATATAGAAGCAATACAGACAGATTCAGATGTGCTCACGCTTGTAGTAAATCTCAAAGGGCACTCTTCTTGGGGCTATTCTGCAAAATACGAAGAGAACAATCTTGTAGTAGACATAAAGCATGCTCCAAAATTCTCTCTAAAAGGACTCACAATAGGAATTGATGCAGGACATGGAGGGCCAGACAGCAATGGTGCAATAGGAAGAACAACCATGGCTAAAGAGAAAGATTTAAATCTATCTATGGCTCTAATGCTTAAAGACATACTCGAATCTCACGGCGCAAAAACAGTTTTGAGCAGAAACGCCGATGTTGGAATGACAATGGCAGAAAGGAAGAGGGTATTTATAGATAACAATATAGATTTACTTATATCAATTCACTGCAATGCAGGAGGCAGACAGGCTCACGGCACAAGCACTTACTACAAACATATCCAGAACAGAGAACTGGCAAAACAGATTCTCGACAGGCTTGTTAAAATTAACGGCGTAGATTTATTTGGTCTTGTTGGAAACTTTAATTTTTCGCTTAACGCACCAACAGAATATCCTGCAATTTTAGTAGAGACTCTTTTTCTCTCATACAAACCCGACGAGGAGAAAATAGTAAATCCTGATTTCCGGAAAAAGATGATGAAACAGGTTGCCAAGGGTATTAAAGATTATCTCAAGTATTGCAAAAAGGCAGAGAAAGAGAAGAGATAGTAATAAATTAACGGATAAACAGATAATTTCAGTAAGGAAATGGACTTTAAAATTCAGTCGCCATATAAGCCAACCGGAGATCAGCCGGCAGCAATAGAGCAGATTTCGAGTGCCCTAAAGGCGGGCACCGAGGCTGTTACACTATTGGGCGTAACAGGCTCCGGCAAGACTTTTACTATGGCTAATGTTATTGAGAGACTGAACCGTCCGGCCTTAATACTAAGCCATAACAAAACATTGGCGGCACAGCTGTACGGAGAATTTAAATCGTTTTTTCCCAATAATGCCGTAGAGTATTTTGTCTCTTATTACGACTATTACCAACCTGAGGCGTATATGCCTGTTACAGATACGTATATAGAGAAAGATCTGAGCATAAACGACGAGATTGAGAAACTCAGACTCAGCTGTTCGAGCGCACTGCTTAGCGGAAGAAGAGACGTTATAGTGGTTTCGAGCGTATCGTGCCTTTACGGAATAGGCAATCCTGCAGATTTTCATGCAAATACCATTACAGTAAAGCTGGGCGATATGGTAAGCCGCACAAAGTTTCTATATAGCTTGGTAGAGAGCCTATACAGCCGTAACGACGTTGATTTCAAGCGTGGTACATTTAGGGTAAAAGGAGACAGCGTAGATATTTTCCTCGCCTATGGCGACAATGCCTGCCGTATAGTCTTTTTTGGCGACGAGATTGAGGAAATTGAGATTTTTGACCCTTTAACCCAACAATCTATAGAATTTATAGATGAAATTTCTATATATCCGGCAAATATATTCGTTACAACAAAAGAGCGCACAAAGAGCGCAGTACATAATATTCAGGACGACCTTATGGCCCAATGCGAGTATCTGCACGATATTGGCAAACATATAGAGGCCAAACGTCTTAAACAGAGAACGGAATACGATTTGGAGATGATAAAGGAGATTGGCTATTGCTCAGGTATAGAGAATTATTCCAGATACTTCGACGGTCGCTCGGCAGGAACACGTCCGTTCTGCCTGCTCGACTATTTTCCCGACGATTTCGTAACCTTTATAGATGAGAGTCATGTTACTATTCCACAAATACGGGCAATGTTTGGAGGAGATCGTTCTCGTAAAGAGACCCTTATAGAGTATGGCTTCAGGCTCCCGGCGGCAGCCGATAACAGACCGCTAAAATTTGATGAATTTGAAGCACTTACAAAACAGACAGTGTTCGTTAGCGCAACTCCTGCTCCGTATGAACTGAATAAATCGGAAGGTCTTATAGTAGAACAGGTTGTACGCCCTACAGGCCTGCTCGACCCTCCTATCGAGATTAGACCTACCAAAAACCAGATAGACGATTTATTGGAAGAGATAACCGTTCGTACAGAAAAAGACGAGCGGGTACTTGTTACCACCCTCACAAAACGTATGGCAGAGGAGTTAGACAAATATATGCAAAAAATGGGGGTACGCTGCCGCTATATCCACTCCGATGTTGATACTCTTGAGAGAATAGAGATAATAGAGGATTTTCAGGCCGGACGTTTTGACGTTCTTATTGGAGTAAACCTCTTAAGAGAGGGGCTTGATTTGCCGCAAGTATCATTGGTTGCCATTCTCGATGCCGACAAGGAGGGATTTCTACGCTCACAGACGGCACTCACACAAACTGCCGGCCGAGCAGCAAGAAATATAAACGGCCTTGTGATAATGTATGCCGACACGATTACCGGTTCAATGCGCCAGACCATAGATGAAACCGAACGTCGCAGACATAAGCAGCAGGAATATAACAAGGCACACAACATAACCCCTACGCAAATTGCAAAACAGGAGCGCAATGTTTTGGGAAAAGCAAGATATACAGAGGAATTTGAGCGTGATATAAATATACAGATATTAGAAGACCCTGTTATTGAAAAGATGGATAAGAAAGAGCTTATCAAGGCTATCGACAGGGCAAAAAAAGATATGGAAAAGGCCGCTTCTGAACTTGATTTTGCAAGAGCCGCCAAATTCCGTGACGAGATGAACAATCTCAAACGCAAATTAGAAAAGAAAAACGGCGAACAGCCATAAAATATAAACGCATGTTTTACAACACTTTGCTCTCTATAATAGAAAAATATCCGCAGCAAGACAAAGAGCTTGTAGGCAAGGCTTACAGCGTAGCGGAAAAAGTGCTTGAAGGGGATAAAAGAGGTAACGGACATCCGTTTATAGAGCATCCCCTTGGCGTTGCATCTATTGTAGCCAACGAACTCGGACTCATGCCTGATGCCGTTGCCGCAGTATTTCTGCATGAGGCAACACGCAAACATCCCGAGATTCTTGCCGAAATATGCAAACAATATTCGCCAGAAATAATTACAATGGTAGAGGGTCTCAACAATATTTCGGGAATTACACCAAAAGAGACCAAACTACAGGCAGAAAATTACAGGAAACTTATTATTTCCTACTCAAAAGACCCGCGTGTTACCCTTATAAAGTTGGCCGACAGACTGGAGATAATGCGTAATCTGGATATTTTTCCAAAAAGCAGCATAATGCGTAAAATAACTGAAACCATTATGCTCTATGTTCCACTTGCGCATCAGCTTGGATTGTATAACCTAAAAAGCGAACTCGAAGATCTCTATTTCAAATATGCAGATCCGGAGAACTACCGTACAATAACCAACAAGCTGATGGCCACAGAAAGAGACCGCAAAAAATTGGTTGAACAGTTTATAAAACCACTCGAAGAGACCCTTAAAGAACGCTATAGCTACAAACTGAAAGTACGTACAAAAACGGCATATTCAATATACAAGAAGATGCAGAAACAGGGTGTTCCGTTTGAGGAGGTATTTGATGTGTTTGCCATTCGTTTTATTGTAGATGCACCTCCCGACAAAAAGAGCGAGCATGCTTATTGCTGGGATATTTTCTCCGAAGTTACCCGCGAATACAAGCAGGACGACAAACGACTGAGAGACTGGATTACAAATCCCAAACCTAACGGATATGAATCTCTGCACATAACAGTAGAGAATAAGGAGGGGGCACATATAGAGGTGCAGATACGCACAACCAGAATGGACGATATTGCAGAAAACGGACATGCTTCTCACTGGAGCTACAAAGGCATTAAAAGCGTGCAAGGTCTCGACAGTTGGCTCAAGAATGTAAAAAGCATGCTTGAAAGCAGCGATCCGGACCCTTACTCTACAAAGAACATTTCGTTAGATGAGATTTTTGTATTCACTCCAACCGGAGACCTCAAACAGTTACCCAAAGGGGCTACTATTCTCGATTTTGCATTTAACATACATACCAATCTTGGTGTAAAATGCAGTGGGGCAAAGGTAAACGGCAAGGTGGTATCAATAAGAGAAGAGCTGCACACCGGTGATGTTGTTGAGATTATGAGCAACAAAAACCAGAAGCCGTCGGCAGACTGGCTAAATATTGTTGTTTCGTCAAAAGCCCGTAACAGGATAAAGAGCAAACTCAAAGAGGAAGAGGGCAAACAGAGCCGCCTTGGAAGAGAGATTCTTGAACGGAGAATGAAAAACTGGAAAATGGAGCTCAACGACGACATTCTCTCAGATCTCACCAAACATTACAAAGTAAAGACCATAGGAGACTTTTGCATAGGCATAAACGATGGCAAGATTGATTTACAAGATATTAAAGAGTATCTCAATTCTCGCAATAAGCAAGATGAAGAGCGCTCCGTAACAGCTTTAGAAAATCAGACACAAGGCGTAAACGCAGCACAAAATACAGCCGAGAGCAAGAGCTCATCAATAAACAGGAATTGCGACGACGACGATTATCTTATTATAAACGACAAACTCGACAACATAAGTTTTAAGATGGCAAAATGCTGTAATCCAATCTTTGGCGACGATGTTTTTGGGTTTGTTTCGGCTACAGGAGGCATAAGGATTCACAGAATGTCGTGTCCTAACGCCAAAAGATTATTGGAGATGTACCCTTATAGAGTTCAAAAGGTAAAATGGAGACAGGTTTCAAATACAACACGTTTTCAGACAGGTCTTAAAGTAATTGTAGATAATGGAGATTCATCTGTAGGCACAAAGGTAATAGACAGCGTAAATAAACAGGCTGCCTCTATACGTGCTTTCAGAATTGAGGAGCGCACATCCGGTAAAGAGGGCGATTTTAATATTATGCTCAGTATTTCTGTGAGCAACAACGGACATTTAGACAGAGTAGTATCTGATATAAAAAAGATACGCGGAGTCAAAACAGTTTTAAGAATTTCGGGCAACAATGACAGATAGTAAAGAGAATAAAAAGAACAAGACGGCAGAACAGGAATATATAGTAATAGAGGGTGCACGGGTTAATAATCTCAAGAATATTTCGTTAAAGATACCGCGCGACAAACTCGTTGTGATATCCGGCATTTCCGGTTCGGGCAAGTCGTCTCTTGCCTTTGACACACTGTTTGCCGAGGGGCAAAGGCGTTTTGCAGAGAGTCTTTCCTCTTTTGCCCGTCAGTTTCTCGGACGTATGACAAAACCGGCGGTAGATAAGATAGAAGGCATTCCGCCGGCTATTGCCATTGAGCAGAAAGTAAACACACGCAATCCGCGCTCTACAGTTGGAACAAATACCGAGATTTACGATTATCTAAGATTGCTTTATGCAAAAATAGGACGCACATACTCTCCTGTTACCGGACGCGAGGTAAAACGGGAGAGCGTAAATGATGCCGTGCGGTACATAACTGAACTGCAAGGCACACCTGCAATATATATAGTTGCCCCTATCGGATGGGAAAATGTAGAACAGCATACAGAAAAGCTGCTCTCATTAAAAGATGCCGGTTATAATCGTCTGTATACCAATGGCAGGGCCATAAGAATAGATAACGTATTGCAGGATATGGAAAAATATGCCTCAGAGAGTGTTTTTCTGCTTATAGACAGGTTTATAAAACCGGAGCAGAACAAAAATAATCCTGAGCAGAACGAGAGCACAGAGGATGAAATAACAAGAATATCGGATTCTCTGCAGAGTGCATTCAACGAAGGCAAAGGGCATATTAAGATAATATCTGTTTTAGACGGACAGATTTGCGAAAGGGAGTTTTCCAACATATTTGAGGCCGACGGAATAACCTTTGAAGAGCCTACAGAGCTAATGTTCAGCTATAATAATCCGTTGGGAGCATGCCCTGTATGCGGAGGATACGGCAATATTTTGGGAATAGATGAGAGTTTGGTAATTCCAAATCCGTCGCTCTCTATATATGAAGGGGCAATTGCCTGCTGGAGAGGCGAAATAATGGGCAAATACCAAAAAGAGCTTGTGCTGAATGCCTCCAAGTTTGATTTTCCAATACACAGGCCATACGCACAACTTACCCGCAAGGAAAAAGATATTCTTTGGGAGGGCAACAAATATTTTACCGGCATAAATGAATTTTTTGCAATGGTTGAGAGCATGAAGTATAAGATTCAATATAAATACATGCTTTCACGTTATTCCGGAAAAACACAATGCAGGGCATGCCATGGCAGCCGTTTGCGCAAAGAGACCGAATATGTAAAAATAGGCGGCAAGACAATTACCGAACTTATGAATATGAGCATTACCGGTCTCAATCGTTTTTTTACAGATTTGCAACTCCAGAAACATGAACAGGAGATTGCACAACGGGCTATAAAAGAGATACACAGCAGACTCAACTATATAGAGGCGGTTGGATTGGGTTATCTTACACTAAACAGGCATTCAAACACATTGAGCGGCGGAGAGAGTCAGAGGATTAATTTGGTAAGTTCATTGGGCAGCAGCCTTGTAGGCTCACTGTATATACTCGACGAACCGAGTATAGGACTGCATCCGCGCGACACCAAGAGGCTCATTTC
The DNA here is from genome assembly GCA_964621625.1 of uncultured Muribaculaceae bacterium. GTDB lineage: Bacteria > Bacteroidota > Bacteroidia > Bacteroidales > UBA932 > Egerieousia. The sequence goes on along the minus strand of CAZULV010000001.1, from coordinate 178,808 downwards.
TGTTATACAGAAGCTCAAAGAGTTAGGCAATACGGTAATTATAGTGGAACACGACTCCGAGATAATATCTTCTGCCGACTATCTTATAGATATAGGCCCTTATGCAGGAGTGTATGGAGGAGAGGTCGTATATGCCGGTACTATAGAGGAGGGACTCAAAAAATGCAGACTCATTACAGAAAAGCATAATTCTTCCAACGATTTTACCCGGAGCAACAATACAATAACAGGTTCACTTACGCTTGATTACCTGAGCGGATTAAAATCCATGCCGGCAAAAAAACAACCGAGAAAATGGAAACACAGCATAAAACTTAACGGCTGCATGGAGAACAATCTAAAATCTATAGATGCAGAATTTCCGTTGGGAATACTTACGGTTGTTACAGGAGTTAGCGGCTCGGGAAAATCGTCTCTGGTTGGCGACACCCTCTACCCTGCTCTTAACCGTCATTTTAATATGTTTACAGAAAAGACGGGGGCTTTTAAGGAGTTGTGCGGAAATATAGAGAAGATAGACTCCGTTGAGTATATAGACCAGAACCCTATAGGCAAATCATCGCGTTCAAATCCTGTTACATATCTTAAAATATATGACGATATACGCAAACTGTTCTCAGACCAGCAATATGCAAAGATAAACGGATACGGACATTCGCATTTTTCGTTTAATATAGACGGAGGACGTTGTCCGCAATGTCTTGGAGACGGGTTTATAACAATTCCCATGCAGTTTATGGCCGATGTTAAAATAGTATGCGAGGAGTGCGGCGGAAAACGGTTCAAGCCCGATATTCTTGAGGTAAAATATCAGAACAAGAATATTAACGACGTGCTTAACATGAGCGTAGAGCAGGCTATAGAATTTTTCTCGTCGCAAAAAGAGCCTATAGCCAAACGCATTGCCAACAAGCTCAAAATATTAGACGATGTGGGATTAGGCTACATACAATTAGGCCAGAGCAGCAGTTCGCTGAGCGGTGGAGAGAGCCAGAGAATAAAACTCGCCTACTTTCTCAGCAAGGATTTAGACAAGAATATACTTTTCATATTTGACGAACCTACAACAGGATTGCATTTTCACGATATAGGCAAATTGCTTAAAGCCTTTGATACTCTCATAGAAAAAGGGCATACAATAGTTGTTGTAGAGCATAATACCGACGTTATAAAGAGTGCAGACTGGGTTATTGATTTGGGACCCGACGGCGGAGAGCAAGGCGGAGAAATTGTATTTACCGGCACTCCGCAGCAACTTGCAGAAGACGACAGATGGAGAGAGTTCCTGCACTCCCCAAATGAGGTAAAATAAGGTAATTAAAATTAATACCTAAATAGATTAGAATAAAACAGACAATAACATGAAATTAAGAAATCTTACACTTGCATTGGCAGCCGTTTTCTGCTATACTTTCTCTTCAAATATTTTATACGCACAAAAACCAAATCCCAATGATTGGGCAAATCTTAACAGATACAGGGCGCAAAATGAGGAGCTTCTAAAAAAAGATGAGACAGCCAAAGAGAAGACTCCAGAGGGGCGCAAAGCAAAACAGACTTTAAAAAACAGGGTTGTATTCATGGGCAACTCCATTACCGACAACTGGTTTAAGTTCCATCCGGATTTTTTTACGGAGAACGGATTTGAAGGACGCGGAATAAGCGGACAGACAACACCGCAAATGCTTATAAGATTCCGTCAGGATGTTGTGAATATAGGGGCTAAAACTGTTGTGATACTTGCCGGAACAAACGATATAGCAGGAAATACCGGCTACTCTTCGTTAGAAATGATTATGGATAATATAAAGAGCATGTGCGACATTGCCAAGGCCAACAATATAAGACCTATACTTTGTTCTGTGTTACCGGCATACCGCTATTCATGGAAAAAAGATGTAAAACCAAACGAACTTATCCCGCAACTAAACAAAATGATAAAGGAGTACGCCAAAGCTAATAGAATAACCTATGTAGATTTCTTTTCTGCCCTTGCAGACAAGACTCCTGGCAATGAAAACGGTCTGCCGGAGAAATACTCCAAAGACGGTGTACACCCAAATATCGATGGCTACCGTATAATGGAAGATATACTGCTCAAAGTATTAAACAGATAACATCATCTGCTTTCGCTACTGCAGATACACGGCAATGTTTCCGCTTATCTGCAGCAGTGATATTTCACATAATTTTGTATTGTAGCGGGCAGAGAGAAGACGCTCTTCTGCATCTAAAAGGCTTTTCTGTGCTTCGCGCATCTCTATACCCGAGAGATCTCCAAGCATATAACGCTCCATGGCAATTTCATAATTTTCTTTTGCCACAACAAGATTCTCCTGCTCCAGGCCAAGAATCCTGAGGTTGTTTTCGTATGCCTGCCACAAATTGTAGAAATCGGCTTTAAGGCTCTGTTCTACATCGGTCTGCTCTATAAGAACATTATCGGCCTCTATTCTCGCATTGCGTCTTTGAGTGCGCAATATATTGCCATCAAATATGTTCACGCCAACAGTAAGGCCAAAATCGAGTCCGAGAGTGCCCCTATGATAATTTGTACCTTTATTGTACTTATTTAGGGTATAACCGTATCCGGCATTCATTCTCAGATATGGATAACTCTTTGCAACAGTCTGTTTATAATTCAATTGCGCTATACTGCTGTTTTTCTTGGCATAGAGCAAGGTGGCGTTTTTCGCCATCATTTCACTCAGAAGCCGCTGAGAATCGAGTATCTTATCCAGTGCAATCACAGAATCGGCAACTGCAACCGGGGCATTCAAATGCTCCATGGCCATAAGCTCGTTGAGCTTTATGGCAGAGGTTTGCAAAGCCTCCTGCTGCTTCATATAATCAGAACTATCGGCATTAAAATCAACTTTAGCCTGCTGATAATCAAGGCCCGAAAAGTTTCCTATTCTGTAACGCTGCTCCACTATGCGCAATCTCTCTTTAGAGAGGGCAACTGCATATTTAAAGTTCTTGAGCCTTATTATCTGCTGTATGTAATTATAATATTCGGCAGTAAGATTCGCCACAAGATTTTCAAGGGCAATACGTGTGTTAAGTTCGCCCTGCGACTGAATCTCCTGCAATTTTTTATAGTTTGTTCTAATACTGAACCCCTCAAATATAGTCCAGTTCAATTTAAGACCCGCATCAACCGTCTGGTTAAAAATGCCGTTTTCCTCTATAACAGAACGGTCTGCCCTCAATTTGGTCTCTGTATCATCTGCATTTCCGCTGTAAGAGGCCGAAGCATCTAATGAGGGAAGGAATCCGGCGTTTCCCCAAGAAGCGTTATTATCTGTAATAATCTGGTTATTCTGCTCTATTTTAAGAGAATAATTATTATTTATACCCTCATTCAGGCACTCGCGCAAAGTATATACCCTATCTTGTGCATATGCCTTAAAAACATTGCCTGCAAACAGCATAGCCCCGCTCATAATTACACTTACTATAAATTTGCGTGATGCCGGTGTTTTATATTGTCTGTACATATCTGTTTCTGAGTTGGTAAAAGTTATATTAATATCCGCAATTATACAGTCTGCTCATGGTTATTCTGCGTCAAAGCCCTGTCGGTAGAGATATAGCTGTAAATGGCCGGCACTACATACATTGTAAGAAGCGTAGATACAAGCATTCCTCCAACAACTGTAACGCCCATTGCTATACGCTGGTTTGCCCCCTCGCCCGAGGCATAAGCCAAAGGCAAAAGTCCCAAAATGGTAGAAGTACTTGTCATAAGTATAGGACGCAGACGCTGCAACGCGGCCTCCTTTATGGCCTGCATCTTGCCCATACCTGTCTCCTGCTTCTGATTGGCAAATTCAACTATAAGAATACCGTTTTTGGCAACAAGTCCAATAAGCATTATTATTCCTATCTGACTGAAAATATTCATTGTAACTCCGCCAAAGTGCATAAATACAAGAGCACCTGCAACAGCCAGCGGCACTGTGAGCATAATTATTACCGGGTCTTTAAAACTCTCGAACTGAGCCGCAAGTATAAGATAAATAAGCACTATGGCTAATATAAATGCAAACATCAGGCTCGAAGAACTCTCCCTATACTCCTTTGACTCACCCGACAGTGCTGTTCTAAAGGAATCATCCAGAACCTCTTTGGCAATCTTGTCCATCTCATCCAACCCCTGCCCTATTGTCTTACCTTTTGCCAGACCGGCCGATACAGTTGCCGAAACAAAACGGTTATATCTGTACAACTTTGGAGGGGCTATTCCGCCAACCAAATCTACGAGATTATCCATTTGCACCATATTTCCGTTATCTGTCCGTATATAGATAGATTTTAAATCTGCCGGTTTGTTGCGCTGCTGCCTGTTTATCTCGCCCAAAATCTCATACTGCTTTCCGTTCATATAAAAATACCCCATACGCTGTCCGCTCAAGCCGTATTGCAGCACTTGGGCTATATTTTTGGTACTCACTCCCATAATATTGGCCTTATCTCTGTTTATCTCAATTCTCACCTCAGGTTTGCTGAATTTAAGATCAACATCGGCCATTTGGAATACGGGATTTTCATAAACCTTGGTAAGGAATACAGGCAACACCTCCTGCAATTTGTCGAGACTTGTTGTCTGCAATACATACTGCACAGGCATTCCGCCACGTCGGCCTCCAAAAGAGGAAGACTGCTGCACAAACGAACGGGCCTTTGTCTTTTTGCGTATGGCCTGCGAGAGTTTCTCTGCAACCTCCATTTGTGTATAATCCCTCTCGCGTATATCTTTTAGAATAACACTCAGGTTTCCGTTTCCACTCGAAACCCTTGCAGTAACAGCCTTTGCATCAGGAACCAACGAATCCACCAACCTGTTTATATCCTCTGTATAATCCCTTATATACTCGTATGTTATACCCTCCGCACCGCTTGTACGTATATTAATCTGCGAACGGTCTTCGAGCGGCGCAGTCTCTGCCGGAATGGTATTCCACAAATACACTATAAGTCCAACAGTTGCAAGCACAAATGGAACTGCAACCCATCTGAATTTTAAGCAATGCTCCAAAGAACGGCTGTACCAGTTGTTCATTCCTATAAAAAACGGCTCGGTCTTTTCGTAGAACCAATTGCGTTTTTCTCTCCTCACCAATAATTTGGTTGCGAGCATAGGGGTAAACGTAAGTGCTGCAAAAGAGGAGATTATAACAGAGCCGGATACCACAATGCTGAACTCTCTAAAAAGTCGTCCGGTTGTTCCCTCCATAAACACTATAGGAAAGAATACCGCAACCAATGTAACCGTAGTAGAGATTACCGCAAAGAAAATCTCTTTAGAGCCCTCAATACCGGCCTGTTTTGGCTCCATTCCCTTTTCTATACGCACATAAATATTCTCTGTCATAACAATGGCGTCATCTACAACCAATCCCACGGCAAGCACTACTGCAAGCATGGAGAGTACATTTATAGAGAAACCTGCCACATACATTATAAAGAACGCTCCTATAAGTGAAACCGGAATTACAATACACGGCACAAGGGTTACCCTCCAGTCTCTAAGGAACAGGAATATTATTATAATCACTAAAATAAAGGCTACATATACCGTCTCCTCCACCTCTGCTATAGAGGCTCTGATAAACTTCGTATTATCAAAACCGTATGAATATGTAACATCTTCGGGCAAATCCTTCTTCATACGCTCCATCCTGTCGTATACAGCATCGGCAATATCTATATGATTTGCACCTGGTTGCGGCACAACAACAATTCCAACCATAGGAACTCCGTTCATTTTCATATAGCTCTTTATGTCGGCCGGTCCAAGTTCTGCACGCCCCACATCGCTAAATCTCACAATCTTGCCTTCTGATTCTTTTATTATCAAATCGTTAAACTGCTGTGCAGTGTGCATAAGTCCCAAAGTGCGAATAGTGAGTTCTGTTGTATTTCCCTCTATACTTCCCGACGGAAGTTCTACATTCTCATTATCTACCGCATTTTTAATATCTATAGGAGTAATGCCGTAACCCGACATCTTTACCGGGTCTAACCACAGACGCATGGAGTATTTCTTCTCACCCCAAATACTCACGCTGCTCACATCTGCAATGGTCTGCAACTGTTCCTTTACTGTAAGATCCGCTATCTCACTAAGTTCCAGCAAAGAACGTTTATCACTCTGCAAAGCCACCATAAGTATAGGCATGGCATCGGCATCGGCTTTTGAGACTATAGGCGGGTCACAATCTCTTGGCAGATAACGCTGCGCACGGGAAACTTTATCACGCACGTCATTGGCTGCTGTTTCCAAATCTACAGAAAGTTCAAATTCTACCGTAATGCGGCAAGAGCCCTGCTGGCTCACGCTCGAAAGAGAGCGTATTCCCGGAATACCGTTGATATTCTGCTCCAAAGGCTCGGTAATCTGGTTCTCTATAACATCGGCATTTGCTCCGGAATAGGTACACTGCACAGAAATTATAGGATTATCTACCGACGGATACTCCCTTACTCCCAAATATGTATAGCCTATAAAACCAAATAGCAGTATTATAAGCGTGAGTACCGTAGAAAGTACCGGGCGGCGTATACTTAATTCAGAAATATTCATACGGCAGACTAATCTATATTATCCAACATTACAGGCAATCCCATACGTAACTGCAAAGTACCGGAAACTATAACTGTATCCCCCTTGCTCAGTCCCTTTACAATCTGAACCTCACCGTCTGTTCTCACTCCTGTTACAACCTCAACCGGTTGCGCCTTGCCGCCTTTGTATAAAAACAGTTTATCTACACCCATTTCAGGAACAATTGCCTCAGAAGGCACAACAATGGCATTGTCTATCCTCTTTTTCTCCAAAGTAACCGAGGCATATCGTCCGGCCAAAGGCTCGCCCTTGCTGTTTTCATACAAAGCCCTTACAGTTAAAGTATGTGTAACAGGATCTATCATTGCCTCTTTGGCATAGACCTTTGCCTTAAATTTTTCGAGTTCACCGGTAAGGGAAAACTGCACATTATAACCTGCCTGAATATCGGAAGCATACTGCTCAGGAACAGAAAACTCAACCTTTACGGGCGATATTTTTGCCAATTTTGCAACAATAACAGATGGTGATGCATAACTACCCACGCTCACCCCTCTAAGACCTATTACACCGTCAAACGGAGCGCGCAATTCTGTCTGCTCTATATTTGCCTTAACCAGCTCTATATCGGCATTAAGAGTGGCAAGGTCTGTTTTTACCTGCTCATACGCCTCTTGGCTTACCGCATCTTTCTTCAAAAGAGAACTCTGCCTGTAAACTCTGTCTTCTGCCAACTTTACCTGAGATGTGAGCTTACTCAACTGGGCCTGCAACGGACGGTCGTTCACCTTTGCCAACAACTCACCCTTCTTAACAAAAGAGCCCTCTTTAAAATTTATTTCAACTATTTTTCCAGATGTTTCAAATGACAAATCAACCTCTTCATCGGGAAGAATATTACCATTTATAAATATTTCGTCCGACAGCATCTGCGGTTTTACAACAATAGCATTAACATTAAGGATATTACTCCTTTCACCTTTACTGCTTTTAACCACATTATCTGCTGCTGCAAGCTCTTTATTTGGTGCAGGGAATTGAGAATATATTCCCCAGACGGTCAAAGACAAGAGAATCAGTGCTACCAATCCCCATTTAAGTTTTTTATTCATATCAAGTTAAGTTCAAATTACAACACTATATCTCTAATAAGACTTTATAAACATATTAAGGTTTAATAATCCGTTTATAAAATACCCCCGAAGTTTCATTCACTTTCGAGGGTATATAACTAAAACAATCTGTATCCAAAGACTATTGCTCGCTTTCTTTAAGTCTCTCTGCATTCTCCGCAATCTGCAACTGGTCTATAACTTCCTGAATCTCACCATCCATAAACACAGGAAGGTTGTACATTGTCCAGTTTATCCTATGGTCGGTAACACGGCTCTGCGGATAGTTATATGTACGAATCTTGGCAGAACGGTCTCCTGTAGAGACCATTGTCTTTCTTTTGGCAGAAATTTCATTCAGATATTTTTCATATTCCATGTTGTACAGACGGGTCCTCAACTCCTGCAATGCCTTGTCGTAGTTCTTTAACTGGCTCTTCTCATCCTGACACTGCACTACTATACCGCTCGGTATATGGGTAAGACGTATTGCAGAATATGTTGTATTTACAGACTGTCCGCCCGGACCCGAAGAACAGAAAGTATCCTTTCTTATATCTTTTTCGTTAAGTTCCACGTCAAATTCATCGGCTTCGGGCAATACCGCAACAGATGCGGCCGAAGTATGTACGCGTCCTTGTGTCTCGGTCTGCGGCACACGCTGCACACGGTGTACACCGCTCTCATACTTGAGCACTCCGTAAACTCCGTCACCGCTAACCTTGCATATTATCTCTTTAAATCCGCCCGACGAGCCTTCACTTTGGCTGTTTATCTCAAGTTTCCAGCCTCTTTTCTCTATATACTTGGCATACATTCTAAAGAGGTCTCCGGCAAAAATAGAGGCTTCGTCTCCTCCAGCTCCTCCACGTATCTCTATAATGGCATTCTTTGCATCCTGCGGGTCGGCCGGAATAAGAAGCAGCTTTATTTTCTCTTCCATTTGAGGCAACTCCTCTTCTAATGCAGCAGCCTCCTCTTTTGCCATCTCCCTCAACTCCTCATCTTTTTCATTCTGGAGAATATCCTTGGCAGCATCATAATCCTCTACCATTCTGCGGTATTTGTCTCCGGCTTCAAGAATTGGAGCAAGCTCCTTGTATTCCTTGTTGAGCTGCACATATTTTTTCATGTCGTTCATTACAGACGGATCGGAAATCTGCTCCTGAATAGCTGCAAACTTAGCATGCAGACCCTCTATTTTAGTCAATAGGCTATTTTCACTCATACGATTCTTTCTAAATATCGCGCGAAAATACGCAAATAAATGCAATGAAAAAAATCATACGATATTTTAAAGCCGTTTCATGTAATTTTTTACATACAACCGCATAAATCCCAAACTCCGTATAATGCGTTCCTTTGGCAACAAAGCCATTCCGATTCGTTAATTTTTATATTCAACCATCATATTTCGCACATAGTTTTTTTGGATAATATCACTATTTTTGCAATGCTTTACGTATATAAATACCTCTGTTTTGGAAATAAAGACTATAAATAATCACAGCAACAGGCTCATTCTGTTTTTTGCAGGTTGGGGAATGGACGAAAAGCCGTTTTTACATCTGTCGGGATGTGAATATGATATAATTATACTTTACAACTATACCAATTTTAATCTGCGTTTCTGTTCTCCGCTAAACTGCACAGAAACAGATATGCACCCTAATTGCCCCATATACCGCACATTTAAGAGATACAGCAGTATAAATGTAGTGGCCTTTGGTTACGGAGTGTGGGTTGCGGCTCTTATTTTTGACAAGTATCTGAGACACTTAGAGGTAAAAAGCCGTTTCAGAACATTTAGGCTGTTAAAGAAAATAAGCAAGACGGTTGCAATTAACGGCACTCTATGCCCTGTAAGCAATATCTGGGGAATGCCGCAAGAGGTATTCAACAATACATTAGCTACATTGGGCAAAGAGGTAAATGCAAACATATATACCTACAACACATCTGCCTGTATAAATAAATACAACGGCAATATATTGGCCCACAACGAGGAACTACTCCTCAAATATAAGGAGGTTGCCCCGCATCGAGGGCTCGAAGATGTTTATAACGAACTTGTTGCAATAAAAGAGAATTACACTTTCTGTAATTCCCTTTTCTGGAACAAAATAATAATCTGCAACAATGATACTGTTATTCCGGCCAATAATCAAGAACGCTTCTGGAGCGAATACGAAATGGGAATAGATAGGAACAACAGGCTCTCATTCAATGCTCAGGACTTTACCATAGAAAAACAGGATGCTCCGCACTTTCCGTTCTTTAGTTGGAAAAATTGGGGAGAAATTCTGTAAACCAAACAGTATCTCTAACCGTTGTATTACTTCTTTGCTAATGTACCAAGCTGCTCACCCATAAGGATATGCTCCCAAGCATTGCCATTACGTGGTGATGTAAGCTCAAAACCTGCCTCTTTTTGGAATACAAGAACAAAATCTGAACCACCAAACAGGAAGTAGCCGAGTTCGTCACCTTTCTTTACTTTATCTCCCACTTTTAATCCCTCGGAGAAGTTGATAGACGAAACCTGCGACATTCCAATTGGCATAACTGCAACAAAGCCGTATTGCTCTGTCTCTATTATGGCAAGGCCTCTGGTTTCTATACTCTGCCAACCCGGTGCAGTGTTATCTACAACATAGTGACCTAATTCGGCATCCCATATAACAGAACCTCCAAGAGCATCTTCACCCGGAATTACACGCAACTCTCTTATGATTCCATCAAGCGGGAAGTGATATCTGTGATAATCATTGGCATTTAAGAACGCGTGATAAAACTTACCTCCGGCAAAAGAATTTTTATATGGACTGTCAGGCCCGATAAGTTGTGCTATAGAGTCAAAGATACGAGACTTAACCTGAATTTTACCTTCGCTCACAATGTATGAATTTTCATCAATATCCCAGATTCCCTGAGGCTCTGAGTCTGCAGGCGATACTACTATCGAATCATCGTTAGGAAAGGCTACAGGACGTTGCTCCGGAGAGGCAAGACGACGCGCAAAAAACTCATTGAAAGAGTGCCAGTTTGAGGCATCTTCGTACCAGCCTTTAGTCATGCCCAACTCCTCCTGCTGCATCATCAGCTGTTCGTACTGCTCGTTCCACGACTCCGAAGATGAAAGGTAATCTCCCCACGATTTGCAATATTTCACAAGCCATTTATTGTATGGTTCTACATATTGTATAGATGATGTAAAGAAATTCTCACCGTTGAGTTCATCGAGAGGCATACAATTTATGAAATAACAATAACACAGAGCCTGATACATTCGACCGAATATAGAATTCAAACTTGTAGTTGTAATGATATTCCATGGCATTTCGCGTTGCGAGCGATCTACAAAATCATAATACTCTTTTAACGACTGCACCGGATTGGTTGCCTTATCGGGATTTATCTCCACACCTTTTGCAATGGCGGCTTCAAGAAGGGATTTAATACGGGCATTACTGTTTACCAATGATACCAATTCCTGTGTGGTTTCATTATAACACTCTGTATCACAATCTTTTTCAGATGAAGAACTGCAAGATACAACAAACATGCAGATTACAGAATAAACGGCAATTTTTATTTTATTCATGGCGGTTATTTTTTAGTTGGAATAGACTCTATCAGCTTTTGTAAAGCTAATAAAAAAATCGGTAATGTTGCCAAAAAATCTTATATCTAAGCTGCTCGCTAAAAAGCAGGTATGCTCGGCAAATAAACTACAGCTGTTTGCACCAGCATCTGCGACGCATGAACTCCTCATGGTCGTAACTCTCCCACACCTTAATTGCTGCAGTATTGGTATCTATCTGCGGATTTGTAATTGCATAGGTTATATTGTTCTTTATAAAACTGCCTGAAAGATGCGCATGATATATTGCAGAGAGTCCCTTTAAAGCCCATGCAGGAGAAGAGCCCACCATCATAAGGTCTATTGTATCATATTTTCTATAACCTTTGAGTATATGGTACCACCCTAACGGGAACAATTTTCCTTTTGCCCTTTTTAGTGCTTCCGACAGACTCGGGAAGCAGAGACCAAATGCCGCAACCTCGTTATTTTCATCCATTACAAGGCAGGTAAGTTCCGGTTTAAGCAACTTAAAATATGCACTGCCGGTTTTCTCTATCTCCTTATCTGTTAGCGGAATAAAATTATGCACAGCTTTAAAGCACTCGTTATAAATCTTAAAGAACTTTTCAATAAGCCTGTCTCGCTCGCTTTTCTCTATTTTTGTAATATCAAGCAGATGAAGGTTATAACGCTGCATAAGCACAGACGACAAACGTGTAAGTTTCTCAGGTGTTGTTTGAGAGGCATTCAATTTGTACTGTATCCAGTCACACTCCTTCTCAAATCCCATTTTCTCCATAAATTTTGGATAATACGGATAATTGTACAGGCAGTTTGCAGGGGGTGTATTTTCAAAACCAGAAATAAGCATTCCCTGACGGCCCAAAGTATTATAAGCCAACGGCCCGTGAACAACCTCCATTCCCTGGGATTTGAGCCATGCAGAAGCCGTATCCATAAGAGCCTTTGCCACCTCTATATCATTTATAAAATCGTACCAGCCAAAGCGTCCCCTTTTGGTATGATAAAACTCATTATATCTTGGGTTTACAATAGCCTGTATCCTGCCAACTACCTTGTTATCTTTATATGCCAGCCACATCTTTCTAACACAGTAATCCAATGCAGGGTCGCTTTTTAGCGTACTCTTCTGGTCTGCGTCCAATGTGGGAACATAATTTTCACACTCCTTATACAGCTTATTCTGAAACTGATAGAAATCCTTAAATTCTTTTGATGTTGTAACCTCTTTAACTACAATCTGCATGAAATTCTATAATTAATCCAATGATAAAATTATACTATCCAACAACACTTGCCCGGCAAATTTGCAAAGGTAAATATTATCTCCCTAAAAAATTCTTTTCTCTCTGTTTATTTGAGTTCATACCTTGCTCCGCAATAAAGAATAAATCCCAAGCCACTCTGTATAATTCTCACTCTATTCTGTTTCTAAATTTGTCTCTGTTCTCTTTAACAAATACTCTATAGCACATTGCGCACATGCGCATCCGAATACCGCCGGCAAATATGAAATTGTACCAACCTGACTCTTCTTATTGCGGTCTTCCATTGGTATAATAGCATTTTTATCGGGCAGTTCTTCTGAGAATACAACCTTAAAGCCCTTGGATATACCAACTTTTCTCAATTTTTTTCTGAGCATATAGGCAAGCGGACAATTGAATGATTTTGACAAATCCTTTATACGTATTGCCGTAACATCAAATTTTGCTCCCGAGCCCATTGATGAGACATGCTTTATTTTGTTCTCCATACAATACCTTATAAGCGCAATCTTTGGAGAGAGCGTATCTATGGCATCTACAAGAAAATCAATTTTATACCCGTCAAGAATACCACTGATATTATCCTCCTCTATGTACTCCGGAATCAAATCAAGCTCAACTTTAGAATTTATATCCCTGAGCCGGGCGGCAAGAACCTCTGTTTTCTGCTCACCCAAAGTAGAGTCCATAGCTATAAGCTGTCGGTTTTTGTTAGAGAGGCTTACTGTATCCGAATCAAGCAGCACGAGTCTTCCAACTCCTGCCCTGCACAGCATCTCTGCCGCATAAGCACCAACGCCTCCTAAACCTATAACGGCAACTGTTGCATTTTTAAGCTTCTCAATACCCTCATCCCCAATCAATATATGGGTTCTCTCCTGCCATGGTTCCATACTACTGCTCCCGCTCCATTTTTTTAGCCTCATTCCAGATTTCATCCATTTGGGCAAGAGTCATCTCTTTAAGAGAACGGCCTTTTTTTATGGTTTCATTCTCTAAATATGTAAATCTGCGTCTGAATTTTTTGTTTGTAGTCTCCAAAGCCGTATCCGGTTCCAATTTATAAAGTCTGGCGGCATTTACCAACGAGAAGAACAAATCTCCCAACTCTCCCTGAGCTCTTAACACAGCCTCCTTTTTAACATCATCAGAGGCATTGTCTCTAACAGTCTCTTCCATTTTACCAAACTCTGCCTCAAGCTCGGCAATCTCCTCTTTCACTTTTGCCCAAACGTCTTCCTTCTTTTCCCAATCAAATCCTACAGCCCTTGCCTTATCCTGCATACGATATGCTTTTATTATGCTTGGCATACTCTCCGGAACACCGCTCAAAATGGTTTTATTGCCATCTTTTTCCTTTGTCTTTAACTGCTCCCAATTCTGAACAACCTGCCCTGCATTGCTCACTTCTACTGTAGAATACACATGAGGATGTCTGTAAATCAATTTACTGCAGAGTCTGTCAATCACATCAACTATATCAAATTCACCCTTTTCCTCTCCAATCTTTGCATAAAACACAACATGCAAAAGCAAATCGCCCAACTCTTTTGAAACATTATGCAAATCATTATTCATAATTGCATCAGACAGTTCGTATGTCTCCTCAATGGTAAGCGGACGCAAACTCTCTAATGTTTGCTCTCTGTCCCAAGGACATTTTTCTCTCAACTCATCCATTACGTCGAGCAGACGGGCAAAAGCCTCCATCTGTCTTGCTCTTTTTTCTGTTTTTAGTGTATTCATATATCAATTAATCTATATCTTATTCAAAATTATAATCTTTATTTCACTAACCGTCTCTTATATACTATTCTAACCCCAATATTATCCCGACGGAATATTATTCTAACCGGAGCCATACCGTCAACCGAACTTTATAACCACCTCTGCCGTTGTATCGATTCCCTCTACCGAAGCAAAATCGCCTCCGTTTATTGCAAGTTCCAACAATCCGGCAGAATTAAAAAATGCAACTTCATTTCCCTGCGCAACATCTGTATAATGTTCGTTTATATCGGCAATTTTAAGATACGGACCTTGTACAAAAACCGTAAATTCCGGCTCTTCTCCACACGATTCAACCGCCGACATAAATGGTTTAAGAAAAGTCTCTTTTGATATGTTGGTTATTGCGTTCCCGTACGAATCTATATAAACCACCCGTCCTATTATACGGTCTTTCATAAGCACCGCACGCTCCTCTGTAATTCTCTTTAAAGTACATGAAGCAAGTTTCATGAGGTTTCCCCCAATAATTGCCTCCACACCGCAACAGAACATTACAAACTCCTTTAGCACAGAAGAACTGTTCTCAAAAATCTGTCGGGTTAAAGAGTAAGAAAAGTTAGAACTGCCGGGATCTATTGCAAACGCCTCTACATTTTCCACATCATCAAACAATAATGAGAAACGTCCATCATCGGGGCCTATAAAATAGTGGCCATCTGCCTTTACCACAACAACACGGCAACCTGCAACATAACTGCTGTTTACCGCAACAATATGTATTGTTCCTTGCGGATAGCTTCTGTATGAATGCCTGAGAATAAAGCAGGCTTGCGAAACGTCAAACGGCTTTATGCAATTTGATATATCTGTAACCAAAAACGCCTCACAACGTGTCGGAAACAGATTTTTTTCTCCGTTTGCCGTACCATTTGCCGCAGTTAAAAATGCCGAATGCAACGAATACAGCCACCCTTTAAGTTGCGGCAGATAGAAGTCGTTTTTACGCCAATCGCTCGTTATGGTTATCAGTTGCATAATGTGCGCAAAGTTATTAAAAATGCTTGCTAATCCACATTAAAGTTTATACTTTTGTTGATTATTTAATCCATCGATTTATTCTTAATTAAACGATATTCACAATGCAAAAAACTATTAAATTCATTAGTGCCGACGAAGCTGTGAAATATGTAAAAAGCGGAGACCATATCCACTTTAGCAGTGTTGCCAGCGCACCAAAAGTACTTATAGATGCGCTTTGTCGCAGAGGTGATGCAGGAGAGCTTAAAGATGTAAGAATACATCACCTTCATACTGAGGGCGAAGCTCCTTATACAGATGCCAAATACGAGGGTGTATTTTTCCATCAGGCGTTCTTTGTTGGCGGAAACGTAAGAAAAAGCGTTCAGGCCGGTTACGCAGACTATATTCCAATCTTCTTGAGCGAAACCCAGAAACTTTACAGAAGCGGCGTGCTTCCTTGCGATGTTGCCATGATTCAGGTTTCTACTCCCGACAAACATGGATATGTATCTCTCGGAACATCTGTAGATGCAACTTTGGCGGCTATCGAATGCGCAAGAGTGGTAATTGCAGTAGTAAACAAGAATGTTCCACGCTCTTTCGGTGATGCCATGATTCCTATGAGCATGATTGATTATTTTGTAGAACACGACAGCATTCTTGAGCCTGCACACTTTGCAGAACCTTCTGAAATAGAGACTGCCATAGGTAAAAACTGTGCAGCCCTTATAGAAGACGGCGCAACTCTCCAGATGGGTATAGGAGCTATTCCAAATGCAGTTCTCGCACAGCTCGGAAACCACAAGAATCTTGGTATACATACAGAAATGTTTGCAGACGGTGTTCTTCCTCTTGTTGAGAAAGGCGTTATCAACGGAGCAAACAAAGCCATTGACAAAGGCAAAATGGTATCTACATTCCTTATGGGTTCTCAAACCTGCTACGACTTTATAGACGACAACCCTATGGTTGCAATGATGGACGTAGGATACACCAACGATCCGTTTGTAATTGCAAAGAACCCTAAGGTTACAGCTATCAACTCTGCTCTTCAGGTAGATATCACAGGTCAGGTTTGCGCAGACTCACTTGGCACAAAATTCTATTCAGGAGTAGGCGGACAGATCGACTTCATTTACGGAGCATCGCTTTCACAAGGTGGAAAAGCAATCATTGCAATGCCTTCTGCAACCAATAAAGGAGTAAGCAAAATAGCAAACATCCTTACACCTGGAGCAGGTGTGGTTACTACCAGAAACCATATCCACTGGTTTGTAACAGAGTACGGTGCTGTAGATTTGTATGGCAAATCATTGCAGGAAAGAGCAAAGCTCGTAATAAGCGTTGCGCATCCGAGTGCAAGAGAGGAGCTTGACAAAGCTGCATTTGAAAGATTCGGTCCTCATTATCACTACATAGGATAAGGAATATATCAAATACACAAAAAACCGGGGCAATAAAAATCTGCTCCGGTTTATTTTTGGCAACATTACCTTATTTTTATATCAATTATAAGATTGTATCGTCTGTAATTGACTCTATCAGTTCTCCGATTTCTCTACATAAATATCAAAGTAAAGCATTGAGTATGCAGGCACTCCCGAGCCGCTGCTCATTGTACTTGTTGAGCCATAACCCCAATCAGAACTAAAGAACGTTATTGCATGATCGCCGTAGGTCATACTCTTTAACGCCTTTGCAAATCCGGGCACATACCCATCGCCATCTGTACTGCTGCTGTTTGAATTGTCATCTGAACTCGAAGACATCTCTTTGTAGGTAGATTTATAGCTTACCGTTAATGCCTCATATGTAGAAGAGGCATCATAGAGTCCGTATTTTTTTGCAGTATCTTCTATGTTTGTATCAAATACATAGCCATCAAGCAGACGGCCTACATACCATACGGCAGCCTTGTCTCCGCTTGATATTGTATCCGTTGATGTTCCGGAAAGTTTTTTAAAATAGAATCCATTGGCTGTTGAGTCCAACCCGGGATAACAGATATTTTTGAATGCCTCAAGCGAGTCTGTCTGAAATCTTGTGAGATTAGAAATCACATGCTCCATTTCTACTTCATAAATAAGGTTTGTAGTCTGAGTCTCTGTTTTACTTGAGGTATATCCATAACCATAATTATTTGTATAATCATTAGCAGAAAGGTATGGAGGTATTATAATGGTCATTTTAGATCCGTTATTCATCATACACAAAGCCTCATGCAATCCCTCGGTTATCTTGCCGTAACCGATCTCAGCCAACTCAGGTCCATAGTATTTTGCCTCTGAATAAGTACCCAACATCTGCGCAATATCCTTATCTGTAGTGCTCTTGTAATTGCCGTCGAGCCATTTTACATTGTAATGAATATATGCAGCCTGATAATTTTCCGGAGATTCACCCTCTCCTTTCTCATGGCTGAGGATAACCAGGCCCGATTGGGTTACTTCATAATCTTTATTGGGATAATTGACTTCGAGCCACGCTTCCAGGATTCTTTTTTGGATTGATGCGCTGCTTTCATCTTCCTCTTTTACACAAGACAAAAGGAATATGCCGGATAATGCGGCCAACACTATTAGCTTTAGATTTTTTGACATAGGGTGCAAATATACTACTTTTTATTAAAAATCTATTTAAATACCTTGTCTACCCATACTTCATAAAATAGAGGAGACAATTTTGGTATATTATAAACGACTGTATTGTTATAACCGTATTTTGCCGAGAATATTATATAACAATGCTCCCCCTCTTTTACCCCTGTAAGACCATGTTCAAGCCCGCTTACAAGGTGAGTATCGCCCAATCTTATCTTTTTAGGCGAAACACCGCAAGGAAAATTATTTTGATTGGCAACCGCTGTATCGTTTGTTACAAAGAGCTTGCCTTTTCCGCGAGAGAAAATATAGCCGGCATACCTTATATATAGAGAATCGCCAATAGCAGCCTCCGCACTTCCGCTCCCCTGCTTCATTACAACACGGTTAGCTCCGCCATTTCTCACAACAGTCTGCTCTCCAAGCGAGCCTATATAGGAATCTATTGCCTCTTCCTGATTTACAATTGTATTCTCTCTATCCTGTTTTGCACAAGAGACAACAGCTATCAATAATGCCATTGCCAGAATATGAACCAATTTCATTCTACAAATATTATTTTTGACAGATACTCTCATAACAAATCGTATGCCTATATTCTTGCAGCTTCTGCAAAAAATACTCCTCTATCTCATTTACCGGTATATACACTTTACCTCCTGCGGCCCTTTCGTGGCCTCCGCCATTAAAATACATACGGGCCAATCGGTTTACAGAGAAATCGCCCTTAGAGCGTAAAGACACCTTTAAAAATCCGTCGGCCTCGGTAAAAAGAGCCGAAACCTCAACACCCTTTATATTAAGAGGAAGGTTAACAAAGCCTTCGGAATCGCCGTCGGAATAATTGAATTTCTCTTTCAAATCATTAGTTATAAGCATAAAACCGGCCTTGTGCTCTTTAAACACTTTCATGTTTTCATAAAGCATATATCCCATCATACGCATACGGCTCTCTTTAAATCCGCTATAAACTTTAAACTGTATATCCTCTTTGTCTATCCCCATTTCGAGCAATTCACAAGCCATACGGAATGTTTGCGGACGTACCGAGTTGGCAAAATTGTTGGTATCCGTCATAAGACCGGTATAAAACGAAATTCCGGACTCTACAGAAATACCTCCAAAAGAGCTGCATGTGCTGCAAATATCTTTTAAAATGTAATATGCGACCTCACAGGTAGAAGAAGCAGACACATCGGAAAACGCCACATCAAAAATATCATCAGGCTGCAAATGATGATCTATAAGCACTTTGGCGGCTTTGCTGCATGCCACATCCTCTCCAAGCTGTTCTATACGCCTGAGAGAGTTAAAATCCATACAGATTATTAAATCGGCTGCAGCAACAATACGTTCAGCCGATTCCCTACTCTCTCTATAGATTACTATTTCATGGTAAGGGTCGAGAAATTCCAGAAAACCTGCGTAGTTATTTGGAACTATTATAGTAGCAGCTTTCCCGTTCTCTTTAAGAAAAGATTTAAAACCGGTAAGAGAACCTATGGCATCGCCATCGGGATTAACATGTCCCATTAATACAATATTCTCAGAATCAGATATTAACGATACTATTTTTTTTATTCTATCCACACCGTTCAACTTTTATTCATCAATTTATTTGCTGCAAAATTAAAAATATATTGCATGGGTAGAATAAATTTTTTACTTTTGTCCGATAAAATGACATATAAAATACACACATATCAATGAAAAAGATTTTAACATTTTTGGTACTCCCTGCAATAATTGTAGTTTTAGGAGTTCTTATCTGGAACAGCATTCAAGAGCCAGTAGTTTTCAAGAAAGAAAGAGAAAATAGAGAGAAGGTTGCAATCCAAAGATTGAAAGACATTCGTACTCTTCAAACTGCTTACAAGAGTAAATTCGGTAAGTTCACCGAGAGCATGGATACTCTTATTGATTTCTACAACAACGGTCAGATTACAATTGTAAAACAGATTGGTTCAATGGACGACTCTGTTGCTGTTGCAAATACTGAGGCTTTAAAGAAAAGAAACAGAAAAATCACCAACGAAGAGTTGTTGGCTTACTACGAGAAAGGTATGAATCTCGTATTGTCTATAAACACTCAGATTCCTGTAAAGGATACTTTGCTAAAAAGAGAGCACTTCAAGGTTGAGGATTTGAAATATATTCCATTCTCAGAGGGTGCTACTGTAGACATGAAAGCTGTTGTAAAACAGGTATCAGGCGTAGATGTTCCTCTATTTGAGGCAAGCATGCCGTTCTCTGCTCTTTTGAAAGGATTGAATCATCAGTTGATTGTAAACCTTAATGCAGAAAGAAACGATACCGGCCGTTATCCTGGTTTGAAAGTTGGTAGCGTTGACGCTCCTAACAACAATGCAGGTAACTGGGAGTAATCACAAAGGAACTTTAGTTCACACATAAAACAAACAATAATTGGCTGCCGGATATATTATTCGGCAGCTTTTTTATGTTATATACCCAAATGGCAAATTATGTATTACGTTTGGCAGTAATCCCTTATTTTTGTACTTTTGGCGTGAATTATACTGCATATATTTAATATGGATTACTCAATTACAGATAAATTCACGTTGGTTCCTCAACAGATGGATTCTCCCGAATTTCTCAAAAAGCTTTTTGGAACTTGTACAAACGAGAATATAGCTCATGTTGCAATAGAGCAATATGGCGCTGTACTCTATTTTATGAAGGATAATACGGAGTCTCTTCCTCTAATCTGTTTTCTATTAAAGAAGACAGGAGAAATAAAGGAACACAACAAAATAGCGGTAAGTTTCTGCAAAGAAAAGCAGATTGTGTTTATAACAGCGGCCGAGGGGGAAAAGCTGCGTCTTGCAAACTCTTATAAAGCCGCCGACTTTACAACAGCCCTCTATTTTATAATGCTGGCAACCCAACAGATGATGTTTAATCCGCTGCTTACAGAACTGCATTTTTACAATGCAATGGAGCCGCAAGACATAGAGCTTGTAAACAGATATTTCAAAGATTGCAAACTACATAATCTATAAAATGAGAATTATAGGAGGAGCATTAAAGGGAAAGAGCATATTGCCTCCCAACAATTATCAGGCACGTCCCACTACAGATTTTGCAAAAGAGGGACTTTTTAACATTCTTATAAATGAATTCGATATAGAAAACATATCTGTATTGGATTTGTTTTCCGGCACAGGAAGCATAAGTATGGAATTTGCCTCACGCGGCTGCAAAGACATAATAAGCATTGAGATGAATCCGTTGCACACACGTTTTATAAAGCAATGCGCAACTGTATTTAAGATAAAGGGGATGCAAGTTATAAGGTACAATGCCTTTGACTTTCTAAAAATATGCACACGTTCTTTTGATATTGTTTTTGCAGATCCACCATACAGCATAGAGGGATTAGAGAGCATTCCCGACAAAGTATTTGACAAAAAAAATTTAGTTGCAGACAACGGATACCTCATATTGGAGCATCCCGCAAGCTATAACTTTGAAAATCACCCGTTTTTCATAAAAGAGAAGAAATACGGAAATGTGCATTTTTCTTTCTTTGGAAAAAAATGTTAATTTTTTTGAAATTTTTTTCATTTTTTTTTGCAGAATAAAAAAAGATACCTATCTTTGCAATCCCAAACGGAAACAAGGTATCCCGAATGGGTAGAAGTTTTTTCATAATTTTGTTTAGGTGCGGTAGTTCAGCTTGGTTAGAATACATGCCTGTCACGCATGGGGTCGCGGGTTCGAGCCCCGTCCGCACCGCAAAAAACCGGTTCAAATATTTGGACCGGTTTTTCTGTTTTTAGTGAAATCCCTTCAAAAATCCAGGCAATGTTGCCAAAATCCGAAAAGATGAGGATTGCTCCTACATCTGTCCGGATACTTTCTGATATGTTATCAATGATATATATCTGCCTATTCTGGCGTCTATAAGAGCCTGATTCGCCTGTTGCCATAAAGTCTGGGCCTCCAAAAGATCAGACAACGACTCCAAGCCAGCTTCATACTGCTTTGTACTTGTACGAAGATTCTCATTTGCCGACTCTACAGAAGACAATGCCAATTTAAGTTCAAGTTCTGCCTCTTTAAGATTGTTCGCAGCTTGCACAGCCTCCAATTCCAAAAGACTGTTTGTATTCTCACGCTCCGCAGCGGTCTGCTTGTAAAGCGCCTTGGCAGATCGCACCTTATTTGCCCTGCCGCCAAAATGGAACAGAGGCACAGAGAGCTTTACTCCTGCTATAAAATTCCAATCGCCTAATAATTTCGTGTTATTAAGTTCCAAACCGTGAAAATATCCGTATTGCCCAAAAACACCCAATTGCGGCAGCGCATCGCTCTTTACAAAATTAACTTTGCGCATGGCAAGCTCGCTTTTCTTTTCCAACATTATATATTCGGGTCTGTTGGTTATATCAATTTCAGAAAACATTTCCGGGTGCATAGATATTGCCGGCAAAAGGGTATCAATCTTTATGTCTGCCGTAAGTTTATACCCTATGTGGCGGCATAAATCCATAAGGGCAAGCTCAAGTCCGTTTTCTGCCTTCTGCAGATTGAGCATGCTTTCATCTAATTTTACCTTAACTTTTAACACATCGTTATAAGATTTCATACCATGTCGTTTGGCAGATTCAACCGAGTGCATAAGTTCCTCAAGCAAATCACGGTAAGACATGGCCACCTTAACAAGTTCCGAAGCCTTTACAGCATTTGCATACGATTTTGAGACATTTATTATTATATCCTGCTCTGCAAGTCTGCGGTTCTGCGAGGCAAGCTCATTGCCCAATGAGGCCATTTTATACCCGGTACGCACCTTTCCACCCATGTATACAGGCTGTTCAACCGTAACTCCAACAGAATATAGCAAGCCAAGTTCAAGATTGAGATCAATACCAGGGAAATATGCCGAAGAACCTGTTGGTTTTCCGTCAGCGCCAAAAACAGGCAACATTCCGTCTCCGCTCGAATAGGATTCCGTAGCCTTAGACCATGTTCCTATTCCGGAAATAGAAAATGACGGAAAAAAGTTAGCCTTTGCGGCATTTTTATCGTATCCGGCAGATTCTTCGCCATACATAGCAGCCTGAACGGTCTTGTCGGCCTCCTTTGCCAATATTATACACTGCTCAAGAGTAAGTTTTTCCTGAGCTCTGCCAATAAACGGCAACAAGATGAGACTGCCTATAAAAAACGCCCCAATCCCATATTTTACTAACATATTGTATTTCATCTGAATATTTCTTTTACTGTTAATCATTGTTTTTTACTCTAAAGAACATTGCATACAGCACAGGAACAAAGAAGAGCGTTGCAAATGTAGAGAAGAACAATCCGCCCATAATAGCTGCCGCCATTGGGCCGAACATGGCATCGCTAAGCAGAGGAATCATTCCGAGTATTGTTGTAAGAGAGGCCATCATTACAGGTCTCAAACGACTTTCGGAGCTTGAAATAAGAGCTTCAAACGGCTCTTTTCCGGAGTTTATCTGCTCTCCTATCTCATCCATAAGCACTATACAGTTCTTCATAAGCATTCCCACAAGTCCTAAAGCACCTACAATTGCACAGAATGTAAATGTCTGCCCTGTAATAAGCATTGCACCTACAATTCCAACGGCAAGAAGAGGTATGCAGCATATTATAATTGCCGGCTTTTTGTAATCTTTAAACAGGAGAATGAGTATAGCAAGCATAAGTACCACTCCAAGAGGAATGTTATTAAAGAGATAGTACATTGTTTTTGAACTTGCATCCTTTTCTCCCAACCAGATAAGTTCATAACCTTCAGGAAGAGGAATCTGCTCTATCTTCTCTGCAATTTCCTGTCTTGCAGCCTCGGTCTCAACACCCGGAGCAGGAGAACACATTACAGTTGCAGAGCGTTGCCCGTCATAGCGTCGTACTATAGGATTCTCCCATTCTATATCCACACCGCGGCTTACAGTTCCAAGAGGAACAGTATGCAACAATTTTTCAACTATCTCTTCGCGATTAAGATTTCCAGATTTAAACTCCAACAACGTCTGTTCATCGAGAAGCGAGGTAAAATCAGGCAACATAGAGAATAACGGCACATTTTCGAGATTATCAACCGCAGCTCCGTCGGGCTCTGTACACTTGAGATATATTGTATTTTTATGCAACCCGTCATAGAATGTTCCTACCGGGATTCCACCTG
Organism: uncultured Muribaculaceae bacterium; assembly: GCA_964621625.1. Taxonomy (GTDB): domain Bacteria; phylum Bacteroidota; class Bacteroidia; order Bacteroidales; family UBA932; genus Egerieousia. The sequence goes on along the minus strand of CAZULV010000001.1, from coordinate 154,718 downwards.
TTGCAGTAAGTATAGAGGTAGAAATATCCTGTCTCGAAAGACCTGCAGTGCGTGCAGCAGACTGGTCATAATCAATCGAGAGCAACGGTACTTGCGGTTCTAAATCTGTTGTAATCAATCGCACAGAGGCAGTTGCCTTCATAATTGAAGCGGCAGAATCGGCCAAATTGCGCAATACGGCAGGGTCAGGACCGGTAAAAAGAGCCTCTATCGGGTACTTTTTATACATTATATTATACTTCTTTAGCTTTATATACGCATCGGGGTACATAGAAAGAAGCTCTTGCTGTATCTCCTCCATATTCTGCTCCAATGCCTTTACAGAGCTAAAACTTATAATAAGTTCTCCATAAGAGAGCGACGGGGTTGCAATACTCCTTACAAGATTGTAACGGGCAGGTGTTCCGCCCACAGAGGCTGTAACATCGGTTATCTCTTCTCTTTGAAGCAAATAGTCACCTATATCTTTAAGATCAGAGGCCACACGCGAAGAGTTTACACCTTCCGGAAGTTTATACTCCATATAAAGTTGGTCATACACCATATCCGGGAAGAAACCTTTGCGCATAAAACGTGCTGCATAAAGGCTCAGCAGTATAAGCAAAACAGCGCATGCCGTTGAGGCAAACCTGTGTTTAAGTCCAAAATTCAATGCCTTTCTAAGATACTGATATATCTTTCCCTGATACAGACTTTCCACATTTTGCCCAGATGATTCTGTTTTATTTTCAGACTTGCCTTTTCCAAACCAAGAGTTGCACATAAGAGGCACATGCACCAAAGCCAATATCCAGCTCAGCAACAAACTTACGGCAAGCACTATAAACAAATCCCTCACGTAAACTCCGGCAGTATCAGGAGAAAGGAATACAGGCAGAAATGCAAGTATGGCTATAAGAGTTGCTCCCAAAAGAGGCATTGCAGTCTTGCGTCCTATTGCAGTCAAGGCCTCCATTCTAGGCTTGCCGAGTTTCATATCTATAAGTATTCCGTCTACAATAACTATGGCATTATCTACCAACATTCCCATTGCCAGTATAAACGCTCCCAAAGAGACACGTTGCATAGAACCGTCGGCCATGCCAAGTATAAGGAAAGAGCCTATTACAATAGTTACAAGGCTTATTCCTATAATCACTCCGCTTTTGAATCCCATAGTGAGCATAAGAATGGCTATCACTATTACTACAGATTCTATAAGATTTATAAAGAATACAGAGAGTGCATCTATAACACGCTCAGGCTGATAGAATATCTTTTCACACTCTAATCCGGCAGGCAAACGGTTTTCAAACAAATTGTTCAGTACAGATTCAACATCACTTCCCACTTTAACTATATCTGTTCCGGAAGATGCAGCCACTGCTATTCCCAAAGCCTTTTTACCGTTATAAGTCAACGAATTGCGCACAGGCTCAGAGTAGTCCTCACGTACTGTGGCAATATCGCCGAGCCGCAACATATCATCTTCGTGTCCGCGGATTATCATTTTCTGTATCTGCTCCACTGTTTTAAATTTATCGTCAACCGATACTCTCACCCTGCGACTTCCGTTATCGTAATATCCGGCATAGTAAACTCCGTTCTGCCCTTGAAGAGTAGAGATTACCTCAACAGGAGAGACTCCGAGAGATGCCATTTTCTGAGGGAGCAATTCTACATTTATACACTGCTGTCTTTCACCGTAAATTATAACCCCGGCCACTCCGGGAATATCTGTAACCTCTCGTTTTATAAGATTGGCATAATCAGAAAGTTCTTTTTCCGAGAAATCCTCACCTACAAGTGCATACAACATTCCATAAACCAATCCAAAGTCGTCCTGAACCTGAACAGATGTTCCGTCGGGCAAAGATGTGTCATAAACCTTTCTGCGCAACATATCCCAGCACTGCTCGATTTGAGAATCCGGTGTAGTACGTTTCATCTCAACCTGCAGAATTGCCAAATCATTATATGACCAGCTCTGCACATTTTCAAGGTCTCCCATTGTCCTTATGGATTTTTCCAAAGGATCTGTAACCTCAAGCTCCATTTCATGTGCAGATGCTCCGGGACGCACTGCAACAACCATTGCCAATTTTACTTTTATCTCAGGGTCTTCCAGTTTGCTCATTTTGTATGCCGACAATATTCCGCCCACCATAAGCACGGCTATACAGAAATAGACAAGTTTGCTGTTATTGAAAGCCCATTTACCAAAATCTATCATAACAATCCTCCCACATTAGTTGCAGTACTGCCTTCGGCCCTCTTTACAGATTGTCCTTCAACGAGATTGCTTACACCGGCAGATACAACCACATCACCTGTAGAAAGCCCCTCTGAAATTACAGCCATTCCATCTGTATGCAAACTTTTTACCTTAACACTCCTCATGGTTACCGTACCACCGGAAGGTGTACATATCCACACACAACTCTCTCCATTTTTTTGAAAAAGGGCAGAAGATGGAATCTGCACATCGCAACTGCCGCTGTTTTTGAACAGTAGATTTACAACACCATTCATACCAACCGAAGGGCGCTCCTTAACACTGCCGGAAATCTGCAACCTTACCGTATATAGCTGGTTGGAATTTGCATTTTTACTCATGCTTACAAGCGATAGCGGCATAGATTCACCTGAGAGATAGTCGAAACAGGCAGTAAACGACTCTATATCTCCCCGCTTCATATATACAGAAGCAGGAATATTTATCTCAATCTCCTCTTTATCGGCCGATATAACAGTTACAACAGGCATTCCGGCTCCAACAACCGACTGCGGCTCAAAAATCACACTCTCTACATACGCGTTAAACGGAGCATAAAGCTTTGTATCCGCGAGCTGATTTACAGCATTTTCATACTTAGACTCTATCTGCTGCAAGCCATAACGGGCTTTATCATAAGCAGATGCAGAAACCGCACTATCGGCATACATTGCAATTACGCGCTCCGCATCGGCCTTTATATTTTTATACTCGGCCTCTGTTGCCTGCAACAGCAATTCGTAATCACGAGAATCCAAAGCAGCAACAGGCAAACCTTTTTTAACATATTCCCCCTCTTTGTAAAACACACTCTGTAATGTACCGCTAACCTTAAAGGCCATATTCACCTTTTCTGCCGCCTTTACTTTTGCCGGAAACTCCAATGATTCGGCAACTCCGCTCATCTTTACTGTGTCTGTCTTTACCACAGCCTCTTTCTGTTGTACCGTATTGCCTCCGCTGCATCCCACACATAAAAGCAATATACCGGCAACCCCAATATTAATAAATGATTTTTGCATATACTGTTTTTTTTGCAAATGTAAATTCATGACATGATTATCTAAAGAATGATTAATCCGATATTTTGTTCAATTTGTTCTTTTTTTTACTTAAAATATATCCCGACAGGGTGCCGGGTTAAAAAAAATAGTCATTTTTGTACAAAAAATGGATTATGGATATGCAATTTTCCGACATACGCGTTTTTTATGTAGATAAAAAGACAATAGAATCTGTAGGACCTGTTGTGCATACCGATAAAAACGGATTTTTTTATTGCAAGAAAGGGACTTTAAGGCTTATTTTAGATGATAATATCTACGAGATACACGAAGGTGATATTTACATTTATCCTCCGTTTTCTGTTACATATATAGATAGGATAAGCGATAAACTCGAAGGTATTGTAGGAATGGCCGAATTTGATTTTGTATTATCGGCACTTACATCAATTACAGATACGGGTACACACGCTTTTATACGAGAACATCCGTGCATATCGCTTAACACCTTGCAACGAAATGAATTAGAAGAGCTTATAGATATAATAAACCGTACCGAAGCTACCCCGCAAGATGGTGTAAAATATAAAATACGCTCTGCTTTGGCACAAGCTATCTGCTATGAAATTGTAGATGCCTTTTTCTCGTGCAACCATATTCAACCGGTAAAACAGACAAGAAAAGATAAGATAGTGCAGAACTTTCTGCTCGATGTACATAAATATTTCAGAGAGAACAGAAACGTGAGTTTCTATGCAGAAAAACAATATCTTACGCCTCGCTACTTTTCAACCATAATAAAGGCAAAATCGGGAAAGTCTCCCAATGAATGGATTACATTTTCTGTAATGGCCGAGGCCAAGCGGCTGCTGTCAGACCCTAACATGAGCATAAAGGAGATTACAGATAAACTGAATTTTCCGAACCAGTCATTTTTTGGCAGATATTTCAAACATCATACAGGCTTTTCTCCATCGGAATACCGCGCTAAAAAAGTACTCTGAATTTAGCTCTGATTTTATCTGTACTCTCATAGTAAAACTTTTACCTCTTTTAGCTGTTACAGGTATAAAAGGTTACAGATATTAAGTATTATGAAAGAAAATATTAATGTAATGAATCTTAAAGGTTCTCCTATAATTCTCCTTGGAGAAATGGCTGCAGACGGAAGTGCGGCTCCTGATTTTACGGTAACAGACGTTCACGGAAAAGATGTAAAATTGAGCGATTTTAAAGGGAAGATGGTTGTAATCAGCGTATTCCCATCTATAAATACACCTGTATGCGCCATGCAAACAAGAAGATTTAATAAAGAGGCCGTTTCGTTAGACAAAAATGTTGTCATACTCGGTATTTCAAGAGACAAACCTGAGGACATGGAAAATTTCTGCGCTGCAGAAGGTATAAATAATGTTGTGGTTCTGTCGGACAGAAAATATGGAGATTTCGGGCCAAAATACGGGTTTGCAATAAAAGGAAAGGATATATTGGGAAGAGGTGTTGTTATTGTAGATACAAACGGAAAAATTATTTATTCTGAGTACGTTAGCGAGATAACAAATGAGCCTGATTACCAAAAGGCACTAAAAAAACTTGCAGAGTATATGCGTATGTAATAAAGCAGGCCTGTACAACAGTTCGTGTGTGCAAAAGTAAAAATGTAGCGATAAATAGTCTGCCGGTAGTTTTTTTAAAATCTGCCGGCATTTTTTATCATAATTTTTCAACAGATTTCGTATATTTGTAGGCTACGTTTTCTTATAAAGTTAAAAGAACAGAATACATCATGATGAAACGAATTTTATTGCTTTTACTTGTAATTCCTGTATTATTACATGCACAATCAGAAAAATATATGGAAGGAGCCGTTCCTTTGGTAAACGGCAAAGTTGTATTTACACGTAATATAGATGTTCCGTCATTTACAAAGGAGCAGATTTACGAAGCCCTTCTCGATTGGAGTCATAACCGTTTTACCGGAAAAGATTGCGGCGTTCTCTACTCAGATGCGCAAAAAGGATTAATAGCTGCACAGGGAGGAGAACAGTTTACTGTGAGGATAGGACTTTTTCCAGGAAATGTTAATATACATTATCTCTATACAATCAAGTGTACCGACGGTGCTTGTACTTTTGAGACTTCACGCATAAAATACACTAACAATCCTGTTTCAAAAAACAATACAGACGTTATTACAGCAGAAGAATATATTACCGACAAATACGCCCTTAACAAGGCTATGACCAAGATATACAATGGCACAGGAGATTACCGCAAGCAAACAATAGACATTGTGGATATTTTGGCATCAGAGGGTCTTAATGCCATATATTCATACAACGGACAGGCTTCACCTAATGCAACTGCACAGCCTACATATACAAGCAACAGGCCTCAACAGGCAGATGTACAGCCTCAGCAAAATACCGCTCCGGTTAAAAACACAGTGCCGGTTAAACGCACCGTGCCTGTCTCAACCGAAGATATGAAGAGTATCTCTGCCATACAGATTCCAACGGATGTTATTGATGCCATTTCTGCCAACGGATTATATATTACCGCAGTTGACGGCCGCTCTCTTGCAAACGCAATTGCAGGTAAAGGGGGACTGGATGTAAACTCCAATACAGGAAAAGCCGCTGCAATGTTCTCGGTAACCGAAAATACAGACAATATCATATATCTGCTCGAAAAAGCCGACACATATACGCTTGTGCTATATGAAACCGACCGGGCAAACGGAGTATCGCAAACTCCGGAGCTTGTAATTGAGTGCAAAAAATCTCAACAATTTGACAAATTATTTGTTGGAGAAATAACCGATGTAAAAATTAAATAGCCTGACTCCTGTTATGGCTGAATGCAAACCATAAAAAACGTAATACCATGACCGCAGTAAATATTATCCTGATTGGCGCCATTCTCATATTCGTAAGTATTTTAGTTGGAAAAACCGGTTCAAAATTTGGCATTCCATCATTGCTCCTATTCTTGTTAGTAGGTATGGCTTTTGGTGAAGGCGGTTTTGGCATAATACACTTCTTTAATGTAGATATTGCCCAGTTCATTGGTATGATTGCATTGAGTATAATCCTGTTCTCAGGAGGTATGGATACTCAGTTTAAAGACATAAAACCTATTTTATATCAAGGAATTGCGCTCTCTACCGTAGGAGTGTTTCTTACGGCTCTGTTTACAGGATTATTTATATATTGGATATCCGGATTCAATTTTACAGTAATATACATGCCTATTGCAACATCGCTTCTTCTTGCTGCAACCATGTCGTCTACAGATTCTGCTTCGGTATTTAATATACTAAGGTCTCAGAATATACAACTCAAATACAACCTAAAAAGCACACTTGAGTTGGAGAGCGGAAGTAACGACCCTATGGCATACATGCTTACCATAGCGCTCATTCAATTCATTACATCATCTACACTTGGAATAGGTGGAGTTATAGTGAGTTTCTTTCTTCAGTTTGCTATAGGAGGTGCTATTGGATTTGTTATAGGGAAATTGGCCGTAAAGCTTATAAACAAGATAGATTTGTCTATCCACTCCCTTTATTCTCTGCTACTTATGAGCATAATATTCTTTACATTCTCAATAACGGATATGATAAAGGGCAATGGATATTTAGCTGTATATATTGCAGGAATAATAATTGGTAACAATAAGATTGTGTGCAAGAAAGAGATTACCACATTCATGGACGGCATGACCAATATGGTACAAATGATTATGTTCCTCTCTCTCGGTCTGTTGGTAAATGTATATGAAATGGTAGATATTATTCCGGTAAGTATTGCTATAGGCGTATTTATGATTGTAATAGGAAGACCGTTGAGTGTGTTTCTCACACTGCTGCCGTTCCGCAAAATGAAGACAAAGGCCAAAATGTTTGTCTCTTGGGTGGGACTCAGAGGAGCTGTTCCAATAATATTCGCCACATATCCGGTAGTTGCAAATGTTGAGTATTCACATCAGATTTTTAATATCGTATTTGTGATTACGCTCATGTCTCTTATTGTTCAGGGTATGACTATTCCGTCGGTTGCAAAATTACTTCATGTAGATGCACCCGCTCCGGAGGTAAAAGAGAGCCATTTTGGAATGGAACTTCCTGATGAAATTGATGCAAATCTCAAGGAGATTACTCTTACAGAGGAGATGTTAAAAAACAGCAACCAGCTCAAAAATATGAATTTACCGGAAAAGACCCTTGTAATAATGATTAAACGAGGTGAAAAGATTCTTATTCCTAACGGAAGTCTTGTACTTGAAGCCGGAGACAAGCTGTTGTTCATTTCTGAGGAGGAGCATAAGATACTTATCGCCTAATTAATTAAGCAACAAACTGTTGCAGGTATATTCGTCGCATTAACGCTAAATATAAATATATTATTGTCCTAATCTTAAACAATAATATATGTTATGATTTATGGATATATCAGAGTAAGTACCGATAAACAAACGGTAGAAAATCAGCGGTTTGAAATAAGTTCTTATTGCACAAAAAACAATCTCGTGATAGACCGGTGGATAGAAGAGACAATTTCCGGAACAAAAAACTATCAGGTGAGAAAATTGGGACGTCTTCTAAAGGCCATGAACAAAAATGACATTCTTATATGCGCAGAATTGTCGAGATTAGGTCGTAATCTGCTCATGATTATGAGCATTCTCAATCTCTGCATGCAAAAGGAGATTCAAGTGTGGACCATTAAAGACAACTACAAATTAGGTAGCGACATAAGTTCTAAAGTATTGGCATTTGCCTTTGGACTTTCTGCGGAGATAGAGAGAAACCTCATCTCCCAAAGGACAAAAGAGGCTTTAGCCCGAAAAAAGGCAGAAGGGGTAAAATTGGGAAGGCCTAAAGGGAGTAAAAGCAGCAAGAAGAAACTTACAGGAAAAGAGAATGTAATAATAGGACTGCTTAAGCGAAATACTTCAAAGTCTAATATTGCAAAGCGATTAGGTGTTCACAGAAGCACATTAAATTCATTTATAAAGGAGATTTGGAGAGAAAAATCATTCATATAGACATGGATGCCTTTTATGCCTCCGTTGAGCAACGTGATGCTCCGCATCTTAAGGGGTTGCCGGTAGCGGTGGGTCATGCGGGAGAACGCGGAGTTGTAGCTTCGGCAAGCTATGAGGCACGCCGTTACGGAGTACGTTCTGCGATGTCTTCTGTAAAGGCTTTACAGATTTGTCCGCAACTTATATTTGTAAAGGGCAGAATGGATGTGTATAAGGAGGTTTCTCAACAGATACACGAAATATTCCACAGATATACAGATATTATAGAGCCTATATCATTGGATGAGGCGTTTTTAGATGTTACACAAAACAAGCCGGGAATCGCTCTTGCTGTAGATATTGCACGCGAAATAAAGAATGCTATAAAACAGGAGCTTGATTTATGCGCATCGGCTGGTATTTCATACAACAAGTTTCTGGCTAAAATTGCATCTGATTACCGCAAGCCAAATGGTATCTGTACCATTCATCCGAGCATTGCCTCAGAGTTTATTGCAGAGTTGCCGGTTGAAAAGTTCTGGGGAGTTGGAACAGTTACGGCTAAACGGATGCACTATATAGGAATACATAACGGGCTCGATTTGAGAAATTGCCCGTTTGAGACGCTTGTAAGAGAGTTTGGCAAAGCCGGACAACTCTACTATAATTTTGCACGAGGTATTGATTTTAGACCTGTAGAGGCTGTGCATATAAGAAAATCTGTAGGATGCGAACGCACATTGGAGCGCGATATTACAAGCCGCTCTTCTGTTATAATTGAACTTTATCACACCGCAACCGAACTTGTAAACAGGATAGAGAGAGCAGACTTTTACGGAAACAATCTCACCCTTAAGATAAAATTCAGTGATTTTACACAAGTTACAAGGAGCATAACACAAGATAACGATTTACGAAAACTGCATGCAATACTTCCTTTGGCAAAACAGCTGCTCAAAAAGATAGAATATGCCAATCATCCCATACGCCTTATAGGACTCTCTGTCTCAAATAACGGAAAAGAGAGCCATAACCGCAATTGGGAACAGCTCTCATTAGACTTTTAATTAAAGGCACTTTAGCCGGTTTGCAACAAAAGAGGCAAAACTCTTTGCACGGGTATAACTATTGCCCTTCCCGTTATACATAGGAGTTGCAATTGAAAGTTCCCTATATACCTCCATATCTTTTACGTTAATGCTCTTTAGTTCCCCACTTTCAAGCTCCTTTAAAACAGAAAATTCAGGAATCATGGCGCAGCATTGAGCATAGTTTGTTAAAAAACTCTTTACCTCTGCAGAGGTCTCCATACGTAGCTTAACATTTAAATCAGAAAATGCAAGTTTTGCATCTGCAAGCGGCCCGGATATTAAAGACTCAAATTCATGCAGTGTCTCTTTGCAAAGCACAACGGGTAATTTTAAAAGATCTTCTGCCGTTATAAACTCAGGTAAATAAGTGTTTTGAGCAGAAGTTACCATAAGTAACTTTTCTTTGGCACAAATAGAGTATGAAAGGCTTTCTCTTCTTAGCTCACTTGTTACAAAAGCTAAATCTAATTTTTCAGCCTCCAAGGCATCTGCAATCTCACATGCCGTTCCGCTTATAAATGAAACCTTTACATCCGGGAAACGGTACATAAAATCGGCGAGAATACGAGCTGTAACACCTTGTGCAAGAAGAGATTCTGCTCCTATCCTAAGTTCTCCGTCAAATTTGCCGGAAAGAAGCAACATTTCATTTTCGAGTACCCTGTATCTTTCCAATATCTCTTTTGCATGCCTTAAAAGTATTGAACCATGATGTGTGAGTGCGATTCTTATACCGATTCTGCGAAACAGCTGCACCCCGTACATATTCTCCAATTCCTGAATATGCTTTGTTATTGCAGGTTGAGAAATCTGCAACTCTTTGGCAGCCCGTGTAAAACTCAAATGCCGGGCTACAGATACAAATACTTTTAAACGAAAATCCATAATCCAAAGTTATGGATTTTTTATATAACTTGTATTCCTTGCTCCTTAAGCATCTTTAACCCTATATCTTTGAGCTTGAATTTCTGTATTTTTCCGCTGCCGGTAAGTGGAAATCCCTCTACAAAAAGCACATATTTAGGTATTTTGTAGCGTGCTATCTTGTCTTTACAAAACTCTTTTACATCAGATTCATGCAAATCCGCCCCACTGTCAAGTATTATAAATGCCCCAACCTCTTCTCCATATTTTTCCGACGGGATTCCGGCCACCTGCACATCCTTAACTCCTTTAAGTTTATATAAAAACTCCTCTATTTCACGAGGATAGATATTCTCACCTCCACGTATAATCATATCCTTTATACGGCCTGTTATCCTATAATTTCCCTTTTCGTCTCTATAACCGAGATCTCCTGAATGAAGCCTTCCGTATTCATCTATGGATTCGGCTGTAGCCTGAGGGTTATTGTAATACCCTTTCATAGTATTGTATCCGCGGTTACATAGCTCTCCCTGCACTCCCGTAGGGCACTCCTCTCCTGTAACAGGATCTATTACAAATACCTCTGTATGCTCAAATTCGTATCCTACCGTTTCACACCTCTCTTCAAAAGATTGCTCTATACGGGTATGGGTCATTCCGGGCGAGGCCTCTGTAAGTCCGTAAACACTTGTAACCTTCATAAACATCTTATCCTCAACCCTTCGCATAAGTTCTACCGGACACAACGAACCGGCCATTATGCCGGTACGCAGGCTGCTCAAATCAAACATATCAAACATAGGATGATTGAGTTCTGCTATAAACATGGTAGGAACACCGTAAACAGCAGTACAACGCTCTTTGTGTATAGAGGCCAAAACAACCAAAGGGTCAAATTTTTCAACCATAACCTGAGTACAGCCATGGGTTATCACATTCATTGTTGCAAGCACAACACCAAAGCAGTGGAACAGAGGAACACAACAGCACAATTTATCTTCTGAGGTAAATTTCATGTGTTCTCCTGTAAGAAAACCATTGTTTGTTATATTATGATGAGAGAGCATAACACCCTTTGGAAATCCTGTTGTTCCAGATGTATATTGCATATTAACAACATCGTGGCATGATATTGAGCTTTTAACCGAATTAAACCGCTCGTCGTCACAGTTTCTTCCTAACAGAAGGAGCTCCGGAATATTATACATGCCGCGATATTTTTCCTGTCCTATAAATACCACGTTACGCATTCGCGGAAACCTTTCACTTTTAAGGAATCCCCTCTGGCATGTCTTTAATTCGGGCAGCATTTTATAGGTCATATCTATATAGCTGCTATCTCTGTCTCCCTCTATTATACAGAGTGTGTGCATATCAGAGTCCTTGCACAAATATTCTAATTCAGACTGTTTATAATTTGTATTTACAGTCACACAAACCGCCCCTATTTTTGCACAAGCATAAAGTATTGTGAGCCAATCCGGAACATTTGTTGCCCATATTCCAACGTGAGTGCCTCTCTCTACTCCTATTTCAAGAAATCCCTTTGCAAGCTCATCTACACGTCTGTTAAGATAGGAATAAGTAAATCTCAAATTCCTGTCAGAATATACTATAGCCTCTTTATCAGGAGTTTCAACAGCCCATTTTTCGAGCCACTCTCCCAATGTCATGTCGAATAACGGCAAATTATTCATTTTCTCAACTTATTAATATTTATGATTTTAGAGCCTCCGCAAAGCGGAAGCCTCCTGCCTACTAAAACTTAGGCCGGAGTATATATTACTGCCAATAATCTGGCCGTCTCACTCTGAGACGCAGAGCTTATATGATGAGGCACTATAGAATCGTAGTATATGCTGTCTCCCTGCTTAAGTATATATGTCTCCTTACCGTAAGACAACTCCACCTCTCCGCTAAGCACATAGAGAAATTCCTCTCCTTCATGATTTGAAAAATGCTTTTCTCCAATAACAGAAGGCTCTATCTCAAGCGAATATGTCTCCATGTGTCTGTTCCCTTTTCTCGAAGAGAGCGAATAGTATGCAATGCCTGAATTTTCGTTGCCATTGCTTCTGAGCACTTTCTCCCATTTACGGTTATCTGCTCTATGTACAACAGGTCCTTCGTCCTGATAATCATCCAACAACATACCAAGCCTTATTCCCAAGGCTCTTGATATTTTTATAAGGTCTCCGATAGTTGGAAGCTCTATATTTTCTTCCAATGAACGGCAAAATCCAATATCCAATCCGGAGCGTTCGGCCAAATCTGCCAAGGAAATATCTTTAGACTCTCTAAGAGTCTTTATTTTACTCCCTATAATATTGATAGGATTTTCATTCATAATGTAGGTTTCGATTTGTAATTTCAATTGTCCGGCAAAAGTAACAATTAAAAACGACAAATAGTCTAAAACACATCAAAAATATTCAAAATGTTATAGTTACGCGATTGTACAAAAAGTAACAAATTAACATTAAACAAGCGTAAATTTACGCACCATATCATATTTCTATAAAATATCACTTACAATCCGTAAGTAAAACTCAATTCTCCGTTTTATATTTTTTTGTACACAATTTTAAAATTGCATATTTATCCGAATTAATCGGATAAATTAACCGTATACGCTTTTATAAGGCCGCTTTTTAGCATAAGTTTGCCTCGTCAACGTGCCCTTTAAGGCACTATTTATAAATTTAAAAAGATGGATTATGAGAGCAACAAAAAAGATTTGGTGCAGCAAACAAAGACTGCACAATGCCTCTGTGAGAGCGATTATTTTTACCTGTTTTATATCTGCCATGGCATTATACAGCAGCGGATGTAACAATCTGTTATATACAGAAGAGCAGCAGACATGCAAACTTACATTTTCTATAAACGAGAGTTCATTTTACGGAATGAAGAGCGGAATTTACGAGCAACGGAATGTGTGGAGTAACGATATGGCAAATTTAGATACCAATAACTTTATATTATCTATTTATACACAAGACGGCAGTAAAGTATATGACGGAAAATACGGGAAACGGCCTAATGAAATAATTGTATTGCCCGGAGCCTACGACATAAAGCTCTCTTCGGGAGATTTTCATACTCCGGAGTTTGATTCTCCCCAATACGGAGATGAACAGACAATTATTGTGGAGGCAAATTCGTCCATTTCCGTAACGCTTATGTGCAAACAGCTCAATGCAGCAATGAGAATCTCTTTTACGTCGGAGTTTAAAGAGAAATTTAAGGGTAAAGGGGTAAAATTAAGAGACGTAAACGGAGAAATGTTTTACCCATACACTAAATATGATTTCTGCTATGTACAGCCCGGAGCCGTAGAATTGCTTTACGAAAAAAATTCTACAGACACTCTCCTTTTTACCCGACAGCTGTCGGCCTCACAAATGCTCTCCCTTAACCTCTCTTATGCTCCTGGAAACAGGACTGCATCTCTAAAGCTCGACACAGACACAACAAGAAGCTGGAAATCAGCAAACTTCAATACAGGCTTAAAGATTCCTACAGGAGCTGTTACAATTGAACAGGCAAAGGAGATGATAGGAGAAAAAAATGTTATGGTATTCGGGTTTATTTTGGGAGGAGATGCCTCTGAAACTACAATAAGAGTAGGTCCCCCCTTCACTTCTCGCACAAACATAGTTATAGCTCCAAGTATGTTGGAAAGAAACAGAAACAATATGTTTGTGGTTGAATTACCAAGCGGAGAGATTAGAGATGCTCTCAATTTGGTTGTAAATTCAAAACTCCAGGGTTCCGCAATAGTAATTACAGGAAATATAGTAGACAACTACTACGGATACCCGGGACTCAAAAATGTGAAAGCGTACTCTATACTCTACTAAAAGTTCTTTCTAAACGACATTCTGGATGCCGAATAAAGGAATACAGCAAGTACAACGGCGGCTGCAATACCACCTGCTATATAACCTATTACAGGAGTAAGATTAAGGCCGCCATCCTTTATAGGGGCTATAAGAAAGAAACAGGTACATATATATGTGAGAAATGTTGCCGGCAAAGAGACAAGCCAATGAGCTTTACCCACAGAGGCAAAATAAACGGCACATGTCCAAAGAGTAATAGTTGCCAAAACCTGATTACCTATTCCAACATAATTCCACAATGTAGAGAAACTGACATTACACAATATATATGCAAAAACAAATATAGGAACACATATTATAAGTCTGTTTTTAATAGGCTTCTGGTCGAAGTTCAAGGCATCTGCAAATATAAGTCTCAAACTGCGGAATGCAGTATCTCCACTTGTAATAGGACATACAACCACACCTATTATAGCTATTACGGCACCAAACTTTCCGAGCCATGAATTGCAGATACGATCAACTATTATTGCAGGAGTAGCGCCATCGGCATTGGCAAGATTAAGACCTTCCGGACCATTAAAAAAGGCCATGGCGGCAGTTGCCCAGATACATGCCACAATACCCTCTGCAATCATTGCTCCGTAAAATATCGGACGTCCGTATTTTTCGTTGCTGATACAGCGGGCCATCATAGGAGACTGCGTTGCATGAAATCCGGAGATTGCGCCACAAGATATTACTATAAACAGTGTTGGAATAATCATATATTCACTTGCGTTGTTACGGTAATTCCTAAAAGTATCGGCAGTAAGTTCAACCATCTGAACTTCGCCGGAGAAGCCTTTCACAAGTAGCATTACAGCAATTCCAAGTGCCATAAAGAGCAATGCCGCCCCCATATACGGATATATTTTACCTATAATCTTGTCTATAGGCAATAATGTTGCAAGAACATAATATGCAAACACAACATAAAGCCATATTGACATGTTTGTATTTGTAAGATTGGCAAGCAGTCCGGCAGGGCCGTTTACAAACGAAGCTCCTACTGCCATAAGAAGTATTGCGGTAAAGAATATCATCACTTTCTTGATATTTTTGCCCAAATACTGTCCCACTATATCGGGAAGACTTTTTCCGCTATTCCTGATAGAGAGCATTCCAGACATATAGTCATGAGCAGCTCCCATAAAGATGCAGCCCAATACTATCCAGAGATATGCCACAGGACCGTATGCAGCACCGAGTATTGCTCCAAAGATAGGCCCCAAGCCTGCGATATTTAGAAATTGTATAATAAATATTCTCCACGGACTCAAGACCTTATAGTCTATTCCGTCTGGATGTTCAACGGCAGGAGTAGGTCTGTTGCTGTCTGCTCCAAAAAACTTGTCAATGAATTTGCCATATATTACATAGCCCAAAACGAGAGCTACAATGGCAACGATGAATGTTATCATAATTAGGATTTTTAACAGCGCAAAATTACACAAAAGGTTGTAATAATAAATTTAAATGAGATATTTTTGCAGTATGAAACGTGTCATTATAATAGGAGCCTCATCCGGAATAGGCAGGATGCTTGCAGCGCACTATGCCTCAAAGGGTTGCAAAGTAGCAGCTGCAGCCCGCAGAATAGAAAAGTTAGAAGAACTCAAAGAAGAGTTTAAAGAAAATGTGCATATCATGCAATTGGATGTTACAGATTGTAATGCTTCCAACATGTTTGTCTCTCTATTGGATTCTATTTCAGGGGCAGATCTTGTAATATATTGCTCAGGAGCAGGCAAACACTCTACAGAGCTTTCTCCTGAAATAGAGCATAATACTACAGATGTAAATGTAAACGGATTTTTAAATATAATAATACCGGCTTTCAATTATTTTATAAAGAGAACAGAGGTATCGGAGTATATACCGCAAATAGTTACAATCTCATCGGTAGCCTCTATCAGGGGACTGGGAGCCAGTCCTGCATATTCGGCTACAAAACGGTTTCAATCAATATATTTTGAGGCCTTAGCCCAACTGGCTGCTATAAAAGGGGTAAAAATTGATTTCACCGCTATAAAACCGGGATTTATAGCAACGGATTTCATAAACAGAAGCTATCCTTGCACAATGCAGCTTCCATACGCTGTAAAGAGGATTGTACGCGCTATAGACAAACGGTACAAAAACAAGGTAATAGACTGGAGATGGGCAATAGTTGTTGGAATCATAAAAATCGTTCCAACATCTCTGTGGCGCAAAATTAAAATAGGCTAAAACACGCTTATTCCCAACTCGGTAGTAAAATCTTCTAATGTAGCTATTCCTCTATATGAGTTTCCGTTCATATTAAGTTCGGGACTCCATACCGCTATGCTCAGTTTTCCGGGAATTACAGCCACAATTCCTCCGCCCACACCGCTTTTTCCCGGTAATCCTACTCTATACGCAAAATCTCCTGATTCATTATACATTCCACATGTGAGCATAAGCGCATTTATACGTTTTGCATTACGCTTTCCTATAATCTCTCTGCCATCTATGGGATTCACTCCCCCATTTGCTAAAAACAGAAAAGCCGCAGCAAGCTGTTCGGTACTCATCTTTATACTGCAATGGTGGCAATATGTATTTATAACGTCATTTATGGGATTGTCTATGTTATTAAAGCTCTTCATAAAGTGCGCAAGCGCATAATTTCTATCTGCCGTAATTATTTCTGCCTGCGCGGTAACCATATCATACCCAACGCCGCCATATCCGCATAACTCTCTCACAAATTGCAATATATACTCTTTAGCCTTTGCTCTAACGCTTATTTCGGGATTACTGTCGGGTCCAAATACATTGTTTTTGCAAAGAGTAAGTAATTTGTCTGTAATAACCAATGCACCTGCATTTATAAAAGGATTACGTGGAATACCCCTCTCATTTTCGAGCTGCACAAGAGAATTAAAACTATTTCCCGACGGTTCTCTCCCAACATGATTCCAAAGGTCATTTCCCAAATGAGGAGCAACCATTGCCAATGTAAATACCTTTGAGATACTTTGAATTGAGAAACCCACTGTATAATCTCCTATATTATAGCGATTTCCATCTACAGTAGCTACTGATATTGCATATTGCTGCGGATTTACCGACTTTAAAGTAGGGATATAATCCGCCACCTTACCCTGTCCTGTAAAATCTTTATACTTTTTGTAAAGGCCTGCTATTATCTCACCTATATCCTGTGCCATAAAAAAAACTTTGGTTTCGAAAATTTCTCCACCAAAGTTATAAAAAAGTATCGTATGTAACGCTTTTATGCAATCAACGCGTTTACAAATTGGCTTTTAAAAGCTCTACAATCTCAGATTCAGAAGGTTGTCTCTTTATAATAACACCATTTTGATCTACAAAAATGCTCTGAGGAATATATCTCACGTGATATTGTTTTGCAACTTCGTTGTTCCAGAAACCAAGATCAGAAACGTGAGTCCAATCCAATTTATCATCTTTAATAGCTTTAACCCATGCATCTTTGTCTCTATCTAAAGAAACACCTATAATACCAAAGCCTTTGCCTTTATACTCTTTGTAAATCTTTGTAAGAGTAGGATTGAATGCTCTGCAAGGTCCGCACCATGAAGCCCAAAAATCAACCATGGTAACCTTATTTTTAGAATAAACATCTGAGAACTTTACAGGATTTCCTTTTACATCATTCTGAACAAAATCCGGAGCTACTTTACCAGGTTGCAATGATTTAAGCACACTCACAACCTCCTCTATCTTGGCAATATTCTTATTTGCAGCATATTCCGGCAATGCTTTAAATGCAGCCAATTTAGCCTCTGCCTCCTCTATAGGCATGCTTTCCAAACCGCGTGAAAGGCTTGTCAAGGCATAAATGCTGGTTGGATGACTCTCTACATAATCATTTGAAGCCTTCTCTACAATTGCAGTTAAACTGTCGTATAATTGAGCAATACGCTCCTGCTCCTCTTTTTCTGCAGTTCTGTAATTCTTCATAAGTTCTTCCATGTTGTTTGCTTTAAACAACTCATTCTGGATTGCGCCTAATGAATCTGCAACTGTCTGATAAGAGCCGCCTTTAATTTTAACCTCAGGACGTTCACCCTCTACAAAATTAACATCTACATCACTTACTCCATTCTCGAGGAACAACATGGCCACTCTCTGAGATTTGTCTCCATCTTTTACTACAATCATAACATTTTGAGGAGTATTTATGGCAGCTCCCTCCAATACCGCAACACCATTTGAAAGCACTGCAGTAGCTGTAATCAAATCCTCGCCCTCTGCGTTATTTGTCAGTATAATTGTGTCTGACTTCAATTGGGCAACATCTCCGGATACCTTTACGTTTACCTTGTAGCCGTCAACAGTGCTGTTGCATGCCCACAATGCACATATAGCAGCTCCAAATAAAAATAGTTTTTTCATACTGAAAATAATTAAAAATTAATATGTATTAGTTAAAATTATACACTTAAAACAATCCTGTACAACCTCTATACCGCAGGTTCTTCCTCCATAAACCACTGTTTATACATCATATAGCCCTGAGCATTTTTAAATGCGGCCTTGCCAATCTCCTCAGAGCCCTCTTTAACTCTCTTTGCAGGTACTCCGGCATATACACCTGGCTCCAACACACTGTTACTCAACACAACGGCACCTGCTGCAATTATTGTATTATCAGGAATAACAGCATTATCCATAAGGATTGCCCCCATTCCTACAAGTACATTATTGCCCACTTTTGCTCCATGTATTATTGCGTTATGCCCTACAGAAACATCGTTTCCTATTTCACACACAGAGCGCTGATACAGTGTATGGAGTACAGCACCGTCCTGAATATTCACCCTGTCTCCTATTTTAATGGTATTTACATCGCCCCTAAGTACAGCACTATACCAGATGCTGCAATCATCACCCATTGTAACATCACCTATAATAGCTGCATTCTCCGCAATAAAACAGTTTTTTCCCATTTTAGGCTTAATGCCTTTCAATTCTCTTATAATAGCCATATATCTCTACTTTTTTACAACGACAGTTAAAAAACAACTCGGTTTTAAGACACGCAAAATTAATTAAATTTGATTGTACAAGCAACTAAAAACCAAAGAGGACGGATATTTTGTATCCGCCCTCTTAAATATGGTTTTATAATTTATTACATCAAACAGAGCCTTAACAGGCCATGCAGGTCAATTACTGCTCATCCGGCTCTTTTGCCTGCTTGTTCTTTGCCATTCTCTGGTAATCCTCCATAGAGGCAACAACAAGTTTTTCATACTCTCTCTGACCGGTTCCGGCAGGGATAGGATGACCGCATATTACATTCTCTTTCAAGCCCTCCAATGTATCTTTCTTTCCGCGTATAGCAGCATCGCTCAATACTTTGGTTGTCTCCTGGAATGATGCGGCAGACATAAAGCTGCTTGTCTTCAAAGCGGCTCTTGTAATACCTTGCAATACCTGATTAGATGTTGCAGGAACGGCATCGCGTGCCTCTACAAGTTTCAAGTCCTGACGTTTGAGAATTGAGTTTTCGTCTCTCAATCTTCTCACAGAAACTATCTGTCCTGCCTTGAGAGTCTGAGAATCACCTGCATCCAATACAACCTTCTTATCCCAGATCATATCGTTTTCCTGCATAAATTCCCATTTGTCTACAAGCTGCTCTGGCAAGAAGCGTGTATCACCCGGATCTACTATCTCAACCTTGCGCATCATCTGTCTTACTATAATTTCAAAGTGCTTGTCATTAATCTTCACCCCCTGCATACGGTAAACCTCTTGAATTTCGTTTACAATATACTCCTGAACTTTAGTAGGACCCTGTATTGCAAGAATATCGGCCGGTGCAATCGCTCCGTCAGATAACGGCATACCTGCACGAACATAGTCATTCTCCTGTACAAGTATCTGTTTTGAGAGCGGAACGAGGTAGCGTTTCTCTTCGCCGGTCTTTGATTTGATTATAATCTCTCTATTACCGCGTTTGATTTTACCCATTACAACCTCACCGTTAATTTCGGAAACAATGGCAGGGTTAGATGGATTACGTGCCTCAAACAACTCGGTTACACGAGGAAGACCTCCGGTAATATCACCCGATTTACCAATTGCACGAGGAATCTTTATGAGAATATCGCCGGCTTTCACATCCTGATTATTCTCTACAACGATATGTGCACCTACAGGCAAGTTATACATTCTCAAATCATTGCCCTCGCCATCCACAATGCGGATTGTAGGGTTCTTTGATTTGTCTCTGCTCTCTATAACCACTTTCTCGCGGTGTAATGAGAACTCGTCTGCAGCCTCCTCTCTATATGTAACACCATCTATAAGGCTGTCAAATATAACCTTACCGGATGTTTCGGTAATTGTAATAGCATTATATGCATCCCATTCGCAGATCTTATCACCTTTCTTTACAATGTCTCCCTGCTTGTGGTACAAAATTGCACCGTAAGGAATATTGTATTGAGAGAGTGTAATTCCTGTATTTGCATCAACGATTCTCATCTCTGCAGTACGGCCTATTACAATATCTCTACTCTCCTCTCCGTTTTCACCCTCTTTAACAATGGTTCTCAACTCTTCAAATTCGAGCTTACCATCGTAACGTGTAACAATCTCACTCTCAGATACACTGCTTGATGCAGTACCACCCACGTGGAATGTTCTCAAGGTAAGCTGAGTACCAGGCTCTCCAATTGACTGTGCCGCAATAACACCAACAACCTCGCCTTTTTCAACCATCTTGCCACGTGCAAGGTTACGTCCGTAACATTTAGCACAAACGCCCTTCTTAGATTCACACGTAAGAACCGAACGTATCTCAACCGCCTCAATTGGCAATGACTCTATCAAAGCTGCAATATCCTCGGTAATCTCCTCGCCTGCACCAATGATTTTCTCTCCGGTAAGCGGATTATATACATCATGAACGGTTGTTCTACCTAAGATTCTGTCGTACAAGCTCTCAACAATATCATCTTTATTCTTGATAGCTGTAGCAACAAGACCTCTCAATGTACCGCAATCCTCTTCATTTATAATCACATCATGCGAAACGTCCACAAGACGACGTGTAAGATAACCGGCATCGGCAGTCTTCAATGCAGTATCGGCCAAACCTTTACGTGCACCGTGAGTAGAAATAAAGTACTCAAGTACCGACAATCCCTCTTTAAAGTTTGAAAGAATAGGGTTCTCGATAATCTCTGCACCCTGCGAACCTGATTTCTGAGGTTTTGCCATAAGACCACGCATACCGCACAACTGACGTATCTGCTCTTTAGAACCACGGGCTCCTGAGTGAAGCATCATATATACCGGATTGAAACCTTGATTGTCGTTTGCAATCTGTTTCTCCACTATATTGGTAAGACGTGAGTTTGTATTTGTCCAAACGTCGATAATCTGGTTATATCTCTCATTATTGGTTATAAGACCGTTGTCATAGCTTGCCTGAATATTCTCAACCTCTTTATAACCGGCCTCTACAAGGTCATGCTTCTCGTTAGGGATAATTACATCGCCCAAGTTAAATGACAGACCACCTTTAAATGCCATATTGTAACCGATAGCCTTAATATCATCGAGGAACTGAGCTGTTCTGGCAACGCCTGAAACCTTTAATACTCTACCGATAATATCACGCAACGATTTCTTTGTAAGGAGTTCATTTATATATCCAACCTCCTCAGGTACAACCTGATTAAAGATTACTCTACCTGCAGTTGTCTCAACAAGTTCATAACCCTTGCTCAAATCTGTAGCATCTTTAGGAAGTCTCACTTTAATCTGCGCATGCAAATCAAGACGACCCTCATTATTTGCAATTATAATCTCTTCCGGACCGTAGAAACTCATACCCTCACCCTTAACGCCTTTACGCGGCTTGGTTATATAATACAAACCAAGCACCATGTCCTGTGAAGGCACTGTAATAGGGGCACCGTTTGCCGGATTAAGAATATTATGCGAACCCAACATCAAAAGCTGAGCCTCAAGAATAGCAGCATTGCCAAGAGGCAAGTGAACAGCCATCTGGTCACCGTCAAAGTCGGCATTAAACGCAGTACATGCAAGCGGATGCAACTGAATTGCCTTACCCTCAATAAGTTTAGGTTGGAATGCCTGAATACCCAAACGGTGCAAAGTAGGAGCACGGTTAAGCAACACAGGATGTCCTTTCATAACATTCTCAAGAATATCCCAAATAACCGTATCCTTTCTGTCTACAATCTTTTTAGCAGATTTTACAGTCTTTACAATACCTCTTTCAAGAAGTTTTCTTATAATAAACGGTTTGTAAAGCTCAGCCGCCATAAATTTAGGCAAACCGCACTCATGCATCTTAAGTTCAGGACCAACAACAATTACAGAACGTGCAGAATAGTCAACCCTTTTACCCAACAAATTCTGACGGAAACGTCCCTGTTTACCTTTCAAACTGTCAGACAAAGATTTAAGAGTTCTGTTAGCCTCTGTCTTTACAGCATTTGATTTTCTTGAATTATCGAACAAAGAGTCCACAGCCTCCTGAAGCATACGTTTCTCATTTCTGAGGATAACCTCCGGAGCCTTAATCTCGATAAGTCTCTTTAAACGATTGTTTCTTATAATTACTCTTCTATAAAGATCATTTAAATCAGATGTTGCAAAACGTCCGCCGTCCAGTGGAACCAAAGGTCTCAAATCCGGTGGAATAACCGGAATAACCTTTAAGATCATCCACTCAGGCTTGTTTACCTCTTTAGACTCTCTGAAAGCCTCTATAACACTCAATCTCTTAAGTGCATCTGCCTTTCTCTGCTGAGAAGTCTCGGTTTCTATACGGCTTCTGAGAGTATATGATAAATCATCCAAATCTATCTTAGACAACAACTTATAGAGAGACTCCGCACCCATACCGGCTACGAACTTGTTAGGATCTTCATCCTCAAGCATCTGATTCTCCTTTGGAAGATTGTCAAGTACATTCAAATACTCTTCCTCTGTAAGCAAATCCAGCTCCTTTATGCCCTGCTCTGCAGCAAGACCGGGTTGTATTACAATGTATCTTTCATAATAGATTATTGCATCCAGTTTCTTGGAAGGAATACCCAACAGATAGCCTATTTTATTTGGAGTAGAACGGAAATACCAGATATGTGCAACAGGAACTGTAAGGGTAATATGACCCATACGCTCTCTACGCACCTTTTTCTCGGTAACCTCTACACCGCATCTGTCGCAAATGATACCACGGTAACGTATTCTCTTATATTTACCGCAATGGCACTCATAGTCTTTAGACGGACCGAAAATTCTCTCGCAGAACAAACCGTCCCTTTCAGGTTTGTATGTACGGTAGTTTACGGTTTCAGGCTTGAGAACCTCTCCGGAAGATCTGTCCAAAATCTCTTCCGGAGAAGCCAATCCTATAGTTATTCGGCTGAAATTATTTTTAACCTTAATTTCTTTTTTAAAAGACATATTCTTGTTGTTTCAAATTATCAAACACTATAATACAATTAGTCCAGATTTACACTCAGACCCAAACCTCTAAGTTCGTGAAGCAATACATTCAACGATTCCGGAATTCCAGGAGCAGGCATAGGATCGCCCTTTACAATAGCCTCATAAGCCCTTGATCTTCCTACAACATCATCTGATTTTATAGTAAGAATCTCCTGTAGGATATTTGATGCGCCAAATGCCTCAAGCGCCCAAACCTCCATCTCTCCAAAACGCTGACCTCCGAACTGTGCCTTACCTCCCAACGGCTGTTGTGTAATCAATGAGTAAGGTCCTATAGAACGGGCATGCATCTTGTCATCAACCATGTGGCCCAACTTAATCATATAGGTAACACCCACAGTTGCAGGCTGGTCAAATTTCTCACCTGTACCGCCATCTCTCAGGTATGTCTTTCCATAACGAGGAAGGCCTGCCTTATCTGTATACTCGCAAATATCATCCAATGACGCACCGTCAAAAATAGGAGTTGCAAACTTGGTTCCCAATTCCTTACCTGCCCAACCGAGAACAGCCTCATAAATCTGACCCAAGTTCATACGTGAAGGCACACCAAGCGGGTTAAGAACTATATCAACAATAGAACCGTCATCGAGGAACGGCATATCCTGATCTCTTACAACCTTTGCAACAATACCTTTGTTACCGTGTCTACCTGCCATCTTATCACCAACTCTAATCTTTCTCTTCTTGGCAACGTAAACTTTGGCCAATTGCATGATACCTGTAGGAAGCTCATCACCTATTGTAAGGTTATATTTTATTCTCTTAAGCTCGGCATCATACTCTTTAAATGAAATCAGGTAGTTGTTTATCAACTGCTTGATCATATTGTTGGCAGTCTTGTCAGAAGTCCATTTTGTAGGATTTATATTCTCATAGTCAATTGCATTAAGGTTGTCTCTGGTAAATGCAGCTCCCTTTGCAATGATTTCTGCACCGTAAAGATCGCTCACACCGTTAGACTCCTTGCCATTTACAAGAATCATCAGCTTGTCAAGGAACTTATCCCTCAAAGCACCTGCTTTTCTGTTAAAGTTATCCTCAGCCTGCTGTACCTGCAACTTGGTATTGGTTTTCTGTCGCTTGCTGTTGGTATCCTTCGCAACTCTTGCAAAAAGACGTTTTCCAATGATAGTACCTTGCAATGAAGGAGTTGCCTTTAACGAGGCATCTTTCCAATCACCGGCTTTATCACCAAATATAGCTCTCAACAATTTCTCCTCCGGAGAAGGATCACTCTCTCCCTTAGGAGTTACCTTACCTATAAGAATATCGCCAGGCTCAACATTGGCACCAACCCTTATAATACCGTTTTCATCCAAATCCTTGGTAGCCTCTTCGCTCACATTAGGAATATCAGCTGTAAGCTCCTCAGGACCACGTTTTGTATCACGCACCTCTACAATATATTCGTCAACATGTATAGAGGTAAATATATCTTCTCTTAATATTCTCTCCGACAGCACAATAGCATCCTCAAAGTTATATCCCTTCCAAGGCATATATGCAACTTTAAGGTTTCTACCCAAAGCAAGCTCACCATTTTGTGTACCGTATCCCTCTGTAAGAATCTGTCCTGCTTCAACCTTATCACCTTTCTTTACAATAGGTTTCAAATGAATTGAAGTACTCTGGTTAGTCTTCCTATATAAAGGTAATTTATAAACGGTAACCTCAGGTTCAAAACTTACAAA
Source organism: uncultured Muribaculaceae bacterium (assembly GCA_964621625.1). GTDB lineage: Bacteria > Bacteroidota > Bacteroidia > Bacteroidales > UBA932 > Egerieousia. The sequence goes on along the minus strand of CAZULV010000001.1, from coordinate 129,380 downwards.
TTTCTCGGCATCGGTTCTGTCATATTTAATATGTATCTCATTGGCATCTACATATACTATCTCACCCTTGCCGGCAGCCATAACCTGAGTACGGGAATCCTTTGCAACAGCACCCTCAAGACCGGTTCCAACTATAGGTGCTTCAGGTTTGATTACAGGCACCGCCTGACGCATCATGTTAGAACCCATCAAAGCACGGTTGGCGTCGTCATGCTCAAGGAACGGAATCAAAGATGCAGCAATTGAGGCAATCTGGTTAGGGGCAACGTCCATAAGATGAACCTCCTCCTTGCTAACAACAGGATAGTCGGCCTCATAACGGCATTTGATTCTTTCATCTGTAAGAACACCGTTCTCATCTATATGCGCATTTGCCTGTGCAACCATCTTGTCTTCCTCCTCCTCTGCACTCATATATACACAACCCTTAGGAGACATATCTACAACACCGTTTTCAACTTTACGGTAAGGAGTCTCAATGAATCCCAATTCGTTGATTCTTGCATAAACGCAAAGAGACGAGATAAGACCGATGTTCGGACCCTCAGGAGTTTCAATAGGACAAAGTCTTCCATAGTGGGTATAGTGAACGTCTCGCACCTCAAAACCTGCACGGTCTCTCGACAGACCTCCCGGTCCCAAAGCAGAAAGCCTTCTCTTGTGAGTCATCTCGGCAAGAGGGTTTGTCTGGTCCATAAACTGCGACAACTGGCTTGTTCCAAAGAATGAATTAATAACAGAAGACAATGTCTTGGCATTAATCAAATCAATTGGAGTAAATACCTCATTATCTCTTACGTTCATTCTCTCTCTGATAGTTCTTGCCATGCGGGCAAGACCTACACTGAACTGATTTGCCAACTGCTCTCCAACAGTTCTGATTCTTCTATTGCTCAAGTGGTCTATATCATCCACAACAGCCTTAGAATTTATCAACTGTATAAGATAACGTATAATCTCTATAATATCGGCTTTTGTAAGCACTCTTACATCGGCAGGAGTATTCAAATTCAATTTCCTGTTGAGACGGTATCTTCCAACATCACCCAAATCGTATCTCTTATCAGAGAAGAACAACTTGTCAATCACATCCCTTGCAGTAGCCTCGTCAGGTGGTTCCGAATTACGCAACTGTCTGTAAGTATAGAAAATGGCCTCTTTTTCGGAGTTACATTGGTCTTTTTGTAAAGTATTGTGAATAATTGCAAAATCAGCCGTATTAGCATCTTCTTTATGAACAAGAATGGTGCTTACGCCTGAATCCAATATCTCATCTATATGTTCTTCTTCAAGAACTGTCTCTCTATCAATTATAACCTCGTTACGCTCAATATAAACAACCTCTCCTGTATCCTCATCTACGAAATCCTCATTCCAGGTTTTAAGAACTCTTGCAGCCAAAGTCTGACCAACGCATTTTTTGAGATTGGCTTTGGTAACTTTAACCTCATTTGCCAAACCGAAAATATCAAGAATATCCTTATCACTCTCAAAACCTATTGCTCTAAGCAAAGTCGTAACAGGTAATTTTTTCTTACGGTCTATGTATGCATACATGACATTGTTAATGTCTGTAGCAAACTCAATCCATGAACCCTTAAAAGGAATTATACGTGCAGAGTACAATTTTGTACCGTTTGCATGCAGGCTCTGTCCAAAGAATACACCAGGAGAACGGTGCAACTGAGAAACTACAATTCTTTCAGAACCATTGATAATGAATGTTCCACGAGGGGTCATGTATGGAATTGTTCCAAGATATACATCCTGGATAACTGTATCAAAGTCTTCGTGCTCAGGATCTGTACAATACAGTTTTAGTTTTGCCTTCAAAGGCACGCTATATGTAAGTCCTCTGTCCAGACACTCGTCCATAGAGTAACGGGGAGGATCAATGAAATAGTCAATAAATTCCAGAACGAAATTATTGCGAGTATCCGTGATTGGAAAAATCTCCTGAAAAACCTTAAACAAACCTTCGTTTCTACGGTTCTCCGCAGTAGTATCTAGCTGGAAGAAGTCCTTGAATGACTTCAACTGTACTTCTAGAAAATCCGGGTACTCAAGAAGGGATTTAGAAGTCGCGAATGTAATCCGCTGATTATTTGTAATTTGCGACATTATTTTTTGATTAATTGAAAATAAACTAAAAAAACGACAAAAAGGTTTAGGACCGATTGGGCCCTAAACCTGACTATTTCCCGTTTAAACGGGGGAGTGAAGTTATTTAACCTCAACTTCTCCGCCAGCCTCTTCAAGTTTAGCTTTAAGATCCTCTGCCTCGGCTTTAGATACTTTCTCTTTAATAGCCTTAGGAGCTGCGTCAACTAAATCTTTAGCCTCTTTCAATCCAAGACCAGTAAGCTCTTTTACAACTTTAACGATTTGCAATTTAGCCTGACCAGCTGATTTAAGGATAACGTCGAACTCAGTTTGCTCAGCAGCAGCAGCGGCACCAGCACCAGCAGCTGGAGCAGCAACAGCAACAGCTGCAGCAGCAGGTTCTATTCCGTATTCCTCTTTAAGAACTTTAGCCAATTCTTGTACATCTTTAACAGAAAGGTTAACTAATTCTTCTGCAAATTTTTTGATATCTGCCATGGTTATTTATTTTTAATGTGTTAATTATTATTCTTTTTCTGATAGTGTTTTTACAATACCTGCAATCTTGCCACCGCCCTGTGATTGAAGAGCAGAAATAACATTCTGTGCAGGAGCTTGCAACATGCCGATGATATCTCCGATAAGTTCCTCGCGAGATTTGATGTTTACCAATGTCTCAAGATGTTCTGCACCTATGTAAGCGCAATCCTGAACAAACGCACCCTTAAGAACAGGTTTCTGATTCTCTTTTGCAAACTCTTTGATAAGTCTTGCAGGAGCATTTGCAACGTTGGTGAACATGATTGCAGAAGAACCCTTCAATACATCTGCAAACTGCTCTACATTCTCAATACCTTTTTGCTCTATTACTTTGTAGAATAAGGTATTTTTAACAACGAGCAATTTAATTTCTTTTTCAAAGCAAGCACGACGTAGTTTTGTAGTTACCTCGGCATTCAAGCCTTCAATATCGGTAATATAAAAACTTGGAGTCTCTTCCAGTTGTGCTGCAATATTTTCAATAATTTGTGCTTTTAATTCCTTTTTCATAACAGATTATTTATTTATTCAGCAGCACCAACGGTCTTGCTATCGACACATATTCCAGGACCCATAGTAGATGACAAATAGATGCTCTTTATATAAGTTCCTTTAAGTGCCTGTGGTTTCAATTTTATCACAGTATTCAAGAATTCGGTAGCATTGTCTGCCAATTTTGCAGCATCGAAAGATACTTTACCAACACTGGCATGAACAATACCGGTCTTATCAACTTTGAAGTCTATTTTACCGGCCTTAACCTCAGTAACGGCTTTGGCAATCTCCATGGTAACAGTACCGGTCTTAGGGTTAGGCATCAAACCTCTTGGACCCAAAATTCTACCGATAGCACCAATCTTAGCCATTACAGAAGGGGTACAGATGATAACATCTACATCTGTCCAACCACCTTTAATTTTCTCAATATATTCATCTAACCCTACGAAATCTGCACCGGCCTCTTTAGCCTCAGACTCTTTGTCGGGTGTACATAATACCAATACGCGGACCTGTTTACCTGTTCCGTGAGGAAGAGTCACAACGCCGCGAACCATTTGGTTAGCTTTACGAGGATCTACTCCCAAACGTACAGCAATATCAACAGAAGCATCAAATTTGGTGAAAGAAGTCTCTTTAACCAATGCACAAGCCTCTGATAACTTATACTGTCTGTTGCTTTCAACCTTAGCTTCCGCTACTTTTTGATTTTTAGTCAGCTTACTCATTGCGTGTGATTTTTAGTTTACGTCGGCAGGAAAAGTTCCCTCTACAGTTATACCCATACTTCTGGCTGTACCTGCAACCATGCTCATAGCTGATTTAAGAGTAAATGCGTTCATATCCGGCATTTTATCCTGAGCTATTGCACGAACTTGTTCCCAAGTTACAGAAGCCACTTTCTTACGGTTAGGCTCGGCAGAACCGGTCTGTATCTTAGCAGCTTCTTTAAGCTGAACAGCTACAGGCGGCTGCTTTACTACAAAAGTAAAAGACTTATCACTGAAAACAGTAATAATCACTGGCAATACCTTACCGGCCTTGTCTTGAGTGCGGGCATTAAACTGCTTGCAGAAATCCATGATATTAACACCCTTAGAACCAAGAGCAGGTCCTACTGGAGGTGACGGATTTGCAGCACCGCCTTTAATCTGCAATTTAATGAATGCGGCAATTTCTTTAGCCATAACAATTAATAATTATTTATTCTTTAACAACTTGAACAAAACTTAACTCCAATATCGTCTTTCTTCCAAAGATTTTAACCATAACCTTGAGTTTCTTCTTGTCTTCAAGAATCTCCTCAATTGTACCATCAAATCCATTGAAAGGTCCGTCGGTTACCTTTACAGCTTCACCTACCACAAAAGGAGTGATATTTTCCTCCTCAGCATCTGCAATAACATCTACTATACCAAGTATTCTGTTAACTTCAGACTGACGAAGCGGTGTAGGCTCTTTCTCCTTTCCTCCCTGTTTTTCAGACAAAAATCCGGAAATGTGCGGAAGGTTACGGATGATATGCTGTATCTCACCAGTCAAAGCTGCCTCAATAAGGATGTATCCAGGGTAGAAAATTCTATCCATGCTCACTTTTTTACCATTTTTAATCTGGTAAACCTTCTCAGTAGGGATAAGAACCTGTGAAACATAATCATCGAGACCTAATCTTTTGATTTCGTTCTCAATGTATTCTTTCGCTTTCTTCTCCTTACCTCCGGCTGCGCGAACTACGTACCACTTTTTGGCATTCTCACTCATGATTAGTACAGCATATTATAAATGGCAGTCATAATGTTCTTGAAACCAAGATCAATAACAAAAATGACCAATGCAAAAATTAAAGACGCTACCATTACAACAATGGCAGAACTCTGTAACTGTGCCCAAGAAGGCCAGCTTACCTTTTTTGCTAACTCAACGTACGACTCTTTGATATACAAAGTAAATTTGCTCATTTTTTTTTAATTGTGACAACGACCTGGAAGCCGCCGCTGCCTGATTAAATAATAATCAAACCGTAACTTTTGATTTGCAGGAGCAGAGAGATTCGAACTCCCATCAACGGTTTTGGAGACCGCTATTCTACCCTTGAACTATGCTCCTAAATGAAGCTTTCACCGGATTGATGAAAGCTTCTTATCTTTAAGTGAATTACTCACTAACTTTGGTTACCTGACCAGCACCTACGGTTCTACCACCTTCACGGATTGCGAAACGGAGACCTTCGTTGATAGCAACTGGATAGATCAACTCAACATTGATAGTTACGTTATCACCAGGCATTACCATCTCTACACCCTCTGGAAGAAGAATCTCACCGGTTACGTCCAATGTACGGATAAAGAACTGAGGACGGTATTTGTTGTGGAATGGAGTATGACGTCCACCTTCCTCTTTCTTAAGAACGTAAATCTCAGCAGTAAATTTCTTATGAGGAGTGATTGTACCAGGTTTTGCGATAACCTGACCTCTCTTAATCTCTTTCTTATCGATACCACGGAGAAGAAGACCAACGTTGTCACCAGCCTCACCTTGATCAAGAAGTTTACGGAACATCTCAACACCGGTAACAGTTGATTTCTTAGGCTCTTCACCAAGACCGATAATTTGAATTTCCTCACCAACTTTGATAACACCTGTCTCAATTCTACCTGTAGCAACAGTACCACGACCTGTAATTGAGAATACGTCCTCAACTGGCATAAGGAATGGTTTCTCGTTATCACGTGGAGGAAGTGGAATGTACTCATCAACAGCAGCCATAAGCTCCATTACTTTAGCTTCCCATTGAGGATCACCGTTAAGTGCACCAAGAGCAGAACCACGGATGATAGGAGTGTTATCACCGTCAAAGTTATAGAATGAAAGAAGCTCTCTAACTTCCATCTCAACCAAGTCAATCATTTCAGGGTCGTCAACGATATCAACTTTGTTCAAGAATACAACGATTCTAGGAACGTTTACCTGACGAGCAAGAAGAATGTGCTCACGAGTCTGAGGCATAGGACCGTCAGTTGCAGCACAAACCAAAATAGCGCCGTCCATCTGAGCAGCACCTGTAACCATGTTCTTTACGTAGTCGGCGTGGCCTGGACAGTCAACGTGAGCATAGTGACGATTAGCAGTCTGATACTCTACGTGTGAAGTGTTGATAGTAATACCGCGCTCTTTCTCCTCTGGAGCGTTATCGATAGAATCGAATGAACGGAGCTCTGAAAGACCTGCTTTTGCCAATACAGTAGTGATAGCAGCAGTCAGGGTAGTTTTACCATGGTCAACGTGGCCAATTGTACCAATGTTAACGTGAGGTTTTTCCCTCTTAAAAGTTTCTTTTGCCATAATAATAAAATTAATTAATTGAATATTTACACACTTATAGAGCCGGTGATGAGATTTGAACTCATGACCTCTTCCTTACCAAGGAAGCGCTCTACCCCTGAGCTACACTGGCTTATATATAAAAAAAAAGAGCGGAAGACGAGGTTCGAACCCGCGACCCTCAGCTTGGAAGGCTGATGCTCTACCAACTGAGCTACTTCCGCAATTTATTTATCTATACAAAAAAAAGTGGGGAGAGCAGGATTCGAACCTACGAAGGCGTGCGCCAGCAGATTTACAGTCTGCCCCAGTTGGCCACTTTGGTATCTCCCCAATCTTTTTAAAACGTTCAAAAAACTATAATAAGTTTAGAGCCGATGGAGGGATTCGAACCCCCGACCAGCTGATTACAAATCAGCTGCTCTGGCCAACTGAGCTACATCGGCAATATTTCAAAGTTCCATTCAAAAAGGTTTTCTTTTCGTTTGGGATTGCAAAGATATGTGTTTTGTATTTATCTACCAAAAAAAATTAAAAAAAATTAAAAACTTTTTTTGAGCATATCGTATATATCATCTGTATTGTACTGACACTCCGACATTAACTCGTCTACACTTCCCTGCTCAATAAATCTGTCAGGTATTCCCATTCCAACTATATGCACCCCCAATCCTTTTGCAGCAACATACTCCGTTACCGCTCCGTAAAGCCCGCCTATAACTGTTCCATCCTCTACTGTAATAATTGTACTGCATCTTCTGCACACATCATCTATGGCCGAAGTATCTATAGGTTTGAGAAAACGCATATCATAATGCACCGGACTCTTTCCTGTTTCTGCCGCATATTTTTCAATAGCCCTTGACACCTTATTTCCTATAGTACCAATCGAGAGTACCGCCACATCTGCACCGTTGCGCAACATAACCGCTTTTCCAACAGGAATTGCCGAAAATTCGTGTTTCCAGTCAAGTCCCTCGCATTCACCTCTTGGATAACGGATCATAACTGTTCCATACTCCGGCAAAGTAGCCGAATAGAGCATATTTCTCAACTCACACTCATTTAATGGGGCTGCTATTATTATATTAGGTATAAGCCTAAAGTAAGCCAAATCAAAAGCTCCCTGATGAGTAGCACCGTCCTCACCCACAATTCCACCCCTATCTATGCAAAATACCACTTTTAACTTCTGCAAAGCCACATCATGAATAATTTCATCATAAGCACGCTGCATAAAAGTAGAGTATATATTGCAAAACGGAAGCAGCCCACCGGCGGCAAGCCCTGCAGCAAATGTAACAGCATGCTGCTCTGCAATTCCCACATCAAATGTGCGCTCCGGAAACTCCTTCATCATTATATCCAAGGAACATCCCGATGCCATTGCAGGAGTTATGCCAACTATACACGGATTCTTACGTGCAAGTTCGGTTATAGTCTCGCCAAAAATATTCTGGTATTTATATCTGTGACCCGACGGCTTTATTCTCTCACCTGTTTCTACATTAAACTTGCCCGGAGCATGCCATACACTCTGATTTTCTTCTGCAGGTCTGTATCCTTTACCTTTAACAGTGCGTATATGCAACAACTTAGGACCTTTTATATCCTTTATATTATCTAATGTAGTGACAAGCTCTCCAATATCATTACCATCCACTATTCCAAAATAACGGAATCCCAATCCTTCAAAAACAGAACCGCTCTTAAAGAATGCAAGTTTAGTACTTAGTGTGAATTTCTGAATAAGTTTGCGCAACTTTACATTTCCCATCCTGTTCCAAACTCTGTTCTTTAATTTATTATAGGTAGGGGATGTTGATATTTTAGTAAGATAATTGTGCATTGCGCCAACATTGTGGTCTATAGAAATCTGATTATCATTTAATATTACCAACAAATCAGACTTCATCGCACCTGCATTGTTCAAGCCTTCATAAGCAAGACCGCCCGTCATGGCTCCATCTCCTATCACCGCCACAACACGCATATTCTTGTTCTCAAGGTTCGCAGCAGTTGCAATTCCAAGAGCCGCCGAAATTGATGTAGAGGTATGCCCGGCACCAAACGAATCGTAAACACTCTCCTCCATTTTAGGGAATCCGCTTATTCCTTTGTATTTACGGTTGTTCACAAAAGCCTCTCTCCTTCCGGTAATAATTTTATGTGCATAAGCCTGATGCCCTACATCCCAGACTATTTTATCATGAGGCGTATCAAATATATAATGCAAGGCTACCGATAACTCCACAGCTCCAAGACTCGAACCTAAATGTCCAGGATTCACAGAGCAGCACCCTATCATATAAGCACGAATTTCACGACAGAGTTGCTGCAGCTGCTCTATCGTAAAACCTTTAATATCCGCCGGACTGTTTATACTTTCTAACATCATACAAAATAAAAACTTCGCAAGTTACAACTATTTTACAAGTAATAAAAATTTTCAAATTAGATTTTATTCCTTGAAATTATTTGACTAAATTAGCCGGATTATTATGTAAAATCATAATCAACAAATATACACTAATAATGAATACCTCTAAAAAACTATTGAACGACAGTGGTATTATCCGCTGGACCGCACTGATTCTCATAGCATTGATGATGTTCTTTGCCTACATGTTCGTAGATGTGCTGTCTCCACTGTCTACTTTATTGGAATCAAGCAAAGGATGGTCTGCCGAAACATACGGCACATTCTGCAGCTCCGAATACTTTCTTAACGTCTTTGCATTTTTCCTGATTTTTGCAGGAATAATACTCGACAAAATGGGAATCCGCTTTACAGGAATCCTGTCGGGAGCAATAATGGTAATAGGAGCTTCTATAAAATTATATGCAATCAGCGATCTGTTCTCTCCAGACTGCGGGTTATACAGATTCCTTGACTCATTCTGGACAAGTTTTCCGGCTACAGCCAAATTAGCCTCTATAGGATTCATGATTTTTGGGTGTGGAGTAGAAATGGGCGGTGTAACAGTATCAAAAGCTATTGCAAAATGGTTTAAAGGGAAAGAGATGGCCCTTGCAATGGGTCTGGAAATGGCTATTGCCCGCTTAGGCGTATTTGCAGTATTCCGTCTCTCTCCATATCTCTCAACCTGGGCAAATGAGGCAATGCCAAGCGTGGTAACTCCGGTTCTGTTCTGCACCATACTGCTTATAATAGGCCTGCTTACCTACACAATATTCACATTCATGGACAGAAAGCTCGACAAGCAAATTGGAGAAGTTGCACCACAGGAGCAGGAGGAGCAGTTTAAGATAAGTGATATTGGCAAACTCTTCTCCAGCAAGACATTCCTTATAGTATCGGGACTATGCGTACTTTATTACTCTGCAATATTTCCGTTCCAGAAATTTGCAACAGGAATGCTTGAGACAAATCTTAATATGTCTACAGATGCGGCTGCAGGACTCTTCTCTTGGTTTCCTATAGGAGCCATGATACTTACTCCGTTTCTTGGAGCATTCCTTGATAATGTAGGAAAAGGGGCATCTATGCTGATATTGGGGGCAATCCTCATGATTACCTGCCACCTTGTATTTGCGTTGGTTCCACTTACAAAACCTATAGCTTATGCCGCAATAATATTATTAGGTATATCGTTCTCATTGGTTCCTGCCGCATTATGGCCGTCGGTTCCAAAATTGGTTGAAGACAGATATTTAGGCTCTGCCTACTCTGTTATTTTCTGGATTCAGAACATTGGCCTTATGGCTTTCCCTATAATTATAGGTTGGAGTTTGGATAAAACCGGAGGTTATACCGTACCTATGCTTATATTCTCATCTTTAGGTGTATTGGCGCTTATTTTAGGTCTTTGGCTTAAAGTAGAAGACAAAAAGAAAGGATACGGTCTTGAATTACCTAACATAAAATAACCTGACAATCATTAAAATAAAATTAACATAACAAAAAACACTTAAAATCTTATGGCTAACGTAGTTAAAACACTAAAAGAAAGTAAGAGCGCATGTTGGATAGCATGGGCGTGCCTTGTAGTTCCCATGTTTGCTTCGTACTTTTTCGACGACATGTTCTCTACAATCTCTCACATTTTTAAAAATCCGGAATTATTGGAACTCGGTTGGAATACACAACAATACGGTTTTTATGCAGGCGGATACTCTTTCCTTTGCGTATGGGGAGGTCTTATAATATGCGGTATGCTGCTTGACAAATATGGAGTACGTATAACAGGATCTATTTTTGTAGGCCTCATGGTAGCCGGTGCCGCATTAGTATATGTTACCATCTCTTCAAAAGCAATTGTAGAATCGGGCAATTCACTTGCAATAGCCTATGTTGGATGTATGCTGTTTGGTTTGGGCAGCGAAATTGCAGGTGTTGCAGTTACACGTTCAATAGCAAAATGGTTTAAAGGAAAATCAATGGCTTTGGCAATGGGACTACAACTCGCAATAGCCCGTTTGGGAACAGCAACTGCATTTTTGCTTTCACCTGTATTGGTACAGGAATCAGGTGCAGGTTATCCACTTGATGCAACCAACAGACCGGCTTTCTATGGCCTTATGCTTCTTCTCATAGGTGCAATTGTATGGGCCATCTTCATTGCAATGGATGCAAGATTCGATAAACAAGAGGGAACAACAGACAGAGTCGTTACTTCCGAAGAAGACAAATTCAAATTCGGAGATATATTTAAGATTCTTGGCAACAAATACTACCTTCTTATCTCGTTGCTTTGCGTATTCTTCTACTGTTGCATTATTTCATTCAAGAAGTTTGCAACTGCAATCCTTATTCCAAGATTTGGTGCCGATAGCGCAGTAAACTTTGAGCAGACTGCCTCTATAATGGTATCAATGATTCCATTCTTTACAGTTGTATTTACACCTCTATTTGGTAGATTGGTAGATAGAATAGGAAAGGCAACTACATGGATGATAACAGGTTCTGTTATGGTATTTGCAGCACACCTGATAATTGCGTTTGCTCCGGGTGAGGCTATTTACGGTTATGTTGGAATTGCACTACTTGGTGTAGGCTATTCACTCGTTCCTGCAGCAATGTGGCCTTCTGTTCCTAAGATAGTTCCTGAGAAAAACCTCGGCACAGCATACTCGCTTATCTATTGGATTCAGAACATGGGTATGATGCTTGTTCCTATTATCATTGGAAGCATTCTCAATAGATTTAGCGGTGAAGAGGCTGCCGTAAATGCAGAATATGTATTTATAATCCTCGGTATTATTGCCATTACCGTTTCGCTAATGCTTTATTTCTCATCAAAGAAGAATCCTCAGCTTCAGCTCGATACTCCTAACATGAAGAAATAATTATAATAAATTCTTATAAAAACAGGGGCTGTATCATTGTTATACAGTCCCTATTTTTTTAGTAGTTTGTGGCAGGTATAATTGCAAAAAAAATGACTTTAATGAAATAGATTTCATTAAAGTCATTTTATCTATTTGTTGGTTAGACTATTATATACTGTTTTACCAACTATTTTTGGCAATAATACCTTGTTTATTGTATTATCTGATTATTGTCTGCTCCCTGTCAGGTCCCAAAGAGATTATTTTTACAGGAACACCCAAAGAATCCTCTATAAATTTGATATACTCTTTAAATTCTGCAGGCAATTCGGCCTCTGTCTTAACCTGAGTAAGATCTTTCTTCCACCCTTTGAACTCTTTGTAAACAGGAGTAACCTCGGCATATACATCGTACGGAACATGCTCAGTCTCCTTACCGTTTACCATATAAGATGTTGCAACCTTAATTGTATCGAAAGTATCAAGGACATCGGCTTTCATCATTATAAGTTCATCTACACCATCAACCATAATAGCATATTTGAGAGCCGGCAAATCGAGCCAACCGGTTCTGCGCGGACGACCTGTTGTTGCACCAAATTCAAAACCTTTCTTTCTCAACTCTTCTCCGGTTTCGTCAAATAGTTCTGTAGGGAACGGACCACTTCCCACTCTTGTACAATATGCTTTAAAAATACCGTAAACCTTACCTATATTCTTAGGAGCAACGCCCAAACCTGTACAAGCTCCCGCACATGTTGTAGAAGAAGATGTTACAAACGGATATGAACCAAAGTCAACATCAAGCATAGAGCCTTGAGCGCCCTCTGCCAATACAGCTTTACCTTCGTGTATATAATTGTTTACCTCGTATGCACCGTCTACAATTTTGAAACCTTTCATATACTCAACAGCATTGAGCCACTCTTGCTCCTTCTCTTCTGCATTATATTCAAAATCATACTGCTTAAGAAGTGCTATATGTTTATTTTTGAGTGTTTGAAAACGCTCAATGAAGTTTGGAGTAAGAATATCTCCAATTCTCAAACCGTCTCTTCCTGTCTTATCCATATATGTAGGGCCTATGCCTTTAAGGGTAGAGCCAATTTTACCTTTGCCCTTTGAAGCTTCAGAAGCTGCATCGATAATTCTATGGGTAGGAAGAATCAAATGTGCTCTATCGGCCAATATAACTCTCTCTTTTACAGGAACGCCCATTGCCTCAATCGCCTCGCATTCCTCTCTAAAGATAATTGGATCTATAACAACTCCATTACCTATGAAGTTTACAGCGCCCTCTCTAAAAACTCCTGAAGGAACTGTATGCAACACAAAATTTTTGCCTTCAAAATGAAGCGAGTGTCCGGCATTTGGACCGCCTTGAAATCTGGCTACAACAGGATAGGTGCTTGCAAGAACATCTACAATCTTGCCTTTTCCCTCATCACCCCACTGCAAACCGAGAACTACATCTACTTTCATTATAAATAGTATTAAAGTTTATATTTCATTATTAGAACGGAAGGTCATCCGAAGTATCTTCCGTAGGGAAATCGGCAACCTGCTGGTCTGTAACATGCTGCGACACCGCCTGTTCAGAGATTGCAGACTGTTGGCCGGCCTGCTGATATGTTTGGGCGGATTGCTGATATGCTCCTCCTGCATAACCTGAACCCGACGGATTATCGGACTTTCTACCTAACAACCTTATGTTATCCGCAACAATCTCTGTTGTAAATCTTTTTTGACCATTCTGATCTGTCCAGCTTCTTGTCCTTATTTTTCCCTCCACAAAAATCTGGGTTCCCTTGCCTATATATTTTTCCGATAACTCTGCAAGGTTTCGCCAGCAAACAATATTATGCCACTCTGTCTGGTCTTGAAAAACACCGTTTCTATCTTTATACCTCTCTGTTGTGGCAAGTGTGAATGTTGCAACGGCAACACCCGACTCCAAATGCCTTACCTCCGGTTCTTTGCCGGTATTTCCTATTAACAAAACCTTATTGAATGACATAATTCCACGAATTTTAACGGCCAAAAATACAACATTCTGCCGATATTTTGAAGCAAAAAGAGAGTTTTTTATCAAACTCCTATTATATCTCTCATTGCCAAAACATTAGGATTCTCCCCGGTAAACAGTTCAAATGCAGGTACAGCCTGGTGATACAGCCAGTTTCTCCCATCTATATACAGCCCGCACTCAAATCCTTTTTTGGGAGATAACGACGGTTTTGCATAATTGGCCTCAAAAACTATCTTTTTTGAGAAGTCACATTTTTTAAGTCCTTCTACAAGGAACGATAATGAATATACTATTACATCTGCCCAATTTACCGCAGTTTCCAAATCACTCAATGATACATATTCAGCCCCTATCTCGGTTGCAAAATCGGCAATCTTTCCGGCAGAGCGGTTAGCCAACTTTACATTAAAACCCATATCGCACATGGCTAATGCCGCCGCCTTTCCTGCACCGCCTGCCCCAACAACAAGTACATTACCAACTCCATTTTGGCAAATATTGTAAGGGAGATGATCTTTTTTTTCAAGAAATTCTGCAATTGTATCTTTAACGCCGTAATAATCTGTATTATAAGAATACACCTCCGGAGACTCGGGCGTCAATCCGCTACCTTTTATAAGCACATTTGCACTGCCTAACAAAGATGAGATTCTGTCGGGACAACTTACATACTCCATAACCTTATCTTTAAAAGGAGATGTTACATTAACCCCTTTTAAATCGCTCTTCAAAAATTTTTCCACAGCCTTTAAGGCGTCATCCTCTTCTAAAAGAGAATAAGTATGTTTATTACCGGAATATGCCGCCGCAAACAGAGCCGGACTTTTTGAATGTGAAATAGGAGAACCTATCAGTGCAAATTTTGCCATATAATTAAGATTTTGCAACAACTCAAATTATATATGGGTTTCGAGCAACACGCATCCTGCAGAATCTTCAACTTTTATTGAAACCTCTTTTAAATCGGCAGGGAGCAGCACAACATCACCGCGTTTGAGAGTCATGACATTACCATTATCGTAAATCATCCGGCACGCCCCTTTTACACAGGTAATTATCACAAAAGAATCAAGCTCTGCATAATTAAAATTATACTCAGAAGAGCCGCCACTCTCTGCATTCCCTTTTTCAAGAGATATTACCCCTGTAGAAAAATGCTCACAGCTCACCGCCTCAAAAGTGTGTTTCCAGGCATCGGATGAGTTGGAACATGGTCTGGTATAGTCTATCTTGCAACTGCCGCCAAAAGAGTAGTCAATGGCCTCGGCTGCCAATTCTGTATGTAACTCTCTAAAATTGCCGGACTTATCACGCCTGTCAAAATCATATATTCTGTATGTAATATCGGAAGTCTGCTGAATCTCCGCAATAAACGCACCTGTTCCTATACTATGTACTGTTCCTGCAGGAAGATAAAACATATCTCCCGGAGTAACATCATAGCGTTGTAAAGCCCCAACTACCTCATGCACTGTCATCCGGTTATACTGTTCGGCAGTAATATTATCTTTAAAGCCCGACATCAGCTTGGCTTGGCTGTTAGCATCGAGCACATACCACATTTCTGTTTTTCCGCTGCAATTATGCCGTATCTGCGCCAACTTATCATTAGGATGCACCTGAACCGACAAATCCTGCGCTGCATCTATAAATTTTACAAGCAACGGAAATTTGTCTTTGAATTTCATGTAATTCTTCTTTCCGAGTAACGCCTCCCTAAACGAATCAGAAATATCTGATAATGAGCGCCCCTTTAGCTTTCCATTACTTACAACAGACTCAAAACCTTCTATTGCAGATACAGCCCAATATTCACCTATATTTCCTTGTCCGCCATACGGAACTCCTTCACAATCCACTTCATTTTCGAGAGAAAGAAACGGAATAATCCTATTACCGCCCCACAATGTCTGCTTTAAAAGTGGATAAAACTTCAACGGATATTTTATTTTACAATCTTGCATACTTTAACTCTACTGTAGGTGTTTCATAAAAAAATTATCCACAAGCTCACTCCAAACGGCATCCGGATAGTGTCCTGCTACAAAAATATAATACTCTTTAACAGTCTTCAATGGATTGTAAATCTCAAAATTGAGATGAGGCGGACAAACCGTATCCTCCAATCCCACACCCATAACAACAGGACATTTTACAAAACCCGACAAATTTTTTATATCATAAAGTTTTTCTTGGCCATAAAGTTTTTCGTTGGAAAGTGCAGGAGCATAAGCTGCTACCGCTGTAATCCGGTTATCGATGGCAGCCGCACCTATGGCAAGAGCCGCACCTTGTCCCCTACCCTGTAGGAAGATATTCTTTAAATCAGCCTCATTTTTCTGCACAATAAAATCAACAGCCCTCACAACATCCATACATATATTGTAATAATGAGACTCGTTATGTATTACCCCATTACGAGGCGAGACTACAAAATCTATCCTCTCAGCATTGCTGTTGCCATCCGGCATCCATAAAACCTCATCTCTATCTGTGCATGTTATCACAACAGGATAAATGCCTTTAGCCTTAGGCACTGCGTAATATCCCTCAACTACTCCGTCTTTAACGGAATTAAGCGTAACTTTATATATATTGCGCAGCTTACCTCCGGTTTTCTTTACCTTAACCACTTCCGGCATTACAGGAGTCTTTGCAAGATTTTCTAACGCCATTTTCCACTCAGAATAGGCCTCATCCAATGCAGATTGCTCTACTGTAATCTTTTCAGGTTCATACCCTATAACAGCCTTTTCTATAATATTTCCGTCACTTTCGAGAATGAATCTGTAAAATCCCGGAGTAACGCCAAAAGAAAAACACAATTTGGCAGAATCAGACGGACCCATATAAAAATTCTGCGAAAATTCGTAAACAGATTCACCTTTATATGTCTCAACCCTGCAATCAACCTTTCCGTTAAAACGTTCATAATCGTTTTTATTGTAAGCCATTACCTCTATTTGAGGATTATTGGTATTATAGAACATCCTGTCATACCCCTGTAGAATCTTATAAGAGATACTATCCTGCGCAAAAGCAGAAAAGCTCAAACATAACAGCAACAATATACAGATACAACGTCTCATCCTACAATAAATACAATTTTACGCTAATCATTAAACAACTTTCTTTTTCTTTCTAAAGTTCTCCCTGAACTCTTTTGGAGAGCACTTCTTTTTCTTTTTAAATATACGGTTAAAATTAGACAAATTATTAAAACCGCACTCATAACAGATCTCGGCAATGGAGTTGGAAGAATCAACCAACAGGCTCGAAGCATATCCCAATCTTATATCTATTATGTAGTCCGACAGGCTTTTACCGGTTCTCATTTTAAAGAAACGGCTAAAGGCTACCGGCGACATCTCTACCATTTCGGCCAAAACCGGCAAACGTATATCAGATTTATAATTACGATTTATATAAGCCTGAACCTTCTGTACACGTCTGCTATCTGAATAAGTTTCTATTTTTGCAAAAGATGACGACGAAAGGGTTCTCGCATTTTCACACAACGACAACTCATATAGAATGGTAAAAAACTTCATTACCGCATAGAAGCCATCTTTTTCAGAAGAGAGAGTATCAAGCATGTGATAAACTTTAAGTATAGCCGATATAGGAAAGGCAACACCTTTTTGAGCACGGTCAAGCAACTTACGTATAGAATCGAACTGCTTTTTGTTTACAAAACTGTTATAGAATAAATCAGAAGAGAATTGTACGGTTATCTCCCTCACTTTTTCGCTCTTGCATTCATACTGTTCCCAAACATGCTCAAGGTCTTTACTTGTAATGAGCACCAGATCATAGTCTCCTATAATTTCAACCGAGTCTCCTACAATACGCTTTACGCCGGAAGCATGCTCCGTAAAATTGAGTTCGCACTCGATATGACTATGTATAGGATAGGTAAACTCGCTTTTGCTGCGGTCTGCAATATACAGACAATCGCTATCGGACAACGGTGTTATCTCCCTTATACTCTTTATCTGTTTTGTACTCATTTCTCTTGCTGTTGAAACGGTAAAGATAGTAAAAATATGATTATATACTTACCGCTTTGTAGCTATTTATTCTACCGGTATCAACTCCGCACTCCTTAACAATACTTTTTACCATATCTTTGAGAAGAATCAAATTTTGTCCTGTTGTATAGAATACATTATTACCATTTGTATCATCGGTTTCATGTCCAATCTCTTGCAACAGGTCCAACGTTCTTTTAGCAATTGCCGGAGCAGGATTTACAACTGCAACGGTTTCTCCTGCAATTTTACTTACAATATCTGCAAGAAACGGATAATGCGTGCATCCCAATACTATATGATCTGCGCCGGCCTGCAACATAGGTTCAACATAAGTTCTCAAGAGCTTTTCGGCTTGCGGAGTATCCGTTTTCCCCTGTTCAACAATCTCAACCAATCCCTCACCTATCTGCTCCAAAACTTTTATATCCGAGGCAAATTTCTGCAGTGTTCCAATATATAGTTCACCTTTGAATGTTCCCTTGGTTGCAAGCACTCCTATTACTCCGCTTTTAGAATGGAGGGCTGCCGGTTTTACAGCAGGTTCCATACCTACAAAAGGTATCGAAAATTCTGTGCGCAAGGTCTTTATGGCTGCAGCCGTAGCCGTATTGCATGCTACAACTATAATATCAGCCCCCTCATTTATAATAAATTGCGAGATTTTAGAGCATCTATCTATTATATATTCCTTGGATTTTGGTCCATACGGACAATATCCGCTATCAGATACATAAATATACCTCTGACGCGGTAATAATTTTACAAGCTCTTTCCACACCGACAATCCCCCTACACCGGAATCAAAAATACCTATCATAAATACGAATGTTTTATTTCAAAAAAAGGCCGCCGGCAAAACCCGACAGCCTTTTACAATTTATCTGTTTAAATTAGATAATACCTTGCTCCAACATTGCTTGAGCAACTTTCATGAAGCCTGCAATGTTAGCACCCTTAACATAGTCAACAGAACCGTCTGGTTGTTCACCATATTTAACGCAAGCGCTGTGGATGCTCTCCATGATGAAGTGCAATTTAGCATCAACCTCAGAAGCAGCCCAACCAAGGTGCATACAGTTTTGAGTCATTTCCAAACCTGAAGTAGCTACACCACCGGCATTAACAGCTTTACCAGGAGCAAACAAAATCTTGTTGTCTTGGAAAGTCTTGATAGCCTCAGGGGTACAACCCATGTTAGAAACCTCGCAGCAGCACCAAGTACCGTTAGCGATAAGCTCTTTAGCATCGTCACCGTTCAACTCATTCTGGAATGCGCAAGGCAAAGCTATATCACATTTAATGCTCCATGCTTTTTTACCAGGAGTGAATTTTGCAGCCTCAGGATATTTGGTAGCCATATCCTCTACCTTGTTACGGTTAGAAGCACGCATAACCAACATGTAGTCAATCATCTCTTTAGTAATACCGCCAGGGATTTCGCAAACTCCGTCAGGACCAGAAAGTGCAACAACTTTAGCACCTAACTCGGTAGCTTTAATAGCAGCACCCCAAGCAACGTTACCGAAACCTGAAATTGCTACAGTCTTACCGCTGATATCCTTACCTGCTTTATGCAAAAGGTGTTGAGTAAAATACAAAGCACCAAAACCGGTAGCCTCAGGACGAAGGATTGAACCACCCCACATAGCACCTTTACCGGTCAATACACCTGTGCTGTATTTACGTGCCAACTTAGTGTACATACCATGCAAGAAACCAATCTCACGTCCGCCAACACCTACGTCACCTGCAGGAACGTCGGTATCAGGACCAAGGTTTCTCCACAACTCCAACATGAATGCCTGGCAGAAACGCATAATCTCTGCATTTGATTTTCCAACAGGGTTGAAGTCTGAACCACCTTTACCACCGCCCATAGGCAAAGTTGTAAGAGCGTTTTTAAATGTCTGCTCAAAACCCAAGAATTTAAGCATAGATGGGGTAACAGCAGGGTGGAAACGCAAACCGCCTTTGTAAGGGCCTATTGCGCTATTGAATTGTACACGATAACCCAAGTTTGTTTGAACTTCACCATTATCGTCTACCCAAGTAACTCTGAATGTAAAAATTCTGTCTGGTTCAACAATACGCTCAACGATTTTTGCTTTTTCAAACTCAGGATGTTGGTTATAAACTTCCTCAATTGACTCAAGCACTTCGCGAACTGCTTGCAAATACTCTTTTTCATGGCCGTATTTCTTTTCGAGGTTGGCCATAACTTCTGCTACTTTCATAATTATTTTTTGTGTTTTATTGTATAAAAAGGTTCGTTAGTTTTTCTTATTCAACAGTCCAAGTTGCACCACTATGCAAAAGATCTTCCATACATTTGATTTTGGCTTTCTCTTTTACCTCTGCAACCTGTTTATGCACACTTGCATCGTATGTGCTATCCTCAACATCCCTTATAACTCCCAAAGCTACAGGGAAATCAGGATATTTCATATTAGCAAGCATTGTATGTATAGGGAGATTCTCATCGGCATGAGCATCATGTACAAGAATATCCTTCTCGGTTACACCGTTCTCTCCAATAGTAACTACTTTGAGCTTAAGACCGTCAAGAACAAGACCCTTGTCTCTGTTTGCACCAAAAATCATAGGTTCTCCTTGTTTAAGAACAATTGTTCTGTCTGCCCTTACAGAGCGCTCAGAGAACTCCATGTGAGTTCCGTCATTAAAGATAACGCAGTTTACAAGCATCTCCATGATTGAAGTTCCCTTGTGTTTTGCAGCCTGAACCATTATTTCCTGATTGAGTTTAAGCTCAGAATCCAAGCTGCGGGCAAAGAATGTACCTCTTGCACCAAGTACGAGAGCGCCAGGAGTAAAAGGCTCTTCAATTGAACCGTAAGGAGAAGTCTTTGTAATTATTCCCTTCTTTGAAGTAGGAGAATATTGACCTTTTGTAAGACCATAAATACGGTTATTGAACAATATTATGTTAAGGTCTATATTTCTTCTTATAGCATGTATGAAGTGGTTTCCGCCAATTGCAAGAGCGTCACCGTCTCCGGTTGCCTGCCATACACACAACTCCGGATTAGCCACTTTAACTCCGGTAGAAATGGCAGTTGCTCTACCATGGATTGAATGGAATCCGTAAGTGTTCATATAATATGGGAAACGAGAAGAACATCCGATACCGGAAACGAATACAAACTGCTCTTTATTGTATCCGAGCTCTTCACAAACCTCAGGCATAGCTCTGAGAACAGAGGCTAAAACAGCGTGGTCTCCACAACCTGGACACCATTTAACTTCTTGGTCGCTTTTAAAATCTTGTAATGTATATTTCATAACAATGTATTCTTTTGAAATTTAATATTAAACAAATTATAATGCCTTTACAGCTTCTATAATTTCATGTACTACAAATGGTTGTCCCTGAACTTTATTCAACTGGGCATATTTGAACTGAGGATGTTTTGCTCTCAGGTAGTTTACAAACTGGCCGCTATTGAGCTCACATACTATGATTTTCTTAAATTTCGAGAATACATCTGCTGTATTCTTAGGCAGCGGAGAGATGAAATCGAAGTGCGCAAAACCTACATTTGCACCCTCAGCCAAGAGTTGTTTTGCAGCTGTGTACAAATGGCCGTAAGTACCGCCCCAGCCAACAAGCAACACATCTCCCGACTGGTTTCCTACAACCTCCAACTCAGGAATATAATTTGCCACTCTTGCAACTTTTTCTGCACGGGCTGCTACCATCTTCTCATGTACAAGTGGATCTGAAGATACAGCTCCGTCTGGACTCTTCTCGAGACCGCCTACTCTATGCTCAAGTCCCGGAGTTCCAGGGAGCGCCCAACTTCTTGCATATTTCTCCAAATCTCTTTCAAACGGTTTGAATTTACCGTCGCATTTATCTATGATAGGAGGATTAATTGCAGGATAATCATTCATTGAAGGAATCTTCCAAGGCTCAGAACCGTTACCTATAAAGCCCTCTGTTAGAAGAATTACAGGCATCATGTGCTCCATTGCATATTTTGCTGCATAGAAAGCAGAGTGGAAGCAGTGAGAAGGTGTACGTGCTGCCATTACCATAACAGGGCATTCACCATTTCTTCCGTAAAGAGCCTGAACCAAGTCTGTCTGCTCTGTTTTGGTAGGGATACCTGTAGAAGGACCACTACGCTGTACATCAACTATAACCAAAGGAAGTTCGGTAATAACCGCAAGACCTAAAGCCTCAGACTTCAAAGACAATCCAGGGCCTGAAGTTGTAGTAACTGCCATATTACCTGCATACGCAGCACCTATAGCTGTACATATTCCGGAAATTTCATCCTCACACTGTACGGTTTTTGCACCGAATGCCTTATGAATGGCAAGCTCTTCAAGAATTACAGTTGCAGGGGTAATAGGATAAGAACCGCAGAATAAAGGTCTTCCCGATTTTTCGGAAGCTGCAAGCAATCCCCATGCTGTTGCCTGATTTCCGTTTATATTTCTATATACACCTGGGGCCTGTTTTGCAGGTTCTATTCTATAGGTGTTTGGAATAGCGTGTATATTGTGTGCATAGTTATAACCGTCGTTAAGCACTTTTTTATTAGGTGCTATAAGCGCAGGCTTTTTAGCAAACTTTTTCTCAAGATATTGCTCTGTAAAATGAAGCGGACGATTGAACATGAAGTAACACATACCCAAAGTGAACATGTTCTTGCTTCTAACCATAGCTTTATTGTCCAATCCGCTATCTTTAAGACTCTCTTTTGTTAGAGTTGTAATAGGAGAAGCTACAATGTGATAATCTTCCAATTTCAGCTCTGCAATAGGATCATTTGTTTTGAATCCGGCTTTCTCTATACCTTTTTCGTCAAACGAATCTGTATCAATAATGATTGTTGCACCAGGCTTTGCCCATTTTGCATTAGCTTTAAGAGCTGCCGGATTCATTGCAACAAGCACATCGCAATAATCGCCCGGGGTTCTAACCTCTGTTGAACCTATGTGTACCTGAAAACCTGATACACCCGATACGGTTCCCTGAGGTGCTCTGATTTCTGCCGGATAATCCGGGAATGTAGAAATTTCATTTCCATACAAAGCAGAGGCATCTGCAAACAAAGTTCCTGTCAATTGCATACCGTCTCCGGAGTCACCGGTAAAACGGATTACAACCTCTTGTGTGTCAATAATTTTGTGTTCCATAAAAGAATAATTCCTTAAGAGGGCTTTTTAATTTTATTAAATCTTCTACAAATGTAATCATTTTATCAAATGATTCTCATTTTTCTGCAAAATAATTTCTATATAAACAAATAGAGGCCCTAAAAAGACCTCTATCCGCTTTCTATTTACATTTATTAGTTTTGGGCAGCTCCTGTAGGCACTGTTTTATCAGCAGGGATTCCCAACTCTTTCTTTACCAAAGGGAGTACATTTTCACTCACATTTTCGTTTATATAGGCCAAAGGTCCTGCAGACAAATCAAATATATAAGTGAATCCGTTTACCTTTCCAACTTTGTTTATAGCATCGTTGGCTTTTTGGAGTACAGGAGTCATAAGCTGCTGCTCCATCTGGCCCAACTCCTGCTGTGCGGTTGCACTGAACTGTTGCAATCTCTGCTGCATTTCAGACAATTCTTTCTCTTTAGCCTCCAATACGGCAGGTAACCAATCTTTCTGTTTTTGAGCATACTCCTCATATTTTCTATTGAATTCACTCTGCATTCCTTGGAAAGTCTCCTGCAATTCTTTACCGTATTTTTCCAATTTTGCAACGGCAGAGTCTCTTTCTGGCATAAGAACTATTACCTCAGACCTGTTAATGTGACCGAATTTAAAGTTTTGTGCAAATGATTGTGTAGACAAGCATATCATTAATACCGCCAACAACTTCATAACGTTTTTCATAAATTATTATTTTTTGATTTTTAATATTTTCTTTAAGGAAATCTACCTAACGTTCAACAACTCCAGAACCCTGGCACTCAAATCATACTGAGGATTATCATACACAACGCCCTGCATAATTGCAACGTCAAAGATAATCATAAAATTTTCATCTTTAGCAATTTTATCTATAGCCTGCTGAACTTTGTCTTTAATAGGTAACAGCAACTCTTCTGATTTTTTCTGAAAATATCCGTCCTGTCCAAAATAGGCATTTCTCAACTCTTTGGCCCTCTTCTCCTTATCTATAATAGCATTTTCCTGTTGAGAACGCTGGGCTTCGGTCATTCCGCTTTTAGCCGACATATATCTGTTATACATCTGCTCCACAACTTTAAATTCGCTCTCCACCTTTTCCTTATACTGATTGTTAATAACATTGAGTTTCTCCTGCGCCACATGGTATTCGGGCAGACGAGACAAAATGGATTCGGTGTTTATATATCCTATCTTTTGGGCACTGAGCTGCACAGATGCACAGCATATTACAGCCAACGCAATAAACAATATTCTCTTCATAATACTTAATTTATCAGTTATATGATTATCACAAAATAAACCTGTATATATACAACAGAGTATTAGAATTGTTGTCCTATCATAAAGTGGAACTGGCTTCCACCTCGTTTGAGACCTTCATTAGGCACAGGGTCAAATCCCCATCCCCAATCTATACCAAGCATACCTACTATAGGGAGCATAACTCTAAGGCCCACACCGGCAGATCTCTTGATTGAGAACGGATTAAAGTCTTTAATATCGGCCCAACAATTACCACCCTCAAGGAAAGCAAGAGCATAAATAGTAGATTGCGGCTGCAGCACCACAGGATACCTCAATTCAACGGTAAACTTGTCATACACATTTCCGGCGTATGCATTATCTATAATAGGTGTAAGCGAATTATTTGGATAACCTCTCAATCCTATTATCTCCGAACCATAGGTATTGTATCCGCTCATACCGTCTCCACCAAGCACAAAACCCTCAAAAGGAGAATAGCCCAAATCTCTGTTATAATATCCGAGATAACCAAAGTTGGCAGCAGTCTTTAGCACGAGGTCTCCTACAAGCTGGGTATATAGAGAGCCTTTAAATGTCCATTTATGGTACTCAATCCATTTGTATCTCTCCTCGTCACTCATATTCTTGTAATCTGTATTCTTTGAACGGAATGCAGAATACGGAGGAGTTAGCTGCAGACTAAGCAACAGGTCTGAACCTTTTCTCGGATAAATCTGCTGGTCTGTAGAATTTCTGTTCAAAGAGATTTTATAGCTGGCATTATTGGATTTTCCTGTGTTAAAAAGGAAATTATAATTCCAATTGTTGAGTTTATATGTCTGCCAGCTCAGCTCGTTATACAATACAAAGTAGTTATCGGGCCATTTGAGTCGTGTGCCCAATCCGGCGGCAATACCAAATACTTCCATATATTCGTCTGTATTCTGATACCAATAATAAGAATTGGTCTGTCGGGTATAATATACAGAAACATTTAATGATGTAGGTTTTTTTCCAAACAGCCACGGCTCCATAAAACTTGCAGAGAGCGCGGTGTAATAAGTACCGTTAGTCTGGAATTTGATAGCAAGCGTCTGACCGTCGCCAAGCGGAACAGGACGCCATGCATGTTTTTCAAATATTCTTTTAAGGGAGAAGTTGTTGAAACTTACACCCACAGAACCTACAAACGTATTTCCGCCCCAACCTCCGGAAAGCTCAAGCTGGCTGTTTGGCTTCTCCTGCAGATTATATGCAATATCCACAGTATTATTCATGGCATTAGGCAGAATATTGTAGCCTTTTTCCGAGAGGGCAACCTCTGGATCAAAGTGACCCATAGAGGAAATTTCACGCAAAGAACGTTCAAAATCAGACTGGCTGAATAGATAACCGGGACGTGTAAACAACGCCCTTCTGGCTATCTTTTCGTTGGTTATATTGTTTCCGTTTATTATTATATTGTTGAATGTTGCCGGTTTTCCTTCAAAAACACGCATTTCAACATCTACGGAATCGCCCTCTATATTAAGTTCTACAGGCATAAGGTTAAAGAAAAGATAACCGTTATCGGTATACATCTTACGCACATCCAAATGCTGCTGCTTAGGGTCTCCAAATAGTCTCTTCTCCATTGTAACAACGTCATACACATCGCCTTTGTTAATCATAAGCACACTATTGAGCTGCTCTGCAGAATAGACCGAGTTTCCTGTCCAGTTTATATTTCTAAAGTAGTACTTCTTACCCTCTTCTACAGCAAAGTCAATAGCAACCCTGTTATCGGCAATATAATACATGCTGTCTTTAATGA
The DNA here is from genome assembly GCA_964621625.1 of uncultured Muribaculaceae bacterium. Taxonomy (GTDB): domain Bacteria; phylum Bacteroidota; class Bacteroidia; order Bacteroidales; family UBA932; genus Egerieousia. The sequence continues at coordinate 103,334 of CAZULV010000001.1, read as the reverse complement.
TTTTTGCATCTCTATAACCGGCTTCGTTAAAGACAGAAATCATGGAGTTCTTATCGTTATCGTACTCTTTTTCGTTGAATTTCTTACTCTTGAGGAAGTTTTTAAAGCGCATATCCTTGGTCTTTTTCATGGCCGCAGCAAGTTTGGAATCCTTCACATTCTCATTTCCGCTGAATGTTATGCGCTGTATCTTTACTTTTGGTCCCTTATCTATATTAAAGGTAACCCTCACTGCATTTTTAATTACAGTATCAACCTCTTGCGAAACAGATACCTCTGTTTTTAGAAATCCTTTCTCCTTAAAATATCTCTTTATTATATCGGTTGTAGATTTTACAACATAGTCCGACAGTTCTCCTCCCCTTTTAAGTTTTACACGCTCGGTAATATCGGTCTGTTCGCCCTTTTTGATTCCTTTAAACGACCAACGAGAAACACGCGGCCTCTCCTGCAACTGCAAAGCAAGATAACATGTATCTTTATTTGCCGACAGAGAATCTATATAAAAGCCTACATTTGAGAAGAATCTCTGCTGATATATGCGCTTTACCACATCTGACAACTGCTCGCTCGGAACGGTTATCTCATCGCCTTTCTGTAGACCTGTAATTGAGATAATCTGCTCGGGACTGAGGAATTTTACACCTTTAACTTTGATGTCTCCTATTATATATTTTTTAGGATTATTATAATCTACCACAATATCACTGTTCTGCGCAAACAAAACGGCCGGCAGAAACAGAGCTGCAAGAATGATAAGTTTAAGTAGCTTCATTTATTGATGAATGGGGGTTATATTTATTTCACTTTTCCATACCTTCTGTCTCTTTGGGAGAAGGCCTCTAACGCCAATTGGAATTCGGGTTTGCGAAAATCAGGCCAAAGCACTTCGGTAAAATAATATTCGGTATAAGCCGTTTGCCAAAGCATAAAATTACTTATTCGCTGCTCACCGCTTGTCCTAATGAGCAAATCCGGATCCGGAATATCGCACGTGCTTAAATATCTGCCTAATGCACCGGCATCCAATACAGCATTTACATTATCTTTATTATCTGCAATAAACCTGTTGACAGCCTGCAGAATATCCCATTTGCCGCTATAGCTCAAGAATATTATTAAAGTAAGATTATTATTATCTGCAGTAAGAGCCATGCAGTCATCTATCTCTTTGCGCAATTTTTCTGAAAGCCTTGAAAAATCTCCTATTACCCTAAAACGTATTCCGTTTTTCTGAAATGTAGGAGTCTCATCAAGAATTGCCTTGAGCATAAGCTGCATAAGACCTTCTACCTCCGCTACAGGTCTGTCCCAGTTCTCCTCCGAAAAGGCAAACAGACTCAAATATTTTATCCCCTTCTCTACTGCATATTCTACACATGCCCTCACGCTGTCTGTTCCGGCCTTATGTCCGAACAGACGCTCTTTACCGCGCTGTTTGGCCCATCTTCCGTTACCATCCATTATTATTGTTACGTGAGCGGGTATCTTCATTTCTGTCTCCATAAAAGTTCATTTTTGCAGAACAACTTGCAAATATACTAAATTATTTATTTGAGCATAGCCCTTTTATCCTCACCCCATAGCAGTTTTTGACTTAAGGCCTCTATAAAGCAACTGTTTATGGAAACACATTTTAAGGCATACTCTCCTTTTGATATTACTATTTTCTCCCCTTTAGGCAGTACGAAATAGCGGTTATCGGCAGTAAGCAGAGCCTCTTCTCCCCTACTTTCGTAAGATATTGCAACAACCGACGTTTCCGGCACTATGATAGGCCTTACGTTAAGGTTATGAGGAGCTATCGGTGCTATTATAAGAACCTTTGAATCGGGAGTTACAATAGGTCCTCCTATACTCAGCGAATATGCGGTAGAACCGGTGGCACTGCCTATAAGTACTCCGTCGGCAATATATGTGGGAAGATTTTTTCCGTCTACCGATATTGAAATCTCGAGCATTACAGGATTACGTCTCTGCAATGTTATCTCATTTAGAGCATAATGGTAAAAATTTTTTGGCATTGCCTCCAAAGTCTCTGTTTTTATAGAGAGGAGTGTACGCTCTTCTGTGAGATAATTTCCGGTTATAAGTTTTTCTATCCACTCGTTATTACCCTCAACTTTTGCCGTAGTGAGAAATCCAAGACGTCCAAAATTTATTCCGGCTACCGGAATACCGCTACCACGTATAAAGGTAAGCGACTCAAGAAAAGTACCGTCACCCCCTAAAGAGAGAAATATATCGGTATCATGCGGCAGATTTTTGTATGAGTCAAATGTCTGCAGAACATCGTTTTTAGAAAAAGCACCTTTAATATAATCGTAGAACGGGGAATAACAGCACAATTCTACGTTTTTACACTCTTTAAGTTTATGTATCAATATATTAAGGCTCTTCAAGCTGGAGAGATCGGTTTTTCTTCCAAAAAGGGCTAATTTCATTTCGATTATTTTTGGCGCAAGATATGTAAAATTCATAAAATATTGCATATTTTTGTGTGGTTATAAAGAGAGCACCATGACAAAACTAAGCGTAAACATAAACAAGATAGCAACTCTCCGCAACGCCCGCGGTGGAAATATGCCCGATGTTATTAAAGCCGCACTTGATTGCGAAAAATTCGGAGCACAGGGAATAACAGTACATCCGAGACCGGACGAAAGGCATATAAGATACTCAGATGTAACAGAATTAAAGCCATTGCTTTCTACAGAATTTAACATAGAAGGCAACCCGATAGATTCATTTACAGAACTTGTTCTTAAGGTAATGCCGGCTCAGGTTACATTGGTTCCGGATGCGGCAAACGTACTTACATCAAATGCAGGATGGAATACAGTAAAGCACAAGGCATATCTTAAAGAAATATGCAAAAGGTTCAAGGATGCCGGAATAAGGGTCTCTATTTTTGTAGACCCGATAGAGGATATGATAAAGCATGCCGCAGAAACAGGGTGCGACAGGGTTGAGTTGTACACAGAAGCATACGCTCGCGAATACAGCATTAATAGAGAAAAAGCCATAGAGCCTTACTTTAAAGCGGCCGAAGAGGCTGTAAGATGCGGTCTCGGGCTCAATGCCGGACACGATCTTAATCTGCACAATCTCAAATATTTTGCAGATACAATTCCAGGCCTTTTAGAGGTTTCTATTGGTCATGCACTTATATGCGATGCTCTCTATTTGGGACTGGAAAACACTATTGCCGCATATCGCAGGGAATTATCTAATTTTTAATTATATTTGCAGCCGCATTTTGTCGGGAGACAGTGCAATTACAGATGTAAATAATATTAATAAGTATAAAAAATGAAACACACACTAACTATTTTGGCGATTGCAGTTTTTGCCGCATTTTCATTAAGTTCTTGTAATACAAACAACACAGCTCCTGCAGCAAACACAACAGCAGCACAAACAGGCGAAGTGGCTCCGGCAGGCAGCATCGTTTACATACAGATGGACTCATTGGTAAACCAATACGATATGTTCAACGACCTAAAGTCTGAGTTTGAAACTAAAGTTGTAGCAATACAGGACGATTTAAGAAAGAAAAGCAACGCTTTTGAAAAATCTGTAACCGATTTCCAGAATAAAATGAATAAAGGTTTGCTTACACGCTCACAGGCAGAGACCCAACAACAGGCTCTTGCTGAAAGAGAGCAGAACCTTCGCAACCTCAGCCAGCAGAAACAGTTGGAGATGCAGGAAGAAGAGGCTGTTATGTTAAGGAAAGTAATGGATGCAATACAGACTTACCTTGTAGCATACAACAAGACTCACAATTACGCTCTTATTCTAAACACTCAGGCTTCCAGCGTTGTTCTTATAGGTAATCCCTCTTTAGACATTACCAACGACGTACTTAAAGGCTTGAACGAAGAGTACATCAAATCTAAAAAATAACAAATTGAGGATTGCAATACTATCTTGTTTTTACCCATATAGGGGTGGAATATCGCAATTTAACGCATGTTTATTTGGCGAGTTGTCTAAACATCACACAGTAAAAGCGTTCAATTTTAAGAGACAGTATCCAAATCTGCTCTTTCCGGGTAAAACACAATATGTAACAGACGAAGATAATGCCGTACCAATAGAGTCAGAGGCTCTGTTGGATACGGCAAATCCTTTTTCATATATCTCCACCGCCAAAGCAATACGTAAGTGGAAACCTGATTTGCTTATAATGCGCTATTGGATGAGCTATTTTGCGCCATCGTTAGGATACGTTGCAAAGCACATGTCTAAGGAGTGCAAGGTTATATCAATATTAGATAATGTGATTCCTCATGAACCACGTTTTTTTGATAAGCCTTTTACAAAATACTTTATAGATGCCAATCATGGATATGTTGTGCTGTGCGATGCCGTTAAGAACGATTTGCTCAGTTTCAAACCTGATGCCCACTTTATAAATACTCCGCATCCGCTTTATTCCCATTTTGGAGAGAAACTCAGCAGAAACATGGCAGAAGAGCTTGTAGGAGTCTCTCCAAACAAAAAAAATATTCTTTTTTTTGGACTTATACGAGAATACAAGGGGCTCGACATATTAATTGAAGCATTCTCTGAGCTTGACTCATCGTATCAGCTTATAATTGCCGGCGAGCCTTACGGCAGCTTTGACAAATATGCGTCACTCATAGAAAAATCTCCGCTAAAAGAGAATATATTTTTAAATACCAATTATATACCCGACAATCTGGTTAACCGTTATTTTTCTGCAGCAGACGTTTGTGTACTTCCATACAGATCTGCTACCCAAAGCGGAATAAGTTCGGTTTCGTATCATTTTGAAGTTCCTATGATTACTACAGCTGTTGGAGGACTCAAGCAGATGATTGGAGATGCAGGAACGGGATTGATTGCAGAAAGTGTAACTCCGCATGCCGTTGCCGAGTGCATAAAACGTTATTTTGCAGAGAATAAAAAGGATGAACTTATAGAGAATATTAGAAAGGAGAAAGAGAGGCTCGGATGGAGTAATTTTTGTAACAAACTCATTGATTTTGCAGAGACAGTTCGCATAAAAGAATTAAAATAATCAAATAAATACAGACACCATGAAATCCATAACCCGCACGGAATATGATTTTCCGAATCAGACTGCCAAATATGTTGGTAAAGTAAGAGATGTTTATACAATTTCAGACAAATATATGGTTATGATAGCAACAGACCGTATATCGGCATTTGATGTTGTACTTCCCAAGGGTATTCCTTATAAAGGACAGGTCCTTAATCAGATAGCATCCAAATTTCTTGACAACACCTCTGATATTGTAAAGAACTGGAAAATTGCTTCGCCAGATCCTATGGTTACAGTAGGGTACAAATGTGAATCTCTACCTGTAGAGATGATTGTAAGAGGCTATCTTACAGGAAGCTCGTGGAGAAGCTACAAGGCAGGGGCAAGAGAGATATGCGGAGTTAAGATTCCGGATGGAATGAGAGAGCATCAGAAATTCGATAGTCCTATAGTAACCCCTACCACAAAGGCAGAAATAGGAGGTCATGATCAGGACATTTCGAGGGAGGAAATTATAAAACAGGGAATAGTTAAAGAGGAGATATACAACGAACTTGAGAGAATATCTTTGGAACTGTTTAAAAGAGGCAGTGAGATTGCAGCAGAAAGAGGCCTGATTCTTGTTGATACCAAATATGAGTTTGGTCTTAAAGATGGTGAGATTTATCTTATAGACGAAATACACACTCCAGACAGCAGCCGTTATTTTTATAAAGACGGGTATCAGGAGAGATTTGACAAGGGAGAGCAACAGAAACAACTTTCAAAAGAGTTTGTAAGAGAGTGGCTTATGGAGAATAACTTTAGCGGTAAAGAGGGACAGCAAGTACCTGAGATGACCGATGCTATTGTTGGAAGCATTTCTGACAGATATATAGAACTCTATGAGAACATTACCGGTTCAAAATTTGAAAAGGCAGAATATACCGGCGATGTTTATGAAAGAATTGAAACCAATGTAAAAAATATGCTTGCACGATTATAGTGCAAGCATTACAAATAATTGTATATGAAAATAATATATTCTATCATCATTATAATGTTTACTGCAGCAAACGCTTTGGCACAAGTTGCAGTTACCCGTTCATCTGAAAAGGTAAAGATAAACGGTAATGTGTTCTATGCCCATCAGGTTAAAAAGAAAGAGACTTTATATTCACTGGGCAAGGCGTATGATGTAACGATAGAAGATATTATCAAATACAATAACGAGGCCTCTTCTGGTTTGAAAGAGGGAAGCATCCTTTATATACCTGTACAAGACAAATATACTCCTGCAAAGAATAGTGTAAAAAACAATACTAAGAATAAAAAATACAAAAAGCATATTGTAAAGTGGTATGAAGATATTGCCGATATATCGGAAAAATACAATGTTCCGGTGGAGGCTCTCATAGCTCTTAACAAATTGGAAACAGGAAAGTTAAAGAGCCGTCAGATTTTGCTTATACCGGACAGTGAATATATTGAGCAAAATAATATTGCCACGGTGGATAATGCTCCTAAAAACACCAAAGAGTCTGAAAGTCTAAAAAATACTGTTACAGATATTGCAAAGAATACAGCCGAAAGCAATGCAACAGAAAACAATGTAGCAGAAAATGTTGCAGACAAAACAGATGTAACAGAAGCAGAGAACAGTTCTACTGCCCAGCCAGATACATTTAAAGGCTCTTTTATAGACACTCCTGCCTCTGAGGCTCTTGAAATAGCTTATATATTGCCGCTCAACAGCCGGGATACCAACAATATAAACAGCAATTTCATGGATTTTTATGCAGGTGCTCTTATGGCTGTAAACGATTTGCAGAAAAATGGCAGCAAACTCACGGTAAATATATATGACCAGAGCGATTATACACCGCTGCATACTTTGATTGACGCTCCGGGCTTCTGCAATAACCGCCTGATTATAGGGCCGGCACGAAGCAGTATGCTCAAGAATTTTACAGGGTATTCACTCCAACAGCAGATTCCGCTTGTATCTCCGTTAGATAACTCAGCGGAACAGCTTGCAGAGAATAATCCTTATTTTGTGCAGATGCCTTCAAATACCGCATCACAGATAGAGAATACCATGGAGATGTTAGACAGGTGCAGAATACAGGACAGTGTATCTACCATATTGCTTATCTACGAAAAGGGCATAAATAGCGATACTCTGTATGTAAACAGTGCAAAACGATTTTTGGAGAGCAAAGGCATTGCATATACACCTGTTTCCTACGGAATATTGGATGGACGTGAGATATATTCAACAATACTCTCAAAGATAGATACGCTCTCAACCAATGCACATATAGCATTAGTACCATCAAACAGCGAGGCTTTTGTTAGTGATGTTGTAAGGAATCTCGATTTGTGCTGTAAATCAGGGGCACAGATAACACTTTTCGGGCTACCAAAATGGCGTAATTTTGAGACTATAAATGTAGAATTGTTCCATAAAATGCAACTGCATCTGTCATTGCCTTATTTTGTGGATTATAGCAGCGATGAGGTAAAAAGCTTTTTACTTAAATATAGGGCTCTATACTCGGCCGAGCCGAGTCCATACGCTTTTCAGGGTTACGACATAACAAAATGTATGTTGGAGCTTATGGTTAAACGCGGCCGTCAGTTCATAAATTCCAATGCAATAGAGTGTACAGGATTGTTGCAATCTGATTTTGAGTTAATAAGAGTTTCGCCTTATGGAGGACTCAAAAACCGAGCTACAAGAAATATAGTATACAATCAGGACCTTACGATTAAGGTAGAGGAGAAAGGGATGAACAACTAAGAAATCACTTGCAGCAAATCACCGCTTATCTCGGCAGTTGCTACAGCTGTGAGGCCCTCTATCATTACTACTACACGTTTATTTCTTGTACCGCTCACTTTCATAAAGATACCCTCTACACCGTCGAATGTACCGCCTATGATTTTTACTTTGGTACCTTTGGCAATATTTATCTCATCCGGTGATAAATAGATTAACTTTTCATTTAAAGTACCGCATACAGCCATAAAGAGTTTCATCTGCTCATCCGGCACTATAATAGGAATATTTTTACCGGATTGCTTCCTGGTTTTGTATTGCAGATATTTTACGCCGCACTTTATATCCTGAAGAACAGCTTTGGTTGTGCGGGCAAAAATTAAATTGCTAACTGCAGGAACCAGTTTTTTTACCTTTTTACCGGTACATAACTGCACAAGTTTATATTGCAATGGAAGAAAATTCTCGATAGAGTGCTTTTCCAATAATTTTTGAGCCTCAAATTCTTTATTAAACGGAGCACTTAAAGCGAACCACACAGGCTTTTCGTTGCAGTTTAGCAAATTCTTATCATCCATAAATATCGTTTCTAAATAGGAAAATAATGCAGTACTAAGTTATTAAAAATAAACTTTACTGCAATTTGCAGGTTATGCACCTGAGCCACTCTTTCTCTCCTGCAACATTAAGCAAAGGTGTTATTTTTGCGCATACAGTTGCATTGTAGTCATTCAGCCACTGAATCTCCTCTTTTGTAAGAAGTTGCGGCAATATACAAGACGTTACAATAGGAACCAACGTAAGAGTTTCAAACTCATTGAATCTGTTGAATTCGGTCTCTTTCCATGGTTTTACCATTACAACATTTTCTGTGCGTATTCCATATCTCCCTTCAAAATAGATTGCAGGCTCATTGGATATTACCATACCGGGCTCCAATGGTACAGGATTCTCCTCCATTCTCACGCTTTGCGGCCCTTCATGTACACACAAAAAATGCCCTATACCATGACCTGTTCCATGAAAATACATTACACCTTCATTGTAAAGCGGACCTCTGGCCAATATATCTAAAGATGCACCGCGTGTTCCTGACGGGAACTTGGCTCTGCTCAAAGCAATCATACCTTTAAGAACCAAAGTATAGAATTTCTTTTTCTCCTCGTCCAATTCGCCAATAGGAATTGTTCGTGTTGTATCGGTTGTTCCAAACGGGAACTGCGCACCGGTATCCATAAGAAGGAATGTTCCGCCTCTGCAGACGCTGCTGCTATCTGCCGTTGCGCTATAATGCGGTAACGCTCCGTTTTCGCCAACTGCCACTATAGGTTCAAAACTCTCACCCCTATATCCGCACAACTCTTTTCTAAAAGAGATAAGTTTTTCTCCTATTGCATACTCTGTAAGTTGTACTCCGCAAGACAATGAATCATCTATATATTTGAGCAACCTGCACCATGCCACTCCATCGTATAGATACGCTTTACGGAATCCTTCCTGTTCTATGGGATTCTTTACCGCTTTTAGTCTGTTAAGCGCACCTCCTGTAACAGGATCATCAATTATTGTACAATTTTTTCCCGATGCAATACCGCTTAATGCCATATAATCCCTTACAGAAACCTTTGAGGCAGAGCAGATACGCACAATATCATCTGAAAGAGACTCTAAAAAAGGAACATACTCAAAATAATCGTGCAACACCACTCCCTGCTCATTCAGAATATCTGCAACCTTCTTGGAAACAGCAGACTTACCAATAAACAAATGTATAGATAAACCATTTGCAGAATTTTGAACAGAATCGTTGGCCGTTACAACAACATAACTTTGAGGTAACGGATTATACTCTATATCTGTTCCGCGTATATTGCAAAGCCACGCAACCTCATCACATGCAGTTACAATATATGCAAACTTTTTAGCACCAATGCCTAAAGCCTCTTTAAGACGGTTGCATTTAGAGCGGGTCTCCTCTCCGGAATACTCAATTGGAAGATACTCCACAGCTCCAAATTCCAACGGCTTTCTGCATGGCCACAATTCGTTAAAGAAATCTTTTACAGGCTCAACCGTACAAGAAGGTTCCAAAGCCTTTTTAAGAGCACAATATTCGCTGTATGAAAACAGGGCTTCATCAATTGCAATACGCGCCTGCTCTATACCGGCCTTTTTCATACACTCTTTAAGCCATTGCTCCACAGACGGTGTTCCCGGCATTTTGAGCTTCATCAATTCTATTTTGGAGCCGTTAAGTTGAGCATCTGCCTGCACAAAATAGCGTGAATCCGTCCAAAGAGCAGCAGAAGAGATTGTTACGGCCAATACTCCGGCAGAACCGGTAAAGCCGCTGAGCCACTCCCTTATCTTGTAATGCTCTTGGGTATATTCTCCAAAATGAGGATCGTTGGTAGGTATTATAATAGCATCAAAATCTGAGGAAGAGAGTCTCTTCCTCAGTGATTGCAAAGCTGTTGCCCTATACATGATTGTTATTGCAGCAAGATACTACAACATATCTTCGGGATTGAGATTCTTGCTCTCTATATCCTTGAAGTAGTTTACTGTTCCAACTTTAAGTTCTTCGGTTGCAGCATCGTCACAAACGATTATTCCTTTAGGGTGCATCTGAAGAACACTTATTGTCCACATGTGGTTTACAGCACCCTCTACAGCCTGGCACAAAGCACGGGCCTTGTTGTGTCCGTTAACAAGAATAAGAACCTCTTTTGCATCCATTATAGTACCTACACCAACGGTAAGTGCTGTTTTAGGCACAAGGCTTATATCGTTGTTAAAGAATCTTGAGTTTGCAATTATAGTATCTTGTGTAAGGGTTTTCATACGTGTTCTTGATGCAAGAGATGAACCCGGCTCGTTAAATGCTATATGACCGTCGGGTCCTATACCACCCATGAAAAGCTCTATTCCACCGTATGATTTTATTTTCTCCTCATATCTTACGCACTCTGCATTAGGATCTGCTGCGTTTCCATTAAGGATATTAACATTCTCAGGGTTAATGTCTATATGCTTAAAGAAGTTGTTCCACATAAATGAATGATAGCTCTCAGGATGATCTTCAGGAAGACCTACATACTCATCCATATTGAAAGTTACCACATTCTTGAATGAAACTTTTTTTGCGTTATATAATTTTATAAGCTCCTTGTATGTTCCAAGAGGTGTTGAACCTGTAGGCAAACCCAATACGAAAGGTTTCTCTTCTGTTGGATTGAAATCATTGATTTTTTTTACAATATAGGCAGCAGCCCATTGTGACAATTGTGAGTAAGACTCTTGAATAATTAATCTCATAATTAATTTATATTGTTTCTTAATAAATATCTTGCATTTTCTATTGCAGCATCGGAGAGTTGTGCCCCGCTCAACATTCTTGCAATCTCCATAACCCTCTCGTTACCTGTTATTCTTTTTATATTTGTACGCGCGGTGCGGTTTTCATCAAAGCTCTTATACACAAGCAGGTGTGCATCTCCTTTAACTGCAATCTGAGGCAAATGAGTAATTGCAAAAACCTGCATGTTGCGTCCCATAAGTCCTATGAGTTCACCCATTTTATCGGCAATGCTTCCCGAAACGCCGGTATCTATCTCATCGAATATCATCGTTGGCATTCCTGTATAGTTTGCCATAAGTTCTTTTAGGCAGAGCATTATCCTCGAAAGTTCGCCACCGGATGCAACTTTTGATATTTCAACAAGTTTTCCACCACCGTTTGCGGCAAACAAAAAGCGTATTCCATCTTTTCCTGTTTCTGTAAAATTATCCAACGGATAAAGTTCCACATTCAATTTGGCATAAGGCATCTCCAAGTTCCTTATACCGGATTCAAGACGTTTCTCGAGCTGCTCTATCTTTTCGCGTCTTGCCGCTGTGAGTTTCTCTGCTATACACTCTCTCTCGGCTGTAATCCTCTTTACTTCGTTAGCATATTCCTGTACATGCTCCAAGTTTGCCGAAGCATTAGACATCTCTCTTTTTAAAGTATCGCGACGCTCTATAAGTTCGGCTACATTTGCCGCTCCAAAACGCTTGAGCAACCCCTCTATAAGAGCAATACGCTCTTCTACAATTTGCAGGCGTTCCGGAGAATCAACAATATCGGCTGCATGATTTTCAATCTCCTGCTCAATATCTTTGCACTCTATCCTGCAACTTTCCAACCGCTGTGCAACTTCTTCTAATTCGGGCACAAAGGTATAACACTTTCTTAATAAATGAACAGCTTCCTTAAAATTTTGCACAACCGAGTTACCCATAGGTCTGAGCTGTTCCAAAGAGCCATACAGGGAACTCTTTATCTCCCCGGCATTTGCCAATTGCTTCTGTTCTAACTCCAACTCCTCCAACTCACCCTCAATCAAAGCCGCTTCTTCTAATTTAGACAATTGAAATGCTTTGTATTCGGCTTCAAGATTGTTTTTATTTATTTCATCTTCTAAGTGAGCAAGTTTCTGTTTGGCAAGAGAGAGTTCTTCATTTATTCTCCTATACTCTGCAAGAATTTCCTGTGTTCCTGCAAAATAGTCGAGTACTGAGAGTTGATAAGCCTTATCGGTAAGCAGAAGATGATCGTGTTGGGCATGTATATCAACCAATCTGTCTGAAATTTCTGAAAGCACACCCAAAGATACCGGAGTATCATTTATAAATGCCCGAGAACGGCCCGACGGTGCCACTACTCTCCTTAATATGAGCACATCCGCATACTCTTCTATATCCGGAAAATCTATATTACAGCCTTTTATATCAAACTCCCCCTCAACAACACAATTGCGAGACGAATCCTTTAATACAGAAACATCGCTCTTTCCACCAAGCAATAGGCCCAATGCTCCCAACAATATAGATTTTCCGGCTCCGGTTTCGCCTGTTATTATAACAAGCCCGTCGGGAAAATCAATATCAAGACTCTCTATAAGAGCATAATTCTGTATGGTCAGTTTTCTGAGCATCCCTTAAGCGTCTCTATTTTATCAATAATATCTGCCGCAACCTGTGCCTTTGACTTTAAAGCATAGTTTTTAACAGCTCCCTCTTTATCTATTATGGTTATCTTATTGGTATCTGTCTTAAACCCTGCGCCTGCATCCTGCATAGAATTGAGAACAATCATATCAAGATTTTTGCGCTGCAACTTTCCTTTTGCATTTTCCAACTCATCATTGGTTTCAAGCGCAAAGCCAACAAGGAGCGTTCCATAGGGTTTATTCTGTCCTACCCATGCCGCAATATCCTGAGTAGGAGTTAGCACGAGTGAATAATCGCTTTTCTCGCGCTTTATCTTTTTATCGGCCTTTTGTGCTACTGTAAAATCGGCAACAGCCGCACATAGAATTATAATATCAGATTTTTCTGTACTCTTTTTTGTCTGCTCAAACATTTCTGCTGCAGATGTTACAGGAACTATTTTAACGGCAGGATGAAACAGACTAACATTTACCGGACCGCTCACAAGAGTTACCTCAGCCCCCCTGTTTGCAGCCTCACGGGCTATTGCATATCCCATTTTTCCCGACGAATGGTTTGTTATATACCTTACAGGATCTATGTCTTCACATGTAGGGCCTGCCGTAATAAGCACCTTCTTGCCTTTTAAAGAGCCTTTTTCTGCAAAAAGAGCCTCAACGTGAGCAACTATTCTGTCGGGTTCCTCCATTCTGCCCTTTCCTTCAAGCCCGCTTGCAAGTTCTCCGGCAGCAGGTTCTATAATCCTTACCCCTCTTTCGGCAAGGATACGCATATTTTCTGTTGTTGAAGGATGTCTGTACATATCCAAATCCATTGCCGGAGCTATAGCCACAGGACATTTGGCAGAAAGATATGTTGTTATAAGCAGATTATCTGCCACTCCTGTTACCATTTTGCCCATAGTATTTGCAGTAGCCGGAGCTATGAGCATAAAATCTGCCCACAGGCCCAAAGAGACATGGCTGTTCCAATCACCGTTTTCAGGATTGTAGAACTCAACAGCAATAGGATTCTTTGAAAGGGTTGCCAAAGTAAGAGGCGTTATGAAGTGCTTTGCCATCTCTGTCATAACAACTTTAACCTCTGCCCCCTCCTTAACAAGTGCCCTTATAAGCAGAGCAGACTTATAGGCCGCAATACTGCCTGTAACACCCAATAATATATGTTTCCCTTTCAGTATCATATATCTTCTAACAGCTCAATTAAACAGATTAAGGCTGCCCGAGTATAATCAGGGACAGCCACAAATCTTCATTACTGATTTATCTTAGTTTTTCTCGGCTTTGTTCTCTATCTTGCGATAATAGATTTCTCCGTTCTGGAACTCCTTTATTGCAACCAATGTAGGTTTAGGGAGTTTTTCATAATGGCGAGAAATCTCAATCTGCTCTCTGTTTTCAAAAGTCTCCTCCAATGTATCGGCAAAATTAGAGAACTCCTCGAGTTTTGCACTCAATTCCTGCTTTACCTCTGCAGCAATCTGGTTAGACCTTTTTGCTATAACCATTACAGATTCATAAATATTGCCTGTTGGCTCTGCCAATTCCGACAAATTTCTGGTAACGGTATTGCCCGCAACTTTATTTTGATTCTTTTCCATATTTAATTACTGTTTACTTTTCTATTAATTCTTTAAAGCCGCCCTTTTCATTTTTTCTGCTTTCTTCACCTCTTTTATAGCCTGACGGGTCTGTTTTAAAGCAGTCTTCTTCTCCTCTTTAGACATTGTCCCCTCCTTTATATCCTTGGCATCCGACTTCTTTGTAAAGACCAACGCATGCTGGTAGTAGCCGTCGAGCTCCTTTCTTCTTACAGACTCTGGATATTCACCTATGAAGTTGTAATAGTCATCTATAAATGTAAGGTAACGGTCCTTCTGCTTCTCAGCGATAGAGTTAAGGGCATATTTATACGATGCCATTGCCGTATAATACAATACATCTTCTCTGTATATATTGTCGGCATTATTGCGCAATACATTTTTAAGGGCATAATGCGCTGCCTGATAATCTTCTATTGTATAGTAGAGTTTTGCCGACTCAAAGCTTTTCTTGTCGAGACGCCCCATGAACTCCTTCATCATGGCATCACACTCTTCGTAATGTTGACTGCCAGGATTTTCATACATAAACTCGCTTATTACAGACATTGCCTTATGTGTAGGAGACTGGTCCAACTCGTATCTGTATGTAGATTCATAAAGACATTTTATGCGCAAATACTTTGCATCCTCTGTAAAAGGGCTGCGCGGAAACACGGTTATGAACTTTTCAAAGTTACTCTCTGCAGTAGTGTAGTCCTTCATATTATAATTGCTCATGGCATTATAATACTGTACGGTATCTTCCTGCGGCATACCCTGCATAAGAAGTATGAGACTCTCAAATATCTCTGCAGATTTTCTGTATTTACCCTTGTTGTAGTAATCAAAAGCCGTATCATACTTTAAATCCACATCATTGCTTCTCATTACTTTCTCAAAGGTATTGGTACACGAAAAAGCCAAAGAGACTACTATAACCGCTATAAATATTTTTCCTATTCGCATCCTTTTAATTTTTTATGTTAAAATCCGTTGCTTAGGCAAATAACAAGCCAAGATAGCGGAGATTAATTTTCCTGAAGGAATTTTTCTGCATCCATAGCTGCACGACATCCGCTTCCTGCTGCCGCAATTGCCTGACGGTAAACAGGGTCCTGTACGTCTCCGGCAGCAAAGACTCCCGGTACAGATGTTTTCTGCGACTTTCCGTCTGTTATTATATACCCCTCGGCATTAGTCTCTATATAAGGTTTGAACACCTCTGAATTAGGATGATGTCCTATTGCAAGGAAGAAACCGTGAATCTTAATCTCAGACTCCTCACCGCTCTTGTTATTAACAAGGGCTGCGCCGGTAACTCCGAACTCATCGCCCAAAATCTCTTTAGTGCTTGTATTCCAAAGAATCTCAATATTAGGAGTATTCATAACCCTATCCTGCATTGCCTTTGAAGCTCTGAGCACATCTCTTCTCACAATCAGATATACTTTATTGCACAATCCTGCAAGATAAGTGGCCTCCTCACATGCGGTATCTCCTCCACCAACCACTGCCACATCTCTTTTGCGGTAAAAGAAACCGTCACATGTTGCACATGCAGATACTCCCGAGCCTTTGAATTTCTCTTCGCTCGGCAAACCTAAATATTTGGCAACGGCACCGGTTGCTATAATTACGGTATCTGCCAATATCTCTTTTTCTGAATTTATCTCTACTTTAAATGGCCTTTCGCTAAAATCAACCTTTGAAACCACTCCATATCTCACCTCTGCACCAAATCTTTCTGCCTGTTTCTTAAGATCTTCCATTAATACAGTACCGGTAACGCCCATAGGATAGCCGGGAAAGTTATCTATTTCGGTTGTTGTTGTAAGCTGTCCGCCCGGCTGAGAACCCTCATAAACCACAGGCGAGAGATTCGCGCGCGAAGCGTATATTGCTGCGGTATACCCCGCAGGACCGCTTCCTATAATCAAACATTTTATTCTTTCTGAGCTCATAATCGGTTATATATATGTATATAAACAGCCTGCAAAATTAATAAAAAAATCTTTCTAATCTTTCTTATTAACAATTTTATCCTTTACAAAATACTCCAAACGCTGCTCCCACACAAGAATAAAAGAACCTATCCACCTGACAATAAGAATAATATACCACACTCCACCTATAGAAGAGACAAGAAAGAGGTCTTCAAAATTACTATGCGATATAGAGATATGCGTATTAAGCAGATTTATATCACGCTGAGAAATTTTTCCGCTCTTGCTCTCATCTATCATAACAGCCGCTCCGTATGCAAGTCCCAATATATTTGCTACAATCCAGAGAAATGCAGTTTTGGCCGGAAGACCAAAAACGGCAAGAAGCGGACGCAGAAATTTGGCAACCAATCTTATTACACCATATTCGGCTAAAATTTTCTGCATTATAGAGAGCGAAAATATAAGCGTTGCCATCTTTAACACTAACTTTAATGTGGATATAAGCCAATCCTTGAACATTACAAGAAACGGAAGACTCTGCTCCTGCACCGAATCAGACATAGCAACAATACCGCCCGGCAAAACCTTGTTCATTGCAAATGCCAATGCAAATGCCATAAACGTTCTTACTATCACTATTCTTACAGCAGAAGAACCAGTCTTTTTCTGTACCGCAGTCTCGGTTATCATATTATGGGCACACAACGTCATTACACTCAATATGGTAATGGCACGTACATCCAAATTAACCGCCACAGCCGCCGATATAGCTGCATATACATTTACAAAATAGCCCGACACAAAGGCGAGTGCAGCCTCACCGGGAAGACCTACATAATTAAACAGCGGACTTATAAACTCGGAAAAATATGGCAAAAGGTTAAAGTATTTAAGGAACAATATTGCAAACGAAACCATTACGGTTATCTTTACAATCCAGATACATGTTTTTGCAGCTCCGGGCAAAACCTCTTTCACACACCTGATTATGCGTTCTTTATTGCCTGCCATATAGTTTTGTTTTAAACAGAATAGATTAGAAATTATATTGAAGGCCTATTGCAAGCACCTCTTTAAATTGCACTTTGGCAGCCTTGCCCTCCCCTATTATCTCGCCGTCGGCATTCTTTATGTTATAAGGTATCTTTATATCGTTGTCGTATATAAGGTTGGTAGTTATAGATGCCGACAGCCATTTGTTTATGGTCATATTAATCTGCACATCCCAAGCCACATCTACATTCTTAACCTCCTTTCCCCTGCAATAATCCGTAAAGAGCGTAAGACGCGAATAGAGATTCACATTCTTCATTATATCGCAATTTAGCTCCGCCTTAAGATTTGCACCACATTCATGCAGCGACTTTTTACCATCTTTCACTCCAAAAGCACCCTGTTCTGCAAGAATATCGTCGAGTACAAAAGTTCCTTTCCATGTTACCGGGGTAAATACAGCCGAGAATATCTTTGACGGCACCCACGTAATACCCAAACCTGCTGTTATGTATGCAGGAGCCATAAAGCAAGAGACAAAATCGCGCTCATTAGAAGAGTAATTGTATCCCTTTGCAAACTGGGTCTGATAGGTAAAGAATCCACTTAAATACAACGATTTATGCATCTGATATCCATAGTTGGAGTTTAGATATATCTTATCCGTGGTTTTCTTGGCCCTTTCATTGGAAGTCTGGTTTATTCCATAACCGAGTTCAAGACGATTCTGCCATAAATGGGCATTTTTCTTATAATTAGCCTGATAGGTAAACTGAGCATCAAGTGCTACTGCATCATCACCTCCCGATGCCCAATTTGAGAAGCTCGACTGTGTAAACTTAAGCCCCACAAAACCGGCTTTGGTCCAAGCCTTTGCATTTGTACTTTCCTCTGCTTCAGACGAACTTAAATCCCGGGCATTTACAGCAATAACCTGAACTCCGCAGAACAGCACTGCAAACAATAGTCTTTTAATCATGGTTAAAATATTTGATTTAAATACAATACAATCACAAAAAAAACTGCATGAGCAGTTTTTTTTGTGATTGACAATCTATTACGTGCCCAAGACAGGAATCGAACCTGCACGCCTCGCGGCACTCGCACCTGAAACGAGCGCGTCTACCATTTCGCCACTTGGGCTGCAGTGTGCAAAGGTAGGCATTTCATAAAAAATTACAAGTTTTTTTTCAAATATCTTGTAATTGTTAGATTAATTCTTGTATTTTTGCCCGATATTCCTTACTCGCAAGAGTGAGAAGACTTTAAAAGCGAAAATATTTAGTATTAACACATTAAACATTTATATGGAGACTAAGAGAGTAGTAGTAACGGGATTGGGTTGTCTAACTCCTATTGGAAACAACGTTCAGGAATTCTGGGACGGTCTTTTAAACGGAAAATCGGGAAGCGCTCCCATCACAAGATTCGATACAACAAATTTCAAGACAAAATTCGGTTGCGAAATTAAAAACTTTAATATAGAAGAATTCATAGACAAAAAAGAGGCACGCAAAATGGACGCAAGTTCTGTTTACGCTCTTGTTGCAGCCGGTGAGGCCGTAAAAGATGCCGGAATAGATACTGCAGATATAGACAAAAGCCGTTGCGGAGTTATATTCGCATCAGGCATAGGCGGTTTGTACAGCCTCGAAAACGAATTAAAGGATTATTATGCAGGAAACGAGATTCCTCGATTCAATCCGTTCTATATAACAAAGATGATTGCAAACATGTCTGCCGGACTCATCTCTATAAAATACGGCTTTATGGGGGCAAATTTTGCAACCGTATCGGCATGTGCCTCATCTAATCATGCTATGATTACCGCATTCAATTTTATACGTACCGGACAGGCCGACATTATAGTTGCCGGAGGAACAGAAGCTGCAATAACCCCGAGTTCAATAGGTGGATTCAACAGCATGCGCGCCCTCTCTACCAACAATGAAAATCCACAATCGGCATCTCGTCCATACGATGTAAACAGAGACGGCTTTGTAATTGGTGAAGGTTCGGGAGCACTCATACTCGAAGAGTATGAGCATGCCAAAAAGAGAGGTGCCAAAATTTATGCAGAGCTTTGCGGTGGTGGAATGAGCTGCGACGCATATCATATCTCTGCAACTCATCCGGAGGGAACAGGAGCGGCCCTGTGTATGAAAAATGCTCTTAAAGATGCAAAAATCGCCCCGGAAGATCTCAATTACGTAAATACTCACGGAACTTCTACCCCTGTAGGAGATATGCCTGAACTTCTTGCACTTAAAGAGACTTTGGGCAACAGCTATAAAAACACCTACATAAGCTCCACAAAATCTATGACAGGACACCTACTTGGTGCAGCAAGTGCAATAGAGGCAGTGGCATCTGTTCTTGCAATACAGAACGACACCATTCCTCCTACAATAAACGTAAAAGAGCTTGACCCTAAAATTCCTGAGGGAACAAACATAGTTATAGACAAACCTCTAAAGACAACTGTAAACTATGCCCTTAGCAATAGCTTTGGATTTGGAGGACACAATGCCTCTGTTATCTTTGGTAAAGTAAAGTAAAGTAAATCTACAGAAGATATAGTATTCGATAACAGCAGAAGCCGGCTTGAAAGCAGATACTTATTAAGGTATTTAAAGAAAATACTGTAAAGATCTGCCTCTCGGGCCGGTTTCTCTATGTTTATAGCACCAACTATCTTAATCTATTTTGCACGTTTTGCATAAAGGTGTGCAGATACTCCAACGGCAATTAGAGCAAGCAAAAGTCTTACGCAAAGATTGTCGGTTACCCAAATTATACAACTTCCCATTGTAAGCCACATAAGCAGCAACGCTCTCACAAGTACCGGAGAAGGAATACCTTTTTTAGAAAAATATGATTTTACATAAGGGGCAAGATAACGGTTGCGAAGAATCATCTTTACCCCCTCTTTTGAGGAGCGCATGTAGAGAAATATAGCCAAAAGCAGAAATGGGGTTGTTGGCAAAAGTGGCAGGAAGGCTCCTGCAAGTCCCAAACCCACACAGGCTGTTGCAGATATAACATAAATTTTACGTTTAATTTTTCCTACAGCCATATGCTCTTTATACCTTATTTTTTAACTTTGCAAAGATACACCTAAATTTTAAACTAAACTCTAACTCATTATGGATTCTTTTGCACAGATTGTTGCCAATATTACGGCGGCACTTTGGGGATGGCCCACAATCATTCTTCTTCTCGGAACTCACATATTCCTTACTGTAAGACTCCGTTTTCCTCAACTTAAAATATTTAAGGCCATAAAGCTGTCGGTAACAAAAGACAATGATTCAAAAGGCGATGTAAGCCAGTTTGGCGCGCTCGCAACTTCGTTGGCCGCAACAATAGGTACAGGAAATATTATAGGTGTTGCCACGGCTATTGCCCTCGGAGGTCCAGGCGCAGTGCTATGGTGTTGGATTACAGGAGTATTTGGAATTGCCACAAAATATTCAGAAGGACTTTTGGCTATAAAATACAGGGTAAAGACATCTGACGGAACAATGCTTGGAGGCCCTATGTATGCATTGGAAAGAGGCCTTAAGATGAAGTGGTTAGCAGTGCTGTTCTGCATATTTACAGCAGTAGCGGCATTGGGTATAGGCAATACGGTACAGGCAAATGCAATTTCTACATTACTGTCGGAACCTGGTCTTTTTGGAGAGAGTTTTACAGGCATACCTACATGGATTTCGGGGCTCGTATGTGCTACAATAGTTGCATTGGTAATAATATTCGGAGTAAAGGGTATTGCAAATGTGTGCGGTGCTCTCGTTCCGTTTATGGCAATATTTTATGTAATAGGCTGCCTCATTATAATAGGATTCAATTGGGAATACATGGGAGAAACAATCTCTTTAATAGTAAAATCGGCTTTTAATCCGGAGGCTGCAGGCGGCGGCTTTGTTGGCACAACAATTATGATGGCTGCCCGCTATGGAATTGCCCGCGGTCTGTTTTCTAATGAATCCGGCATGGGTTCGGCACCTATAGTAGCCGCCGCCGCACAGACCCGCAATCCTGTAAGACAGGCATTGGTATCATCTACAGCAACATTCTGGGATACAGTTATAGTGTGCGCCCTTACAGGTTTGGTATTGGTTAGCAGCATAGTAGCTCACCCTGATATTAATTATACCGACGGAGCAAAACTTACCCAAATGGCGTTTGGCAAGATACCTTATATAGGTTCTATAATACTTACTGTAGGACTTGTGACATTTGCTTTTTCTACCATTCTCGGCTGGTCTTACTATGCAGAGAAAGCCATTGAATATCTTGCCGGCAAAAAGACAATCTACGCCTACAGATGTATCTGGGTTGTTCTCGTATTTGTTGGTGCAGTTGTAGATTTATCTTTGGTATGGAATATTGCCGACGGCACAAATGCCCTCATGGCAATTCCAAATCTTATTTCGTTGTTGCTGTTAAGCGGAGTAGTTGTTGCAGAAACCCGCAAATATCTATGGAACAACCGTCTCGACGATTACGACAATTCGGAAATTCCGGAAATAGACTGATTATAAATTACAGGTGAGTCTGATTGCATACAATCAGCCCACACCAATTAATACTATTTTAACAAAATTGCAACTCTAATATTAATTCAAATTTCATGAGACTTATAGAGAATTTTTTTAATTCTGTAGTTCTTGGCACGTTTACACTTTGCCTTTTTACAGCATCTGTTTTTGCTCAGAGTGAACAGACCTGTAAGAATACAGAAATTGCACAAGATTCGGTAATTGCAAAAATTATAGAGATAGGGCAAACCGACAATCGCACGACCGAACATCTTGATGTTCTTTGCAACCGTTTCGGCGGACGTATAACAGGCTCCGATGCATGCGAAAATGTTGAACAATGGTGTAAATACATGTTTGAAAAATGGGGGCTTGAGGTGTGGAAACAGGAAGTTGGAGAATTGCCGGTAGGCTTTAACAGAGGGCCATGGTTTGGTAAAATGATAGGAGGAAATGGAATGACGCTTCATTTTGTAACCCCGTCATACACAGCAGGCACAAAGGGAGTACAGCGCGGCCACGTAGTAATGGAGCCTAAGACAAAAGAAGAATTTGAAAAAATGAAAGGGGTACTCAAAGGCGCATGGGTACTTATAGCAGGAACCAGCAGCGGATGGCCTATAGACATTTCTGCCCAAGCAGACTCTTCTCGTGCGGCCATTATTGAAAGAAACAATGAGACTGCAATAAAAAACCGTGAAATAAGACAGTATAACAGAGAGGTTGAGCAGGCTATAAAGAAAAATCCTAAAGAGAAGAGACAGAAGAGGGAACTTCTTAAGATGGAAGATGAACCAGCCCTGTTCTACCGACAGATGAAAGAGGCCGGAATACTCGGAATAATACAATCGTCAAAAGTACCGCTTACAGCACTTTACGACAGAAAGAACATTATGGATATGACTTTTGACAATCTTCCTGATTTGCCGGACATAAAACTTGACGAACAACAATATGACATTATTAAAAATATGGTTGAACGTAACGAGTATTTTCTTTTGGAATTTGATATTCGCAACCATTTTAAAATGGGTCCGGTAAAGTATCACAACATTATAGGTGTAATTCGCGGTACAGAATATCCTAACGAGTATGTAATGGCCGGCGGACATATAGACTCGTTTGATGCAGCCACAGGCGGAGTAGATTGCGGTGTAGGGCTCACACCTACCCTTGAAGCGGCACGTCTTATAGCACTTGCCGGAGGAAAGCCCAAAAGAAGCATACTGTTCTGTCTCTGGGCAGCCGAAGAGTTTGGTCTCTTAGGTTCAAAATTCTTTGTAGAGAACAACAAAGACAAACTCGATAACATTTCAAACTATTTTAACCGCGACGGAGGCCCGCTTGTTCCGCTCGGAATTACAGTGCCGCCTGCAATGTACAACGATTTTGCCGCTATAGCTCCGGTTATAAGCAAGATAAATCCCGATTTTCCGTTTGAGGTCAAAGCCCGTGAAGGGGCGGCTCCACCATTTCCTGCAAACGCAGGAGGCTCAGACCATGCTCATTTTGCAATGAACGGAGTTCCGGTATATTCATTTAGATTGGCAGACCCTAAAGGATACAACTTCCAATATAGAGAGATATGGCATACAGAGAGCGATCTTTTTACCAAAAGCATTCCTGAATACCAGGAGCACGCCTCTGTTGTAACCGCAGTAATGCTATACTATCTCGCAAATATAGACCATATTTTGGATAGAACGGGAATGTATTCTACAGAGAAGTAATCTTGTAAACCTCAATGCCAAAAGCCGTCCTAAACAAATAGCTTCATAATATTTGAAGCAAACAATTTTACGGCAATGGCAAGCAGTACTATTCCAAAGAATTTGCGCAATACATAGATAAGTCCTCGCCCGAGGACTTTTTCTATTTTGTCGAGTTTTGAAAGTACTATATAGATTATTCCCATGTTTAGAATTATGGCAACTATAATATTCTCCACGCTATACTCCGCTCTAAGCGAAAGGAGTGTTGTAAGAGTTCCCGCTCCTGCTATAAGAGGGAATATTACAGGAACGAGTGTTGCACTGCCCCCGGGTCCATCGTTCTTCATTAGCTCCACTCCCATTATCATCTCTATAGCTAAAACGAATATTACTATTGAACCGGCTACGGCAAATGAGCTTATATCTACTCCAAATAGAGAGAGGAGACCATCTCCTGCAAAAAGAAATACAACAAATACGGCAAAAGAGCCTAAAACGGCCGGAAGTGGCTGAACCTTATTGCCTTTAGATTTCAAATCTAAGATAACGGGAATAGACCCGGTAATGTCTATTATGGCAAATAATACCATAAATGCACTGATTATTTCTTTAAAGCTGAACTCCATTTAATTTTTTTTGCAAAAATATAAATTTTACCATAATTTTACGTGGTAAAACTAACCTTCCATTAAAACTTAATGCAATGAAAGATCTTATTGAAAAAATTCAGAATGAGATGGCTCTTTTCGCAAAAGATGCAGAGGCTCAAGCAGTAAAAGGCAACAAAGCAGCAGGAACAAGAGCAAGAAAAGCAGCGATTGAAATCAGCAAATTGATGAAAGAGTTCAGAAAAGTTTCTTTGGAAGCAGCAAAGAATTAAGACGGTATTAAATTTAAATTACGTTAAAGGTAATATCGCAAAAAGCAGGTTATATGATAGCCTGTTTTTTTATTTGTGGAATGTTCAAAAAGCGCTGCCTTTTGCCTCATTACCCTGTTTTTATGTGCAGAGCTTATATACAGATTACAAGTTGAGTATAAGTCCGAGCTTCTCTTCTTCGTTCCACATCCACACACATTTCGCCTTTACCTGCAGCACAAGCATAGAGTATGATTTACGGTTTTCTTCTACAGAGGCAGACGTGCTGTACGCAAGCTCAATATCAACAAAATCACCAACAGAAGGCACTCCCGCAAACAGTTCCTGAGACGTTACATTTATATAGGCCGACATATCATCACGCTGCAAACGCATATATTTTCTCTTTTTATTATATACATGCTGACACTCTTGGTCGTTATATATAAATTCGTATCCGTGTCTCTTTACCAGTCCCTCCTTCTCCAATTCTATAAAGTGATCTGCCTCAATGGAAATTTTCTTTGAAGATTTGTTGCAGCTGCAGAATAAAAAACAGCACAAAAGGCATATACCCATAGCAACCCTTTTTAAAAGAGTATTAAAACCCATATTACAGACAACACCGCAAACCAATGCACCATATATTTTATTTAAAATCAACAACATCTATTAATCAGTTTTTTAGTTCCAAAGCATTTTACAATACAAATCATGCGGTCTCTACTCCACAACTATTTTCTTTGTTATAACATCAACCGATTTGTCGGGATAATGAATTGATACCTCCACTTCATACTCTTTTAAATCCTCAAACTTATAATGGTTTTCTGAGAGCAGAACGCCATTGAGCCTTATTTTTACGGCATCATGTTTTTCTGTAAGATTCTGCACTCCAAATAGAGCAATATCTCCTTTTTTATATTTTCCCTGCACTTTTATATATGGGTATGGCGAGGTTACACTATCTGTTACAAACGAAAACGTTGCTACTTTACCCATAGAATTTTCTTTCACAAAGTAGATTTTACCGGAATAAGATGTACCTGCCTTAAGGTTTTTGAGAAGAAATTCAGGCCTGGTACACAAAAAAGGCATTGGGGCAGGTACGGCATCTCTGCCATCGTTTTTAATTGTGTCATTACCTGAGATAACATCTGCTGTCTCTTGCAATAATATCTGCCATACTCCCCCGTCAGGCTCAGACAAAGCATCGGACGAGACACTCCAACTTAGCAGCGCATCATTTTGGTATACAACACTTTTAATATCCAACGCATACGGCATAGCATTATCTAAGGCCACCCCCTGCTCTGCATAGAACCTCACAGAGCCGTTACTGTATGATATATTTTTAAGAGAAAATCCCACTCCGTTACCGGCCCAATCTTCGAGTTTGGGAACTCCTGAAGCCGTAAGAGATGAAATACCTCCACTTGGAAAGAAAAGAGGGCCAAGATTTTTGTCCGACACTTTATGAGGATTGGCAGCCAACACTTTAACGCATTCGTGCGCGGCATAAGTATTGAGAATATTAAGTTCCCAGCGTCTTTTGGCGGAGAGACCACCCACTATATTATCCGATTTATCTACATGATACACAACCATTCCACCTCCACCAATCCAGGTATCCCAACCGCTCGGATTTCTGCATTCCATTAAAAAATATTCACCTTCATTTACCGACGGTATTCTGTAAACGGTATCGCAATCCTGCACCGGTAACAACTCATAAAAATTTTCCTGTTTTAAATCTGCTATTCTGCACAATCCGAGAATCTCACGCTCTACGGCATTGAAAAACGGAGGGGTATTGCCGCCATTAAGATAATTACCCTCGTCCATAATGGAGAGTTTACCGTAAAGCGCATTTGCCAGCCCCTCTTCTGAGCCATTGGAATCGTACAGATCAGGCAATCCTAAAGCATGGGCAAATTCATGGCAAAAGACACCTATTGTTGCGGCACTTGGATTATCTTGGCTTCCCGACAGCTCCGAACTGCATGTATATGAGGCTATTTTTACACCGTTATAAGATATATCACGTTCCGATATATTACCTTTATGAGGCCACACAAGAGAGGAATTGCCACTTTCAGCCTCATTGCAACCGGCAAAGATTACAGCCACGTTATCTGCAAAACCATCTTTATTGCAGTCGTACAGCGAAAAATCAACGCCATTATCAAAAGCGGCCTTACAGGCATCGGCAATCATAGAGGCGGCATCGGCATCATTCATGGTTGCGGTACGTCCGCCATAATACTCCACACTCTGCGGCAACTCAAATGCACCGTATAAATCAAACACAAAATTATACCCCTCTCCAAAATTGGCATTAAAATAATCTGCCACACAGCCTGTTGCGCCATTATATGAGTATCCATTTTGGTTAAGCATATTATCTATTCTCCTTTTGGTCTCTTCATCTCCATTTGCGAAGCCTTTATCTGCAAACTTTACAAGCAGTACGAGAAACCTGTTTTCTCCCGGCAACAAGCTTTTATGTTCTATTGAGTTGGAAAAATAGCATATTTTAGAAATATTATTTTGCACTTCCACGCCATTTGTAAAGGCAGGATCAATTAATTGCATTGCCTTTTTCCTCAAATCCTCACTGACGCCATAAGACACCGCACTCAAATGCGCATGATACATTGAGTTCTTTTTTTCCGCTGATTCAGAAACATTTGCCCTTTCATTTGTTATAGAGAGAAAACCCGCATTGTAATTTGCATAATAAAAATAACCGTCGGGAGCTTTTGAAACAATATGTCCATCTGTTGTTACTGCATAGCCGAAAAACTCGTCGCCTGACATTTTTATAAAAATTACAGAACCGTCGGGTTGGCGATATTTTATTATATTTGCGGTTGCTTTCACCGCCTCCGCCTTAACGCAAGGCATTAATACACAGAGTATTATAAAAACAAATATATGAATATATCTTTTCATATGACGGTGTAAAAGTCCACTAAGTTAAGATTTTTTTTACAGATATGAACCGCATTTTTTATATAATTTTTACAATAGCCGCGTGCTTTTTAACCGGCTTGAATAGCATATATGCCCAATGCCAAAGCGCAAAGGACATTGAGACGTGGGGCAACTTTAATAATTGGGTTGTAAGGGAGATAAAGGAGTCGGGAATAATAGGCGGCAAGATTAAACATTCGTACGAAATAGCCAAAGGAGATAGTATAAAGGGGGCTATCGCATACGTAAATCCTAACCATTGCGTATGGTCTACCTCAAGTGTTATGGCAATCGTAAAGGGAGTTACAAAGGTAAGCTGCACAGTATTTCCGGAACAACGCGACTCCGGATATTGCGTAAGATTGGAGACAAGAATGGAGAAGATAAAGGTCTTAGGTCTGTTGAATATGAATGTGATAGCTTCAGGAACTATCTTTTTAGGACAGATGCTCGAACCTATAAAAGATACCAAGAACCCGCAAGGCAAACTCAATTGCGGCATTCCGTTTACAGATTGTCCGCAGGCAATACAGTTTGATTACAAAACCGTTGTGGGGCACAACAGAATGAAGGCAAGCGGTTTGGGAGCACCAAAACCAATAGGAGACAACGATTATGCCGAGTGCGTGGTAATGCTGCAGAAGAGGTGGGAAGACGAGCAAGGCAATGTATACGCAAAGCGCGTAGGCACTGCATACGAGCGTTTTACGCAAACTCAAACAGAATGGCAAAACGGGCACAAAATTACAATACATTATGGCGATATTACCAAAGAGACTTATTATAAAGAGTATATGAAGCTTATCCCGGAAGAGTTATCTAATTACATGATAAACTCAAAAGGGGTTTCGGTTCCCATTATAGAGACAGGTTGGGCAGAACAGGGAGAGACCCCTACACATATAATAATACGTTTTTCTGCAAGCCATGGAGAGGCTTATGTTGGCGACATTGCCAATCGTCTCTGGGTAGATAATGTTAAAATAATCTACTGATAAACAGTATTAAACAGTTAAGAATCTATTGATGAAGCAGAAGGCAAGAACAATATACATTATAATAATATCATCTCTGTTGCTTTTTATAGACACAGATGTTTATGCTATATCGTTTCAACCGGATACGATAGCTGTAATTACGGTACAGGATACCGTAAAAAAAAGAAATGTTTTTCAAAAGATATATCACTATTTTGCAGATGCAAATCAGGTAAGTAACAAGAAGTTTGACGTAAGCGTAATAGGCGGTCCGCACTACTCGTCAGATACCAAACTCGGACTCGGACTTGTTGCTGCCGGAGTGTACAGCACCAACAGAGAGGATACTCTCACGCCTTTCTCAAACGTATCTCTGTTTTCTGATGTTACCACAACCGGGTTCTATATGTTAGGACTCCGTGGAAATAATATATTCTCGCGTGAAAAATGGAGAATAGATTATGTTCTCTATTTTTTCTCTTTTCCGAGCGCGTTTTGGGGAATAGGCTTTGATAACGGCAACAACGATGATAATTCGAGCAGTTTCTTGCGTCTTCAGGCCCAGATTAAGGCCGATTTTATGTTTAAAGTAACCGATAAATTGTTTATAGGTCCCTCTGCGAGTTATGAATTTTCGCAAGGAAAAGATTTTTCTGAAAAGGGACTTGAGCTTATAGCAGGAGCCGACAAGATAACAAGATATTCGAGTATAGGCGCTCTTGTATCATACGATTCAAGAGACTTTATACCAAATGCCTACCGCGGTTTTTTTGCAAAACTCATACAGCGCGGATACTCCGATTTTGACGGCAAGCCGTTCTTTAGCACCAATATTACTTTGGATTATTACCAAAAAGCATGGAAAGGGGCAGTATTTGCTTTTGACTTTTACGGAGAGTTGCAATACGGTAAAGTTCCATGGACCATGAAATCTAAATTGGGCGGCTCTTACAGGATGAGAGGATATTACGAAGGACGTTACCGCGATGACAATTCGGCTTCGATACAGATGGAATACCGTCAGAAAATATATAACAGGCACGGAATTGCCGCATGGGTAGGTTGCGGTACAGTATGGGGAAAAGAGTGCAAATACAGTTGGAAGCACATTCTTCCCAATTACGGAATAGGATATAGATGGGAGTTCAAGCACAGAATGAACGTAAGGCTCGATTACGGATTTGGAAAAAAGGGACAAAGCAGTTTTCTGTTTAGTATAAACGAAGCCTTCTAAAATTTTGCATTATGAAGTTTATAAATCATATCTATGCTCATATAAACAGAATTGCCGCAAATCACAAAATTCTGTTTTATACATTCTTAGGGATACTTATGTTTACCAATACGATACTTCTGTTTACAGAACCTATGAATGTTCCGGCAAAATTTGCATTTATACTTTTGCCGTTGGGCGTGCAGATGTTTTTGCTTGCAGCAATAAACAGACCCGGGCTTATATTTCTTATACTGCTACCAAAGAGCATATTGGATGCCTTTCAACTGGTTCTTATAAAACTATACGGAGGCTCAATTATTGCGGTAGATATGTTCCTTAATGTGGTTACAACCAATCCGTCGGAAGCGGGAGAGTTGCTCTCAAACATTGCCCCGGTAATAATATTTTTATTGATTATATACATTCCGGCCATAATATTTTCTGTGCGTTCGCTAAAGAAAAACTGTAGAACGTACGAACCATTCATGGCAAGATGCCGCAAGACTGCATGTGCAATAACGCTTGTAGGATTCGTATTTTTCTGCATTGCACAATACAGCAAAAACGGATTTTATGTAAAGTATGATTTGTATCCTCTTAATGTAATGTACAATCTTGATTTTGCCGTAAAGAAATGGGAGAAGATAGCAAATGTAAAGGAGACATCAAGAGAGTTTTCATATAATGCTCACAGAGAGAATAATAATAACGGAAATGATGGCAAAAGAGAGATATATGTACTTGTAATAGGAGAAACGGCAAGAGCTGAGAATTGGGGGCTGTATGGATATACCCGCAAAACGACCCCTCATCTTGATACACTGCAGAATCTTGTAGTGTTCAGAGATGCCCTTACCCAGTCAAATACAACACACAAGAGCGTTCCAATGCTCCTTACCCCATCTGATGCAGACGACCATGAACTACTTTACAGGTGTAAAAGTGTGGTAACGCTGTTTAAGGAGGCGGGATTCAGAACCGCATATCTTACCAATCACAGCTACAGACAGACTTTTATGGAGAACTATTTTAACGAGGCAGACATTGCAATATCATTTAAAGATGAGAATAACGATGGTTACGACTATGCAATGGCAGACTCGTTAGAGAGTATTCTAAGGAGAGATACATTGAGCAACCTGTTTGTTGTAATGCACATATATGGTTCGCACTTTAATTATCATCAACGTTATAACAAAAATTTTGCTAAGTTTGTGCCCGATATAGCCGAGGTCATATCGCCAAAATACAAACAGGAACTTATAAACTCCTACGATAATACAATATTGAGTACCGACTTTGTCTTAAACGGAATAATTGAGAAAATACGCAGAGAGAATGTCTGCAGTACGGTATTGTATGCGTCGGACCATGGAGAAGATTTGATGGACGACAGGAGAAAGCGTTTTTTGCATGCCTCCCCCATTCCTACATTCTATCAGTTGCATGTTCCGTTTGTAATATGGTTTTCTGACAGTTATAAAACAGTATATGCCAACAGATACAATTCGGCGGTATCAAATTCGGAGACTCCGGTATCTACAAACAGATGTATATTCCACACGTTGGGGAATATGGCAGGGATAAGTTCTGAATATTTAGATGAAAGCCTGTCGGTATGCTCGGATAATTTTAGGATTGAAAAGAGAAAATATCTTACAGATCACGACGGAAGCATTCCTATAGATGAACTGCTTCTTACAAAATATGATTACGAACAATTTAAAACCAGGGGAATAATCCTGCACTGATATATGAATAAGACAGCGGAATATACATTTACGGTTCTTGTACCTTTTTATAACGAAGAAGACAATATCCTTAACATAGAGAGAGAGTTAAAGGCATTTATGGCCTCATCTGCAGTGCCTTCTGTTTGCGTACTTTTTGTAAACGACGGCTCTAAAGATAACGGAATGGCTCTTGTAGAGGAGGTGTGCGCAAGAAATCCTCATTTCTATTACATTTCATTGGCTAAAAACACCGGATTGAGCGGAGCCATAAAGGCAGGATTCGATAATTGTTATTCTAAATTTGTAGGATATATAGATGCCGATTTGCAGACCTCACCAATGGACTTTAACCTGCTTCTTCCTTATGCAGAGGAGTACCCGTTGGTTATGGGAATAAGAGCCAACAGGAAGGATAGTTTCTTTAAAAACCTGCAATCGAAAATAGCCAACGGATTCCGCCGTATGATGACCAAAGACACGGCAATAGATACCGGATGTCCGCTCAAAGTATTGCAGACTGCTTATGCAAAACGCATTCCTATGTTTACCGGTATGCACCGCTTCTTCCCTGCCCTTATACAACTACAGGAGGGGGGCAAGATGATGCAGATTCCGGTAAGACACTTCCCGCGCACAGCCGGAGTATCTAAGTATCATCTATGGAACAGACTTATTGCTCCGTTTAAGGATTGTTTTGCCTACCGCTGGATGAAAAAGAGATATATCAATTATAGCATAGGCCAAACCAACATGTAATACCTTAAAGAATGTACATTTTCATTTTAGGATTCTTAGCACAAGCCCTCTTTTCTGCACGTATTTTAGTGCAATGGATATTATCGGAAAAGGCAAAGAGAGTTGTTTCACCTACTATTTTCTGGGTCTTGAGTATGATGGCTTCATACATGCTCTTTATATATGGTTGGCTCAGAGATGATTTTGCCATAATGCTCGGACAGGTTATCTCATATTACATATACGTATGGAATTTAGATGAGAAAGGAGTATGGCGCAAGATTCCGCTTATAGGACGCATACTTCTTATTGCCACTCCGGCAGCAGGAATAAGCTACATTCTTCAGGACTGGGAACAATTTGTAGCACAATGTCTTAACAATGCACAGATTCCACATCTGCTTGTTTTATACGGCTCAATGGGGCAGGTTATATTTACACTACGTTTTGTCTACCAGTTTTTCTACTCAAAACATTACGGAGAATCGTTGCTCCCGGCAGGTTTCTGGATTATAAGTCTTATAGGCTCAACAATAATTGTTTCGTATGGAATCATACGTCTCGACCCTGTTCTTATCCTCGGACAATCATTTGGATTTGTTTCATATACCAGAAATTTGATAATTTTGCGCAAATCCACTAAAAAAGATAAAAAATAGAGGATTGTCAGGATTATTTTAAGATTAAAGAATTGGAAATGAAACAACAGTGGCTGAGGTTTCTCCTCATTTTTATAGCATTGCTGCCTGTTATGCTGTTAAGGGATTTTACCCCCGACAATGAATTGAAATATCTTAGCATTGCAGATGAGGCTATTGCAAACGGAAATATTTTTGCATTCTACAATCATGGTGTTGCTTATGCCGACAAACCGCCACTCTATATTTGGGCGGTAATGCTCTGCCGTCTGCTGTTTGGAGAGCACCTGATGTTTGCTCTTTCGCTTCTCTCTGTAATACCGGCATTTGTTACCGTGTATATAATGGACAAATGGACGAGACGGTATACTTCAAATAATGAAACCATTACAGGAGAGCTGATGCTGTTTACGGCTGTATATTTTATAGCACCTATGATTGTTCTGCGTATGGATATGCTAATGACAATGTTTATTGTGCTAAGTCTCTACACATTCTTTAGGATGTATGAATACAGTCATAGCAATCCGGCGGAGAACAATACTGTTTTGAGCAGGATGCGCAGGTACAGAATACAGCTTGCCGTATATATATTTATGGCACTTTTTACCAAAGGTCCGGTTGGAATACTTGTGCCGGTAATCTCGATAATAGTATTCCTGATTGTAAAAAAGGAACTCAGATGTATAGGACGCTATTTAGGGTGGAGTACATGGGCGGTAATTGCAGGATTATGCGCAGTGTGGTTTAGTGCGGTTTACATAGATGGCGGCAAAGAGTACCTCAACAATCTGCTTTTTAACCAGACTGTAAACAGGGCTGTAGATGCCTTTGATCATAAAAAGCCATTCTATTTTTATGGAGTAAGCTATTGGTTCTCACTTGCTCCTTGGTCGTTGCTTGCCTTTGTTGCAATAACCACAGGCTATTACCGGAAGATGATGGGAAGCGATATAATCAAGCTGTTTGTATCGGTTACGGCAAGTACAATAGTAATGCTCTCGCTAATAAGTTCTAAATTGGAGATTTATCTCCTTCCATGTTTTCCATTCATTATATATATGACAGCCATGCTGTTGCCGCGCATGAAAAACAATATATGGATAAAGATTGCAGTACTTATACCTGCAACAGCCTTCATTGCAATATTTCCTGTTTCGGTTATAATGCACAGAACAATCTCAGGGCTGCTTCCGCAAGGAACAAGTCTGTGGGCCCCTATTCCTGTATTTACGGCAATACTCTGTGCAGGTGGCTTATATGCCGCATGGCTAATATACAAGAGCAGAATAGGTGCAGCAATAAACTCTGTTGCAATTGCACTTTTGGCTGTTATTTTTACAGCCTCATTGTCGTTGTCCTCTTTCAATAAAGTTATAGGGATGAAAGAGGGGTGCAGCAAAGCTCTTGAAATGGCCCGGGAAAAAGGTATTGAGAATTTCTCTTATTACAGGCTCAAAGGGGGTGACAATTTTGACGTATATCTTGGCTCCAAACTTAAAGAGGTAGATGCAACAGCCCTTGATTCTTTAGAAAATTCCATACTTTTTATAAAGACAAAATATATAAAAAGGGATTCGCTTCTCAATGCTGCTGTTTATGGCAAACAGAGAGTAGAATACGGGGCGTTCTCCGTAATCCCTTTTGAAAAAGCAGAACGGCAGTAAATTATTTACCCATAAGGATATGACAAATATATTGGTTACAGGAGCTGCAGGATTTATAGGATTCCATCTGTCGGAAAGACTCTTAAAGGCAGGATATGCAGTTACGGGAGTGGATTGTATAAATTCTTATTATGATGTTGCCTTAAAATACGGGCGTCTTGCAGAATTAGGAATAGAACAAGATAAAATCTCGGAAGGTGCAAGAATCAAAAGCAGCATTTATGAGAATTTTACCTTTATAAAGGAGGACATATCAAATATGGAGGGCCTTGCCGCAATTTTTGAGCACGGCAAGTTTGATATTGTATGCAATCTTGCGGCACAAGCCGGAGTGCGATACTCGTTTGAGAATCCGTTTTCTTATGTAAACTCAAATGTTAACGGCTTTATAAACATTATAGAACTGAGCAAACGCCATAATATAAAACATTTTGTTTATGCAAGCTCAAGCAGTGTTTACGGAAACAATGCCAAAATACCATTTGAAGAGACCGACAGAACAGATTATCCTCAGAGCATATATGCTGCAACCAAAAAGGCAAACGAACTCATGGCTCATGTCTACAGCAACCAGATGGGATTGCCGACAACGGGACTGCGCTTCTTTACGGTGTACGGTCCTTGGGGAAGGCCGGATATGGCCCCGTTCCTGTTTTTACGATCAATTCTTGAGGGAAAGACGATAAGGGTGTTCAATCACGGCAATCTGAGCAGGGATTTCAGCTATATAGACGATATTGTTACCGGAATAGAGAAAGTCATTGGCTGCAAGCCGGAGAGAGGGAGATATAAAATTTACAATATAGGCAACAGTTCTCCTGTAAAACTCATGGATTTTATAGAGACCATAGAGAATGTTGCCGGCAAGGAGGCCATAAAGGAGTTTGCAGATATGCAACAAGGCGATGTTTACATTACATACGCAAACACCGCCTCTATTGAAAAAGATTTTGGCTTTAAGCCCTGCACTCCGCTAAAATACGGGATAGAAGAGTTTTACAAGTGGTACACAAAGTTCTACAGTTTTTCAAGGAACCGCTCCGTTTAGAAGCCTTTTACTTTGTCTGCCTGCTTAAAACAGCCTTTCCTGTATGTTCAGCACCCGTTGCAGGGTCTTTTGAGAAAAATTCCATTGTCAGGCTTTCAGGGTTTTCCTGATAAAACAGTTCTCCCTGAATATGCTGTTTGGCATCATTTATATCCATAACGCCGGAATATGAGATATACGGCTCACCAACAAGCACTACTGCATTTATCTCGGCTGTTGTTGTGTCGTTATAATTTACCTTTCCGCTCATGGTGGTATCTGCAAAATACTCAATGGCCACAGGAACGGCGATTGTTTCTATATTCACAGCCCCCGAAGTATCTATTGTGGCAATCTGAATGGTATCTATACCCGCCCATACACCAACAAGCTGCTCTGCAACACTGTTTTTCTTTGTTCCGCAAGAGGCAACTGCAATAATCATAATCACTGCGGCTGCTAAAAAAGATTTGTACTTCATTTTTATATTTTTTTAAAATTCGTTTGACAATATTTTCAAATACGAAGAATAATCAATTCTGTAAATTCTTATCTTTACAGCAGCAAACATGATTGCCGCTTCAGAGATAAAACCAACACTTTATTATACAAGAAACTATGGAATTAGTTCAAAACACTTTTGCAGAATTGGAAATAAGCTATCCTAACTGCATTCATAACTACAATTACTTTAGGTCTAAGCTCAAACCTCAGACAAAACTTCTTATTCTAATTAAAGCAAACTCATACGGGCACGGTGCCGTTGAATTTGCAAAAGTAATGGAGGAGGCCGGTGCAGATTATTTTGGAGTGGCACACCCAATAGAGGGCATTGAACTCCGCAAAGGGGGAATAAAGAATCCTATACTTGTACTTACAACAGGTACAGATTATTACAAAGAGATTATAGAGAATACCCTTGAGCCGGGAATGCCAAATATGTACTCTCTTAAGATATTTGACAAAATATTGGAAGAGATGGGAATAGAAGAGTATCCCGTGCATATAAAATTAGATACGGGAATGCACAGATTAGGCTTTATGGAGAACGAATTGCCCGAGCTGTTGGAATTTCTCAAAAAGAACAAACGAATAAAGGTACAGTCTATATACTCTCACCTTGCTGCTTCGGATGAACCTCAACACGATGAGTTTACATTAGGTCAGATAGCCCTTTATCAGAAGATGGCCCCGCAAATAGATGCCGTTCTCAATTACAAACCTATACATCATATCCTAAACTCTGCAGGAATAGAGAGATTTACTCAATACCAGTTTGATATGGCCCGTTTGGGAATAGGCATTTACGGAGTAAGCGCAGTGGAGCAGTCTAATCTTAAACCGGCTGCATCTCTCACATGTAAAATTTTACAAATAAAAGAGTTACAGCCAACCGACGGTACAGTTGGATACGGACGCCACGGCAAATTACATAAAGAGGGCATTACAAGAACAGCCACTCTCCCTTTAGGCTATGCCGACGGTATAAACCGTCACCTCGGCCGCGGAAATGCCAAATTCTGCGTAAACGGACAGCTTGTTCCAACAATAGGCAACATCTGTATGGATATGTGTATGATAGATGTAACAGGAACAGATGCCAAAGTTGGAGATACAGTAACAATATTTGGAGAAAAACCGCATGCAAAAGAGCTTGCAGAGATACTTGGCACAATTCCTTACGAAGTATTTACATCTGTAGCACGCAGAGTAAAGAGAGTTGTTGTAAAGAAATAGTGCAAATATAACATCTGCACTCAAACTACGGCATAGGAGATAAAAGCCGACTTATCCCCTTATAGAAGATTACTTATTCTTTTGATGAAACGGTTAAGGCCGTTGTCATTCATGACAATTGTGTCTCCTCGCTAAGCGAACAAAACTATAGCGACATTATGGCACTGATAGCCCGAGGCGGTTGTATAATTTACACCTCTGTCACACGCAATAACGCAGACGCTTTTATACGTGGGCTTAAACGTGTTGGAAACACTATGTTGCAGAGCGATAACCTGCGATTTACAGAAGAGGGATGGGCCGCTTATGAGAGAATCATGCAGATTGGCGAAGATTCTACAGGTCTTATGCTGCCACCATCTTTGCAGCTGCATGACACAAATGGCGAATTGTGCGACATATATGCGTTCAAAGGCTTTGATCAATATGTGGTGGCAGATTTAAACGAGCCTCAGAATATTGTAACCATAATTACAGAAGCCGGGGAGAATACAAATGCTGCCTCTACCCAAAACAACATTACCATTTCTGAAAAAGATGCAACATCCGACTATATAAGCGGATGCCATACAGATGCACTTGCAAAGTGGATTGATGCCCGGAAAGATTATGCAGCCGAAGCATTGCGTGGGCGGATGCTTTTGCATAGGGCGGCCAATGCCGGTTCTGACTTTATGGATTTAGACAAAGTAAGCTCGGCACATACGGTGCGTTTCTCATTTACCGCATACGGAGGTCACAAGCAGGCTCCTGTAACACTTCTTTACGAAATCTGGCCGGTGAACAATACTGCCCACTCTGATTATTATCTTATCCATCAGAAAATAACAATAGAAAACAGCAAGTTAAAATGCGGTCCTGAGGATAAAGAAAAATGGAGCTATTACAGAGTAGCTGAGTTCTACGGCAAACACAGAGAAGGCACTAAGGCTTACCATGCATATATGTCGGGGGTTAAAAATGAGGTGAAATTTTTTGGTGCACCAACGATTCTTGATCACGCATCGCCTGAGAATACCATAGGCACATGTTCGTTCTCCGAGGGGGCAAGCTGGTCTCTCTCTACATCGTTTATAAATCCCAACATAGGCGGTGCTGTTTCTATGAGCAAATCATGGTCTTACAATGTGAGCGATTTAAAAATGCTTTATACAAAAAGTAACAAGAACGGAGCTACTGAGTGGGAGTATAAGGCAACGTCACGTCCACAACTTGCCATAAAAGTACACGGACTATGCAAAGAGATACAAAAGAACGATGCAAGTTTTGATTTCTGCTGGATATGGTGCGTAGAAAACGCCAACAAGCAGTATTCATTTGAAGCCAAAGCATCCGTTGAGATGGAAGGCCTGTGGAATGACGGTTATTATCTCGGCTACCAGAATTTTGTTACTACAGCTTCCAGAACAATAGAGCTTCCTCAGCCACCACGCTATGACCAAGAGTGGTCTATGAGAATGGAACCTGTTAAAAAGGATGTTTTTGAAGAGTTGGAGAAAAAACTGCCTAACCAATGGAAGAGTATCAAGTATTTGTATACGGTAACATCTAACGATACTGCACAAATAAACAAATGGATTGACAGTGTTTCAATTACCATAAAGAAAAATCCGTTAATAATAAAGGATGCTTTTAATGTAAAAGAGACAGATACCGTTTCATTTACATTGGAATGGAAACGAATAGACCAGTCCGAAACATACAAGAAACGCTATTACAAATTATAATGTAACAAAATTATACTTCTTGCTTGGTATGTATTGCAGGCAGTAAACGGATGAACCTCCGTTTGCTGCCTTATTTTTTACCTATTTTTGGTTATTTCAAAGCCGAAGAATAGCAAATTCGAGGTATTGCGGGCCGGTTTAAACAGCTCTACTTTTGCAGCTGAAAATGTAACCCCTGCTATGCGATATTGCCTTACAATAATATTTACATTCTTTGCAATCATTTGTTATACAAACTGTTATTCTCAAAACAGCAGCAATACACATTTTACAATAACATTTATAGATTCCAATACCGGAGAGCCTTTGGAGTATGCCACCTGCATACTGCAGGATAAGACTACAGGCAAGAAGTACGGAGCGATTTCATCTACAGAGGGGGCATGTATTATACGCAATATACCTAACGGAGAGTATTTACTGCAAGTTGCCTATCTTGGAGAAGAGTATAGTCTCGGCAACTTTACCATAAACGGCTCTTTAACCGGCAACAGTGAGTTTAAAGTAGATATTTCAACAGAGAGTATTAACGAAGTTGTGGTAACTGCAGCGGAATCAAAAGGGGTAGCAACCTCTTCTGCCATAGGGAAAGAGGCCATGAAGCTGATACAACCGTCGAGCATTGCAGATATAATGGCACTGCTTCCGGGTGGAAAATCTTTAGACCCTGTCCTTGGCAAACCGCAGCAGATAGGTATAAGGGAGGCGGCAAGCATCTCGTCATCAGACTACACCACAAGTGCACTGGGAACAGCCTTTGTTATAGATGGTGTTCCTGTAAATACCGACGCCAACATGCAGTCTATGCGTGTTTCTACAAGTCTTAATGCAGAAAGCAACTACAATTTTATGAACAAAGGTGTTGACACACGCTCAATATCTACAGATAATATAGAATCGGTTGAAGTTATACGCGGCATTGCCTCGGCAGAGTATGGAGATCTCACAAGCGGACTCATAAAAGTACAACGCAAACATGGAGGCAGCAATCTTGAAGCCCGTTTTAAAGCCGATATGCAGAGCAAATTGTTTTATGTAGGAAAAGGATTAGAGTGGAAGAAAAACGGGAACAACATGCTTACCATGAATATAGGAGCAGACTGGTTAGATTCCAAGAGTGACCCTCGCAACACGCGCCAGAATTACAGCAGGGCCTCTGCAATATACCAAATAGGTTACAGAGTAAACGGCAATAAATATACACATTCATTAAATGGAAGCATAGATTACACAGGTTCTTTCGACAATATGAAATCAGATGCCGATTTGGACAACGGAGCAGGCGGTCCTATAGAGACCTACAAATCTGATTACAACAGAATGAATATCATAGCGTCGTGGCGTATGAGCGCAACCGAAGCAAGCCTGTTGCGAAGTGTTGATGTTACAGCCTCTGTTACAAAAGAGTCAAGCATTTCCAACAGTTGGCGTTATCTATCACTCGGCACCGATACTCCTCTTTCCACCTCGGTACAAGAGGGAGAGTATGACGTTTCTATACTTCCGTCGGAATATGATGCAACATTACGGGTAGAGAGCAAGCCTTTTTATGCCTTTTTTAAAGGTTCGGCCGTTTTGGGATTTGAAACCGCCCATAGCAATAATTTACTTAAAATAGGTGCAGAGTGGCGTATGGACAAAAACTATGGAGATGGATATATATTTGATGTAGAGAGGCCTATCTCGCCATCTATGAATCTGCGTCCGAGAGCATATGATATAATTCCGGCAAAGCATCAGGCTGCAGGATTTGCCGAAGCCTCAAGCAACATTTCGGCAGGTAAATTTGATATTTCGCTAATGGCCGGAGTACGTTCATCTGCCGTATTTAATATTGGAAATGAATACTCATTAGACGGCCGCATATATTTAGACCCGCGCTTTAATGTAAAAGTTACATTTCCGTCTGTTATAATAAATGACAATCCGTTAAAAATATCTTTAGCTTCGGGCGCAGGCCGGCATACAAAGATGCCAACCATGTCTCAACTCTTTCCGGACCCGTTCTATTACGATATAATACAGATGAACTATTGGTCTGCCAACCCGGATTACCGCCGTATAAATATGCGCATATTCCGCGTAGATCCAACCAATTACACGCTTAAAGCAGCAAGAAACTTCAAATGGGAAGTAAGGGGAGATTTGCAATGGAACGGCTTTGCCCTGTCGGTAACATATTTTAAAGAGGATATGAAATCAGGCTTTCGCAATGGAGACAAAGTTATGCAGCTCATTGCAAAGGATTATGATGAGCAGTCTATAAAACATGATGCACTGTCGGGGCCGCCATCTCTGCAAAGTACTCCTTATACCATAGACACTACTCTTGCCGTATATTCTATATGGAACAACGGCAGCCGTACCCAAAAGAGCGGAGTTGAATTTGTATTTTCTACCCAAAGGATACGTCCTATACAAACAAAGCTCACAGTTACAGGCGCTTACTTTAAAACACAATATAGCAATTCACTTCCGGAGCTTTATTCACCCTCTACAATTATTGCAGGAGAGGCATATCCATACGTAGGTTGCTATAAAACAGGTACTCAAAACTATAAGCGCGATATGTTTAATACAAACTTTATGTTTGATACCCAGATTCCAAGACTCGGACTCATATTCGCCACCTCTTTTGAGTGTACATGGTTTACGGGAGGACGCACACTCAAATATAGCAAATACCCTGATTATTATATAGATAAAGATTTAAAACAACACCCTTTCACACAAGAATCAGCCCAAAACAGCATACTCGCAGAGATGATACGCACCACAAGCTCAATTCTGTTTAAGTACAGCCGTATTCCTTTTGCAATGGATATAAATCTTAAAATCACTAAAACGCTTTACAGCAATAAGATATCGGCCTCTATGTTTGTAAACCGCATTATAGACTATTCTCCTTCCTATAAAACCAACGGAGCTGTAATACGCAGAAGCACACGTCCTTACTTTGGAATGGAACTTAACTTTAAATTATAGAGATGAGAAGATTAAAGATAATATTTGCAATAACCGTATTACTTGTTGCCACCTCATGCGAACATGAATTCGATTCAAAAAACATAATGTCGCAAGTACGCATAATCATGGAATGGCCAGACGGGGCATCGCCATACGAGTCTGTCTTTACATTGGAATCGTCATTCATACAGGAATACAACACACAAGAGAAGTATGCCTTTGGCACATTTAACTCAAACACAACAGTTGTAACCATGCGCAAAGGAGTTTACACACTGCTGCTCGATGTTTCATTATATTATCCCGACGGCTCTGTGCGTACAGCCAGAAATGCAGATTATACCCAGCCAAACACAGCTATAAAAATATTGGAAGAGACAGAAGAGCTACGGCTTAAAATGAGTTTTATGAATTAAAAGCCATTTAAAACAGAATTGCAAAATACGCAAAATGAAACGATTATATATTATACTATTATATATCTCCGCCATACTGCCTGATGCTGTATATGCGCGACCAATGTATACACAGACTATGTATGCAAACTCTATGTGTACAAGCTCCATGTATGCACAGTCTGCACACGATACGCTCTCCGCAGCAAACGAGGCGGCAGCAATGTCTGTAAACACACGCACGGCACAGACAGAAGATGCATTGCAAAGTATAGGTATTGCTGTTTATAACTCTTCGGCTTCCGCCTCATCTTACAAAAGCGATGTCTCTCTCTCTTCACTCTCGCTAAGCTATCTGATGAGAGATGAGAAAAAGGCACTGCTCCCTGCATACGGAAACGGAGTTTCTGCCCTAAACATTGAGGCTCAATCTTACATGCACCTCAACAGACGCAACACGGTAGAGGCAAACGCCTCATATCTTTATGGAGAGAAAAAAGATATATGTTGGAACTCCTCTTCCGACTATATGCTGTTATGGCCATATATTGCCGCCGATTCCATTGGCGGAAACCTCACCACCGAGCAGTATTCATTTGGCGGAAGCTACTCTCAACGCAGTTCCAATAACAGATTCACATACGGAATAGAGGGTTCTTATCGCGCACTACACGAATTCAGGCGCATAGATCCGCGTCCGCGCAATATCACATCTGATGTGCAGGCAGGAATATCGGGCGGATACAATACAGCTAAATATTATGTAGGTATTTATGCAGGAGTACGCGTCTATTCACAGGAACACTCTGTAGACTATTTTAGTACAAGCGGAGCAAACACAAGCCAACTCCCAATGACCGGACTTGGCACTTATTACAAGCGTTTTGCAGGTTCGAGCCAAGATGTTACAGACTACAACTTTAAGGGGAGCGGATTTTCTGTTTCGGCACAATTAATACCGCTGTCGGGTAATGGTTTAAGCCTTATGGCCGGATATACCTCAATCTCTATTGAAAGGCAGCTCCCGCAGATAAACAACATTCCCATAACAGTACTAAACACAGAATCTTTTGCACTGTCGGCAGCATATCATAATAATATGTCTCCAATTCGCTGGGGTATTGGAGCTGATGCCCGCTATG
This sequence comes from uncultured Muribaculaceae bacterium, assembly GCA_964621625.1. Classification (GTDB taxonomy): domain Bacteria; phylum Bacteroidota; class Bacteroidia; order Bacteroidales; family UBA932; genus Egerieousia. The sequence goes on along the minus strand of CAZULV010000001.1, from coordinate 59,970 downwards.
AAATACGCCGCGGAGATGAGAATCTGCTTAATACAGGCACACACAGCCAAGATATGATACTCGCCTCATTTACAATGTTTGAGTGCAACACATTCTCATCTACGCTAACGGCAGGTGCCGAATTTATGCAAAATTGGGGGTATCTGTTCATACGTCCATGTGCAGAGCTCATATATACCGATGTCGGCTATCGCTATCCGGCACGACTCATGAAATTTCTCACAACCGAAGGCAGGCTCGATATAGGGGCAAGATATATTTCGGATAAATGGATTGCAGATTTTACTGCCGGAGGCGGCTATGCAACAACTCCGGAGTCTTCTCTACACTTTCCTGCAAATGCAGAAGCGGCATTGCGCAACGCTACAACCGGAATATGGCGTGGAATAACATCAGACAGGTTTATTTTTAGTACTAACATTGGGGCACAACGCTCCATAAACAGCAAAACCGCAATATTTATATCGTTCGGCTGGCAAATGTACAACAACAATATAGGAACGGGCAACAGATTTAACTTAGGCTCAGGCCTTAGATTTTAGAGAATTATTAACAATTAACAGATATTAGAATATGAAAAAAGCATTACTTTATGTAGCCGCACTCTTTATTTTTGCGGCATGTTCGGATGATCCTTACCTAAACATCGATGCCGAACTGGCAACAAGCATCTCTGCAGTACAACAAAACGGCAATACAATCTCTTTTGCAATTTCGAGCAACGAAGATTGGATAATTACAACCGATGGGCAGCAATGGTATACTTTCAGTGCTCTTGAGGGGCACGGTTCGGCAACCGTTTCTATAGAGGTAGAAGAGAACCACTCCATAAAACCGCGCTCTGCAAGGTTTTCAATTACCTCAGAATCATTCTCAGAAGAGTTTCCTTTGGCCCAATTGGGAGCAACGGCACAAGCCGAACCGGGAGAACTGCTCATAGAAGAAATTTATTACACAAAAACCCTCGACAAAACTACAGGAAAAGTGGCCTCTCTAAGCCAGGACCAGTACATAAAAATAACCAACACAACATCTCATGTTGTTTATGCCGACAGATTGGCTTTTATAGGCTCATATATTCTCTCACACAATGGAACGCCAACAACTTACAACCCCGATGTAAGAGACAAACAATCTCCTGTAAATATGGTATTTGTTGTACCTGGAGACGGAGACGACTACCCTATTGAGGCAAATTCATCTATAATTATAGCCGCCGGAGCACAAAAATTTGAAATAGGTTCAAATGTTGTAGACCTTACATCTGCCGACTTTGAATGGTACGACAACTCTACTGTTACCACCGTTGTTGATACAGACAATCCTTCTGTTCCAAATTTGGAGATATGGTTTACCTATTCGGCCTCTATAACCACTTTGCACCAACAAGGTTACAGGAGCTACGCCATTGCATACATTCCAGAGAGCGTTACTGCAGAAGATTATCTTGCCAATTACAAATGGACCGGAACCAAGATTCAGGACTACTCCAAATACGGATTAGGCATTAAAGAGAGCGAGATAAAGGATGCCTATCTTATTCCAAACAGTTGGATTATAGATGCAGTGAATATAAGTCACCCAAATGATTTTACAGACCTGCCGTTTCACCAGAGTTTAGATGCAGGCTACACATATTGTGGCACAAAAAATACAGTAGCCGACAGGTCGAGCAAATCTGTTATAAGAAAACGCAATGCAAGCGGAGCTTTGGTTGATACAAATAACTCTACCAACGACTTTAATCATAGCTCAGAGCCATCTCTTTTAAAGTAATTTAACCTTACGGCAAAAGATTGTATAAGCTTTAAGCAGGCGGACGGAGAGATACAAAAGACACGTAATTATGCATACGGTCATACGTTATACTCCGGCCTGCTTGTTATTTTATAAGGTTTGTATAGTGCGGACCTACAACCACTTTTATGCACTGAGGAACAAGTTCAAACACAAAAGGAGATGTACCTACAGCCTCTCCGTCTATCTCTATACGGGTTTCCGGCCATGTATCAATCTCTATCTTTTTAGCCTGAGTATGAAGCACCTTTGGAATATTGTAGATATTGCCCGAGTAGAGCAGCCTAAAATTTCTGGCAATCCTTAATTTAGACATGTTCTTTATTATGGTTAAATCCATAAGGCCGTCGTCGAACTCCGCATTAGGCGTCTGCTGCATTCCTCCGCCATTATATTTTCCTATACCTACAGCTCCTGAAAATACCATTCCCTCGTAAAACAGGTTTCCGTCGGCCTTTATAGAGAATTTTTTAGGGGTAAATCTAAAAAACGTATTTATTGTGCTGCGCAGATAGAGGCTTTTGCCATACTTGCCGTCATCCTTTAGATTATTGTATTTTAGATTTACAACCGCATCGTATCCCAAACCGGCTACATTGGCCATATATCTTGTATGCTGTACACGGGTTTCGTAAAAAGAGACCTTGCCTACATCCTGGAGAACCGTTCTCTTTTCTGCCAAAGACTGCACAGCCTCTGAATATGTCTTTGATATGCCAAACATCCTTATCCAGTCATTACCTGTTCCGGCCGGAATAACCGCTAAACATATATCGGTGGTTGGAACCGCTTTCTGAATGAATATACCGTTTACAACTTCATGGATAGTTCCGTCTCCGCCTATTGCCACAATATTTCTGTATCCGTCATTTATAGCCCTAACGGTAAGCTCTATTGCATGATATTTATGCTCTGTAAACAGACAGGTGAATTTGAGATTGCTGTTATACATCATATTGGATATTACGGGCCAGTCTTTAAGCCCTCTTCCACTTCCTGCCTTAGGATTTACAATCACTATCCATGTATTTTCTCTCATACTTAATATTGTTATAGAGTGCAAAGATAGGCACCATTTATGCATGGTTATGCAAAAAATTACATTTAGCAAATGTAATAATTTCTGTTTGCTAAAAAAAGATTTCTTATTTTTGCACGTTAGCATGGTTAGTTTTTGCTTCAATTTTATTGAATCAGCCGTGCTTTATGCTGTTAAACAATTTTTTATAAAAAAGTAGTATGGGAAAAGTTATTGCAATTGCCAATCAGAAAGGAGGAGTTGGAAAGACTACGACGGCAATAAACCTGGCGGCATCGCTGGCGGTATTGGAAAAAAAGGTTCTGCTCATAGATGCAGACCCTCAAGCAAACAGCACTTCGGGATTAAACTTTAACCCCGATTCAAAAGATGAGAAGACGCTTTACGAAGTCCTTATAGGAAAGCATACGCTCAACGACATTATACTTGAATCGGAAATAAAAAATCTTAAACTGGCTCCGTCTCATATAAATTTGGTTGGAGCAGAGATAGAGATGCTCAAAATAGATGAGCGCGAAATGGTTCTAAAAAAGGCAATAGATTGTGTATTAAACGATTTTGAATATATAATCATAGACTGTTCGCCATCTTTGGGCCTTATTACAATAAATTCGCTTACAGCTTCTGATTCGGTTATAATACCGGTACAATGCGAGTTCTTTGCGCTTGAAGGCTTAGGCAAATTGCTAAACACATTAAAGATTGTACAAAGCAGACTCAATCCGTCTCTTGAGATAGAGGGATTTTTGCTTACCATGTTTGATGCACGTCTTAAGTCGGCCAACCAGGTTGTGGAGGATGTCCGCCATCATTTTGGGAATATGGTATTCAATACGGTAATTGCAAGGAATGTGCGGTTGAGCGAAGCTCCGAGCCACGGCAAGCCTGTAATTCTATATGATGCACTGTCGAGCGGTTCTAACAATTATCTGAATTTAGCCAAAGAGATTATTACAAAATCCATTGGCGAGCAACATGAAAACGACTGAAAGTAACTGATTATGGCAAAAATACAGACAGGATTGGGCAGAGGATTAGATGCCCTTATTTCTGACACTAATTATATACAGCAGAATAAGAGACAGAGAGAGAGCGGCGGAAGTGCTTCTCCTTTGGTCTCTATTGCCGATATAGATATAGAGCAGATTGAGGTTAATCCTTTTCAGCCGAGAACAGAATTCAATCTTGAGGCTATTGAGGAGCTGTCGGGGTCTATAAAATTATTGGGACTCATACAGCCTATTACCGTGAGGCCCTTGGATAACGGTAAATATCAGATTATAAGCGGAGAGAGAAGATTCAGAGCAAGCAAGCTCGCAGGGCTTAAGACAATTCCGGCATATATAAAGCCTGCCGATGACAACGGAATGCTCGAAATGGCCATTGTAGAGAATATCCAGAGAGAAGACTTGGATGCCATTGAGATTGCAGTGAGTTTCCAACGTCTTATAGATGAGTGCGATTTAACACAGGAAGCTATGGCTGAGAGAGTTGGCAAAAAGAGAACCACAGTAACCAACTATCTGCGTCTGCTCAAGTTACCGGCCGAGATACAGTTTGCAATAAGGGCCAAGAAAATTACAATGGGCCATGCAAAATCGCTGCTCGGCATAGAAAATCCAAAGATGCAGCTTAAATTGGCCAACCAGATTATAGAGCAGGATTTATCTGTAAGGCAAACAGAATCAAAGGTACAGGGCCTCAACAAAGAGAAGAAGGCAAAGAGGGAGAAGGAGGAGATAGAGCTGCCAGAAAACTATTTTAAAGTAATTGATACGCTTGGTAAATATTTTAACAACAACATCTCTGTAAAACGTTCCGAAAAAGGGTGCGGAGAGCTTACAATCCGCTTCTCTTCCGACAAGGAGATAGATGATTTTTTGAGCGCATTGGAGAAAACCGAGTTATAGCGAGTTATAGATAGTGTTGTATAGTAAACTACAGGAATTGTGTTCAGTAAAAATGTAATATCAATAGCAGTGTGTGTATGGGCTGTTTTGGCCTTATGCTGTAACGCTTGTTATGCCCAGAACAGAAATCTCTCTTCCGGTTCTTTTACGGCGGCGGGCGTTCCGGGCGGGGCAAATACGGCAAACAGCAACACAAACAACCAGCAACAGAATGAAGAAGAAGTTCCGGTTATAAGGCCCTCTTTTACTATTCCAATGTATTTTAGGGCTTTATCACATAAGGATACCATGAAGATACAACACATGTTTGCAGGTTCTGTTGTATTGCCCGGTTCTGCCCAGATATATAATCGCCAAACATGGAAACTTCCTGTAATATACGGAGCAATGGGCGGCTTTATAGGTGGTGCGGTTGCATTTAATTCCAGTTATAAGAGCAATGGAAAATCGAGTGCAAAGAATTGGAGAAACGCCATGATTGCAGGGGCGGCATTAACCTATTACGGCTCTCTGCTCGACGGTGTAATTTCTTACAAAAGCATAGAAAAACCTTTACCGGCAAGAGCATCGCTGTACTCAGCTCTCCTTCCTGGATTAGGACAGGCATATAACGGAGACTACTGGAAAATACCAATTTTTTACGGAGGCCTTGCCATTTCCGGGTATTGCTGGGCATTTAACCAGAAACAGTTTAAACGCTACAAGAATATGTATATAGAGTCGGTTGCCTTGGGAGACGAATACAAGGGGGCACTCTCTTTAGACAATATGATTTGGTATAGAGACAAATTCCGCAGATACCGCGACTATTCTATTATTGCAACCATTCTTGTATACGCGCTCAATATAGTAGATGCCAATGTGTTTGCCCATTTTAACAATTTTGATATTTCCGATGATATTTCATTTAACGTAGAGCCTGCCGTAATTGAGCCGGCAAACAACTACGCTCCGGCAATGAACAATTATTACGGACAGGCATTGGGCCTTAAAATGAACCTTAAATTCTGACAATTACAAACCACCATTAATATAACACTCTAACAAGCAACAATATATCATGTTCAAGAAAATAAACCCTGCACCGCTTATTATAGTTCTTTTTACCGCAATTCCACTTTTGGCAAATGCCCAGTTTCTAAAGCCAAAACAGACAAAGAAGGATTTGAAAAAGCAGATTGAGCTTCTTACTTTTCAGCTAGATTCTATTAAGAATATAATAAACGGAGGGGCAATTGAGATGTCAGACACCACTCAGTTAGAAGACTCCCTTAATGTTGGCGAACTCGAATTTATAAACAGCGGCATATTTGAGAATGCACAACCTGGATGCAATCCCGATAGTCTTTTGGAAATATGGTACAATGAGCGCAATATTACAATGGAGAGATATATTGTAGAATCCGATACAACAGAGCTGTTTTCAAATATCCCAGACTCCGTATATATTGCCAAAATAAAGAAAATGAATTCATTCATTCCAATACCGTATAATCATATAGTTAGAAACCAGATTATTGCATATACAGAGAAAATGCCTACGTTTTCAAAGAAAGTGCTTGGATTGAGCGAATACTATCTGCCTATTTTTGAAGAGATTCTGGATTATTATGGCTTGCCTAAAGAGCTTAAAGCCATGGCTATTATAGAATCGGGCCTTAATCCTGTGGCGGTTTCAAGAGCACGGGCAAAAGGCATGTGGCAATTCATGTACAGAACGGCTCTGCAATACAATCTGCACATAAGTTCATACGTAGATGAAAGACTTGACCCTATAAAATCTGCACATGCAGCGGCAAGGTATCTCCGTGACGCATATACAATCTTTGGAGACTGGGCCTTGGCCATCTCTTCTTACAACTGCGGCAGCGGCAATGTAAACAAAGCTATAAGACGCGCAGGCTCAAAAGAGTTCTGGAAAATATATCCTTATCTTCCGAGAGAGACTCGCGGTTATGTTCCGGCCTTTGTTGGAGCGCTCTATCTGTTAAGCTATCATAAAGATTATCCGCAACTTGTTCCGGATAAAATCTCGTTACCTGCCCATGTAGATACTTTTGTGGTAAAACAGAATCTGCATTTTGAGCAGATTTCAGAGAATATAGGCATATCAAAGGAAATGTTAAGGGCATTGAATCCTCAATATACCCAGGACATTATTCCGGGAAACGAAAAAGGTTATATTCTGCAGTTGCCATATAATTATACGGCCGAATTTATAGACAAGGAAGACAGTATATATGCCTATAAAGACAGCATATATTTTAACCCGATAGTCTATAATAATATTAAGGAAGACAAACTCATAAGCCAAAGCCAGACAACTTACCACAGAGTACGTTCGGGCGAAACTCTTGGAGGAATAGCCATGAAATACAGAGTAAGCCTTTCTAATTTAATGAGATGGAATGGACTCTCTAAAAAGAGCATAATAAGGCCAGGACAGCGTCTTGTAATATATCGCGGAGGTGCACCGGCATCCTCAAGTGTATCCAAATCTTCAGGCTCTTCAAAAGCTGCAACAACAACAAGCGGAGGATACACCTATTACACAGTTAAAAAAGGCGATACCCTTTCCGGCATAGCATACAAATGCGGAGTGAGCCTGAATAATATTCTAAAGCTCAACGGCTTAAGTAAAACCTCAAAAATATATCCCGGCAAAAAGCTAAAAATAAAGAGGAATTAAGAATTTACAGGTTGCACTTTACGGCCATTTTTATTTGATTTTCAGCCTCTTTTAAGGAGGTTGTATATTGCATTGTCTCATATTTGAGATAAACACAGGCCTGTTTTAATACTCTGAGTTTTATAACCGTGTACAACGAGCAGCCTTTTCCATAAAGCAGACGACTGTTGTAGGTATACGGCATATCCGGCTCATATACATAAAGTCGGCAGTTCCAATTATTGCAGTTGAATATGTTGCAGCCTGCCTGTACAGAAAATTTCCTATCAGGCACAGCATATTTTACATTTGCACCGGCATAGTATCCCAAATAACCAACAGTATATCTGTAATTATCTGACTTTGCAATATAATTGGTATGCGCGGCATAAACCGCAGATGCCCCCAATTTCACAGAAAATTCCTCTGTCACAGAGAGAGAAGAGTGAGCTTTAAAACAGAATTTATTAAGCCTGTTATGCGTAGTGTATACATCTGAAAACCTCACCTTTACAGCAAATCTATCAGCCGTATATTCTGCAAGTGCATACCCTTTGAGAAGCCCCGACGGCTTTTTAATATTGTATCTCACCCATGGATAATAAACGGCATCTCCGCCAAAGCCTATTTTACATTTGGAAGATATTGAATATTTACCACTTACTGCCAGGCCATTCTGATTTGAGACAGACGATATTGTACTGTATGCCGAGGCATGCGGTGCTATATAACTTTTTGAATAACACCGAATCATACATCCTATTTCCAAGTTTGGAGAAGCAGTAAAGACAGCACCTGCAAGCATGGCAGTACTGCCTCCATAATCAATGGCAAATTCCCCGAACAATTTTACCCTTCGTATTACGGCATAGAAATCGGCCGATATGTTTCCCCACATACCGTCATACATCTGAAATCTGTTATAATCATACACTTTACGGCCGTTCTTTTTATTATAACCGTAGGCAACACATGAGAATGCTATCTTTAATCGGCTCCAACCATGTGAGATATTCACACCTCCTACCGCCTCTGCCATACGTTTGCGCGCATTTATTGCCCCAACCGTATTATGTATTCCTCCGGTAATTAGAGAAACATATTCATTTCCAACTATTCTTGCATCAAGCCTGTTATAAGAGAACATTGCAGAAATATCGGTATTGCCAAAAGAGAGCGAAAGTGCCGCTCCCCTATAGAATCCGCTCTCACCCGACGATGTATAAGGTACAAACACAGCACCCCTTTTATATAGAGACGTTGGAGATGATGCTCCTTGCAAAGCAAATGAGTTCCACAACGCAAGTCCTTGCCCGAAACGAGCAGAATAATCCCCTATGATAAAAGTATTTATGCGCCCTACATTCTTTGCAGCAATATGAAAAGAGCTAAAATCAACAGGAGGAGCACCGGAGGCAAACAACCTCTCTCCTGCATCGTTCTCAAACGTCATTCCAACTTGTAATTTATTGGAGTATATACATTTATATCTCAATTGCATATAATATGGCGTTCCTATACATCTATTCCTATTTTCTGTAAATTCACGCGCCCACCTAAAATACATCTGCGATTTGCGCCCCTTAAAAAAGCCGCTTGTACCCTCTCTGTAGTGCCGTATTCCAAGTGAAGATGCAAAAGAGATAAACGGTGCAATGCCTTCTGCAAACTCTGCATCAAAACCATTTAGCAGAGAAAGTTCTGAAAGACTTAATATATCCCCGCTTGTTTTACGATACTCCAAAATACTCTCTATCTGAAAATCCGACAGCAATATAAACTCCTCCAATTCTTTGCGCCCTGCACGGTTTATAGCTAAAGGGTGTTCCAACAAACATTCAAAATACTCCGCCGCCATATCTGCAAGCTCTCTGAAATCTTTGCCCGATACATACTGAGTTCCAACAGTTGATTCTCTGTTTAAAAGAGCCTCTTCAAGAGTCTCTTCCAACAGTACCGCAATCCGCTCCATAGCCCTCTCCCTATCAACCGTATCTTTAGCATAAAGCGTATTGCAAAATAATACTACATCCAAAAATACAGCCACATATACATACACACTACAACCGCTTATGTTTTTACAGCCCACATTACGGCTGCTGCCGTTTTTCTCCATAACCCTCACAATATCTGTCTCCATAAATAAAAAACTCAGGCAATATTATGGATAAAAAGCAAAGTGGGCATACAAATAAGTAAAATGTACACATGCTTATTTTTTTCTATAATTTTTTGCCGTTCATTTGCCCTAAACAATAGGGTAAACTATACAACAAAACCAAATAAGAATATGCTCACAAAGCCAACTTTACCGTATAGAATTCCAAACATTAAACATAATGGCAAACGGGGAGTAGGGAATGTACATCAATTTTGAATATAGATGTTTTTATAGCGGATATGCGATTTGCGAAACCTCTTGCAATACGCTGCCTCTTGCAGCATCATTAACTAAAAAAGGCCTTGCACCGTAACACAATGTTACCGCACAAGACCTCTTAATACCTTAATACAGATTAATTTGTTTTATACTCGTATTTAACAGCTGCAAGCTCTTCGTTTGCCTTTGCAATCTTTGAAGCCAAATCTGCTTTGAATGCTTCAAATTCGGCAAATAATCCGGCATCCGCTACGGCAAGCATCTGTACGGCAAGTATGGCCGCATTCTTGGCTCCGTCGAGAGCAACAGTTGCTACAGGAATTCCACTTGGCATCTGAAGGATTGACAAAACAGAATCCCAGCCATCTATGGAGTTACTTGATTTTATTGGAACACCTATAACAGGAAGCGGAGTAGATGCAGCTATAACGCCCGGAAGATGGGCCGCTCCGCCTGCTCCTGCAATAATAACCTTCACCCCTCTTTTATGGGCATTTTTTGCAAAATCGGCAACAAGGTCTGGCACTCTGTGAGCAGAAAGTGCATTAATTTCAAACGGAATCTTCATCTGATTCAAAAATTCGGCAGCCTGCGCCATTATTTTCATATCCGAAGTGCTGCCCATAATAATACTTACCAAAGGTTTCATATCTATTTCTGTTTTGTTTGCATACATTTGCTGTACGTGGTTGAAATGTTCGCAAAATTATCATTTTTAATTGGCAATAACCAAAATTAATACATACTTTTGCGAAGCAAAATAAATTGCCCCGATTAAGTTAATATCTCAACTATTTGTATATGGAACGCATTAAAGTACACGACAAATATTTCAAATTGTATATGTCTAACCAACAGATAGAGGAGTCTATCCAAAAAGTTGCAGACAAACTGAATGAAGATTTGAAAGATACAGATATTCCTATCTTCCTGAGTGTACTCAACGGCTCATTCATGTTTACCGCCTCACTTATGCAGAAGATTAATTTCCAATGCGATGTTGTATTCATAAAACTTGCATCGTATGAAGGCACAGAGAGCACCGGTAGCGTAAAACAGATTATGGGCCTGACAAAGAGCGTAAAGGGTAGAACAGTAGTTGTGGTTGAAGATATAGTTGATACCGGCGGAACAATTGAGGAACTATACAAAATACTTAAGGCCGAAGGTGCTGCAGATGTAAAAATATGTACATTAATGTACAAACCCGGCTCATATTCAAAAGAGATTCCTATAAACTATGCGGCAAACTCTATTCCAAACGATTTTATAGTGGGATTCGGTCTCGATTACGACCAGCTCGGCCGTCAGTATAAAGATATATATGTAATTGATAATAACTAACCTATAAAAACTGCTTAAACTTAAATTACACGAAGGCTTCATAATTATATAACAAAAATGTATTAAAATGAAGTACTATATTTTATTTGGCCCTCCGGGAGCCGGAAAAGGAACACAGGCAAAACTTATGGTTGAAAAATTTAACCTGCACCATGTTTCAACCGGAGATTTATTGAGAAAAGAGATTGCAAAGGGTTCGCAATTGGGACTTTTGGCAAAGTCGCTTATAGATAACGGCAACTTTGTAGACGACTCTATTGTTGAACAGATGATTGAGAACGAGATTGAGAACAATCCAACTGTTACAGGTTTTATTTTCGACGGCTTTCCGCGCACAACCGCACAAGCAGAGGTGCTTGATTCTATGCTCTCTAAAAGAGGATGCAGCGTTACCAAGGTTATATCAATAATAATAAACGACAAACTTGTTTTTGAGCGCATACAACACCGCGCCAACATTGAGGGCAGAAAAGACGACGCAAATGCGGATATTATACAGAACCGCATTAATACTTACCATAAGAAGACCGAACCTCTGATTGATTTCTACAAAAAACAGAACAAATATTTTGAGATAAACGGAGAGGGTCTTGTTGAGGAGATTTTTGAAAAAATATCAAATCTTATTACAGAATAACAGAACTCGGAATGGGAAATTCAAATTTTGTGGATTACGTAAAGCTCTTCCTCGCTTCGGGCGACGGAGGAAACGGCTCAACCCACATGCGCCGTGAAAAATATATTCCAAAGGGAGGTCCCGACGGTGGAGACGGCGGACGTGGAGGTCATATCATATTGAGGGGCAATCCGCAATATTGGACACTCATTCACCTTAAATACCGTAAGCACATTAAGGCAGAGCCGGGCGAAAGCGGAAGCGGGCAGCTCTGCAAAGGGGCAAACGGAAAGGATATCTATTTAGAGGTTCCGCTTGGAACTGTGGCCAAAGATGCAGAAACAGGCGAAACCCTCTTTGAAATTACCGAAGCCGGCGAAGAGAGGATAATTGTAAAGGGTGGACGCGGAGGATTGGGCAATGCAAACTTTAAAAGTGCAACCAATCAGACACCGCGCTTTGCACAACCCGGTGAGGAGCATGTTGAGGGGTGGTTTATACTCGAACTCAAAATACTTGCAGATGTAGGACTTGTAGGTTTTCCTAATGCCGGAAAATCCACTCTTCTTTCAACAGTTTCTGCAGCCAAGCCAAAAATTGCAGACTACGCCTTTACCACCCTTGAGCCGAGCATTGGAATTGTAAACTATTACGACGACAAATCATTTGTAATGGCCGATATTCCGGGTATAATAGAGGGTGCTTCGGAGGGTAAAGGTTTAGGACACCGTTTTTTAAGACACATTGAGAGAAACTCCATACTTCTCTTTCTTGTTCCGGCCGATAGCAAAGATATAAAAGAGGAGTATCGCATACTATTAAAGGAGCTCAAGAAATTTAATCCCGAGTTGCTTAACAAACAGCGTATTTTGGCAATTTCAAAATCTGATATGCTCGACGATGAATTAAAAAAGGAGATAAGGCCGCATCTGCCGCGAAAAATACCGCATATTTTTATTTCGTCGGTTGCGAATGAGGGGATTAAGGAGTTGAAAGATTTGATTTGGAAGATACTCAATGAATAGTTTTGAACAGATTGTAGAATTTGACAAGAACCTGATGCTTACAATAAACGGGTGTAACAACGGGTTCTTTGATTTTTTAATGCCTTTTATTTCAAACAAATTTACAGGCATCCCCATATATATTTTTATTCTCATACTCATCATATACAAATGGAAAGGGACAGGACGAGATGGCATAAAAACAGTATGCCTGTCTGTTGCTGCCGTTCTGCTTACTTTTGCACTCTGCGATTCTCTCTCAGTTGCCCTGTTTAAAGAGACGGTACAGAGGCTTCGTCCCGGATGGGATCCAGAAATAGGCAACATGGTGCGTATGTTGGAGTACAAAGGGGGCAGATTTGGATTTGTATCGAGTCATGCAGCCAATCTGTTTGGACTTGCAACGGTTACCTCAATGCTTTTGCGCAAAAAGTGGTACACTCTGTTTATATTCATTTGGGCTGCAGCCGTAGGATACAGCAGGGTTTATGTTGGCAAACACTATCCTTTGGATGTTATATGCGGCGCACTGTTTGGAGTACTTATAGGCTGCATTGTTTATCTTTTATGGAAATTCATTAAGAACTACTTTATAACCGATGTTATACATAGCAGACAATAATACAGATCCTTACTGGAATTTAGCGGCCGAAGAGTATCTGCTTAAAGGGCTCGACAGACCTGTATTCAGATTATGGCGAAACAGCAACTCCATTATTGTTGGAAAGCACCAGAACACCATGGCCGAAATAGACATAAATTATGTTAAGGCCAACAATATAAAAGTTGTAAGACGTCTTACCGGAGGCGGAGCGGTATTCCACGATTTGGGCAATCTGAATTTTACATTTATAGAACCGTACCTGCACAAAGAAGATTGCGACAATATGTTCAAACGCTTTACGGCACCTATTATCGAAGCCATAAACTCTTTGGGGGTAAAGGCCTATATTGAGGGGCGTAACGATCTGCTTATAGATGGACGCAAATTCTCGGGCAATGCAATGTGCATATACAAAAACAGGGCTCTCCAGCATGGCACACTCCTTTTTTCTGCAAGCATGGGCAATCTGAGTGCAGCCCTCAAAAGCCGTCCCGAGAAATTCACAGGCAAAGCCGTGCAATCTACAATAAGCAGGGTCACAAATATTTCTGAACATCTTTCTAAACAAATTACAATTGATGAGTTCCAGAAATATTTGGGAGAGTACATCTGCAACAGATATAATTCAAAAAATTCAGAAACAAACAGCCTTATTGAAAGCATAACCCCGTATAGCTATACAGAGGCAGACCTCAACGCCATAGAAAAGCTGAGAGAACAAAAATACTCCCAACAGTCGTGGAACTTTGGGCACTCCCCAGCCTATAGCAGCTATAATATAAAAAAATTCAAAGGCGGGCTTGTTGAGTTCCATTATACGGTAAACAAAGGCCTTATAACGGAGCTTGAAATATTCGGAGACTATTTCTTTACCAAGCCAACCCATGAATTTGTAAAAGAGATAATTGGAACTCCTCACACAGAAGAGGCCATATCCGGCAAACTTGCAGCCTTAAATACAGAAGAATACTTTAGCAATATCTCAAAAGAGGAAATTGCCGGAATGTTCTTCCAATAAGCCGCTAATAATCTATATGGACCGACGGCAATTCAATGCTTTTTTCTGTAGGAGGAAAGCAGATTGAGCTGTCGCAGCACTGATAAGACACTTTTACGGTTATTCCCTCTTTTGAATCGCCATACACAGGAATCACATATACAGCCTCATCTGCATATTGTGTTGTACCGTTTGTTCCAAGAGGTGTACCAAACGGCACAACGGCCTCTCCACAGGTATATCCGTCGGGTAAAACCAATTCTACTTTTGTTGGAATATAAGGGTCTTGCTCAGAAACATTTCCATAAATATGATAACCGGTTCTTATTCCCAATTTTACAACAACAAACTCCCTTCCGCCCTCAATGGCTACATGTTTAGCACCTGCAACAACAGGCTCGTTATCGGATGTCTGAGGCAATTCAATACTATTTACGGCTTGCTGTATTCTTTTGGCTTTGTAGTTGTTACCTGGCACAGTAGGGTCTAATGTATTTACCAAAAACAGATAACCGCCTGCTTCTGTAAAGAAAATTTTGTCTTTATAGGTTTCAAACCAGTTTCTCCAACTCGAGGGCTCTGAGAATGTACACAATGTATATCTATCCAAAATTCGTTGCGCACGCTCGCACTCCTCACTGTTCTTACCCTTTTCGAGCACACTTATTGCTTTGTCAAGTATTTTTATATCTGAATTGGCAATTCCCCATTTTCGGGCATCTTCATCTACAATAAAATTATAGAACATACCTGCACCATAGAGATAAGGCTCATTCTTAGACATATACTTATGGTAAGCCTTGTAATCTGTACCAAAAATCTTAAAATCATCCTTCATATATCTTGCAAGATACTTATCAAACGGCTGCGGCTTGTATTCGGATAAAGGAATATTAAGCAGATACTCTTCGTCTTTCGTAAGTTTTTCGCCACGCGCTTTCTTCTCTTGAACTTTCTTTTGGTCTTCTACCTGTTGCGCATGCCACTCCCTATCAGATTCTATCCGCTCTTTATAAGCCTCTTCTGTTGAAATATAGAGAAGCTCTTTCAAATATACTTTGGTAGCTGCCCTATCATAATATTTACGGGCAATAACTCTCTGCCCTTTAAGCGATGCTGTATATACAACGGCATTGGCAAAAACATCCTTGGCCTCATCTGTCATGTAAGTTGGAGAGGCGGCAAATCCCCAGAAAAAGAAATTGCCATGACGGCCTATAGCAACGGCATCAATTGTCTTTGCACAAACTCCGCTCGAAATAACCTCGGCATCAGGACTATCTGTAAAGCCCCAAGGACGTGCAACCATTCCAATCCTAAAGCCCCTATTGTTCATATAGCCTTTGGTCTGTACCTTCCACATAGGAGTGGTTGCCGGAAGTTTGCCGGTATAATATTCGTAATGGGAAGCATCTTCCGGTGTAGGTTTCTCCTCAATTGTTATAGAGGTCTCAAACGGTCCTTTAAATATGGGATGCTCCAGATTCATGTGATGGGCATCTGCATCGAGACACAAACAATACCAATCTGTTTTAAGACCTATAGAACGTCCTACATCTTGCCCTATTTCTGCAATAAGAAGCGCAGGATACTCAAAATCTTCGCTCAATTTCTGTGCAGAATAGTAATTTATCTCCCCATTAGCCCCCTTTCTTGCAATACGTTTGTGCACTACAGGTATTTTTCCGTCAAAAATGGTAACATCATAACCGGCCGACATCTCCTCTTTGTAATCGGAACCCATAACCGTTGCAACCTCCGTAAAATATTGTTTGAGATACTCTTCAAATGCAGCAGTACGGAGTTTTGCGGCATCTGAATTTACTGCATTATTGTAAGTATCCCCATAAGAATCTGTTGTACCTCCAACATAAAGAACCTTCAGATTCTGCTTTTGGTGCGCAAAGGCAGTTGTACAGAACACCGCCAGAAAGCAGCACATAAAAAACTTTTTCATAGAATATCGGTTTATACTTGTAAATGTAAGGTTTAGTATCTGTTTTGTTCTATCACTCCACCGCTTGATGTAATATCGGTTTGAGGAATAGGGGTTGCATATCTGCGTGAGCCTATCTCAAGTGTGTATGTTTTAGGAGAATCGTTCACAAGAACTCCGGCAGAAGTGTAAGGGTAGTACTCACGGGTAAGTGTACCCACATCGTCTTTTGAATCTGAATTGTGGTTAAGACGTACAATATCAAACCATCTCATTGTAAACGGCATTTCCCTCATTCTCTCATCTATTATAACTTTTACAGCTTCATCTTGTGATGAGGCCGACAGATATTTTTTATCTGCAGGTGCAGCGGCATCCATTCTCACATCGCGCAGCTTGTTTACCTCCGCCATTGCCTCTGAAACTTTATTCTGACGGGCAAGGCACTCGGCTCTTATAAGAATCATTTCGGCTGTTGTAGGACCGGCAGGGATATTATCTTTATAAAAGAATATATAGCCCGGATATTCATAAGGGGCAAGTCCTCTGTCAAAAGAGTAGTTATCTACTATATGATATTTGTAGCGCAAATCATACTCATGGTCATAACTGTCAAGCAATTTTTTACTTGGAATATAATACCACGAACCATAATAGGCATTTCTAAAATACATTATCTCCTTCCACTCCATACGGTCATTCAAATCTATCTGGTTATCATGAGTATAAGGATAAAGTATCTCCACTCTTTGTCCGTTTACGGTTGCATAAGAAGGATTGCTGCTGTATCTCATGTCGGTATTGTAATTTACAAGCACATTATGCGATTCCAAAGCTGTTGAAGCATAGTTATACGCCTTTGTGTAATCTTCTCTTTGCAACCAATATCTTGCAGCAAAACCATTTACCGCAGCTTTATTGGCTCTCCAGTGGGTATATTTATTGTTTACTATTGTCATATCATTGGTTATACCCAATGCAGCCTCAAGGTTCTCTTCTATATATTTATAGGTCTGCTCCAATGTTGCTCTTCCTGTAAACTCCTCAAAGCTGGTGCTGTTTTTTAGAGTCATACCCATCTCGGATTTGTTTTCCTGTGTGTAAGGGAGACAATATGTAACAGCAAGGTTAAACATGCTGTATGCCTTTATAAATTTTGCCTCTTTCTCCAAATATGCTTTTCTGTCGGCATCACCTGATACAGAAGAGAGATTATCAAGTATCATATTGGCTCTGAATATCTTGCCATATTCCTGACTAAATGTTGTTGCCCTGGTATAATTTGCACAACCTTCAATATCCCAGGTTGCAAACTGTACTGCGTTTATTCCCGGCATAGAGGCCTTTACATCGGTCATCTCTTTGAGGAGTCCGTATGTATCTGTACCAAGAATTGCCGCCATATTTGTCTCCTGATAAAAATCGGCATACCTATTGAGCAGGTACTCTAAATGGTCTATAGTAGAAGGCTCTACAGAGGTGCTTTTGCTCGGTGCATCACTCAAAAACTCATCACATGAGCCCATGGAAAACGCCACGGCCATAGATGCTATTATAAGTTTTAATTTATTCATTTTCATAGTCATTAGAATGTTAGATTAATACCGAATGTAAAAGCAGGTGTTGGCTTTACCGTTCCCATTACATAATCGGGGTCTTCGTTATACTTATTATTCTGTATTATACCAAGATTATTTGCCTGTGCATATACAGAGGCTTTGGTAATTCTAAGTTTCTTTATAATCTGCTGAGGTATATTGTAAGAAAGTGCAACCTCCTGGAATCTTATATGACCGGCTTTCTGTACAAGATAATCCATGTAAGGATAGAATCTGTCCCAGAAATAATACCTCTCCTCTCCGTCAAACGGAATAGGAATCATCTTATCCGGGTCTGAATTGAGAACTTCTGAATAGAGTTTGTTAGGAAGTGCATATCCGCTTGTCATTGCCGGATAGTTAAAAGACATTCCTCTGAACACATGCCCGAATTTTCCGGTAATTATAAATGAAAGATTAAAATCATAAATTTTAAAGCTGCTCGTTATACCCAAAGTGTAAGGAGCAACAAGAGTTCCGGAATTTTCCATATAATTCCTTGCATCACCGGGTGCCCATGAGGTAAACTGGTTATACGTACCGTCTTCTCCCTCTACAACAGGTCTCCATATAGGAGAGGTTTCAGAACCGAGATTCTTTACACCGGCATACTTGTAAGACCACAGAGTATTTGCATTATACCCCTCTACGTATGCGCTCGAACCGCCTTCATAAAGGTCATACGACTGATAAGAAGATTTAAACAGAGATGTTATCTCGTTATTGTTATATGAGAATGTGAGGCCTCCGGTCCATGTTATATCGCTTCCGTAAACATTCATCTGACTCCCCAATGTTATCTCCACACCTTTGTTGCTCATCTGTGCGGCATTGAGCTTCTGAGAAGTAGTACCGTTTGTAGATGGTATACTCATGCTTACTATAAGATCTTTTCCCTGTTTGCTATACACATCCACACTACCGTAAAGTTTGCTCGAGAATATAGAGAAATCAACACCCACATCAAGCGAGCCTGTCTTTTCCCATCTTAAAGTAGGGTTTCCATAGCTGCTCACAGAGGCGGTATAATCATTTATATATGAGTTCTGTGTTGTTGTAACATTCAAAAGAGGCTTAAATGAAGTAGAGCGGTCTACATTACCGTTATAACCGTAAGTAGCCCTTACAACCAATCTGTCTAACCAGTTTACATCTTTAAGAAACTTTTCGGCCTTGGCATTCCAGCTTGCACCAACAGACCAGAACGGTGCATAACGGTATTTTGGATCATCTGTAATAAGGTTTGACGCATCTGTTCTTACACTACCCGAAATTGTATATTTTTTGTCAAATGTATATGAGGCATTGGCATACAAAGAAAAATATTTCTCGGTTCTGTATGTATAAGAATTTGTATACTTGAAAGTTTGGTTGCTGCCCATCCAATTAGTAAGTCTGTACACACCGCTTCCGCCAACACCATTAGGGAATGTTCCAACAGTGAGTTTATCATCGTTATAACCGTAAGTTGTTGCATACACCGTACCTTGAGTTATTATGCTCGAAAGTTCAGTACCGGCAATTACGCTAATCTGATGTTTATTATCATTAAATCCCCTGTCAAAGTTTATCTGACTCCTCCAGTTCCATGAATCAACGCTCGATTTGTTTTGCGCCATTATTCCACCCTTAGGAAGATTTGCCGTAACCTGCCCTGTTGTCTTATTCCATGTAGAAGCCTGATTTACAGTATTTCTTACATACGATGTAGTTTCGTTATCTATATTTTTAGTGTAATAATCTATAAGCTCATACTGTATTTTGCTCTCAACATTAAGGCCTTTGATTATTTTTGCCGTAAGACCTCCCTGTGCTCTTACAGCTGTTCTTTTTGAACTATAATCCCTACCCTCTCTATCTTCTATAATGTTCTGGGTCCAGTCTGAATAAGGGAACGAAGAGGTAGGAACATGTCTTTGTATATTAGGTCCATAATAGTTTCCGTAATCCCTTGCCAAAGAGCCGTCTTCATTTACAAGCATCTGATAACGGGAAAGAGCGCTTATCTCGTCCAATCCGGCTGCATTATTTTTACTGTCGGTCATACTATAGTTGCCGCTAAAATTAAAATCCAGCCATTTAAACAGCTTTACATTAGTCCTATAGCCCACATTATATTTGTTGTGGCTGTTCCCTTTAAGATATTTATCCATACCTTCATACATTAAAGAGAGCATATTGTTAGACCTCTCTGTTGAGCCCGAGATTGTAACATTATACTGCTGTGTAAAAGGATTGTCGAGCATATATTTCTTAATCTGGTCTGTATTGTCGAGTTTTGAAAGACGCTGCAATTCTGCATTCATCTCAGATTCCGACAGATACCCCAAATTATACTCGTTAATTGCCGTTACAGCAAGCGAATGGCTATAGATATCCTGATAAATATCCTGATTAGGCAACCAGTAGGCACTACCAAAGAAACCGTTTGTACTATAGCCTCTCTTCTCATAATCTATAATTTCTGCCGATGTTGCAAGCGGGTTTACATACTCCCAATCTATTTTGGGAGAGAATTTCCAGAAGGCAGAAACATCTACATTTACCATTCCTTTCTGCACGTCCGAACCTTTTTTTGTTGTGATAACAATTACACCGTTAGCCGATTTGGCACCCCATATAGAGGCGGCCGCAGCATCTTTAAGAACCGTAATACTCTCAACATCATTAGGATTTATAGATTCAAAACTATCTTGTGTAGGGAATCCGTCAATTACAATAAGAGGCTGGGCATTTGCAAGCAAGCTGCTCTGTCCGCGTATCTCAAAAGAGATATTTCCCTCTGCATCGGTAGAACTCTGCAAACCGGCAGTTGTACCTACAAGCCTTTGGGCAATATTGGTAGAGGGTTTGTTGAGCTGCTCCGCCTTAACTATGTTATATGAACCGGTTGCACGCTCTTTTGAAATTGTCTGGTAACCTGTAACCACAACATCACTCAGGCTTATAAGGTCTGTATCCATAAAAATGGTAATATTTCTATCGGTACGGGTTACGGAGTAATCTACATTCTTCATTCCTATAGATGAGAACTGCAATACATCACCTTTAGCAGCATCTATAGAGAATTCTCCAAGCTCATTTGCAATAACAACTTCATTGGTCCTGGAATTTTTCACTGCAACACCCGGAACAGGCTCGCCTGTGGATTCATCTAAAACAGAGCCGCTCAACACCGTTCCGCCAACCTTATTCACATTATTACTGGAAATTATCTCCAATGGTGCGATTACAACCTGATTTCCTGTAATTTTCCATGAAACAGAATTATCTTTAAACAACTCCTTTAGGATTATGTCTATATTATTCTTATCTGTCTCCAAGTTAAAATTCACACTGTTGTTTACAACGTGCAATGCATTGGAATAAATGAACTTAAATCCTGTTTTTTCCGACACATCAACAAGAATGGTCTTTATTGGAGTCTTCTCAAACGAGAATCTTACGTTTTGAGCCGACAACTCAAAACAAAAGAACATGCACAGCAATATTATTGCCAACACGCTCCTGCCTTTGTAACGTTTTTTGTTCATAGGGTTATACTTTAAAATTAGGTTTCTTGTATAACAAGATGAACAGGTAAATCCCTCAGATTTTTTGCAGGAAATGCCAATTTATCTGGCCGACAAGTAGAGAATTTTATCTTCGTATCTATAGTCTATTCTGGCAGAAAGTTTTATAAGTTCTGCAATCTGAACAATAGATTCGGAGTTAAAGTCGGCGGTTATCTTGTATTTTAAGATTGATTTATCGGTTACTATTATTTTTACACCGTGCCACCTCTCAAGCTCCTCAATTACCTTGTGCAACGGAGTATTATCAAATATTATACGTCCGTCTGTCCACGCTTTTGTAGAGACATTGGTTATTTTATCCATAATCTTCTTGGTTACAACACCTTTATCGGATACACATGTTTTGGTATTTGGAAGCACATCTATGTATGAGTGAGATTTGTCCCCCGAATCTGTAATAAGGGTTATCTTGCCGGAATAGAGCGTTGTCTCTACTCTTGAACTGTCAAATGTCCTTAGATTAAATTCTGTACCGCGCACTAACACTTCAACTCCCTGACCGGTCTTTATAATCATTGGTTTGAGAGTGTCGGATACCACATTAAAATATCCCTCTCCGGAGAATACTATTTCGCGGGTATCGCCTATAAATTTGTCGGGATAAGAAATTTTTGAATCTGAATTTAGCAGTACTGTAGAACCGTCGGGCAAAACAGTTTGAGCCTTTACACCTTTTTCTGTAAATATTGTATGCACATACTCTTTTGGCGCATCTGCAAGCTGCACTCTTACAAGCTCTTCTATACCGATATTTGAACTTTTGGAGCGAGGCAGCAGAACATAGGCTGCAAACATAACGGCGGCAGCGGCAATCGAATATGCAACAATTACATGCAAAGAAACCTTTCTGCCTCTCCCCTTTTTATTACGGTGCATCCTTTTGTAAAAAGACTCCAATTCGGCCTCTGATGCAACATCTTGAGGCATTGTCTCTTTTATCCATAAATTTTTGAGTTCTGCATAATATTCTCTGTTTTTTTCCGACAGAGCCAGCCATTCAGCCACACTCTCAGACTCTTTTGAATCTGCATAACCCGCAATATGTCTTATCAATAACTCTTTATTCATAAAAATCCTATAACCCTAACAATATAAGAACAATAAGTTTTATATAATCCCTAAGATATTTTCTCAGTATGGCAGTGGCAATGGTAATCCTGCGCTCCAAAGTCTTTACCGAGACATTTTCTGCAGCTGCCACTTTTTTGTACCTGTTTCCCTCAACACGTATGGCAATCCACGTTTTTCTTACAGCCTCAGGCATAGACCCCAAAGCCTTGGCATATATTAAACCAATCTCTTTAGAATAGAGCCTGTGCACAGAGAGCTCCTGCAGAGCCAACGTGTTAATATCGTCGAGCATGCGGTTATAGCTTCTCTCCAAATATTTATGCTTTACATTCGCATGCAATAGAGTATTAAGGCATTTGTTTTTGGCAAGCACTAAGAGATAAGGCAGAATCTCGTTGTCTAAATCAACGGCTTCGCGCTTATACCACAGTGTTTCAAAAACATCCTGTGTAATATCTTCGCTTAAAGAGATGTCCTGAGTATAGGAATAACAAAAATGACGCACCTTATGAAAATTTTGGCGATACGCTTTATTGAACTTTTCATTTATGGAACCAGAGGCTTGCATAATGTTACTGATAACAGACTACAACCGTTTTTAACAGCCGCAAATATATGAAGAACTCACGAAAAAAAGCCGGCAACTCCGGATAAAGTTGCCGGCCTTATTAAACACAAGCCGTAATATAATTAAAAGACTCTGCTATCTGCTTGCTTTCTTTTCTTTGATTTTTACAAGCTGCTCTTTAAGCACATCTACGCAATCTACAATGGCATCCTCAAATGTTGATGCATTCTTTTGGATAAACAAATCTTTGCCCGGCATCACAACCCTTATTTTAACATCTTTGTTGTCATTGTCAGGCAAGAGAGATAGAGTTACTTCCGTTTTGATAATTTCGTCGTAAAATTTTCCAAGTTTACCCACTTTCTTGTCTACGAATTCCAATAATTTAACATCAGCGTCAAATTTTACCGATTGAACTCTAATATCCATATTATCCTCCTTTTTTTGCCCGTGGATGGGCGGTTATATAAATTTTTTTGAGCTGCTCAAAAGAATTGTGGGTATATACCTGAGTTGCCGCAAGCGAAGAGTGCCCGAGAACCTCCTTAATGCTGTTTAAATCTGCCCCATCATTCAAAAGATGGGTTGCAAACGAGTGCCTCAATATATGCGGCGATCTCTTCCCGCCCAGTTTTCCTAATGTTGCCAGCTCTTTTTTTACTATATTATTAACAAACGCAAGGTATAAAGTTTCACCTTTGTCGGTTAAAAAAAACGAGTCATTTGCACAATTCGGGTAAGAACTGTTTCTTTTGCGTAAATATAATATAATTCTTTCAGACAAAAAAGGAATTACAGGAATTTCTCTCTCCTTTCCTCCTTTTCCAGAAATATGGAACACAGAACGACTGCTGTCGTAATCACTTACCTTTAGTGAGACCACCTCCGAACGTCTCATTCCGGCAGCATACAGCACCATTACTATAAGTCTGTTCCTCAATTCTTTACAATCGTTTTTCTCTTCTACTGCAAAGTAACTCCACAAGACATCTTTATCATAAAATTCAGGCAACCGTTTCTCCTCTTTTGGTCTATAAACTTTATGCACAGGATTGCTTTTTAATACATTGTGTTTTACAAGCCAGTTGCAGTAGCTCGACAACGCACTAAGCCTGAGGTTTACTGTACGCGGATTGAGTCCCCCTTCCAACCCCGAAGCAACAAACGAGCGTATATGCAGGGCTTTAAGGTTGTCTATCTGTTCATCCTGAGGTATATTGCACAGTTCGTTTTCAAACAGATAACGGTAAAAACTCTCCACTGCATTACGATACAGCTCCGCGGTTCTGTTTGAATAACGCTTTTCAACGGTAATATAATCTATAAAATCATCAAGATAACTCTGCATAAGGTCACATTCTTGTCTCAAAGTTACTCTTTTTTACTAAAAGCTGTTCTCAATGCTGTTTAAAATACCTTAAAATAGGTATTGCCCATTTGGCGAATTAGCGGTTACTTTGCAAACTCAAATTCCGGTGTTATGCATTTATCTGAACTTAAGACAGGAGAATCGGCTGTTATAATAAAAGTATTGGGACATGGAGGATTCCGCAGGCGCATCCTTGAGATGGGCTTTGTGAGAGGACAGAAAGTTACGGCAATCCTAAATGCACCTCTTAAAGACCCGATAAAGTATAAAATCATGGAGTACGAGGTATCTCTGCGCAGAAGCGAAGCCCGTATGATTGAGATAGAGCCGTATTCTAAAGATATAAGGAACCTCGACAGCGGAGTACAGGCAAAAGGCGAGTACACTCAGGAGAGCATGGCAAGCAATTCTATAGATGAAAGAATATCAGATAGATGCAAGGAGATTAATGTTGCACTTGTTGGAAATCCCAACAGCGGAAAAACTTCTCTGTTCAATGCTCTGTCGGGCGGACATGAGCATGTTGGAAATTACAGCGGTGTTACGGTTGATGCCAAAATGGGGCATTTTAAATACAGAGGGTATAAATTTAATATAACAGACCTGCCCGGAACATACGCTCTTACAGCATATTCTCCGGAAGAGATTTATGTGAGGAAATATCTTATAGATACTGCCCCGGACATTATACTCAACTCGGTTGTAGCCTCAAACTTGGAGCGCAACCTCTACCTTACTACAGAGCTTATAGATATAAACCAGAAAACGGTTGTAGCCCTGAACATGTACGATGAACTTAGAAAGAGCGGGGCCGAATTAGATTACATTGCACTCGGAAAACTTGTTGGAATACCTATGGTTCCGGTTGTTGCAAAAGAGCGTGAGGGATTGGATGATTTGCTTGATACCCTGATAGATGTTTACGAAAACGAAAATTCAAGAAAATCAAATTCAGATGTATCTTCTATAGTAAGACATATACATATAAAATATTCTCCTGCCATAGAGAAGGAAATATCGTTAATATCCAAAGAGATAAAATCCGGCAACGATGTTTTTCCAAATATTTTTCCACCAAGATACTGGACCATAAAGCTGCTCGAAGGAGACCGCGAGGTTGAGAAACAACTCGCCCTTACCCCCTATTACAACAAACTCATAGAGATGCGCAATGCAGCTGTAGAGAGAATACGCAAACAGCTCGATGAAGATGTTGAGAGCGCAATTACAGATGAGAAATACGGTTTTATTTCCGGTGCTTTAAAAGAGACATATACTCCGGGAAGCAATGAGCAGAACAAGAATACGGCAATCATAGATTCCATTGTAACCAACAAAGTGTTTGGATTTCCTATCTTCTTACTGCTCATGTGGATAATGTTTAATGCAACATTCTCATTGGGAGCATATCCGCAGGAGTGGATAGAATCTTTTGTAACACTTATAAGCGGAGCCGTAAGTTCTCTTATGAGCGAAGGTCCTCTTAAAGACCTTGTAGTAAACGGTATAATAGGAGGAGTTGGCAGTGTAATAGTCTTTTTGCCAAATATTCTTATACTGTATCTGTTCATTTCGCTTATGGAAGACTCAGGATATATGGCGCGCGCCGCCTTTATCATGGATAAGCTCATGCACAAGATAGGTCTTCATGGCAAGTCGTTCATACCACTGATAATGGGATTTGGCTGCAATGTGCCGGCAATAATGTCGGCAAGAACAATAGAGAGCAAATCGAGCAGGATAATAACCATACTTATAAATCCGTTTATGTCGTGCAGCGCGCGCCTTCCGGTATATATACTGCTTGCAGGTATTTT
Organism: uncultured Muribaculaceae bacterium; assembly: GCA_964621625.1. GTDB lineage: Bacteria > Bacteroidota > Bacteroidia > Bacteroidales > UBA932 > Egerieousia. The sequence goes on along the minus strand of CAZULV010000001.1, from coordinate 33,677 downwards.
CTTTCCTGAAAATTCCGGCAGTGTGCTTATGTTGCTCTATCTGTTGGGAATAGCCGTTGCCATTATCACAGCCAAAATATTGAGGCGTTTTATGTTTAAAGAAGACGAGACCCCATTCGTAATGGAGCTTCCGCCTTACAGAATACCAACCATGAATGCCACTCTGCTGCACATGTGGGAGAAGTGCGCCCAGTATCTTAAAAAGATTGGAAGCGTTATTTTGTTTGCTTCAATAATAATTTGGTTCTTAGGGTATTATCCAAGGCCTGCAAATAATCTGCAAATTAAGGAAAACGTTGCAAACACGGCAGTAGCAAAGAGCGATAAAGTGTTATCCGATATAGCCGCAGCAGAGGCAACAGAAGCTGCAAAAGAAGCCGAAACCACAGACTCCGTAGATGCAGCGCAGGCTGCAGGTGCTGCAGAGACTTCAGGAGCTGCTGTTGTTGGAGCAACAGACACCGCAAAAGATGCCGAAACCACAAACTCCGTATACGCAGCGAAGGCTGCAGGTGCTGCTGAGAATTCAGGAACTGCCGTAGTTGGAGCTACAGACACCGCAAAAGATGCCGAAACCACAAACTCCGTAGATGCCGCGAAGGCTGCAGGTGCTGCAGAGACTTCAGGAACTGCCGTTGTTGGAGCAACTGCTGCAACCGAGAAGCACTTTTCCGGCTCATATTTGGAGCAGATAGGCAAGTTCTGTGAGCCTGTAATAAAGCCGTTGGGCCTCAACTGGAAAGCGGGAG
>CAZULV010000001.1:0-32828 GCA_964621625.1 uncultured Muribaculaceae bacterium | reverse complement strand
GGCAAGTTCTGTGAGCCTGTAATAAAGCCGTTGGGCCTCAACTGGAAAGCGGGAGTTGCCCTTATCTCAGGAGCTGCTGCCAAAGAGATAATAGTAAGCACATTAGGTGTTATGTATGCCGACAATGGAACAAACAAAACCAATGATGAGAGTGTAACACCAAGCGACGAAGAGACAATGCTAAAGACGCAGTTGCTTAAATCCGGAGACTTTACGGCCGCATCTGCCATATCATTTATGATATTTGCCCTTCTCTATTTTCCGTGTATCGCAACATTGGCTGCAATCGCAAGCGAGACCGGCAACCGTAAATGGGCGGCGTTTTCATTCCTATACAGTTGCACAACAGCTTGGGTTGTTTCGTTTATAATATACAACATCTGCAGGCTTTTCTGAGTCTTATGAGTTTTATGAGTCTTCTGAATCAGCTGATTCAGAAAATTCAGCAGATTTTGCAAATAACACCAACAAAGTATGGAAAACATTATTGTATATACGATAGTAATTATAGCGGCTGTTGCCCTTTTTGTAAAGATAAGACGGGGTATAAAGAAGAAAGGGCAATGTTGCAATTGCAACGGCAGATGCGGCAACAAATGCAACAAATAGTTATAGAGGACAACTGACAGTTATACTACCTCCAACCTTGCCTTTTGAGCACAGAGAGTCTGATCTGTTCCATTCATTGAGAATCTTTAGTTAGTCCATTATCCCACAAACACATTTTTATAGAGCCGGTGTTCTCTTCATTAATGCCTGCGTTTTATCAATATTCAACGATAAAGTTGAATTTATTTACCTTTTCTTACCAAATTAAGATAAAAACATTAACTTTGTACTCAAAATAACAGGGGTATGGTAACAAAGGAAGAAGTTGAGTTGTTTCTATCCAGATTCATTCAAAAGGTAGAGGTGTTTGGAATTGTTTTTCGTGATGACAGAGGCAAGAATATGCAAACCCTTTTAGAGCTGGAGATAACGCCTAAATACCGGGAAGATGTTATCATGAACCTTGACCCCGAAGATTATGTGGAAGGACCAATAGAGGACACCTTGAATAAAAAAGGAGAAATGTGGGTATTCGGAAAAGAGGTTAGCGGACGTGACGTATATATTAAGATTTCAATGGGCATCAGTAATTCAAGTGCCATTTGTATCTCCTTCCATATAGCAGAATATCGTATTACATATAAATTTAAATAAGTCATGAAAAGTCCATTTACAGGAGGTGAAGCAGTCCTTGTCTCAGAGACTCGAAAGACTGTTTTCAGAAAGGAAGAATACGAGTACACCCATCTGTGTTATCAATGTGTTGATACGCAGGAGACCTTCACGACAACACAAGTGGACACATTCAATACATCACAGATATACAATAGTTATCGTACGGCTCATGGCATCCCTTATCCAGATGAGATAAAGAAGATGCGTAGCCGTTATATGCTGTCGGCATTGAAAATGTCAAAGATTTTAGGTTTTGGGGATAACCAGTACCGTTTGTATGAAAATGGAGAAATTCCAAATGTAGCCAACGGACGTGTATTGAAAGCTATTCAGTCTCCAAAGACATTTGAGGCATTCGTGGATGCTGCCAAAAACGTATTGTCTGACGATGAATATACTAAGATAAAAACACGTTTAGAAGAGTGTGACGAGCGTTCTTCTATGGACGGTTTTATACACAAACTTGTTTTCGGCGACAATATACGTAGCCGGTACAATGGTTACGCCATGCTATCCATAAGCAAGTTAAAGAACGTCCTTTTATTCTTCATTGAAAAATTCAATGGTGTGTTTGTTACCCAAATGAACAAGATTTTGTTTTATACAGATTTTGTGTCCTATAGAGAAAATGGACAAGCCATTACAGGATTATCATTCAAAGCCATACAATATGGTCCGGTACCCAACAGATGGGATAGGGTATATAGTCTGATTGACGGCATAGACCAGATTGAAGTGGAGGGCAAGAATGGAAATGTAGGCAATAAACTTATATCGGATACGCCATGCGACATTTCAAGTTTCACCAATGAACAGTTGTCGATACTTAACAAGGTTTATGACACATTTAAGAACGACAATTCAGTTTCCATTTCAAGCAAGAGCCATGAAGAACCGGCGTGGATAGACAATCTGGGAACTTACTCATTCATTGATTTCAAATATGCTTTTTCATTGAAAGCAATTTGAACAAACAAATAATTTTATAATGTAGCGGTTATTATCTAATACGTATACACAAAAAACGGAATGAACCCCACCGAGGTTTCATTCCGTTATAAATATGGAGAAACGGACGCAAAACTGCTAACCGTTACCGCCTATGCTTCTAAGAAATTATTCGTCTCTAAGCTGCATTTTTTGAACGTAGATAGCTTTTTTAAGCTCGTCGCGTCTTGCTACAGATTTTTTAACGAAAGTCTTTCTGTTTCTCAATTCTCTTACGATGCCTGTTTTCTCGAATTTACGTTTGAATTTCTTTAACGCTCTTTCAATATTCTCGCCTTCTTTGATAGGTACTATAATCATAACTTAAACCACCTCCTTTTTCTTTGAGGGTGCAAAAGTATGATTTTTGTTTTTAACAGCCAAAATTATTTTAAGAAGTTGTATATTTGGAGCAACAAATTGTTTATATAATTAATAATCATAAAATATTAAAGCAATGAAAAAGATTTTTCTTCTAACGTTTGCAGCGTTATTTTCTTTTGCGGTATGCGCCAATGCACAAGATGGTATAAAATGGGAAACAGGTACATTAAACGAGGTTCTAAATAAAGCCAAAAGCAATAACAGTACTCCAAATATTGTTTTTCTCGATTGCTATACAAGCTGGTGCGGACCTTGTAAATACATGGCAGAAAGTGTTTTTACCACCAAAGAGGCCGGAGATTACTTTAACAGCAGATTTGTAAATTTTAAAATGGATATGGAAAAGGGAGAAGGCAAGGAGGTTGCAAAAAAATACAATGTAAGGGCCTACCCCACTTTTCTTATTCTTGATTCCGACGGAAACGAGATAGGACGCGTTATTGGCGGCGGCAAATTGGAAGATTTTGTTAAAAAGGTTGAAAAAGCTGCCAAATTCACAAAGTAACACTATTCTTAAGACAAGCCACTTCTTACACAAAACAAACACAAAAAGCAACATATATGTTAAACACAGATAACTTAACCGATTTTCAAAGAGAGATAACAGAGGGTATTCCGGCACAGATTCCACAGGCAAAACCGTATGACAAATCTGTAAACCATGCTCCAAAAAGAAAGGACATATTAACTTTAGAAGAGAAGAAAATGGCTCTCAAAAATGCCCTGAGATATTTTCCGCAAGAGCAGCATGCGTTTCTCGCCCCCGAATTTGCCAAAGAGTTAGAGGAGTACGGACGAATATACATGTACAGATACCGTCCGAGCTATAAGATTACAGCCCGCAGCATAAACGATTTTCCACATAAATGCACACAAGCCGCAGCTATTATGCTTATGCTCAGCAATAATCTCGACAATGCAGTTGCTCAGCATCCTCACGAACTTATAACATACGGCGGAAACGGAGCGGCTTTTCAGAATTGGGCACAATACCGCCTTACAATGCAATACCTTTCACAAATGACCGACAGCCAGACTCTCGTGCTCTACTCCGGACATCCACTCGGACTCTTCCCTTCTCATAAAGACGCACCAAGACTTGTTATTACAAATGGAATGGTTATACCCAACTACTCCGGCAAAGACTACTGGGAAAAGCTGAATGCACTCGGAGTCTCACAATACGGACAGATGACGGCAGGTTCATTTATGTATATAGGTCCACAGGGAATAGTTCACGGAACCACAATCACACTGCTCAATGCGGCACGCATGCAGGATGCCAAATCAAATGCAGACAACTCAGATAAGACCATAGGAGGAAAGAAGAAAAGCAAGCTGTTTATAAGCTCAGGATTGGGAGGAATGTCCGGAGCACAACCAAAAGCCGCCGTTATTGCAGGAATGGTTGGAGTTATTGCAGAGGTAAATGCAAAGGCTATTCATACTCGCCATTCGCAAGGCTGGGTAGATGAAGTTTACGACAATCTCGATGCGCTTATTGTTCGCATAAAAGAGGCTGTTTCAAATGGAGAGAGCGTTTCAATCGCATACCACGGAAATGTTGTGGATTTATGGGAAAGACTAGCAGAAGACGAATCTGTTGCAAACGGAAACCTTTCTGTAAACCTTGGCTCAGACCAGACATCGCTGCACAACCCTTGGGCCGGCGGATATTATCCTGTGGGATACAGTTTTGAGCAGAGTAATGAGATGATGGCAAACGAACCGGAGAGGTTCAAGGAGTGTGTACAAGAGAGCCTTCGCCGTCAGGTTACTGCAATTAACAAATTGGCTGCCAAAGGGATGTATTTCTTCGATTATGGAAACGCTTTCCTTTTGGAGGCCTCAAGAGCCGGTGCAGAAATTTTCACGCCCGGTGCAAATGCACAAACTCAAGATACAGAACACAACAGGCGATTCAGATACCCTTCTTATGTACAAGATATTATGGGGCCTCTATTCTTTGATTACGGTTTTGGGCCGTACCGTTGGGTATGTACCTCTTCTAAACCAGAAGATTTGGAGTATACCGATAAGCTAGCCGCCAATGTATTGGAAGAGATTATGGAAACTGCACCGCAGGAGATAAAATCACAGCTTGCAGATAATATTCACTGGATTAAAGAGGCAGGAAAGAACAGGCTTGTGGTTGGTTCGCAAGCAAGAATTCTGTATGCCGACTCGGAAGGCAGAATAAAGATTGCATTGGCCATGAACAAAGCTATAAGAGAGGGCAAAATAAGTGCGCCGATAGTTTTAGGGCGCGACCACCACGATGTTTCGGGAACAGACTCACCATACAGAGAAACTTCTAACATTTATGATGGATCAAATCTTACGGCAGACATGGCCGTGCATAATGTAATAGGAGATTCTTTTAGAGGAGCAACCTGGGTATCAATACATAACGGCGGAGGCGTAGGCTGGGGAGAGGTAATTAACGGAGGTTTTGGAATGGTGATAGACGGAAGCGACGAGGCAGATCGCCGAATTAAAGAGATGCTGTTATGGGATGTGAACAACGGCATAGCCAGACGCAGCTGGGCACGTAACAAAGGGGCTATGTTTGCCATAAAAAGAGAAATGGAGCGCACTCCTGAGCTCAAAGTTACTGTTCCCAATATTGCAGATGATGACCTCATAGGCTCAATATTCTCATAAAAACCGTGTTTTTTAAAGAAGAAAGTTTTAACTTTGCACGATATTTAGAACTAAATATTTACATCCATTCATATACAAAAACAAACAACATGGCAGAAAAATTATTTGCTGAATTTCCACCGGTTTCTACCGAACAATGGGAACAGGTGATAATCAAAGATTTGAAAGGTGCCGACTACGAGAAAAAACTCGTATGGAGAACCCAAGAGGGTTTCTCTGTTCGCCCTTACTATCGTGCCGAGAATCTGAAAGATGTAAAACATTTGGGCTCAGAGGCCGGATGTTTTCCATTTGTAAGAGGCACAAAAGATAATAACAACTGGTTGGTTCGTCAGGACTATTGCGCATGCACAGGCAACTATGCAGAGGCAAATGCTCAGGCTTTGGACGGCCTTAAAAAAGGCGTTGAGTCTGTAGGATTCTGCATAGACGGCAAAAAAGCTGTTAGCGAATCAGAAATGAAGACCCTTCTCAATGGCATAGACTTGGCTAAAGTAGAGGTTAACTTTACCGGATGCTGCTGCGCTTCTGTAGAAATCATCAACTCATTCCTTGCTGTTGCAAAAGCTCAGGGCGTTAAAGCAGAAGACCTTAAGGCTTCGTTTGATTTTGATCCACTAAGAGTTCTTAACCAAACCGGTGCTTTCTGTTCAGACAAATCGCTTTCACAACTAAAAGATGTTGTTGAGGCTGCTAAAGATTATCCTCGCGTAAGAGTTATAGGCGTTGAGGCTTATTCGTTTAACGATGCAGGTGCAAGCATAGTTCAAGAGCTTGCTTTTGGTCTTGCAATGGGTAGCGAGTACATAAGCAAACTTATGGAGGCAGGCCTTAGTGCAGACGATGCTGCAAGAAGAATCAAATTCACTTTCTCTGTAGGCTCTACCTACTTCATGGAAATTGCTAAATTCCGTGCAGCCCGTATGTTGTGGGCTAACATAGTAAAAGCTTACGGTTCTGAGAGAGGGTGTTGCCAGAAGATGAAAATACATGCAGTTACCAGCAGCTGGAACCAGACAGTTTACGATGCATACGTAAATATGCTCAGAGGCACAACCGAGGCCATGAGTGCTGCAATTGCAGGTGTAGATTCATTGGAAGTACTTCCTTTCGACTACGCATTCCGCGCACCTGGCGAGTTCAGCAACCGTATTGCAAGAAACGTTCAGATTATCCTTAAAGAAGAGTCTCATTTTGATAAAGTTGTTGACCCTTCTGCCGGTTCATACTTTATTGAAAACCTTACAGAGTCTATTGCAGACACTGCATGGAAACTCTTTACAACTGTAGAGAACCAAGGCGGTTACATTGAGGCATTCAAGGCTTCATTCATACAGAATGCAATTAAAGAGACTTCTGAGAAACGCGACAAAAACATAGCTACCCGCAGAGAGACCATCTTGGGTACAAACCAATATCCTAATTTTACCGAGCATATCGATAAAGACGTTACTGCAGAAGTGGTTACAAGAAAACCTGCTCCTGAGGTAACAGGTGCAATGGTTGGCGCACCTCTCGAGAAATACAGAGGCGCACAGGCTTTTGAGGCTATGAGATATACTACCGACAAGAGCGGCAAACAACCTGTTGCATTCATGGTTACTTACGGCAACCTCGCAATGTGCCGCGCACGTGCACAGTTCGCTTGCAACTTCTTTGCCGTTGCAGGATTCAAAGTTGTAGACAACAACCGCTTCTCAAATGTAGAAGAGGGTGTTAAAGCAGCTTTGGAGGCTAAAGCCGATATTATAGTAGCTTGTTCTTCAGACGACGAGTATGCAGAGGGTGCACCTCAAATTGCATCTCTTGTTGGCGACAAGGCAATCGTTGTTGTTGCCGGTGAGCCTGCTTGCAAAGAGGAGCTTATTGCCAAAGGCATAACCAACTTCATAAGCGTAAAGAGCAACGTTCTTGAGACATTAAAGGATTATCAAACTAAACTTGGGATTAAATAATTATGCGTCCGAATTTTTCAGATTTAAAATATAATGGGGGTGCAGCCTGCTCGGCAAAAGCAGAAAACAGCGAGTGGGTTACTCCTGAGAAGATTGTTGTAAAAACAAATTACAACGAATCAGATTTGGAAGGACTTGAGCATCTGAATTATGCAGCCGGTATTGCTCCGTTCCTCCGTGGACCATACAGTACAATGTATGTTCAAAAACCTTGGACTATCCGTCAGTATGCAGGTTTCTCTACTGCTGAGGAGTCCAATGCTTTCTATAGAAGAAACCTTGCTGCAGGTCAGAAAGGTCTTTCTGTAGCATTTGACCTTGCTACACACCGCGGATACGATGCAGACCATCCGAGAGTAGTTGGTGACGTTGGTAAAGCAGGTGTATCTATCTGTTCTGTTGAGGATATGAAGATTTTGTTTGACCAGATTCCTCTTAACAAGATGTCTGTTTCAATGACAATGAACGGTGCCGTTCTTCCGGTTATGGCATTCTACATTGTTGCAGGTTTGGAGCAGGGTGCAAAACTTGAGGAGATGGCAGGTACTATCCAGAACGATATTCTTAAAGAGTTCATGGTTCGTAATACCTATATATATCCACCTGAGTTCTCAATGAGAATTATCGGTGACATTTTTGCATATACATCTAAATATATGCCTAAATTCAACTCTATCTCAATCTCAGGATACCACATGCAAGAGGCAGGTGCAACCAACGATATTGAGATGGCATATACTTTGGCCGACGGTCTCGAATACTTGAGAACAGGTATCAAAGCAGGTATTTCGGTAGATGCTTTCGCACCACGTCTGTCGTTCTTCTGGGCTATAGGTATGAACCACTTTATGGAGATTGCCAAAATGCGTGCTGCCAGAATGATTTGGGCAAAATTGGTTAACCAGTTCAACCCTCAAAACCCTAAATCATTGTCATTGAGAACACACTGTCAGACTTCAGGTTGGTCATTAACCGAGCAGGATCCATTTAACAACGTTGCAAGAACTTGTATCGAGGCTATGGGTGCAGCTCTCGGACACACTCAGTCATTGCATACAAATGCACTTGACGAGGCTATCGCACTTCCTACAGACTTCTCTGCACGTATTGCACGTAACACTCAGATTTACATTCAGGAAGAGACTAACGTATGCCGCTCTATAGACCCTTGGGCAGGTTCATACTACATTGAGGCTCTTACCAACGATTTGGCTCAGAAAGCATGGGCACACATTCAGGAAGTTGAGAAACTCGGAGGTATGGCCAAAGCTATTGAGACCGGTATTCCTAAACTCAGAATCGAGGAGGCCGCTGCACGCAAACAGGCAAGAATCGACTCTGGCGAGGATACAATCGTAGGTATCAACAAATACAGACTCGAGAAAGAGGACCCCATTGAGATTCTCGACGTAGATAACGCAAAAGTACGCGAGCAGCAGATTGCAAGACTTAAAGAGTTGAGAGCTAACCGCGACAACGCAAAAGTAAAAGAGTGTCTTGCAGCTATTACAGAGGCTGTTAAAAACAAAACTGGCAACTTGTTGGAGTTGGCAGTTGAGGCAGCTAAAGCACGTGCTACTTTGGGTGAAATTTCAGATGCTTGCGAGGCTATCGTTGGCAGATATAAAGCAGTTATCCGTATGAATACAGGTGTTTATTCTTCTGAGGTTAAAAACGATTCAGAGTTTGAGAAGGCAAAAGAGTTGGTTGCAGCTTTCGCTAAGAAAGAGGGCCGTCAGCCACGTATCATGATTGCCAAATTGGGACAAGACGGCCATGACCGTGGTGCAAAAGTTGTTGCTACCGGTTATGCAGACTGCGGATTTGACGTAGATATGGGACCTTTGTTCCAGACTCCGGAAGAGGCTGCAAAACAAGCTGTTGAGAACGACGTTCACATTGTAGGCGTATCGTCTTTGGCAGCAGGTCACAAGACCCTTGTACCTCAAATCATTGCAGAGCTCAAGAAACTCGGCAGAGAGGATATTATAGTTGTTGCCGGTGGTGTTATCCCTGCACAAGACTATGATGTTCTTTACAAAGCCGGTGCTGCTGCAATCTTTGGCCCTGGAACTCCAATTGCTTACGCAGCTATCAAATTGGTAGAAATGCTTAACCAGAAATTTGAGGATTAATTCAAATTAGAGGACTGATTCCTCTCTGGGTTTATATACAAGGAGAATCCCGCAAAGGGGTTCTCCTTTTTTGTTGCCAAACACTATTACCAATATTCTTTGCCCTCTAACCTTAAATTTTGCTCAATATATCAAAAATATAAACCTTTACAGCACCTGTATATTAGGGTAATTTTGCGCCTTAAATCAAGAATTTACCCATATAACAGAAAATGAAATTTAAACTACAACAAGCCCGCAATATTTTTTGGGCAATTCTAATGCTATGCGGAGCAATCTCGTTGCAGGCCCGACAAGAAGAACGGGTATTTAAGTTAAATGACCTCTTCTGCCTTGCCGACAGCAATAATATTACAATACGGAGTGCAGAAAAATCGTCACAAGTGGCAGATGCGGCAGTAAAAGTTTCAAAAAACGGATTGCTGCCGGATATAGGTTTTATGGCATCGGCAACATATAACGGTGATGCATGGATGTCTGACAGAGATTTTGGCAACGGAATGAATCTGGATTCGCCTCATTTTGGAAACAGTTTTGCGATAGAGGTTTCGCAGGTAATTTATGCAGGAGGTGCTATAAAGAACAGTATTCAAAGTGCAGGATTACAGGCACAATTGGCACATTTGGATGTTGCCTCACAACGGCAGAAAGTACGTTTCCTAATTACAGGATACTATCTCGATTTGTACAAATCTCGCAATATGCTGCGAGTTTATGATAAAAACATAGAACGCATACGTAATGTGATAAAAGATATGCAGGCTCGCGAAGCCCAAGGTATAGCACTAAACAACGATATTACCCGTTATGAAGTGCAACTGCAGAATCTTCTATACAAACGTACCGAACTCACAAGCAGAATTGATGTACTTAACAACCAACTTGTAACAACTCTTAATCTGCCACCGCAAACATGTATAATGCCCGATACCACCCTGCTACAGCTCTCTGTACATATATCTTCTGAAGATGAGCTGCAGGCTCTTGCAAATGAGCATTCTCCAACACTAAAAGCGGGAAGAACAAATATAGATTTAAGCGGACATAAAGAGAAAATAGCCCGTTCGGGCATGTTACCTAAAATAAAATTGATAGCAGGAGACCATCTGCAAGGTCCTATTACAGTTGAACTGCCTCCAATAGACAAAAACCTTAATACATGGTATGTAGGAGTAGGACTCTCGTTTAATATAGGAAATCTGTACAAATCCAAACGCGATGTAACCTTGAGCCGACTATCTACATCTGTTGCAAAATCGAGATACGAAGAGAGCTTGGAACATATAGATCTTGAACTGCATCAGGCATACGTAAACTACGTGAATGCCTTTGAATTGCTCAATACTCAAAAAAAGAGCCTGCAACTTGCAACAGAAAACTACACGGTAACAGAGAAGCGTTATAACAACGATCTCGTATTGCTCATAGATCTGCTCGATGCCGATAACATAAGGCTTGATGCCGAAATACAATATGAAAATGCACGCATAAACATAATCTACAATTACTACAGATTATTATATATAACAGGAACCATCTAACCGATAAAAAACAGATATATGAACCATAACACTAAAAAAATAGTCAGAAATACTATTACAATAGCAATTGCAGCCGCCGGACTCTTTTGGGTGTGCAGCCACTTCTTTCATCTGGGAAATGTACAATGGACGGACAATGCCCAGATACGACGCAACATAATACCAATAAACAGCCGTGTGCAGGGATATATAGAGAGAATATGTTTTGACGATTTTAAAGAGGTTAAACAGGGAGACACTTTGGTTATAATAGAAAATTCGGAGTATAAATTACGTGAAGCCCAAGCAAATGCAGCATATCAGCGTTCATTGGTAGAGAATACGGCAATGGGAACTACAATTTCTACAACAGAGAATAATTTGAGCGTATCGGATGCAGCAATAGAGGAGTTAAGCATACGTCTGGCCCAAGCAGAAAAGGATTATCGCAGATACGAGCAACTGTTTGACCAAAAAGCCGTTACACGTCAGCAGTATGAGAATATGAAAACCAACTATGAGGCAATGAAATCTAAATACGATATGCTTGTACGCCAAAAACATAGTACCAATTTAATAAAAAGGGAGCAGACACAGAGATTGGAACAACGCAAAGCCGATATAGAAGCGGCTCAGGCAGCACATGAACTTGCAAAACTTAACCTTTCATATACTGTAATTACAGCTCCGTGCGATGGTGTAGTCTCCAAAAAGGGCATACAACTTGGCCAGCTTATTCAACCCGGACAAAACCTTTTGTCTATTGTAGAAAATAATAAAGTATGGATTATTGCAAACTACAAGGAAACACAGACAAATGATATATTTGAAGGACAAAGCGTTGAAATACGTGTTGATGCAATATCAGGAATTACCTATAAAGGAATTGTAAGCAATATTGCCAATGCAACCGGATCTCAATACTCTGTTGTTCCGGTAGATAACTCTACAGGCAACTTCATAAAAGTAGAACAACGTATTCCAATAAGAATTGATTTTACCAATAACAAACCCGAAGATCTAAAGCGTTTGCGCTCAGGCATGAATGCCGAATGTAAAGTAATCTGCAAATAAGATGGCAAAAGAGACTCCAGAACAGATAGCATACGCACGCCGCATTATGGCATGCAAGGATTTCGTTCCATGGGGAATGCGGTTTGCCATATTTGTATTGCTCATTGTTGTATATCAATTCACAGGCGGAATATATATGTCGGCCGTAACACAAATGGCAGGCTCATCGGCATGGCTCAACGAAGACATAATGATGGCCGGATACGCCTCCCTAATAGGCATGACCATGCTCTTTCCCGTACAGTTTAGGGTAATGTTCCGTTTTGAGAACCGCACTGTGCTTATTTTCTCAACAGTAGTGTTAATGATAGGTACAATAATCTGCATGTATAGCAAAAATGTTCCCATAGTGGTACTCACCTCGTATATATGCGGAGTGTTTAAAATGGCTGCCACATTTTTTTGTATAAGCAATATCCAATTATGTATATCCCCTACTCGCGACCTTGCATACTTTTATCCATTTCTCTACACTATAATACTCAGCTGCATACAACTGTCGGGAATAGCTACAGGATACAGCATCTGGGCATGGAACTGGCAGGCAATGCACATGGCTATGGTTGGTGTACTGGCTTTAGCTTTGGTTCTTATACACTTTACCATGCGCCGACACTACCGCTTAGGCCCATACTTGCCGTTTAAGGCAATTGATTATTTGGGAGCAATATTATGGAGCCTGTTTCTGCTGTGTATACTATTCATAGGTTTATACGGTTCTCATTACGACTGGTGGAAAGGCAGCGAAATACGTATTGCCACCGCATTTGCCGCAATATCTCTTGCCATGGCCATACACAGAGCAGCAACAATACGCCATCCATTCATACATTTGGCCACTTTTGTACAACCAAAATTCTTTATAATCTTTACACTGTTTATAAGCTACTCTATATTAAGCGGTACGGCCGGACAGATTCAGAATATGTTTACAGAAGGAATACTTGGGTTTGACATGTTCCACTCTATCTCACTCAATTGGGGCGTTGTTGCAGGTATTCTGTGTGGTACACCATTTACATTTTATGCCTTGGCACGTAAAAAATGGAGACCACGCAATGTAGCCATAGTTGGATTCTCCTTCTTTACTGCATATCAGATTATGCTCTATTTTCTCATAGGACCGGAAACAGAATATGCAATGATGTGGATTCCTATGTGGTGCCGCGGAGTTGGAACAGCCGTTTTATATGTGGTACTGGCCTATACGCTCGGACGCAACATCCCGTTTGTATATTATTTTCAGGCACTGTGCGCAATAGGATTTATACGCACAGGCGTGGGAACACCGGTCTGCCAGTCTGTATTGTCTCATCTTTTAAATATATTCAGAAAAGAGAGCCTTATGCAGCTTACTACAGAATCTGTATTTACAAATGAGATTACCCCGGATTTCATGAGGCTTTACGGAGAGTTCCAGAGACAATCAATGATGGTGGGATTAAAAGAGATATTCGGTATAGCAGCCTTTGTTGGAATCATAACCATTATAGGTTTGTGCTTCTCAGATTTAAGAGGCAAATTCAGGGCATATATTCCAAAACTTCCCAACTTATGGCGTATGGTAAAATACGATAAACGTCACTGATATACCCTTTTATGCCTCTAAATCAACTCCTTTCTGTACTCTTTAGGCGATACTCCCGTATATTGCTTGAAATATTTACGGAAAGTGAATTGTTCCGGGAAATTGAGTTCTGCAGCAATCTGCTTTATGCTTTTATCCCGCTGTTCAAGAAGCAGCTTTGCATAGGCGGTTGTAACAGCGGCAATCCATTCGGAGGGGGTCTTGCCGGTAGCACTCTTTATTAAAGTGGTAAAGTGCCCCGGAGACAGCCTTGCCTGAGAAGCATACCATGAAACGCGTCTCTCCGTATTGTACTTTTCGTGCAAAGAGAGAATAAATCGGTAAGCAATAATATCCTGCTTGCATACAGAATCTATCTGTGCCGGATAACTGCGGATATGGTTTCCAACCACCTCCAACATTGTCTCATGCCGTATAAGATTAATCTGATGAGATAGCAGGGTGCGCTCATCTGCAGAAATATCTTCTTTTATCCTCAGCTGCTTCTGCCGTATCCTTTCATCCTGACTTATCACATATTTAAGTTCTGAATCTGCAAGTTGCCAACACGGATATTCCCGTACTTTTAGAGGTATTCCTGTATCGGAAATAATTTTGAAGATAGGATAAAACACTTTTAAATCATTCACGAATGATATACACTTAAAATCTTCCGACGGAATTATGCTGTAAATCTGCACAAGCGGAGTTACCATAAATATACCTCCGTGCGTTAATCTGAATTTCTGTTCATTTAACAATATATCGGCATATCCCTCCGTACATATAGAAAATCCGCCTTTATTCCAATAAGGCAGTAACGGTTCTGCATCTTTAGTCATGCGTCTGCTCTTTTAAAGGCACAAATATAATAAAGATAGTATTTTGTAATATTCACACACAGTACATAAATAGCACATAATGACATTACTATTGTCTATCATTGATTTTGAACAATTTTCCAACAATTTTGCTCTTTTTAAAGAACAGTTATAAGAATAAATTTGTATAATTTTAATAACTTGTGCTAAATTATTTTCTTAATGAAGTCATTTTTAAATAAAATTGCAGGATATGTATTGATTGGTGTTATATTTCTCTACACAACAAACATATATGCCCAAAACAACAACAAGATGAATGAAATAAGCGCAACCGATTTGTATAACGAATTTTATAACGACAACGAAGCGGCATTATCCAAATACGGAATGAAAACAGTATACATAAGCGGTATTTCTGTAAAAGTAGGCCCTGATGTTTACGGACTTCCCTCTGTTGAAGTTGCAGGAAGCGCAAATGAAAGCTGCAAAGTACTATGCGTACTCCCCTTTACAGATTATCTCAAACTGCGTCATGTAAGCAAAAAGGATTCTGTGGTATTACAAGGACAAGTGCGCGGATTTTCTCGCGAACACGACCTTGTAGTTGTAAAACAGTGTAAAATTGTTACAGTAAACGGTAAGAAGCCATAATATACCTCACATTCATGCGCTCTTTAGAGGCTTTTTATTTCTTTATAAAACAATTCTTACAGTTTGTAACTTTAATTTTTATTCCTACATTTGTAACCCTAAACGAGAAAAGATACACACAAGAGATATTATGAATAATCAATTCCGACTGCAACTATCCCTACAACTGCTGCTCATCTTAAAGTTGAGAGGGAACCCTCGTTTTTAGTCTGGAGATTATTCGATAGTTATATATTACAAGGCCGTTCCCGTCAAATTGACCGGAACGGCTTTTATTTTGAATATTATATAAAACATATAAACTAAACTTACAATTTGTAATTATGGATCAGAAAATTTACATTTTCGACACTACTTTAAGAGACGGTGAACAGGTACCGGGCTGTCAGCTCAACACTATTGAGAAAATTGAGTTGGCAAAATCGTTGGAAGCTCTTAAGGTAGATATTATAGAGTGCGGCTTTCCGGTTTCGAGCCCGGGAGATTTTAATTCGGTGGTTGAAATTTCAAAAAATGTAACCGATGCAACCATTTGCGCCCTTACACGCGCTGTAGAAAAGGATATAGAAGTTGCGGCAGAGGCTCTGCACTATGCAAAGAGAGGTAGGATACATACCGGAATAGGAACTTCTGATTCACATATAAGATACAAATTCAACTCTAACCGCGAAGAGATTATAGAGCGTGCGGTTAAGGCGGTAAAATATGCACGCAGGTTTGTTGATGACGTGGAATTTTATGCAGAAGATGCAGGACGAACAGACAATGAGTATCTTGCACGTGTTGTAGAGGCGGTAATTGCAGCAGGCGCAACGGTTGTAAATATTCCGGATACTACAGGATATTGTACTCCTTGGGAGTATGGAGAAAAAATAAAATATCTCATAAATAATGTACCAAATGCCGACAAGGCCATTCTCTCCACACACTGCCATAACGATTTAGGCATGGCTACGGCAAATACTATTTCCGGTATTATGAATGGTGCCCGTCAGGTTGAAGTTACAATTAACGGAATTGGAGAACGCGCAGGAAATACCTCTTTAGAGGAGGTTGTAATGACCCTTAAATGCCGCAAAGACCTGCCTTTTTATACAGATATTGATGCAAAACAGATTTATAAAAATTCGAGACTGGTTTCTACGCTTATGCGCATGCCTGTGCAGCCTAACAAAGCCATTGTGGGACGCAACGCCTTTGCACATTCATCGGGAATACACCAGGACGGAGTGTTAAAGAACAGAGAGAGCTATGAAATAATAGACCCTATGGATGTTGGCGTAAACGATTCTGTTATAGCACTTACTGCACGAAGCGGACGTGCCGCCCTCAACCACCATTACCAAAGATTGGGCATAAATCTTACCCCCGACGAGCTTGACAAGGCTTACGAGAAGTTCCTTTTATTAGCAGATACAAAGAAAGATGTAAACGATAGCGATTTGCTTATAATAGTAGGTGTAAACCGTAATGAGGCCGCAAGAAAAATAAGGCTCAAATTCCTTCAGGTTATATCGGGTAAGGGTTCTGTTCCTATGGCAACGGTAAAACTTAATATAGATGGAGAATTGTGTACGGCAACAAGTAGCGGAAACGGTCCTATAGATGCCGCCTTTAGCGCTGTAAAACAGCTTGTAAACCGCAAGATTGTGGTAGAGGAGTTCTTGGTTCAGGCTATAACCCGTGGTTCAAATGATGTTGGAAAGGTACATGTTCAGGTTGAGAACAAAGGCAATCTGTATTACGGATTTTCTGCCAACACCGATATTATAACCGCATCTGTGGAGGCTTTTGTTGATGCAATATCCAAGTTCATTTAAAAGAAATTTTTAAGACGTTTAAAAATGGGAAAGACACTTTTTGACAAGATATGGGAGGCACATGTTGTTCAGGAGCTTGAAAACGGCCCTACCCAATTATATATAGACAGGCATTTTATTCATGAGGTTACATCGCCACAAGCCTTTGAAGGCCTTAAAAAACGCGGAATAAAGGTGTTCAGGCCTCAACAGACTTTTGCAACCTGCGACCACAACACACCTACTTTAAATCAGGACAAGCCTATTGAGGATGCTTCGTGCAGAGTTCCTATTGAGACGCTTGCCGCAAACTGTAGCGAACATGGAATCTCGTATTTTCCGCTCAGACACCCTTCTAACGGCATTGTGCATGTGATAGGTCCAGAGCAGGGAATTACCGGACCGGGAATGACAATAGTATGCGGCGACAGCCATACGGCAACTCACGGTGCTTTTGGCTCAATAGCCTTTGGAATAGGCACTTCGGAGGTGGAAATGGTTTTGGCAACACAAACGCTGTTGCAGAACAAGCCAAAACAGATGCGTATTACCGTAACCGGAAAACTCGGCAAATATGTTACTCCAAAAGATGTGATTCTGTATATAATCTCAAAATTGGGGACAAGCGGAGGTACAGGGCATTTTGTTGAATATGCCGGAGAGGTTTTTGAGAACATGAGTATGGAGGGGAGAATGACCGTTTGCAATATGAGCATTGAGATGGGGGCAAGAGGGGGATTTGTTGCACCTGATAAGACTACATTCGAGTATATGCGCAACCGCAAATATATGCCTGCAGGCGAAGAGTTTGAAAAAGCTGTTAAAAAATGGAGTTCTCTGTATTCCGATTCGGATGCAACGTTTGATAAAGAGTTTACCTTCTGCGGAGAGGATATTGAGCCTATGATAACATACGGTACAGACCCGGGACGCGGAATTGCAATTACAGGAACTATTCCCGAGTGCGATGAGAGCGGAAAAAAAGGGTTGGAGTATATGGGATTTAAGGCGGGTGAAACAATGCTCGGCAAAAAGGTTGATTATGTGTTTGTGGGGAGCTGCACAAACGGACGTATAGAGGATTTTAGGGCTTTTGCCCAATATGTAAAGGGAAAAAGAAAAGCAGATAATGTTACCGTATGGCTTGTACCCGGTTCTGTAGAGGTAGAGCGCAAGATTAAGGAGGAGGGATTGGATACCGTGATAACCGGGGCCGGATTTGAAATCCGGCAACCGGGCTGCTCGGCTTGTTTGGCCATGAACTCCGACAAGGTTCCGGCAGGGGCCTATTCGCTATCTACTTCCAATAGGAATTTTGAAGGACGTCAAGGCCCAGGAGCCCGCACGATGCTCTGCAGCCCGGTTGTGGCGGCGGCGGCAGCTGTTACGGGAGTGATTACAGACCCACGCGCATAGAAAAAGCCTGCAAATGTCAACAAGCAGGCAGACGCAAGCAAGTAAACACGCAGCAAACAGACGCAAATAAACAAACACAAACTGCAAGCGCAAATAAACAAAGTAGATGCAAGCAAGCGCAAACACGCAAACAAGCGAAAATAAGCAAAGTAAACGAAAACAAACACAAACGAGCAGGCAAGCAAGCACAAATAAACAAACACGCGCAAGCACATGCAAATAAGCAAGCGCAAACAAGCAACGCAGGCAAGTGCAAGAAAACATGCAAGCGTAAACATGCAAGCAAACACGCATAAAACACGCATAAAACACGCATAGAGTATTAATGCCGAGCAGTTTTTACAAACAAAGCTAAAAACGGTTATCGGATAACCTACTAAAAACACAAAACATAAAATTACAGACCATGGGATTTGAAAAAATAAATATACTTACCTCTGCCATAGCCGCCACCCCGGTAGAGAATATAGACACAGACCAGATTATTCCGGCAAGATTCTTAAAAGCCACAAAAAGAGAGGGCTTTGGAGATGCCATGTTCAGAGACTGGAGATACACGGCCGACAATAAGATTATTGAAGACTCGGCATTTGCAAAGGCAGACAGGGCGGCAAAGATTTTAGTTGCAGGAAAGAACTTTGGATGCGGTTCAAGCAGAGAGCACGCGGCATGGGCAATAGCCGATTACGGCTTTAAAGTTGTGGTTTCGAGCTTTTTTGCAGATATTTTCAAAAACAATGCACTTAACAACGGTCTTTTACCTGTGCAGGTAAGCGAAGAGTTTTTGCAGAAAATCTTTACCGAATACAAAAAAGACAACAAACTGCAACTTAAAGTAAATCTTCCGCAAAAAAGCATAGAAATTTTATCTACCGGAGAAAAAGAGATTTTTCCTATAGGTGAATATAAGAGACACTGTTTAGAAAACGGACTTGAGGATATTGACTATCTTATAACAACAAAAGATATTATAGAGAATTACGAAAATGGCATTGCCAATAAATAAGATTGTATGAAAAAGAAAATTGCAGTACTTCCGGGCGATGGTATAGGTCCGGAAATTATAGCAGAAGCCGTTAAGGTTCTAAAGGCCATAGGCAAGAAGTATAATCACGAATTTGAATTTGAAGAGAGTCTTGTGGGAGCATGTGCAATTGACCTGTGCGGTGAGCCTTATCCGCAAAAGACACATGAGCTCTGTATGAGAAGCGACGCTGTGCTGTTTGGTGCTATAGGAGACCCCAAATACGATAATAATCCAAATGCAAAGGTAAGACCGGAACAGGGATTGCTCAAAATGAGAAAAAGTTTAGGACTGTTTGCAAATCTGCGTCCTATAGAGCCGTTCAGCTGTCTTATAGAGCGTTCTCCATTAAAAAAAGAGAGAATAGAGGGGGCAAACCTTATGATTGTAAGAGAGCTTACCGGAGGACTTTATTTTGGAGAACCGAGAGGCAGAAGCGAAAACGGCAATACTGCTTTTGATACATGCGTGTATAGCAAAGAGGAGATAACAAGGGTTGCAACAAAAGCCTTTGAACTTGCAAAACTCAGAAACGGGGCTGTTACCTTGGTAGATAAAGCAAACGTTTTGGCAACAAGCCGCTTATGGAGAGAGACAGTAAAACAGCTGCACGAAGAGAAATACAGCAATATAAAATTAGACTACATGTTTGTAGATAATGCAGCCATGCAGCTTGTTACCGCTCCCGGAAAATTTGATGTGCTTCTTACCGAGAATCTTTTTGGAGATATATTGAGCGACGAAGCAAGCGTAATTACAGGCTCTATAGGTCTGTTACCGTCGGCTTCGGTTGGAAAAGATATATCGCTTTATGAACCTATACACGGTTCATACCCGCAGGCCAAAGGCAAAAATATAGCCAATCCTATTGCCACAATATTGTCTGCAGCTATGATGCTTGAATACTCTTTTGAGATGAAAAAAGAGGCCGAAGAGATTAAAAACGCATGTCGCAAAGCAATAGAGCAAGGCGTGGTTACAGAAGACTTGGCAGGAACAGACCCGCACAGCGGCAATCGTAACAGATGCTACGGAACAACCGATGTAGGCAAATTTATCTGCGAACAAATATAGAGTCTCCACCGTGTAGGGTGTAGGGCACAATTAACCTTAATTTGCCAACTCTACAAATCCGCCACGACGGCTGTTAAGCCTGTTGGTTTCATCTTTAAGAATGGTAAATCCGCCATCTTTTTGCAATACACCGCTGCTGCTTTTTACACTCTGTGAATTTGCGGCAGCGTTTTGCGTTACGCCGGTTATAAGTTCCACAGCCTTGGCTATAAGAGGGTCGTTTACATTGCCTAACGGATATGTACCAAACAAATTATCTTCTACCTCATAATCAGGGGCAAGACCACCTGTAAAATCTGTATAGCCGCTGTTGTTGGCAAATTTATACACCACCAGGCTCATTGCCCAATTATCTATAAGACTTATAACATCACCATCCTTATCTACAGCCCTTAACAGCAAAGCACCGCAATATTTCCCATGAGTGGTTGAACCTATACGCACAACATTCATATATGGTGCAAGTCCAACAATGGTTGCCTCTGAGGCCGAAGCTGTTCCTGAGGTTGTAAGTACAAAAATACGGCTGAGATTAAGATTATAATTTGCAGCCAAAGCGTTGAATGTTGTTGTAAGACTTGTACCCTCAGAGGTAAGATAATTTGTAAGGTTACTGTTCCATATCTGTTTTAGGAACACACCTTTTCTGTCTAACACCGATTTTGGCACAAACAGGCTGCTCAAATATGCAGCAGAAGCGGCCGCCCCACCCGGGTTATATCTCAAATCAAGAATAACATCTGTAACCTTGCGTGATTTAAAATCGGCACATATCTGCGCAAGTTTTTCGTGAGAAGATTCTACATAATCTGTATAGCAGATATATCCTATTTTATGCATTCCCAACTCTATTACAGACCAGGCATTTACCGCATCTATATTAAATTTTGAGGCCGTAAGAGAAACCGTTTTGTCGAGTTCATAAATTGTATTATCCTTGGCCGAATACTCTCCAAATTTTAATTCTATAGAGGAAGAATAGTATAAATCGAGATAATTTTCGGTTGTAATATAGCTCCCGTTCATCTTACATAAAACATCTCCCCTCTTAATACCGGCCTTTTCTGCAGGTGAGCCGGGATATACAAATTTTACAACGGCTATGCACTTTGCCACTGCTTCATCAGAAGTTCTGGCAACAACAAGCCTGTAACCGTATGCGGTTTCAACACCGTTATAACTGTCAAAAAGAGTGTTGGCATCATTAGTAAGATAAGACCATATATCCAAATCTTTGTAAATAAGACTATCAAACAGAGCAAACGAATCTTCTATATAACGCGGGTCTTTATCATCGTAGTTAATCTTATTGTTCCACAGATAATAATACTCGTTATACATAAGCACAAATCTGTTTACCAATTGGGTAACATTATCAACCTCTGCACGGCTATCGGGTTCCTCATCTTTTGAACACGAAACAAAAAAAGAAACGGATGCACATAAAAGCATCCCAAAAACAAATTTTCTAAAATAATAACCCCTCGATTTCATGATAAACAGTATTAAAAAACCATGTCTGTCACACGGCAAACATGGTTGTAAATATAATCAATCATTTAATCATACGAAAGAGAAAATTCATCTACATAAAGAACAGAACTCGTACTTCCCGTAAAGTAATCGCCAAACTTGCTGGCAGAGGCAACTATAAGAATGTATTTGGGCTGTCGGGTCAAATCCCTGTAATTAAGTTTTATCTCAAACTCCTTATACCGGCCACCCGTTCCTGTACCATCTGTAAAATCGCCGTATGCAATTATATTGCTGTTGTTTTTTACATCAAGAAAAATCTCTTTTGTTGTATTGATTTCGTACGGAGCATTCCAGTCTGCCAAAACAATATACACATGGCATGTATCATTTTGTCCTTTAAGATGTTCGTATTTAGATTTTGTTTTATCTATAACACCCGGGGTATAGTTGTAATACCCTTTTAATGAGGTAGGACGGCTTGTAAATGGTATTCCAAAATCGAGCTGCGCCCCTATTCCTGAGGTTTTCACATATTTTCCGGTATAAATATTTCCGGCGGCAAAAACACCCACTACAGCAGTTGAGGTCATCTTTGCGGCCTTACCTTTAATAACCATACTCTCCTCGGCCACAGTAGGATTCTTCTCACTCAAAGTATTTGCCCCGCGGTTTCCGCTATCCCACCAATAATGTGCGGCAGTAAGATCAATATTAGGGAACCACGATTTGCCGTCTTTTATCCAATTATCAAAATTTGAATTTTCTACCTGTTGGGCAGCCTGCGTTGTAAAGGCAACCTCAGAGCCAAAAATATCGCCCACTTTCAATTTTACAATATACTCCGTTTCCGGCTCTAATCCGGTAATCTTGGCAGATACAGAACCACCGCTTACAACGGTCTCTCCTGTAAAAGTCTGCCAATCTGCATCACTCTTTTTCTTATACACAAAAGACGGCTCTCCGGAACCGGCCTGAAATTCTCCGCTTACTAATACATACTTGGCAAATGCGTTCACCGAGCCTGTTGCAACGCTTACATCGGATTTCACAACCTTTACAAGCCATTTTTCGCTCCTGTTCTTATAGTACCATGTAAACTCCTTTGCCAAAGAAAAGTCTGTAACATATTTAAAATCCGGCACTATAACACTTCCCTGCGGCCCTATCTTCATATCCTTTACAACAATATTGCTAAGCTGCGAATTTCCGGAAACAGTAACAAGTACTATCTTACTGTACTCATCAAATATAGCCGTGCCAACTTGGTTTTCAACGTTAATGCTACGCTCAATAGTTTGAGTAGCCTTTATTGTCCAGATATAATCCTGATAAGTGGTTAGAGTGTATTGCATAGGCTGCGACAAATCAATTGCAGATTCTACCGCCGGTGTTACCTCTGCATTCTCCGAAACCTCAAACTCAAGCACATTAACACTTTTTATATCAACAGTATCGGCCAAATCAACCGTAATAAGTCTATCTGCTGTATTTATATTTGCAGCCTCTTTCTGCCCGCTTACTTTAAAGGCTGTAATATCCGCTTTTATAATAGGATACGGAATATCATTCTCAATACATCCGCATACAACAAAGCAGAAAGCCGCAACAATGGCGCAAAATATTCCAAACCGCTTTCTCATTTTCTGTTTCCTCTCTTTTTAAACGCTCCCATGAGATTAAGTTTATTAAAATAGAACGACACTCCTATATTTATAGAGAGAATATCTACCTTAAAATTAACTCCGCTGCTCTCAAAACTGCCGGTATAAATCTGGTCTCTGGTCTGGTCATACTTTTTATAGCTGAATCCCAACACATTAACAGAGGCTTCAACAGCAACATTCTCTGCAATAAAGGCCGTTATACCGGGAATAATGCCCAACTCTATCTCCAATATCTCCTGATAAGAGCCTTTAAGCCCGTCATCTGTGCCGGAAATAGTCTTGCCCTGGCCGCTTCCTCCCGTAAGACGTACCTCATTAAATACAGCAAAACGCCTGCTGTTTCCCAGACTCATATAATTTCTGAAAAAGATAGAACCTGTATATGTGTGCTTTACATTATAAAAATTCTCAATGCTAAAATCGAGATCTTCCGAAATGCCTATAGAGGTGGAATTAAGCCTTATCATTGAACGGCTGTAGCCGAAACGACCGCCTATACATAAATTATCCTTAAAGAAATATCCTATATAAGGGCTCACTTTAAAGGTATAGTTTGTACCGTCAATATCCTCTATTATGGGCAAATCATAATCGTCGGCCGTATTCTCGCTATACGAAAACGAACCACCCACTATCCACTGCCCTTTTGGGACAAAAGTGGTCATCTCAATTCCACGGCTGAAATGCTCTTTTTCTTGAGCTTCTGCCTTATAAGCAAATCCCGACAGAAAAACAGCACATACAGCCGCAATACCCGCTCTTATCAAAAATCTCATCTATTAAATCAAAAACAGTTTTTAAAATGTAAACTCAAACTCATCCACATACAGAGTACTGCCAACGCCACCGGTAAAATAGTCTCCGTATTTACTTGAAGAGCAAACTATAACACAAGTGGTTGGAGTTCTCTTATTTCTATATTCTATAGGAATTTCAAATTTTTTCCAGCCTTCTGTACTTGCGTTATTCTCCAAAGAGCCGTACGCTATTATATATGGGTCATTGTCAATATCTATAAACTTGCCATCTCCGGTACTTACGTCAAATTTGCCTCCCGGCCAGTCTGCCAATACTACATATATCTGGCAAATATCCATAGTACCCTCCTTGTCTGTATGAGGAGCCTTAGTTTTGTTTATAGCAACCGGAGCGTAATTGTAATATCCTTTTAGAGACAATGGTTTACACTTATAATCTCTACCCCATTCAAGTGTTGCACCCAAAGGACTTAGTGTTGCTTTAACAAATTTACCCAAGAACAAACTACCTGCGGCAAATTGTCCGGCAGCTGTTGATGATTTAAGCATCGCACATTTTTTGTCTGTTCCAGAAACCGCTACATCTGTACTCGGTTGAGTAGGATTTACCTCGCTCAATGTATTTGCACCTTTATTACCGCTATCCCACCAAAAATCATTAGCAGAAGCATTCGGATACCAATGTTTTCCGTCCTTATACCATGAATCAAAATTCATATTAGGAATCTGATCTGCTCCCAAAGTGGTAAACTCAATTTCATTCGAAGGCTCTTTATCTGATATGGTCCTGAATATATACTTTGTTCTCGGCTCCAGTCCTTTTACCTTCACAGAATAGTTAGTACCGCTAACAGTAAGGCTATCGGTTATTTTCGTCCAAGAACTCTCGCTCTCCTTACGATACTCAAATCCCATACCTGCCGGCTGCGTCTCTGTATTGTAGATACCATACAAGAAGGCATGTCGGCCCCACGCTTCTGCACTTATAGTAGAGGTCTCCACAGAAGGTATTATCTTAAAATTAAACTCTTCTGTTACCTCCTGTGCCTGTTTGTCTAAGGCGCTTATTGTAAATTTATAATCACCCAATGGCAACGAAGAGAGTAATGCCGAGAAATCGAGAGTCATACTCTCTTTTGTACCTGCAACAACTCCGCTCCATGCTATACCGGCATTGTTTATTGCAGTTTTTGAAGCATTATCAAGGTTGAGCAGATTAAATGATGCAGGAATGCCTTTCCCCGACAATACTGTAGAATTGTGCGACAATGCAAGACGCTCGATACCGGCTTTAGCCAATATGTTAATCTGCCATGTTAAAGTAGAACCTACAGGTACATACGCTATGTTATCTAAATTAAATCCGTTTGTAGAGAATGCCGGTTTGGCTTTCTTGTTAAGGTTTACCATAACATCATACTCTTGGTCGTTAGTTGAACCATCAACACCTATTCCCGGAACTATAGCACCGCCTTCATCATCTCCGCCCAAAGTAAGATTAAGTATGTAATGCTCTTTGGCCTTTACATTGCTGAATGTTCCAAAAACCTCACCGTTTGATATTTCATTATTTTTATTTATGAGGTATATATTATATTTAAGAGAACCTGTACATTGAAAATATCCCTCTTTTCCAATGGTTCCGTCTTCTGCCACACCATTTTCAGAACTGTAAATAAGATTCCTGCTGCCGTCTGTAAAGTCGGTATGGTTTGTTACAGTTACTATTACCTTTGAGAAAGCATCTGTTACCTGCTCACTGCATTTAACTGTTACCTTAACTTGTGAAAGAGTACATACAACCTCTGCCACAGACGTTCTGCCGGCAATCACCTCAATCTCATCAGAGCCCTGATATACAGGCTTTTCAAAAGCCGCATATCCACCATCTTCACCGGTAGAGGCTTTTACGGTATATCTGCCGGCTTTCAGCTCTAATGGATTATTGGCCAAATCATTATGATTATCATACGATGCAACCGTTGCACCCTTTGCGTCTAAAACGCTCACTTTGTAAATTGGCTCAGGTTCCGCTTTTGTTCCAACAACTATCAATTCTTTATCTTGTGAAAGATTAAGTTTAAGATAGCCTTTTTCAGAGGTATCACTTTCTTTCTGACAAGAAACAAAGAATAGCAATAGTATTAGTATTCCAACCTTCCCAATGTATTCCAACAATTTCATAACTACTCCGTAATATTAACAACACAATTTGCAGAAGCCTCTTTATTATCACTATCGATAACTTTAACTGCAAAAGTACATGTACCAAGATCTGCTGCAGTACCCAAACCACCCATAAAAGGTCCTATCTTAAACAAGTAACTGGTTTTACCCTTAATAGGGTCTGTAGCAGGATCTTTAATTAATCCCAACTCTACCAATAATTCTTTTCTATTACTTCCTGTTGCATCATCAAAGTTCACTATACTAAAAGTGCCACTTAAACCAATTGCTGCAGCCGCATCCTGCAAGGCTGTAGGGTTTGATGTTATTGTCACAAGAATATCTTCTATTGTTTTTGAATTTAATGTGTTAATATTAATATCCACATTCATTGCACCAAGTTCTTCGTCAGACATCGTTTTTGAAATTACCACCGGTGTCCCTATGCCATCTCCTGTAATTGTAGGCAGATACTCCTCAACCGGATTACCATCGCCACCTTCATTGCCGCCATCGCCGTCTTCTGAGCCATCACCCTCATCCGGAACAGGGGTTTCATCTTCTCCCGGAACAACAACTTCCTGCTGGCGGTCATTTACAGTCCAGTCAATTGTAATTCCGCCTGTTCCATTCTGTCCAAACTGAATATCTCCTGTTTCCTGAGCATCAAAAGTAAGCACAAAATGGTCTTTTGCCTTTCCGTCAGGAATTTCTATAGAGTGAAGAATCTCTTCACCGGTAGATTTTCTTTTTCCGTTTAATCTTATAGAGAGAGGGGCAACAGAAAAATATCCGCTATAGCCCTCATCTATAATTGTTTTATCAAACAGAAGTGTACCTATTCCGTTGGTTACTACAATCTCAAAATCCGCTGCAACTTCATTACCAAAAGCCTCGGTATACCTTATTGTAACTTTCATATTCCTCAAAGTACAAGTCAAATCAACAGGTACAACAGCTCCCGCAGACACAGTAAACTCCCCCGAACCGTAAAATACAGGCTCGTTAAATGCTGCAGGGCTATTATTACTCGTTCCTGCCTCTATTGTATATGTGCCCGGAGCAATCTCAACAGCATTAGGTACATCTCTATATTTACTATAACTTTTTACAACGGTTTCTCCGCTTAAAATCTTTACATAAAATTCATCCACTGCTTCACTGCCTGCTTTGGTTTCGGTAAACGTACCACTGCTTTCAAGACCAATAGCAACCGCGCCATAGCCATCTTTTAGGCCATTGGCATTATAACCCTCTTTTGAGCAACCCGACAGTAACAGGCCGGCAAATGCTGCAATTAAAAATAACTTCTTCATATATTTAACCACTTTTATATTCTATTAATAATTGAGTACAACATCATCTACAGTAAGCACACTTCCAACAATTCTATCTTTTGGATATGGAGTCATTGTATAACTGCCCTCTACCTGTTGCATTTTGGTAATATCCAAAACATCTCCAGACTTAAAGAATACAGTAATATATTTAGCTTTAACTGTTGTATTGGTGTAATTAAATTTCATTATCTGCTGTGTATATAAAGACATTCCCGAAGATTTGAAAGTATCCGTTCTTGCTATCTCGTTTTTATTTACATCATACACCACAGCGTAAGCAGAACAATTGTCTCCTCCGGAACAAGGGGCATATTTGTACCAGAATGATACACTCTCCGGACGGGAGCCGTGCTCTATACCTAATGTATAGGTATCATTCTCTTTATCTATTGTGCCCAAAAACAGATAGCCCGAATATGCTTTTCCTTTATCCTTAACGTATCCATATATATCACTTCTATTTGAGACGCTCAATGTTCCAGACTTCTCTTGCCAAAAAGCGAGGGTGGAGATTTCTGCAGCCTTTCCGCTTTTGGCATCAGTTGTTGATATAGTGCCGGAATACCATCTGTAATATAATCCGTAATTTCCAGCTATTCCAACAAATCCCATTGTTGCATCCTTTGCTCCGTATGTTGTAACCTCATTACGAGTGCACCAACCCGAAGCAAAATCGCAATTAATCGCAGTTGAAAACGTTCCATTTCCGCCATAAATCTCCGTTGCGCTCCACTCCTCCAATGTACCGTTATTTAGCGGTTGTGCGGCTTCGGTTGTTCCTGCAACCTGCTCTGTATATTTAAGTCCGTTACAGTAATTTACCCTAAACGAATAGTTTGTTTCAGGCGTAAGACCTGTTACCATAAATCTGCTCACATCGCCAGATCTGCTAACTAATTGAGGAGTAAACGTCTGCAATACGGCAGAACCATTCATTGCTTCAAATGCAAATTTAGCGGCATCCGTAGCATTTGTTGTTACATTAATGTACGCCTTTGTTGCCCACATATCGTATTCAGGAATGGAGTTTATGGCAATAGTTGCTCCTGTTATGTTAAAATTCAAATTTATAGTTGAATCTTTTCCTTTTGCATCTGTTACCTTTAACGAAAATCTGCTTGTGTTTTCGCCGTCAGAACGCAGTTTCTTTGTAAGTTCCTCAAAATTAACCAAACCATAACGGCTATTGGCAGAAAGATTCCATGTTATGCCGTATGCCTTTATAGTGCTGAGCACCCCATCATTATTGCCCATCAAATCAATTTCATCAGGCCAGTTGCTCGGTAAAAAATCCGACTGCGAAACCAAAACACAGCTTTTAAGAAATGCCGGAGCGGTAATTCCAACGTAAAGATCTCCTGTAACGCCGGAGCCTTCTACAAAAGAGACCGAGTTATTGTCAAATCCCGCAGTTGTAAAAGAAGGGGCATCTTTGGCTACAAGAACAGCCGGTATTACTATGGTTTCCGATTTATCATCTGTCCCTTTTTCTATTTGGAACGAAACTGTAACCTCCTCTTTTGCCGCCACTTTTGTATCTATGGTAAATGTTATAAAATCATTGGCCTCACAGGCAACCGCTTTTGGAGTATATACTCTTTCCGCACCGTTTTTATCCTTTAGTGTTATATCCATTTTAATACTTCCATGAGGAATGTATCCGCTGCGCGTTTCTGTTTTTGAGAAAACAAGCGAATCATCTTTTCCGCTACGGTAGATGCGCACACTGTAATCTGCATAATCTGCACTTATGTTTGGTCCCCATGCAACTGCAACCTTAACATTTGCCATACGGCATACAAGAGATACCGGTGTAGAATTTTGTCCGGCAACAGTAAAATTGGTCTTACCGGCAAAATATATGGCATCAAATCCGGTTGCGGTTGAATCGCCATAATATGCTTTGGCTGTAAAATTGCCATCGTTCATACGAACTGTATCACCTTTTATATCACCGTATCTCCATTTTTTGAATTTTACCCCCGACGAGTTAAAAACTTCTAAGGTAAAATCATCTGTATCGAGATTAAGGGCATTGTCGGCTTTAGTTCCAACCATAGAGGTAGAATAATCCGTGTTCAAATTAAATCTTACGCTTCCCCCTCCAAAATCATAGCCCTCTTTGCCGCACGAAAAGCATATTACAAGCACTCCGGCCAACAAAGCAAACATTTTAAGACATCTCATATTTATCAATTTTAAAAAACGCTGCAAAGATGCAGTATTTAGATTTTCGCAACAAGATTTATTTACGACGTTTTATATACAAATTTATCGTTTTTTAATGTTTTAAGTCTATTTTTTGCCTATTTTTGCAAGAATTATGCATGATACAACAATTATTACACTACAATGTTGAGGCATGTACATAAATATATTTAAGCTATGAGAATAAATGAAACAGTTCCTCGGTACGATATTCCGGTAGATTACATAATGGATAATGATGTTTCCGGAAAAATCCTTGATTTCTACAAAATGTTCCCTGCCAAAATAAAGGCGGGAGTCTTTGCTATATGTATGCGTGGAGAGGTAAAGGTAACCCTGAATCTGTCGGAATATACAGTTAGGGAGAATGATTTTGTTACAATAATTCCCGGCAGTTTTATGCAGATTCATTATGCAAGCGAAGATACAAGTGTGGCTTTTCTGGGTCTGTCGTCTTCTTTTATAAATACAATCCATTTTTGGAAGCATATTACAGACAACCTTCCTAATCTGCTCAATAATCCGGTAATACATCTGCCTCAGGAGACGGCCTCTTTCTTTAAAGATGCGATTACACTGCTTATTAAAGCCGAGGATTCTCCTCAAAAAATTCTAAACAAGGAGATTATGCTGCATATTGTTGAGGTTTTTTATAATTCGCTTGCTACAATATATTCGCAGATACAGAATTTTGAAAACGACAAGAAGCCTCGCGAATATGAAATACTTGGTGAGTTCATACGTCTTGCCTTTGAAAACTACCAAAACGAACATAAGGCCACTTTTTATGCTAATGAAATAGGGCTTACGTTGAGCCATTTTTGCGCCACAATAAAGAAAGCTACAGGAAAAACCGCTCAGGACATAATACGGGAACTTATAATAAACGATGCTAAGGCACAACTTAAAAGCTCGGATTTAAAGATAAACAAGATTGCCAAATCTTTAGGCTTTAGTCCTACGGCTTTTAACCGCTATTTTTTGGAATATGTTAAAATGACTCCTCTGGAATATAGGAACAGTTAAGATTAGGCATTTTCTTATATAATTTTTATTATCTTTGCCAACCTAACAAACCCCCTTTTTTAACTTTTACTATATGGCATTTACCAATAATGTGATGATCGTGCGCCACAAATTGCTGGCCACATTGGTCAAACTTTGGAAAGAGGATTCTTTAATAGATAGTATAGACCGCCTTCCGCTGCAGTTAAGCCCAAGAAAAACTAAAGTAATGGGTCGTTGCTGTGTTCATAAGGAACGCGTTGTTTGGAAATATAAATCATTCCCTCTTTTAGGCTTTGATATGAGCGATGAGCAGGATGAGCTTACTCCGCTCTCTTATTATGCAAAACAGGCTACTACCCGTGCAAAAAATCTTAAAGAGAATATTCTTTGCGTTATAGATGAGGCATGCTCTTCTTGTGTACAGGTAAACTACGAGGTTACCAATCTGTGCCGCGGATGTGTTGCCCGCAGTTGTTATGTAAACTGTCCTAAAGATGCTATACATTTTAACAAGAACGGGCAGGCCGAGATAGACCACGATGCCTGTGTAAGTTGTGGCAAATGTCATAAAAGCTGCCCTTATCATGCTATAGTGTATATTCCGGTACCTTGCGAAGATGCTTGTCCGGTAAAGGCAATAAGCAAAGACGAATACGGCATAGAGAAAATAGATGAAAGTAAATGTATCTATTGTGGAAAATGCGTGAATGCGTGTCCGTTTGGAGCTATATTCGAGATTTCACAGGTATTTGATGTGCTCCAGAGAATAAAGAGAGGAGAACATGTGGTGGCCATGGTTGCACCGGCCATTTTAGCACAGTTCAATGTTCCGGTGGAGAATGTTTACGGAGCTTTAAAGGCAATAGGTTTCTCCGATGTTATAGAGGTTGCCCAGGGAGCTATGGAGACTACCCGTATAGAGGCAGAGGAGTTTAAGGAGAGAATGGAGGAGGGACAACCGTTTATGACAACAAGTTGCTGCCCTTCGTACATAGAGTTATCAGAAAAACACATTCCGGAGATAAAGAAATATATATCAACCACAAAATCTCCTATGTATTATACAGCAGAGATTGTAAAAAAAGAGTCTCCTGAGGCCGTAACCGTATTTATAGGGCCTTGCCTTGCAAAGAGAAAGGAGGCACGCAGATATTCTAATCTGGTAGATTTTACCATAACGTTTGAGGAAATGGGTTCTATAATAGACGGTATGGGAATAGATATAAATACCGTTGAGCCATACGGCATGAAGTTTAAATCTGTACGCGAGGCCCACGGGTTTGCCCAAACAGGCGGAGTTACAGATGCAGTAAAGGCATATCTCGCCCAAGCAGATCTTAAAGCTGTGCAAGTTGCCAATCTGGATAAAAAGAATATAGGTCTGCTCAGATTCTATGCAAAAACCGGCAAGGCTCCGTCTCCTTTTGTAGAAGTTATGGCTTGCGAGAGTGGATGTGTAACAGGACCTTGTATTTATACCGATAAAGCCTCATCTGTAAAACAGATTGCAACAGAACTGCAAAAACTTAAATAAATTGCAATAATTTAAATACACAAAACTGACTCTAAGGATTCTTCAATTTGAAATTCCATTTGAGTCAGTTTTTTTGTGTGATATAATTACTAAAACATGGTAATTACCAAAGTACGGGCCTTTAACTGCGCTCTATCTATCTCCTCTTTCTATAGTTTTTCTATCTCTTCTTCCGACAGACCTGTACATTTGGCAATAAGACCGGTTTCAATACCGCTTGATTTCATTGATTTGGCAATCTCCAATTTTTCTTCTTGTTTGCCTTCGGCTATGCCCTTGGTTATGCCCTCTTCAAGGCCTTTAGCTTTTCCCTCTTCCAGTCCCTCTTGTTTGCCGGTGAGTTGGGCGTACCTTATGCAACTCATGGTGTCCATGT